>JAWLCW010000023.1:0-107924 GCA_041686935.1 Mariniphaga sp. | reverse complement strand
AAACAATTGCTGATGCCATTTTAGACCGTCTGGTGCATACTTCGCACCGAATTGAACTGAAAGGAGAAAGTTTGAGAAAAAAGATGTAATATTGTCATGCACTCTGTTCTTTGAACCACTTACTGCAAGGGGGGTCAATATCACCGAAACAGGGGGTCAGCATCATCGAAATATCCACCATACCATCAAACGTTATGCGTCAGCTTGAAAGAAATTAAATACCGTATTCTTAAAATTCACTTGTTTCCTAATTAAGAAACTCTTATTTTTGCATAAAACTACTTGAATGGAAGAAAAATTCAATATTGACTTTTTGGATGAAGCAATTGATTTTATGGATTCCCTGGAGTTAAAAGTTCGTAGGAAAATTTATTATAACCTGAAAAAATCGCAGTTAACAAATGACCCGGAATTATTTAAAAAATTAAACGAAAACATCTGGGAATTTCGGACGCTGTTTGAAAAAAAGCATTATCGACTTTTTGCATTTTGGGATAAAACAGGTAATAAAGAAACACTTGTTTTAGCAACTCATGGAATAATTAAAAAAACCAAAAAGACTCCTAAAAATGAGATAAAAAAGGCAGAGGAGATAAGAAAAATTTATTTTGAATTTAAAAAACAAAAGAAATGAAAGCAGAAAAAATAAGAAAAAAAAGCATAGATGATATGATTGATGAGCATATTGGAATTAAAGGCTCAAAAGAAAGAGATATTTTTGAAGAGGAATTACGGCTTGATGTTTTAGGACAGACAATCAGAAAAATAAGAGAAGAGAAAAATCTGACTCAGGAACAACTCGGGAAATTGGTTGGAGTAAAAAAAGCTCAAATTTCAAAAATTGAAAATCATTTGACAGATGCACGGTTTGAAACAATCTTAAAAGTTTTCAGGGCATTGGATGCAAAAATAAATTTTAATGTGGAATTACTTAATAATGCCGTTTAACTAAAAAAGAAAATGAAAGCCGAACGCACACACATTGTGCAAATTTCTTCCCGGTTTTGGTGGTAAATTCATGTATCTCATATCGCTAAATATTTTGTATTTTATGGACAATCAAGCAATACGTATCCGGGTCGAAAACTTGCACTTGCCCGTAGTGGGCAATGCGAGATAGCGCAGTAGGACAATATAAAGTTGAATTGAACGTCAAACGAAATAAACAGTCTGACAATGACATAAAATTTTTAAAATTATGTGCGAAAACAGATTAAGTATGAGGAGCGTGGTTGCAGTAGCAATTTGCCTCGCAGGAATGACGATGTTTTCAAGTTGTGAAAAACCTGGAATAGACGATAACAAAATTTTGTATGCGAAAGGCAGTAAATTAAAACATATTTCGTATGTAGAATCGGTAGACTCAAAAGAAACTGGTGTGATTATTACGCAATATGAATATGACGAACAAGGCAGGATAAGTAAAGAATCTCAACCTATGTACGAAAACGGAACACCTATATTTGAAAATGGAACTATCGTTGGACTTTTTTCATACTCTGACTATGTTTATAACAGTGAAGGTCTACTAGAGAAAATTATTTATAATCATTCCAACACTAACTCTAATACAGGATTTTTAAATCTGAGAACTTACACATACTCATACGATAATAACGAAAAAAAACAAAAAGAAGTGATAGAATATCCTCAAATGACTCAAAATCGAGTTGATTCTACTCTATATTTTTATGTCAATAACCGTTTGATACGTGAGGATAAATATGAAAATGGATATTTTGGCTCTGAACCCTGGCGCAGTGTACTTGTAACATATATTAAATATGAATATGATAATCAAGGAAAATTAGTCGAAGAAACTAATTATTCAGGAACGGATAATACGCCTATTCAGTTTAGTGTACATAGTTATCAAAAAGGACTAAATGTAAAAACTGAAATTTTCAACATAAATAATAACAAAAAAATAAGAGAAATCAGGCGTTATTATGATAGAAATGACAATTTGATTTATCTCGAATCCGAAGAACTTTCAATGTATAGTTCGGCAATGAGTTATGTTACTAAATATGATTATTATTAATGAACTAGATGCACTGCCCACAATAAATAGGAGTCTGAGCGGTCGGCAAGACCCAGCGATGAGTCCTATTTATTGAAAAGGAAAAATTTTAAAAATAATTCCTTGCTAAAAAGTAAATTATTATTTACCTTTGAAATGATTTAGAAAAATATTATTAATACATGAAATGTTCCGAATTATTCCGACTCTTGAAAAAAGATGGCTGGTATCCAGTTTCACAAAAAGGGTCGCATGTTAAAATGAAACATGACCAAAAAGAAGGAATAATAATTTTTCCAAATCATGGAAGTCAAGAAGTCGGCAAATGACTTGAGAAAAAAATTTTGAGAGATGCAGGAATAACACTTTAAAAACAGGAATTATGAAAACATTAAAGAAAAAAATTAAAATAATAGTTGAAAAAACAAAGACTGGTTTTTCTGCATATTCCGAAGAATATCCAATATTTACTACTGGCAGAACTATTCCTGAATTAATAAATAATGCACTTGAAGCAACTCAATTAAATTTTGAAGAAGAATTTGAAATTACCCATGAGAATTTAAAATTTGAAATTGACTTTGCACAATTCTTCCAATATTATAAAGTGCTTAACGCAAAATTTCTTGCGGAAAAAATTGGAATGAACCCTACACTATTATCTCAGTATGTGCAAGGACATAAAAAGCCATCGGAAAACCAAACTGAAAAAATATTAAGTGGAATTCATCAAATTGGACAGGAATTATCTGAAATGAATTTGATTTATAAAAGTTAAAACAAAGGCTATAACACTGTGCAAATTTCTTCCCGGCTATGTCGGTAAATTCAAGTATTTCATAACACTAAATAATTTGTATTTTATTGACAATTAAGTAATACGCATCCGAGTCGAAAACTTGCTCTGAACTATTGTGTGCAAGCTGAAAATATGAGAAGAATATTACCAATATTAATTTTAATGACCACAGTGTTTTTTTCTTGTGGACAAGAGCGTAAATCAACACCACTTAAAGATTCAAAAGAATTAGAGAAATCTAAGACTGTGATGAATACTGAAAGTCAAACTGGTGTAAATGTGTCTAACCAAAAGAATGTTGACACCAGATACGATTACGCTGATTCCATTGGTCATGCCTTAATAATAGAAAACAGCTATCCAAGAGGTGGACTAAAATACACTGACCGTATGGGCGAAGAATATATTTATGCTGTTTTTTGGACTCGTATAACCAATGAAACTAATAATCCCTTCGAATTTAGAATGGAATTTTCTGAAGATTCATATGAGCTACCGTCTTCACCGGGTAGATTATTTAAACTATTTATTCCCTCCGACACAATTACATCCCAGAAAGAACCTCTATTTAATTATGGTCTTGATTTAGAAAAATATTTAGACAATAACCTTAATAAACAGGGCGAGTTAAAAAGAACTGTCAACCCGAAAAGTTCTAACGGTTTTTATATTGTAACTCTTTTTAATAAAGGAGTAGACGGCACATTGAGAACGGGACTTAGCATAAAAGAGCAAAATATTTTCTACAGAGTTAACGATAAGGAAATTCATTGTGGAAAGATTAATTTGAAAACACTGAAACTAAAGAAATAAAAAAGCCAGCGCACAATCGAGTAGATGGCCGGTGAGCCGTTAAGCCCACCGGAGCACCTCTCTCACCACCGTGCGTGCGGGTCTTCCCAAAATAAATTCGGGACAGGCTGTACACGGCGTTTCGTTAAGTCGTCAGGAATAACCAAGGGACAATTTTCCGTCCCATTTAACAGGTTCTTCTTTCCCTGTTCTGCTTAATGCAAGGCCTCTGCAAGTTGGCGGAACTTTACAACATTTGGAACAACTTAACGTTCAGGCCTTTTCTGAGTATCAGGGACCCGAAAGGGAATTCCCGTCTGACCGTTTCAGCCAGGCAGGGAATTATATTCAACCATAAAACAGGCAGACAAATAACCTTTATCAGGAAGCTAAAAAGCGAAGTTATTGTATAACAATTTTTTCAGTGCGAACAGTTTGTCCATCATCTAACCGGACAAAATAAATTCCACTTGACTGGTCATTTAAATCAATTTCAGTTTCCTGACTTGTAATAACTGATTGATGAATTTTTTCTCCCCGCACATTAAAAACCTTCAAATCAGGTTGTTTTGAAGATTGCAACGCTTTTGTCTCAACTTTAAACTTACCGTTTGACGGATTTGGTTGAATAGAAAAATCAGGCAGCAATTCATTATTCCCAATACCGGTAGTTGCCTGAACAACAATAGTTCCTTTCATGCCAAATGAAGCATGTGGTGTGCACACATAAAAATGAGTACCTGGCGTAAGTTGCTCAGGCAAAACCATTCCGCCACCAAAGGAGGTTTGAAATCCGCCACTCAGAGCAACAGAACCATTTGCATTCCATGTCAACTGGCTCACCTGTATGGCATTGTGTTCCGATTCCAAAACAAAATTTACGGTGTCTCCCTGATTAATTGTGACAGTGGCCGGGGAAAATGTTACTCCTGAGTTAGTAATCGTCCAAACAGTACATAACCCAGTCAGACTTGTAAAAAACGACGAAAACGCAAGTGTCATTATTTTTTTCATATGATTAAAATTGTTTGTTTCTAAAGGTATCATATGGAACTCGCATGGATATTTAATCATTCTCTTGGGTGATAATTATTACCATGCTCGTTTCATCTTAATTAGTTTTAAATTGTTCCGATTCCGTCAATCAAAATGAATAAATCTGCACTGCTTTTTTCAATTCAAAACCTTTTTAGGTCAAGTTAAATTCCTTTTATTCAGCTAATTTATAACAATTCCAAATAAAATACAATACTTTTTGGTATTTTTTCCAGGATCGTCATAATAATCTGAAGTACAGGTAATCCATAAAAATTTTGCAACCAGATTTCTATTGTTTAAGGAGCTTTCAATACAAAAAAACCAAAAAACTGCCAAAATAAACATAAAAGTTGTAACTTATCAATCCTGTTTTTTTTGCAGATATGAGGTAAAAACAATGATAACAATTCAACAATATTGTTTCACTTACACAGCGGTTGCTTACCTGATTCTTTCATCTGGTTATCAATCTATTAGCAATTTTTATGTATCAACGCAAAATACAAACAAAATGAAAGATTCGATTATCATGCAAAGCGTTACTTCAAAAGATGGAACAACCATAGGTTTCAGGAAAAGCGGCACGGGCCCTCCCCTGCTTTTTGTACACGGCATCACAGCCGACCATAATAGCTGGTTTAGGATTGCTCCGCTTCTTGAGCAGCATTTTACCGTTTATGTTATGGACCGTCGTGGCCGGGGAGCAAGCGGTGATTCACCAAATTACAATCTTTTACGCGAAGCTGAGGACATCTCTGCAATTGCAGAGGCCATTGGCGAACCCGTTTCTGTATTTGGCCATTCACATGGAGGACTTTGCAGCCTTGAAGCTGCTCTTCTGACAGAAAAAATAGACAGACTATTACTTTATGAACCTGCATTACCGGGAATCGACCCGGTACCTTCGGGTTTTACGGATAAAATCAGGGCGTTAGTGGACAGCAGTAAATTGGAAGAAGCATTAATACTCTTTTATCGTGAACTGGTAAAAATGAACAAAGAGGAGATTTTTGCTATGCAAAAGTCACCCGTATGGAACGATCGGGTCAAATCGGCGCCAACTATTCCCAGAGAGTTGTCGCTCCTTGAAACCTCTGATTTCGACACTGAAAGATTTGCAGATTTGCAAATATCCACGCTATTGATTTTAGGTGGCGACAGCCCTCCTTTTGCGCGCCAGGTTATTGATATTCTCAATTCTGCAATACCAAACAGTGAAATCGTTATTTTGCCAGGCCAGCAGCATATAGCGCATTATACAAATCCTGAACTTTTAGCGGAAGAAATCCTGAAATTTTTCATGAGGTGAGGACCTGTTCTGAGAATTGTTTTTAAACTTTTTAATTTCGTGTACAATTGCAGAAAAATGATATTAAAATATGATTAACAGAAATACAGACAATAAAAAAAACTTACAGAAACGATGAAACCAATTATCGACCACATTCAAATTACGGTTAAAGACCTGAAAGCTGCAGAATCATTTTACGATAAATTTCTGCCTGTTTTGGGATTTGACCTGAAACAAAAATCGAAAGGCAGAGTAGCTGAACATGATTTTGATGTAGTGGAATATTACCATCCGCTGCTGACTTTTGGTATCAATTCGCCCAGGGAAGTTTTTAAAAAGGAAACTATTCACCGGAGAAGGCCGGGGGCATTACATCATTTGGCATTTAAGGCTGAATCACGCGCTGCAGTGGACCAACTTTATTTGAAAATTTTACAAACCGGGGCAAATAGTGTGGATGAACCCAAATTTTATCCTCAGCATGGCCAAAGTTATTATGCCCTTTATTTTAAAGACAAAGAAGGGATTAAATACGAAATTGTTTATGAGGAAGGCAGGGATTTGCAATACATAAAGAAATCTGTGCAGAAAAATAAGTAAAATTTTACCATGAATCTGGAAGATTTAGGTTATAGCAGCTTCTTTGAAAAATTCAGAGAAGAACAGAATCTCAAAGATTTTGAGACAGGAAGAGTTATCGCAGAACACAAAGAACGGTACATTGTAAAAATCCCAACAGGTGAGTACGAAGCCGAAATTACCGGTAATATGCGCTTTACGGCCCAAAGTCGCGAAGATTTTCCCGCTGTTGGCGACTGGGTGGCACTTACTGTTTTTAATTCCGAATTTGCCATTATCCACAAACTGTTTCCGCGATATTCAGTGATTAACAGACAGGGTGTCGGGCATTCAGGGGAAGTGCAAATAATTGCAGCAAATGTTGATGTGGCATTTCTTGTGCAGGCAGTTGACCGCGATTTCAATCTCAACAGGCTCGAACGCTATCTCACCATTTGTTATTCAGCCAAAGTTAGCCCGGTAATTGTTTTAACCAAAACCGATTTGACTGATGAACAACGAATTAAGGAAATAAAGAAAAACATCAGACTGCGTATAAAAAATGTGCCGGTGATTGCAGTAAGCAATCAAACGCAAAATGGATACGATGAGCTAAAACATCAGATTAAAAAAGCAAGAACCTACTGTTTGCTTGGTTCGTCGGGAGTTGGCAAATCTACCCTGCTGAACAATCTTTCCGGTAAAAACATTATGAAAACAGATACAATAAGTGAAAGCACACACAAAGGCCGGCATATTACCAGCCACCGGGAACTGATTCTGCTCGAAAACGGTGGAATTATGATTGACAACCCGGGAATGCGCGAGGTGGGAATTGCAGATGTCGCATACGGTTTGGAAACTACATTCGACAAAATCATCGATTTTTCCAAAAACTGTAAATTTAAAGATTGCACCCATATCAGTGAAACAGGTTGTGCGGTTTTGGAAGCCCTTGAAAATGGAGATTTGGACCAAAGTACTTATGAGAACTTTTTGAAACTGGAACGGGAAAAAACACATTTTGAAACATCTTTGGCAGAAAAACGCAAAAAAGAAAAACGGTTTGGGAAAATAATCAAAGACTACCATAAAAAGAATGTAAAAAACAGAGGGCGATAACACTGCAGGTTAAAATTCTGAAATTTCCCAGTAAAACAGTGGTTGACAATAAATTTGGTCTTTTTGTTTTTGGCAAATTGTGTTCAGGCAAAACGGAAAGTTTGCACACATAATGGATACCGAATGAAACAAAACTGAACTCTGGGAGCCAATTGATTGCACATTGACCGATATGGGTGGAAAAACAACAAAATAAAATTCATTTAATCATTCCTTCCATTCAAGCTTTTGGTCAATCCTGAATACGATGTTTTTATTATCAATGAGCCATTTCAGTACTTCCATCGATTTTTCCCGGTTTCCTTTCAATTTCAGTAACAGGTTTTCGTAAGTGCAGGGTAATTCGAGGATTTTTTTTACCTGCTTGCTTATTTCGCTGAATTCGAAAGAACTAAGGCCTATTTTATTCATAGAAAGGCATACATCGCACATGCCGCACACGGGAGAACCGGTTTCGCCAAAATATTGCAAAAGCAACTGGCTGCGGCACGTAGTCTTGGTAGTGGCATAATGAATGACTGAGTTAACCCTTTCCATAAAATCTTTTTTGCGGAAATCGTAATTTTCTTTTGAAATTTTCAGCCGGTTTATACCAATTCTTTCTTTGCTGAAATAAATAAAAGGTGTCTGGTTACGGGGAACATAATCGATAATTTTTGATTTTCGCAAATGCTTCAAAAAATTGTAAACCATTTCGCGATCAATTCCCGCACGTTTTGCAAGCAATTCCTCGTCGATATAAACATACCCGTTAAAAAGCCCGGTGTATGAGCGTAAAACAAGTTTAACAAAAGCATCAAAAGCAGCATTTGCCACCTGAAATTTATACAAATCGTCGCGCGAAACGGTGAAGTAAACACTTGAAGGATTGTCCACTTCTTCCGTAAATTCGATGTAACCTTCCCTCTGTAAAATTTTCAGGCTGTTAAAAACCATAGCCTGTTGAAATTTAAAGTTCCCTGCAAAATCCTGAAGGCTGAATTCAAAGGATTGTCCTTTTCCAAAACCTTCTGCAACCTGCAGGTAATTGCACAGTGCCTGGTAAATGCGTTTGATGTTGTCAGGTTCCGGGAATGCTGTTGAAACATGCTTTTTTAGCTTGGTTTGATCGGCATTGTTAAATAACAGAACGGCAGCCGCTTTTTTTCTGTCGCGGCCTGCCCTGCCCGCTTCCTGAAAGTAGGCCTCAAGTGAATCAGGTGCATCCACATGCACCACAAAACGCACATCAGGTTTGTCAATTCCCATTCCAAAGGCGTTCGTTGCCACAATAACCCTTGTTTTTCCTGCCAGCCATTCATCCTGTTTTTCGTGACGCACCCCGGTGCTCAGCCCGGCATGGTAAAAATCGGCTGAAATTTTGTTTTTTCTCAATTCCCCGGCAATTTCTCGTGTTCCTTTTCGGCTGCGCACATAAACTACTCCCGATCCCTTTACACTTTTCAGTGTTTCAACCAGATACCCCAATTTATCTTCGCGAAGGCGAACCAGGTAACTCAAATTTTCGCGCTGAAACGACATGCTCAGAACATTTCGCTGTTTAAATCCAAGTTTATCCTGAATATCTTCGGTAACTTTTGGAGTGGCTGTTGCGGTAAGGGCAAGGAATTTAACCTCGGGCAGCAAATCACGCAGTTGCACTATATTCATGTAACTTGGCCTGAAATCGTATCCCCACTGCGAAATACAATGAGCTTCGTCAACCGCTATCAGGTTCACATCCATTTTGCCTAACCGCTCCCTGAAATATTCCGAATTCAGTCGTTCAGGTGAAACGTAAAGAAATTTGTAATCACCCCAAACGGCATTATCAAGTGTTACCTTAATTTCCATTTGAGACATTCCACTGTGAATTTTCAGCGCTTTTATCCCTCTTCTCTGAAGGTTTTCAACCTGGTCCTTCATTAGTGCAATCAGCGGGGTAATTACGATACAAATTCCTTTCCGAGACAGCGAATACACCTGGAATGTGATGGATTTTCCGCCACCGGTTGGCATTAAACCGAGGGTATCTTTTCCGTCCGCAACCGATTTAATTATATCCAGTTGTAACGGCCTGAATTCGGAATACCCCCAGTAACTTAACAATATTTGGTTGAAATCTTCCATTTCCAATGTCAATACAAACTTTTTTGAAGACCTTGCTCCTGCCGGTAAAATTAATATTTCCTGCCAATTTCCCTGTTTAACAATTTTTATTGGTCTGACTACAGGCAATCTGTGTTATAATAACCAGCAATAACCTAAATTTTTGTAGTTTTGCGCTTTAATTTTAATTAAAAAACAGAAGCCCATGTCATTTCTTTCCGATAAAGTAATTTTTGAAGGATTAACATTCGACGATGTCCTTATAGTTCCTTCATATTCAGACGTTTTACCACGCGAAGTGGACCTTACTTCACGGTTTTCGCGTTCCATTGTTATAAATGCTCCGATTGTTACCGCTGCAATGGATACAGTTACCGAGCATAAAATGGCCATTGCCATTGCACGCGAGGGAGGAATTGGTGTCATTCACAAAAACATGGATATTGACGAACAGGCTCACCAGGTAACCACGGTAAAAAGGGCTGAAAACGGGATGATCTACGATCCCATTACCATTACTCAGGACAAAAAGGTAGCCGATGCGCTGGGTATTATGTCGCAGTTTAAAATTGGCGGCATTCCGGTAGTTGACAGGGAAGGACATTTACAGGGCATTGTAACCAACCGTGATTTGCGGTTTGAGAAAGACATGAACAGGCCAATCAGTCAGGTAATGACTAAAGAAAATCTGGTGACAACAACCGAATCGACCGATCTGGAAAAAGCGGCTGAAATTCTTCAGCATTACAAAATTGAAAAATTGCCGGTGGTAGATAAAAATAATAAACTTATCGGGCTGGTAACCTACAAAGACATTACCAAGGCCAAAGACAAGCCATTGGCCTGCAAAGATGAAAAAGGCCGGTTGCGCGTTGCGGCCGGAATTGGCATTGCTCCGGATACGATGGACAGGGTAGATGAACTGCTAAAGGCGCAGGTTGACGCACTTGTAATTGATACGGCACACGGCCACTCGAAAGGAGTTTTGGAAATGCTTAAAAAAATAAAGGCAAAATATCCTGAAAAAGACATCATTGCCGGAAATATTGGTACCGAAGAAGCAGCCATCGCACTGGCAAAAGCAGGCGCCGATGCTGTGAAAGTAGGTATCGGTCCGGGTTCAATTTGTACCACGCGGGTAATTGCCGGTGTGGGTATTCCGCAGCTTTCGGCAGTGTATAGTGTGGCAAAAGCCATTAAAGGGAGCGGAATACCTGTTATTGCCGACGGTGGGGTGCGTTATTCAGGCGATATAGTAAAAGCCATTGCCGCAGGCGCAAACTCGGTTATGGCAGGAGGCTTGTTTGCCGGTGTGGAAGAATCGCCCGGGGAAACTATCCTCTATCAGGGCAGAAAATTCAAGTCGTATCGTGGAATGGGTTCGATTGAAGCCATGCAAAAAGGTTCCAAAGACCGTTATTTTCAGGATATGGAAGAAGACATCAAAAAACTGGTGCCTGAGGGAATTGCAGCTCGCGTTCCATACAAAGGCACACTATATGAAGTTCTTTATCAGCTAATTGGCGGATTACGTGCGGGCATGGGATACTGCGGCGCAAATAATATTGAGCAGCTTCAAAAGGCAAAATTCACAAAAATAACCAATGCTGGTGTTCAGGAAAGTCATCCGCACGATGTATCAATAACTCGTGAAGCACCAAATTACAGCAGCCGTTAAAAATAAATTCGGTATGAAAAAAATATTTTCAGTTTCCGTTCTTTTGTTTTTTTATTTCATCACTCAACCTGTTGCAGCACAGAATGATGAAGTGCTTATTACCATAAACGGATTGGAAATCAACAGGGCAGAGTTCGAACGGATTTACAGAAAAAATAATCAGAATCTTTTGGATAATTCAGATATAAAATCTCCAAAAGAATACCTTGACCTGTATATCGATTTTAAACTGAAAGTGGTTGAAGCGATGAACCTGAAGATGGATACAGGCCGGGCTTTCAGGGAGGAACTGGCGGGTTACCGGAACGAACTTGCTGCGCCTTACCTTACAGATATGCAGTATGATGAAAAACTGGTAAAAGAACTCTACCGGCGGATGAAAACAGAAGTGAACGCCAGCCACATTCTTTTCAGGTTTCCTGAAAATGCATCAAAAGAAAAAGAGGAAGAAGTACTTGGCAGAGCGCTGAAAGTAAGAGATGAAATTTTGGGAGGAAAAGATTTTAATGCGGCTGCTTTTGAATACAGCGAAGATCCTTCGGCAAAAAACAACCAAGGAAATCTGGGGTATTTTTCCGCATTTCAAATGGTAACTCCTTTTGAAAACGCTGTGTATTCAATCCCGGAAGGAGAAATTTCGGAACCTGTAAAAACTTCATTCGGATATCATCTGATTCAAGTTCACGACATCCGCGAAAACCAGGGTGAAATTAAAGTAGCACACATTATGAAAATGTTTCCCCAGGGAGAACCCGGATTTGACAAAGGCCCGCTGAAGGCAGAAATAAACTCCATTTACAACGAATTGAAGAACGGTGCTGATTTTGCCGAACTGGCCCAAAAACATTCTGATGACAAACGCTCGGCAGCACAGGGTGGTGAAATGCCCTGGTTTTCGGCAGGAAGAATGATCCCCGCGTTTTCGGAACCCGCATTTGCCCTCAGAAATATAGGTGATATGACTGAACCCATTGAAACTGATTTTGGGTTTCATATTATTAAAAAGACCGGGCACAAGCCAATTCCCCCTTTTGAAGAGTTAAGGCATGAAATTGAAGCCCGCATTAAAAAAGACCCGGAACGAAGCAACAGTACACGAAAAGTGTTTGTTGAAAAGCTGAAAAATGAATACGGCTTTGAAGAAATCTCGGAAAACCTGAAAAAGGCAGAGTCATTGCCGGTTGATGACAATTCAAATGAAAATCTGCATCTTTTTACATTCGGGAGTAATAAATATTCTTTCGGGGATTTTAAAAAATACCTTCAGCGTGAAAACACTGGTTTGTCAAACTTCCCGGAGCATTACGAAACCTGGGTTGAATCGGAAATTATCGCTTTTGAAGATTCCAGGCTCGAAAAAAAATATCCGGACTTCAGGTATCTGATGCAGGAATACCACGACGGTCTGCTTCTTTTCAATATTATGGAAGAAAGAATCTGGAAGTTTGCATCGCAGGATAGCACTGGCCTTGAAAATTTTTATGCCGGGTTTAAAAATAAATTTAAGTGGGATGAACGTTTTAAAGGTTTAATAGTTACCTGCAAGGACAATGAAACCCGGGAGGAAGCCGAAAAATATTTTGAGGCAGATTTACCTGAGAGCGAGATTGAGGATTTGTTGAACCAGGAGGAAAACCGGATAGAGATAACCAGGGGAGCCTGGGAAAAAGGGAGCAATGCAGTAGTGGACTATTACGTGTGGAACAGCGGCTATAACGCAGGTTTCAATCCCGATATAACGTTCGTCAGAGGCGACCTGATATCGGCTGAACCAAAAACGCTGGATGAAGCCAGAGGATTGTACATCTCGGAATACCAAAATTTTCTGGAGAGAAACTGGATTAAGGAACTGCGTAAAAAATACAGGGTAAAAGTGAATAAAAAACTGTTGAAAAAAATACCACATGTTTAAACGCCTTCCATATTTTATTCCCATTGTTGGAGTGGTGTTTTACCTTTTTGGTTGTACTCAGGGTGAAAAAAGCGACGATAAAATAGTTGCCGAAGTGGGAACAAAAAAGCTTTACTTTTCTGAGGTTTCAGCAGTTATACCCAATAATCTGGAATCTGAAGACAGTATGGTGATGGCTGATGATTATATCAGAAAATGGGTAAGACAGGAACTCATTCTGCAAAAGGCAGAAGAAAACCTTTCTTCTGAATTAAAAAATGTATCCAGAGAATTGGAAGAATACCGCAATTCACTTATCATTTTCAAATATAAAAATGAATTGATGGCTCAAAGGATGGATACTACGGTTAGCGATGCTGAAATTCTGAATTATTATACAGAAAATGCGGAAAACTTTAAACTAAACCGCACTATCATCAAGGCCGTTTTTTTGAAAATTCCTGCCGATTTTGCAAACCCGGCATTTCTGAAAGAGTTGACCAGTGATAATTCGGCCCCGGGAATTAACGAAATCCGCGATTATTGTGTTCAGTATGCCAAAAGTTATGGAATTTATACTGACAGGTGGGTAGAGCTGGATGCAGTAATGCTGAATATTCCGATAAGTATTGACAATCCGGAACAATATTTGAAACAAAATCAGTTTGTTGAATACAACGATTCAAGTTTCTACTACCTGGTTACGGTTCACGATCAATTGCACAGAAATGAACAAGCGCCGGTAGAATATGTAAGAGATAACATTAAAAGTTTAATTTTGAACCGAAGAAAAATAGCCTTTCTCAGAGAAGTAGAAAATAATATTTACCAGGAGGGAGAGAATAAAAACAGATTTAAAATTTATAATCCAGTAACAAATGAAAGAGAATAAAATAATCAAAACAGTATTATTCAGCCTGTTTACGTTGATTTTTGCGATAAACCTGGCAGCCCAGGATAAAGTAGTTGATCAGATTGTTGCAATTGTGGGAGGCAATATTGTGTTAAAATCCGACATTGAAAAAATGTATATGGACCAACAGGCGCAGGGAGTTACCTCCGACGGCGACATGAAGTGCGAAATACTCGAAGAATTTCTAATAAACAAACTTCTGATTGCCGAAGCCGAACTGGATACGCTAATTGAGGTGACCGACAGCCAGGTGAACCAGCAAATGGATGCCCAGTTGCAAATGTATGTCGCCCACTTTGGTTCAGAACGGGCCGTGGAAAACTTTTTTAAAAAACCAATTGCCGATATCAGGGCTGAAATGAGGTTGGTCATCAGGGACCAGTTAATGAGTTCACAGATGCGAAACAAAATTGTTCAGGACATTACGGTTACCCCGTCGGAAGTTCGCCAGTTTTACCGCGGTTTGTCCACCGAGGAAATCCCAACCATACCTACACAATACGAATACGCGCAAATCACCATGCGCCCCATCGTTTCACTCGAAGAAGAAAACAGGGTAAAAGCCGAATTGCGCGAAATTAAAAGACGTATTGAAGAAGGTTCCAGTTTCGCGGCAATGGCCGTAATGTACTCCGAAGGTCCATCAGCCAATAACGGAGGAGAAATAGGATACCTCGGCCGTGCCCAGTTGGATCCGGAATATGCAGCGGCTGCATTTAACCTGAAAGGGGATAGAATTTCCAATGTAGTAAAAAGTGAATTTGGGTATCATATTATCCAACTCATCGACAGAAGAGCTGACAGAGTAAATACCCGACATATTCTGATGACTCCTAAAGTTTCACCTGAGGCTAAGGAACTTGCCATTAACAGACTGGACAGTCTCGCAAATTTAATTAGAAAAGAAGAAATAACATTTGCACAGGCTGCCGCACGATTTTCAACTGACAAAAACACAAGAAATAATGGTGGCCTGGCAATTAATCAGAATACCCTTTCCTCGAAGTTTACAGTTGAAGAACTGGAAGGAAATATAAGCAGGGTATTGTCGAACCTGAGAATCAATGAAATCTCAGATCCGTTTGAAACGGTAGATCCTGAAAGCAGGCAATCAGTGTATAAAATTATAAAACTGATGAACAAAGTGGAAGCTCATAAAGCCAATCTGCAAAACGATTACCAATACCTTGCCGATATGTTTTTGGTTCAAAAAAGGGAAAAAGCCCTGGAAAAATGGATTGCCAACAGACAGGCTCAAACCTATATCAGGATTGATGCAACCTATGCCAACTGCAATTTTGAATTTGACAACTGGTTGAAGTAAGGCGAAAAAAATCTTTCATACATAACAAAAAAGAGAGAATTAAATGGAGTTTAAAAATGATGTTGAAGCGCTGGATGCATTGCGCAGTAAATACAATTTATTAAAAAAAGAAATTTCGACGGTAATATATGGTCAGGATGAAATTGTGACCCAGGTTCTTGTCTCATTGTTCAGCCGTGGACACGTTTTGCTGATTGGCGTACCGGGCCTGGCAAAAACCCTTTTGGTAACTACCATTGCCAAAATTCTGGGATTAAAATATAACCGTATTCAGTTTACGCCGGATTTAATGCCCTCTGACATAATAGGCACTGAAATTCTCGACAAGGAAAGGCAGTTCAAATTTATCAGGGGACCGCTGTTTGCCAATATTATTCTGGCAGATGAAATTAACCGTACCCCGCCTAAAACGCAGTCAGCTTTACTGGAAGCCATGCAGGAACAAGCAGTTACAGCAGCCGGGCAGCGATTCGAACTGGAAAGTCCGTTTTTTGTGCTGGCAACCCAGAATCCCATCGAGCAGGAAGGCACCTATCCCCTGCCAGAGGCTCAGCTCGACCGGTTTATGTTTTCGGTTTGGCTCGATTATCCAAAATACGATGATGAAATTACAATAGTAAAAAACACAACTTCTACGTTGCAGTTCGATCTGAAACCGGTTATAACGAAGGAAGAAATTATCTACTTCCAGAATATAATTCGTAAAATCCCTATAAATGATAATGTTCTGAACTATGCTGTAACTCTTGCTGCCAAAACAAGACCGGGTAACGGAATGGCTGCACCGGTTTCGGAACAATATCTGAAATGGGGCGCCGGGCCTCGTGCCTCGCAGTATCTGGTTGTTGGCGCCAAAACACATGCAGCCCTTCATGGGAAATATTCCCCCGACATTGAAGATGTAAAAGCAGTAGCTCCTTCAATTTTGCGACACCGGATTATTAAAAATTATAAGGCCGAAGCCGAAAGCATTTCGGTAGAGCAAATTATTAATAAACTGCTTTAATTTTTTATAAGGAAAATTTCAACGGGTTTATCATTGAAATGTTCCGGAGAGTGGTTGAAAATAAAAGGTTTAAAAAAATTGGCAATCAGCAATATTGATACAGGCAGTATTTTCCCGCGGTGGTTATCCCGAATTTTAATCCGGAAAAACCACCTCAAAAGAGATTGCCGCAAAGTGTTAATAATTGCACTGTTGTTGTTTTCTTCCTTCCTTTCTTTTTCCCAGGAAAAAAAGCGTGTTGACATCGAACAGGCAGACTACCTGGAAGCCGATGCAAAAATTGCAGCAAATGCACAGCGGCTTGTTGGAAATGTCCGCATCAGACACGAAGATGTGCTGATGTGGTGCGACAGCGCCTATACCTATACCGGCACAAACCGTGTTGATGCTTTTGGGAATGTGCGTATTAACCAGGGTGATACGCTGAACCTTTACGCCCGTAAGGTTTATTACAATGGTGATTTCAGTGAGGCAAGGGCTTACCAAAATGTAAGGCTTGTAAATAAAAACACAACACTTTATACCGACACGCTGTATTACGATATGGATGCCAATATTGGCTATTACGATAATTTCGGAAAAATAGTGGACAGCACCAACATACTTACCAGTGTAATAGGAAAATATTTTATTGATGCAGACCTGATTCATTTCTATCAAAATGTGGAAGCCCACAACGAAAAATTCACACTCAAAAGTGATACACTGTTTTACAACACTCAAACCGGCCGTATCTTAATTATGGGACCCACCACTATCCGCGATTCCTTAAATACGCTTTATGCCGAAGACGGCTGGTACGACACAAATTCAGGTGAAGCCGAACTATTGAAAAATCCGGTGGTTTTTAATGAAACACAGCAGTTAAAGGCTGATTACATCAAATACAATGAAAGCGACGGAAACGGAAGGGCAAAAGGTAATGTACAAATAGATGATTATGAAAACAGTATTACTGTAACCGGTAATACATCCGATTACAATGATAAACTTGAAATTGCCACTGTAACCGATTCAGCCTTGTTTATGATGTATTCGGAAAAAGATACGCTGTTTCTTCATGCCGATACGCTTCGAACCGTGCCCGATACCATTGAAGGTGAAAAACTGATTATGGCTTACTACGGAGCACGGTTTTTTCGTTCCGATTTGCAGGGAGTTTGCGACTCGCTGGTCTATTTCACCAAAGATTCGATAGTCCAACTGTTTAAAAATCCGGTAATTTGGTCGGATGTTCATCAACTTACCGCAGACCATATTGAAATGAAACAACATACAAACTCACCCGACGAACTTCATCTGCGAAACAACAGTTTCATTATATCGAAACTCGATTCGGGACGATTTGACCAGATTAAGGGAAAGGAGATGGTTGGTTTTGTTGTAAACAATGAACTCAACAGAATTAACGTAAACGGGAACGGACAAACACTGTACTATGCCCGACAGGATGAAGATATTATCGGTTTAAACCGCGTGGAAAGCAGCCGGATTTCAATACGATTTCGTGAAGGTAAGGTGTTTCGTATTTCCTTTCTCCAGGCTCCCGAGGGAATTCTCAAACCCCTTTTCGCTTTAACCGAAGAAGAAAAAACCCTCAGCGGTTTCGACTGGAAAATTCATCTGCGTCCGCTATCCAGACACGATGTTTTCTGGCGAAAAGAACCGGAAACCATAATTGAAACAGAGCCCCGGGTTTCTTCGGCAGAATCCGGATTTGATTAAAACAATTCAAAACATCAATTCCTTTTATTGTCTTAACCAAATAAATTACGGATGAGACCCAGCCCTGGCGAAATAAATTTTATTTGTTAATTAATTCCAGACAAAATCATCTGTTTATTAATTTTTATCAATAAAATCATTTCTTTTGTTTTCATTTTAAAAAAATATTCTAATATTTGCAGCAAATCGTAAGTAAAAAGTATGAAAATACATAACAGCATCGCTCTTCTCAGCCTTATTATCGGTATTATTCTTCTAATTCAGAAGAAATGAGAATGGTGTGTTGTTAATATAAAACAAGAAACGGAATAGGCCATTCTCAGAGAAAGAGGATGGCTTTTTTCATGCATGGAAGTAACAATTAATAAAATAAACAAACATGAGTGACAGACTTTTCATTTTCGACACAACATTGCGCGACGGCGAGCAAGTGCCGGGTTGCCAGTTGAACACGGTTGAAAAAATTGAAGTTGCCAAAGCTTTGCAGGAACTGGGCGTAGATATTATCGAAGCTGGATTTCCCATTTCAAGCCCCGGCGATTTCGAATCGGTGGTGGAAATTTCAAAAGCGGTTACGTGGCCCACAATATGTGCCCTTACCCGCGCAGTGCAAAAAGATATTGATGTAGCAGCCGAATCGCTAAAATATGCGAAAAAAGGGCGTATTCACACCGGGATTGGTACCTCTCCGTTTCACATCAAATATAAACTCAATTCAAACCCCGAAGCCATTCTGGAGCGGGCTGTGGAGGCAGTTAAATACGCCAAAAAATATGTGGAAGACGTGGAGTTTTATGCCGAAGATGCAGGCCGAACCGACAACGAATATCTGGCCAAAGTGATTGAAGCCGTGATTAAAGCCGGAGCTACAGTTGTAAATATTCCCGACACCACTGGTTACACGCTGCCTTTCGAATTTGGCGAAAAAATAAAATACCTGGTTGAAAATGTAAAAGGCATCCACAAAGCCGTTATTTCCACCCATTGTCACAACGATTTAGGAATGGCAACCGCCAATACCATTTCAGGTATAATGAATGGCGCCCGGCAGGCAGAAGTAACCATCAACGGAATTGGCGAACGTGCGGGCAACACATCGCTTGAAGAAGTGGTTATGACGCTGAAAAGCCGGTACGCCGTTTTAGGTATCGAAACAGGAATTAACACAAAAAACATTTATAACACCAGCCGTTTGGTTTCAAGGCTGATGAACATGCCGGTGCAACCCAACAAAGCGGTGGTGGGAAGAAATGCATTTGCGCACTCTTCCGGAATTCATCAGGATGGTGTGCTGAAACACCGCGAAAACTATGAAATTATGGACCCGGCAGATGTGGGAATCAATGAATCGTCGATTCTGCTAACTGCACGCAGCGGACGTGCCGCACTTAAACACAGGCTTGAGTTGCTGGGATTTGAACTCACCAAAGAAAAACTGGACGAGGTTTATGAACAGTTTCTGAAACTGGCCGACAAGAAAAAAGACATTCGCGACGACGATATTGCCCTGCTGGTTGGCGATGCCACCCGCCAGGAACGTCGCATTAAACTCGACTTTTTGCAGGTACTTACCGGAAAAAGTTTAACTCCAATGGCCATTGTACGGCTCGATATTGCCGGCGAAAAATTTGAAGCCACCTCATCAGGAAACGGTCCGGTGGACGCAGCGATAAAAGCGGTTAAACAAATTATCCACCGCCAGGTTACTATTGAAGAATTTCTGGTGCAGGCCATCACCCGCGGCAGCGACGACATAGGAAAAGTGCACATGCAAATTGAATACAACGATGGCATTTTTCACGGTTTTGGCGCACATACTGATATTGTAACTGCTTCGGTGGAAGCATTCCTCGATGCGGTGAACAAGTTGCCGGTGGCGCAGTAGAGAGTTCCGAGTTTAAGGTTTAAAAACACTCAGAAAAGAGTTATTTATATGGAAAAGAAAACATTGTTTGATAAAATTTGGGATGCGCATGTGGTAAAAGAAGTGGCAGGTGGTCCCAATGTGTTGTATATCGACCGGCATCTGATTCACGAAGTGACCAGTCCTGTTGCCTTTTTGGGATTAAAAACACGGGGATTGAAAGTTTTCAGGCCCGACAAGACCACGGCAACACCCGACCATAATGTTCCCACCGAAAACCAGCACCTTACCATCATGGACGAACTGTCGCGCAACCAGGTGGAAATGCTGAAAAGAAATTGTGCAGAACATGGCATCACTTACCATGACCTGCAAAGCGACGGACATGGAATTGTACACATAATCGGCCCCGAACTTGGTCTTACCCAGCCGGGAATGACCATTGTTTGCGGCGACAGCCATACTTCTACCCACGGAGCTTTTGGCGCCATTGCTTTCGGAATTGGCACCAGCGAGGTGGAAATGGTATTGGCCAGCCAGTGCATTATGCAGCCCAAACCCAAAAAGATGCGCATTACGGTAAACGGTGAATTGAAAAAAGGTGTTACGGCAAAAGACATTGCGCTTTACATCATTTCACAAATTTCAACCAGCGGCGGAACCGGCCATTTTATCGAATATGCAGGTTCGACCATCACCAGCCTTTCCATGGAAGGCCGGATGACGCTTTGCAACCTGAGCATTGAAAGTGGTGCACGCGGCGGAATGATTGCTCCCGACGATACCACCATCAATTATGTAAAAGGCCGACAGTACGCCCCCAAAGGTGAAGAGTGGGAAAAAGCAGTTGCTCGCTGGAATGAACTGAAAAGCGACGAGGGTGCTGTTTTCGATACCGAATATTCATTCAGTGCCAACGATATCGAACCCATGATTACCTATGGAACCAACCCGGGAATGGGCGTGGGAATTACCCAAAAAATTCCCACAACCAACGGCATGCAGGGAAGCGACAAAAACACCTTCCTGAAATCGCTGCAATACATGGGATACCACGAAGACGAACCCATGCTGGGCAAAAAAGTGGATTACGTTTTTGTAGGAAGTTGCACCAACGGCCGTATTGAGGACTTCCGGTCATTTGCCGGATTTGTGAAAGGCCGCAGAAAAGCGGACAATGTAACAGCCTGGCTGGTACCGGGTTCACAAAAAGTAGAGAAACAGATTCGTGCCGAAGGTCTGGTTGAAATTTTGGAAGCGGCCGGTTTTGAACTTCGCCAGCCCGGATGTTCTGCCTGTCTGGCTATGAATGAAGATAAAATACCGGAAGGGAAATATGCAGTGTCAACCACAAACCGAAATTTTGAAGGCCGCCAGGGACCAGGCGCCCGCACCATGCTGGCCAGTCCGCTCACCGCCGCAGCCGCTGCAATTACAGGAGTGATTACCGACCCAAGAGAACTTTTGTGAATCATTAATCAATCATAAATAAAAAATTACATGGCTTACGATAAATTTTCAAAAATAACTTCACCGGCTGTTCCGCTTCCGGTTGAAAACGTGGACACCGATCAGATTATACCGGCCCGCTTTTTAAAAGCCGTTGAACGTAAAGGATTTGGAGACAACCTGTTTCGCGACTGGCGGTACAATAAAGATGGCAGCCCGAAACCGGATTTCCCGCTAAATGACTCGAAATATTCAGGAAAAATTCTGGTTGCCGGAAAAAACTTTGGCAGCGGCTCGAGCCGCGAACATGCCACCTGGGCTATTTACGATTACGGTTTTCGGGTAGTGGTTTCCAGCTTTTTTGCAGATATTTTTAAGAACAACGCTTTAAACACCGGGTTGTTGCCGGTTGTTGTTTCTTCTGAATTCCTGCAAAAAATATTCGATGCCATCGAAAAAAATCCGGAAACGGAATTTGAAACGGATTTGGAAAAACAAACGTTCACCATTCTGGCAACAGGCGAATCGGAAAAATTTGAAATCAATCCGTATAAAAAACACTGCCTCCAGAACGGGCTCGACGACATCGACTATCTGGTTGAAATGAAAGATGAAATTACTGCATTTGAAGCTGCAAGGTAAATTTAAGAAAGAAAAAAAATGACAGGCAAAACAGTTGAAATAGAAGGGAAGTGCCTCACCATAATGGACACCACCTTACGCGATGGTGAACAAACTTCGGGAGTTTCGTTTAGCGAAACAGAAAAATTAAGTGTAGCAAAAGTCCTGCTCGAAGATGTAAAAGTCGATCGTATTGAAATTGCTTCGGCAAGGGTTTCTGAGGGCGAATTTAAAGGAACCCAACGCGTTATGAAATGGGCAGCCGAAAAAGGCCATCTCAAAAGAGTGGAAGTGCTTGGTTTTGTTGATGGAAACATTTCATTGCAATGGATTGCCGATGCCGGAGGGAAAGTGGTCAATTTGCTTTGTAAAGGTTCGTATAAACACGTTACCGAACAGTTGCGTAAAACCCCGGAAGAACATGTAGCCGACATTAAAAAAGTGTTGGCATACGCCCGGGAAATGGGTATCGATGTAAATATTTACCTGGAAGACTGGTCGAACGGAATGCGCAATTCAAAAGATTACGTTCATTTTATGATTTCGAACCTGAAAGATGAAAAAATTGAACGTTTTATGCTTCCCGATACACTCGGTATTTTAGATCCGGATGAAACCTATGATTTTTGCAAAGAAATGATCGAGACTTATCCCGAAGTTGAATTCGATTATCATGCGCATAACGATTACGATTTGGCCATTGCCAATGTTTTTCATGCCATAAAAGCGGGTATTCGTTGTGTACACACCACCGTAAATGGGTTAGGTGAAAGAGCAGGAAACGCACCGCTTTCGAGCGTGATTGCAACCATAAAAGACCACCTGAAAATGAAAACCAATGTAAACGAAAGCCAGTTAAATAAGGTTTCGAAATTGGTTGAAACGTTTTCAGGAATTCGCATTCCCACCAACAAACCGCTCATTGGCGAGTTTGTTTTCACCCAATGCAGCGGAATCCATGCCGACGGCGATAATAAAAACAACCTCTACTTTAACGATCTGCTTCCCGAGCGTTTTGGCAGAATCAGACAATATGCACTTGGAAAAACTTCGGGAAAAGCCAACATTAAAAAGAACCTGGAAGATTTGGGCATCGAACTCGATTCCGAATCGCTGAAAAAGGTTACCAACCGCATCATTGAACTTGCCGACGAAAAAGAAACCATAACAAACGATGATTTGCCTTACATTGTGGCCGATGTGTTGGAAAACGAATCTATGGAAGAAAAAATAAAAGTTATTAATTACTCTATAAATCATACAATGGGCCTGCGTCCGGTAGCCAATGTGGCCCTCGAAATCGATGGGAATGTTTACGAAGAATTCAGCGATGGCGATGGCCAGTTTAATGCTTTTGCAAAAGCAGTCAGGAAGATTTACAAACGCCTTAAAAAACCCCTTCCAATACTGGGCGATTACGTGGTTACCATTCCTCCCGGCGGCAGAACCGATGCTTTGGTTGAAACCGTTATCACCTGGAAGGGAAAACGTGAATTTAAAACCAAAGGACTCGATTCCGACCAAAATGCGGCTGCTATTAAAGCCACAATACGAATGTTGAATATGATTGAAAATGAATTCAATCCTGAATTGCTGGAGAAAACGCAGAACAGTATCGCCTGAATGTGGATTTAAAGGAAAACTTTTCATCAAATTTCACTAATTTTGTAGTAAAACAAAGAAAATGAGTTATCTGGACAGAATAACAACTAACCCGGAAATTTGCCATGGTAAACCTTGCATTCGCGGAATGCGTTGGCCGGTTGAGGTAATTATTGACATGCTCGGTTCCGGAATGACAACCGATGAAATTCTTGCAGATCACCCGGAATTGGAAAAAGAAGATATTTTAGCCAGTTTACAATACGCTAAGCTTAATTTATCAGGCAAACCAATTAAAGATGTTGCCTGATGAAATTTTTGTGTGATGTACATATTTCATACAGAGTGACGAAACATTTGCAATCACTCGGATTTAAGGCTATTCATGTAAATGAAATTTTAAATAAATGGTGGACCACAGATGAAATGATTTGTGATTTTGCAGATAAAAATGATTATATCGTAATCACCAAAGATTCAGATTTCAGAAATAGTTTTTACATCAAAAGAACACCTAAAAAACTTTTAAAAATTAATCTTGGAAATATCTCAAGCAACCAACTTATTAAGCTTATTGCAGACAATCTGTCTTCCATAAAAAAGTTAAATAAAAATCCTTTTTTCATTATTGAAATTGATACAAGTTCAGTTCAATTCAATATTCCTAACAACAATTAATTTATTCAAAACAATGAAATTAAAAATTGCCATACTTCCCGGCGACGGAATCGGACCGGAAATCATTGAACAGGCCATGAAAGTAGTAAAGGCTGTGGCCAAAAAGTTTAACCACGAGCTGGAATATGAGTACGGATTAACCGGCGCCACAGCCATCGACCAGGTGGGCGACCCCTACCCCGAAGAAACGCACCAGTTGTGTATGAATTCCGATGCCGTGCTGTTTGGCGCCATTGGCGACCCGCGTTTCGACAACAACCCCAAAGCGCCGGTGCGCCCCGAACAGGGCTTGCTGGCCATGCGCAAAAAACTTGGGTTGTACGCCAACATCAGGCCGGTGGAAACTTTTGAATCGCTTTTGCATAAATCGCCTTTGCGCCGCGAACTGGTTGAAGGCGCCGACTTCGTTTGCATCCGCGAACTTACCGGTGGTATTTATTTTGGCGAAAAAGGCCGAAAAGACAACGGAAACACCGCATTTGACACCAATACCTACACCCGCGAAGAAATCGAACGTATTCTGAAACTGGCTTATGAATTTGCCGGAAAACGCCGCAAGAAACTTACGGTAGTTGACAAAGCCAACGTGCTGGAAAGCTCCCGTTTATGGCGCGAAATCGCCCAGGAAATGGCGCCAAAATATCCCGACATTCAAACCGAATACATGTTTGTGGACAATGCCGCCATGCAAATCATACAGTGGCCGAAAAACTTCGATGTAATGGTTACCGAAAACATGTTTGGCGATATTCTCACCGACGAAGCCAGCGTAATCACCGGCTCGCTCGGGTTGCTGCCGTCGGCTTCCATTGGTATTTTCACTTCGGTGTTTGAACCCATTCACGGTTCGTATCCGCAGGCAGCCGGAAAAGACATTGCCAACCCCATTGCCACCATTCTTTCGGCGGCCATGATGTTTGAATATGCTTTCAGCCTGCCGGATGAAGGAAAAGCCATCCGCGATGCAGTTGCAGCCTCAATGACCGAAGGTTTTGTTACTGAAGACATTGCAGAAGGCCAGGCTTACAAAACATCGGAAGTGGGCGACTGGATTGCGCACTGGATTGAAAAAAATTAGAAAAAATTATTTTCTACGCAAAATAAAGGGAACCATACTCTGCCAAAAGAAGTGTTACTTTCGCCAAAAATCCCCATTAGAAAAATGTACCCGGGACTATAATTCTGTATGCTAAGTCCATTCATTATCTTTGCATAAAGAATTAATGAAATGAACCGTAAAGAAATTTCTTATTTTCCTCAACTTCAGGACATTACCCAGGCTAAAATTACCATAAAGGAAGTGGCATTACACACACCATTGCAACTTAACCAGGGGTTATCGGAAGAATTCAAAGCCAGTATTTTTCTGAAACGGGAAGACTTGCAAACCGTTCGTTCCTACAAAATCCGGGGCGCATTTAATAAGATTGCCCAAATCCCGAAAGAAGATTTAGGAAAAGGTGTTGTTTGTGCCAGCGCCGGAAACCATGCACAGGGCGTGGCTTTTTCGTGCAGCAAGCTGAATATAAAGGGTAAAATTTATATGCCCGCCACCACACCCCGGCAAAAAATACGGCAGGTGGAAATGTTTGGAAAAAACAATGTGGAGGTGGTATTGACCGGCGATACTTACGATGCCGCTGAATCTGCCGCTTTGAGCGACTGCCGGAAATCGGGAATGGCTTTTATCCATCCGTTTGACGATGAACAAATTATTGAAGGACAGGCCACAGTGGGACTCGAAATCCTGCAGGACACGAACGAACCCATCGATTACCTGTTTATTCCGGTAGGCGGTGGCGGATTGATGGCCGGAGTGGGTGCTTACTTTAAGCAGGTAAGCCCGCAAACGAAAATCATTGGAGTGGAACCTGCCGGGGCGCCTTCCATGCAAAAGTCGCTGGAAGCAGGGAAAGTAGTTGAATTGGAAGAAATTGACAAGTTTGTGGATGGCGCGGCTGTGAAAAAAGTGGGCGAGATTTCCTTTTTGGTTTGCCGGAAAGTAACCGACCAGATGGTAACCATTCCCGAAGGCCGCGTTTGCACCAAAATCCTGGAACTATACAATCACGACGCCATTGTAATGGAACCGGCCGGCGCCCTTTCAATTGCCGCGCTCGATTTGTTCAAAAATGAAATTAAAGGCAAAAATGTGGTGTGCATTGTAAGCGGCAGTAACAACGACATTACCCGCATGGAAGAAATCAAGGAACGTTCACTGCTTTACGAAGGGCTGAAACACTACTTCATTGTGCGCTTTCCGCAGCGGGTCGGGGCGCTGCGCACGTTTGTTGATTTGGTACTCGGTCCCACCGACGACATCACCCATTTCGAATATTCCAAAAAAACCAGCCGCGAAAAAGGCCCTGCTGTAATCGGCATCGAAGTGCAGAAAAAGGAAGACTTTAATGGACTGGTTCAACGCATGAAAGAATATGATTTTGTATTCGAATACCTGAATGAAAAACCTGATTTGTTCCAGTTTCTCATTTGAAATTCCTAAAAAGAACCGTATTTTCGTTCCTGATTTAATTTTAAAAAATGAAACAAGTATTCCTTTACCTTCTCCTCATTACGATTGCCATTTTTGCAACTTTTTTTACCTGGGTTAAAATTCAGGAAAAAACTGCCGAAAAAAGAGCAGCAGAAAAACCCAATATAATTTTTATTTTAAGTGACGATGTAGGGTATTCCGATGTGGGTGCTTTCGGCTCCGAAATTAAAACGCCCAACATCGACCGGCTGGCTGACGAGGGAATCCGGTTTGCTCATTTTTACAACATGTCAAAATGTGAACCGTCGCGTTCTTCGCTGTTCACAGGATTGTACGAAGGAGGCAAAAACGCTGTCAATTTTGCACAAATACTTCGCAATTCAGGTTATCATATAATTCACTCCGGGAAGGAGCACTGGATGAACTGGGCGCCGGAGCATGTTCTGGCTAAAAATGTGTCAGACCAGTCGCTTACTTTTTGGGGAATGAATGAATTTTTTGAACCGCCGTCAGGTGAGTTTGCACGACCTTTTGTGCAGAACGGCGATACAGTAAATGTGAACGGGATTTACCACCAACTAAAACCGTTTTTCAAAACCGATGCCTTAACCGACAATGCTTTGCGCTGGCTGGAAGAGCCGGTAAGTAAAGGACAACCGTTTTTCCTCTTTATGGGATACGGAGCCGCGCATTACCCATTGCAGGCCCGGCCCGAAGACATTGCCAAATATCGCGGAACCTACAAAAAAGGTTGGGATAAAATCCGTGAGGAACGTTTGGAGCGGCTGAAAAAAATCGGGCTGATTCCTGAAAATGCAGAATTGAGTCCACCCAGCCCAAACATTAACAGGTTCAGAGGCCATCCAAAAGGAGATGAAGAACGCCGGGCCAAAATCCCACTTTACCGGCCGTGGGAAGAGCTCGACGAACAGGAACAGGATGAACTCGACCTGGAGATGGCCGTGTATGCTGCCATGGTTGACCGAATGGACCAAAACATTGGCAGATTGCTGAATTATCTGGATGAAAAAGAAATTGCCGGCAATACCATCGTGGTTTACATGTCGGACAACGGATCGTGCCCGTACGACAGCAACCGCGATTTCGAATTCCCCCCGGGAGTGGCCGAAGGTTTCCGTACCCTTTGTGCAGCGTGGGCCAATGCCGGTAATACACCGTTCCGATATTTTAAACAATTCGGACATGAAGGTGGTGCAAATACACACTTCATATTACGCTGGCCTGAAAAAGTAAAATCGGGCTTAATCACGCACCAGCAGGGGCATATTGTAGATGTTGCTCCTACCCTTCTGGAAGCAGCCGGAGTGGAATACCCTGAAAAAATGGGGAATATCACCCCGCAACCATTACACGGAAGTTCGCTTATGCCTGTTCTGTTGGGGGGAGAACGAACCGAACCGGAATTTTTTATTTCGGGCTGGACCGACCGATTCCGCAGTTTCCGACAAGGTGATTACAAAATTGTAAAAACCAACGACGAAACCTGGGAGTTGTACAACCTGAAAGATGATCCCACGGAAATAAATAACCTGGCAAAGGAATTTCAAAAAAAAGTTCAGGAACTGGAGAATGAATGGCTGAAGAAAAAAGAAGAGTTGAAACAAGCTGCAAATTAAACGATTGGTACCCGTTAGATACCTCCTTCGTACTAATTCAGTCAAAAAAGTTGAATTACAATAGTTGAAAAGTAAAAAATAATTTTTTACTTTGCATTTCAAAGTACTTTTAAAAATGAAAACCACGGAAAATTACTTAGCTGAAATTAAAGAAATCCGAAAGATGATGGAAGAATCGAGCCGGTTCCTTTCGTTAAGCGGATTATCAGGAGTCCTTGTGGGGATATATGCTCTGCTTGGAGCTTTTATGGCGGAAAGTCTCGTTTATTCAAACAAATTGTTTGGCTGGATATTTGGGACTAATATTGTGGCTGACCTGATTTATATAGCTGCTATAATCCTGTTTTTATCCTTGCTAACCGTAACTCTGCTTACTTACCGCAGGGCCAAAAAAGCTGGCGCAAAAATCTGGAATCCGGGTTCAAGGCTCATGATGATAAATCTGGCTATTCCCTTAACTGCCGGTGGTGTTTTCATATTGATATTCGTTTTTAAAGGAATTTATGAAATCGCCGCCCCCGGCTGTCTGATTTTTTACGGACTGGCTCTTATAAACGCCGCCAAATTCACCCGTCAGGAAATCTTTTTTATGGGATTAATTCAGGTTTCACTGGGAATTCTGGCAGCACTGTTTCCTTCCCTGGGATTGCTGTTTTGGGCACTTGGGTTCGGTGTAATCCATATCATTTACGGTACGGTAATGTATTTCCGGTACGAACACAAATCAAAAAAAGTAACGGGGTGAAAAACAGTTTTCAAAATCTGAATAAAGCATTCGACAACAAAATACGGCTGGGAATTATGTCGGTTTTATCGGTGAATTCGCGGGCTTCGTTCAATCAACTGAAAGAGGTACTCGAAGTTACCGACGGCAACCTGGCCAGCCATATCAAATCGCTTGAAACTGCCGGTTACATTGCCGTTATAAAACGATTTAAAAACCGAAAACCAAATACCAGTTACGAATTAACACCTGAAGGCGCCGAAGCTTTTGAAAATCATTTGAAGGCACTTGAAGAAATTTTGAAACAACTTTAATTTTTTTTATTTCTAAACTTTGAATTTCAAAGTTCTTTGATTAACACAATTTTAAAAAGAAAAAACATGGAAACGAAAGAATCGTCGCAAAACAAACCAAAGTCCATCAACTGGCAAATTACACTTAAAGTGTTGATTATTGGCATGATTTCCATTGCCCTGCTCGTGCCAAAATTTATGATTCTGGATTTAATCGGGCAGCGGCAACACACGGCTGAAGAAAGCTCCAGAGAGGTGATGCAATCGTGGTCGGCGGACCAAACGGTAAGAGGACCGGTACTTACCATTCCCTATTTTGAACAGACCACGGACAGTAACGGTAAAGAAATAAACAACGAAAAAGAATTCTACCTTTTACCTGAAAACCTGAAAATTGACGGGCAAATTTTTCCTGAAAAAAGAAAACGAAGCATTTATGAAACGGTGGTATATGAATCGGAAATGACAATAACCGGACATTTCGATGTTTCAGAGTTGAATGCGTTAAAAATTCATCCTGAAGACATTTTGTGGGAAAAAGCAAAAATTCTGGTGGCTGTTCATGATTTGCGCGGAATCAATAACCGGGTTGAGTTTGGCTGGAACGATTCGGTTTATGTCTTTTCGCCGGGTATGGAAAACAAACTGGTTGGCAACAACGGAATTTCCCTGCCAATGCCACAGCTTTTGCAACAGGATTTTCCTGCACATTTTCAGTTTACCCTCAACCTGAAAGGATCCGAATCGCTGAACTTTGCACCCCTTGGCGAAACCACCGAAGTAACACTTCATTCGGCATGGAACGATCCCGGATTTACCGGAAGTTTTCTGCCTGCCGATCATACGATTAACAAAGAGGGTTTCACTGCTTCGTGGAAAGTGCTGGATTTTAACCGCAACTTTCCGCAGCAATGGAAACAAGATGAATACCGGATTACCGATGCCGATTTTGGCGTAAAACTGATAACGGTTGCCGACCATTACCAAAAGAGTTCGCGCGCAGCAAAATATGGCATTTTGGTCATTCTGTTCGTTTTTCTTTCATTTTTCCTGAATGAGATCATAACCAAACAGAAAATTCACCCGTTTCAGTACATTCTGGTGGGATTTGCAGTGCTCGTGTTTTACCTTCTGCTGCTTTCCATTTCCGAACAACTGGGATTTAACCTGGCATACCTGATTTCAGCCCTGGCGGTTTTGATAATGATACTGCTCTATTCCCGCACTTTCCTGAAAACATGGCTTCATGCGTTTATTCAAACTCTGATTTTAACTTTCTCTTTCGGATTTATTTACGTGTTGATGCAACTGGAAACTTATGCACTTTTGGCGGGAAGCATTGGGTTGTTTGTGGTGCTGGCGCTTACCATGTTCGTTACACGGAAAATAAACTGGTACAGTGAGTAAGGAAGTGGGAAGACAGAAGACAGAAGACGGAAGATGGAACTAACCATTCACCAATGACCAATGACCAGTATTCTAGTATTCCGTTGTAAAATTTTGGGGAAACTTCCCCTGGATGCCTTTTTCGCGGTAATACTCTTTCATGCGGCGGATGTCGGCCTGGGCATCGTCGGTGAGTTCAAATTTTTCGCCGATGGTAACCTCTTTCCGGCCCCAGTCGAAGCTGCCCAGGTAAACCGGCACATTGGCCAGTTTGGCAATGGTATGGAATCCGGCTTTCCAGCGAACCACACGTTTCCGTGTTCCCTCGGGAGTCATGGCCAGGTGCAGGTGGTCCCTGGTGTTAAAAAGGTGAACAGCTTGCCGTATAACTTTGGCGCCTTTGGAGCGGTCGATGGGCACACCGCCCATTTTACGCACAAACCAGCCGGCAGGCCAGAAAAAAAACTCTTTTTTAACCAGCACACTGGCTCTGCCTCCCACCGAAGTGTAAAACAGGTAGGAAATAACAAAATCCCAGGCGCTGGTGTGCGGCACACCAATGATGATGCATTTGGGCTCGGGCGCCACAGACCCCCTGACTTTCCAGCCCAGCAGCTTCAGTATAAAAGCACTTATTTTTTTCATTTAATCTAATTTCTTCATTTCCAAATTGTTTGCGCCCGCATATTTTTTCAGCAGGCTAACGGCCATTTCGGTAGCTTTTTCAAGCCCGGGCAATGCGCCAAAATCGATGATTATCATCAAAAACCGGCGTGTTCTGTTCGTCACAGCAGTTCGCACCGAATCGCTGGTTGGCGAACCAAAAGCTCCCAGGCTATCGCGAAAAACCGGCAGCGATTCAATGTTCAGTTCGCCGCGGCCAATGCCTTCGTAGGGTTCGTTTTCACGGCCAATGCCGAATATCACATCTCCTTCAATTTTTTCAGCATCGTAACCGCCGATGGAAAAACCGGTGGAAACGGACACCAGGTTGAGTAAATCAACCGCATTGTTTACACGGTACAAACCTTTGCCCTGAACCGTACGACGCAACAGCGCTTCGGCCGACAAGCGGTAGCGGGCCGGGTCTTTTCCGCAGGCTTTGTACCCGCGCCGCGAGGCTGCAATAGCCGGCAACCGGCTTATATTTTCAACTTTCAGCGAAGCAGCCAGCTCACCCGTTCTTTTTTCAATTTCAGACCACAACTCCCCGTTTTCTTCGCGCACCAACACATCGCACTCAATGCACGAAAGGGTAAGCCCGGGCACAAGGGATTTTAATTCTGCTGAAACAGAAACAGGTATCATTTTTCGTTTTTTTCACCCCAAAACTAACCAAAATGACCAGAATGGCAGTATTTATTTGGTTGATTTATTTTCTTAAACCTTCGAAAGTAAAAATTGAACAAAAACCTTAAATCGAAAATTAATACCAATTTTGAAACGCAACCTCAGAGCAATCACAATAAATTCAAAAAAAAATAATACGATAATAATACTTTCAGGAAAGCATTTTTTTCAATCAAATCCATAATACCTATTTTTGTGTTCACAATTTTTGAGTAAAAAAATTACACAAAAATGAATACTATTCTATTTACACAGAACATATTTGATGTAACTGAGGAGGCGAAGCTGTGTTAAGCCGGATAAATTATTCCTGAAATTTACCGTAATTTCCTAATCATTATTCTATTTTTGGTTTATGACATTTGAAGCCTGGATTGTACTTGCTGTTTTGCTTTTCCTGATAGCCGCTTTTATAATGGAAGCCATGCGGCCAGGTCTCATTCTGCTAAGTGCCGCCGTTATTTTTATGGCAACCGGAATTATTACCGATCAGGAACTTGTCGCCGGATTTTCCAACGACGGGCTCATTACCATTGCTGTATTATTTCTGGTAAATGAGGGAATAAAACAATCGGGGCTGATGGCCCGCCTTGCAAAAGCTTATCTTCCGCGCAAAAGAAATCCGATGACCTTTATGTTGCCCCGAATAATGGTGCCGGTGGCTTTCTTTTCAGCATTTCTGAACAACCTTCCCATTGTGGTAAATTTTTCGCCCATATTAATCCGATGGGCAGAAATCATGAAAATTTCATGGAAAAAATTTCTGATTCCGCTTTCCTATGCAGCCATTTTTGGGGGCATGTGTACACTAATCGGAACTTCATCGAATTTGGTGGTACACGGTTTAATGCTTGAGAACGGAAACATGGGTCTTCATTTGTTTGAGTTGGGAAAAGTAGGACTTTTTATTTCCCTTTTTGGATTTATTTATATGGCAATATTCGGAAACTGGTTGCTGCCCGGCGAAAAAATCAAATTCAGCAGGAAAACGTTTGCCGAAGGAAAAGATTATTATTACAACCTTAAGCTTACTGAAAACAGCCAGTTCATTGGAAAAGAAATTATTAATAATCGCATTGAGGGACTTGCGGGACTTGAGGTCAATTCGGTTTCGCGCAAAAAGAAAATATTTTATCCTGAAAAAAGAGAAATTAAACTTTACCGCAACGACGGTATCCTGGTAACCGGCAGCTCTGACAGGCTCAACTATATTCTTACAAACAAAGATGTGAAGCTGAAAGGGATGGAATACCTGGGCCACGTAAAACCCGAAAACCTGAAACAATATGAGGTGGTGTTGTCGCCCCGTTTCCCCTGGTTGGGACAAACGGTTACCGAATTCAGTTTTTTCGAACAGTTTAATGCCGTTGTCCTGGCAATCCACCGCAACGGGGAACGTATAACCGACAATCTCAACAATTTGAAACTAAAAGTGGGAGATAATGTAGTTCTGTTAGCTACTGAAAATTTTCATGAAACATGGGGATCATCTCAAATGTTCTACCTGGTAAATTACATGCGCGATTTACATCACGATAAGGGCACACGCGTAAAATGGATGGCGCTGATTATCCTTTTTGCCATGGTGGCAGCTATTGTTGTAAACGAACTTGTTTCATACGGTTATGGCATGAGACTCAATATCTTTTTTTACGTCGCATTTGCTGCAATTCTGCTTCTTTGGCTAAAAATACTTCCCCAGCAAAACTACACCAAAGCCGTTAGCTGGGACATGATAATCTCCATTGCATCGGCATTTGCCATAAGTAAGGCCATTCAAAACTCCGGTGTGGCCAACCTGCTTGCAGCCGATGCCATAAGCATAGTACGATCAATAGGGCCTGTGGGCGTATTGGCTATTATATGGATTTTCACTTCGGTGCTAACAGAAATTATTACTAATAATGCTGCCGTTGCTTTGGTTTTCCCCATCGCAGCCATGGCCGCACAGCTACTTGGAGTTGATTCACGACCGTTTTTTGTGGCCATTGCCATTGCCGGAGCCTCAAGTTTTATGACTGCCCGCGGATACAGGGCCAACCTGATTATAAAGGCTGTTGGCAAATATTCCGCTGCCGACTTCATCCGCATTGGAGCTCCCATGCAATTTATCGCCTTTATTTTAAGCATTTTTCTGATTCCCTGGTTCTGGCCATTCTAAGCAAAATCAATTTAGCAACAAGAACAAAAAATGTTTCATTTATTCCAATATTTAATTTAACCGGCTCATAATTAATATTTTAACTCATACCCTACATTATTGTTTCATCCAAAATGCGAATTAAACTGTTCATAAAATTTTTTCTTATGAAACACTTTTTATAGAGAAAACAGTATTGCTCATTTGGGAAAGAGAAAAATAACGCGAATATTTGCCACATTAATAACAAATAAACAATTCATTCAAGATGAACTACAAATCACAAATCATTGAAAAAATAGCCAATAATCAGGAAGTAGTTGGAATCATCGGTCTCGGATACGTGGGCCTGCCGCTCGCTGTTAACTTTGCCGAAGCCGGTGTAAAAACCATAGGATTCGACAAAAACCCGCAGAAGGTGGACAGCATCAACCACGGGAAAAACTACATTGGCGACATCCGCGATGCCGTACTCCGTGAAGTTGTGGTGGACAGGCTGACCCTCTCGGCAACCACCGACTTCAGTCGTATGGCCGAATGCGACGCACTCATCATTGCTGTTCCCACCCCACTCGACCGGTTTAAAAAACCCGACATGAGCTTCATCGAAAGTGCCTGTACCGACATTGGCCGCTACATGAAGCCCGGCACCTTCATCTGCCTTGAAAGTACCACATACCCTACTACCACGGAGGAAGTGATGTTACCAATTATAGAGGAAAACCTGAAAACCAATCCCCACTTCAAAACTGTCACCCTGAGCGGAGTAGAAGGGTCTTCTTCTGTCCTTACCGGGGGGACCAGCGAAGCTGAGGTGGTCACCAACCTCCCCCCTTTGGGGGAATTGAGGGGGGCTTTCTGGCTTGCCTACTCCCCCGAGCGTGTCGATCCGGGAAACAAAACCTTTCACACCCGCAACACACCAAAGGTTCTTGGCGCCATGACACCCGACGGACTTGAAATCGGCGAATCGCTGTATAAAAAAGCCATAGACCACATCTATCCGGTAAGTTCGCCGCGCGTGGCCGAAATGGTAAAAATCCTCGAAAACACCTACCGGCTTATCAACATCAGTCTGATTAACGAACTGGCGTTGCTGGCCGGAAAAATGGACATCAACATCTGGGAAGTAATTGAAGCGGCCAAAACCAAACCATTCGGGTTCCAGGCTTTTTATCCGGGGCCCGGCATTGGCGGGCACTGTATTCCGCTCGACCCGTTCTACCTGGAACACATCGCAAAAAAATACAACTTCGACCTCTCTATGATCCACGCCGCCGGGCACATCAACATGCGCATGCCCCACTACATGTACATTAAAATTGCCACCGCCCTCAACCGCCACAAAAAAGCAGTAAACAGCAGCAAAGTGCTCTTCCTCGGCGTGGCTTACAAACCCAATATTAACGACGAACGCGAATCACCTGCGCTGGAAATTATGGAAATTGTGGAACACAAAGGCGGCGAAGTAAGTTACCACGACCCTTTTATTCCTGTAGCCCGCACCCACGACGGAAAAGAATACCACTCGGTTGAACTGACCCCCAAAACGCTGGAAAATGCTGACGTGGTTGTACTCACTACCAACCATTCTGCTTTCGATGTGGAGTTTATACAGCAGCATTCCAAAATGATTGTGGACATGCGGAATATGGTGAAAGAAAGTTCTGACAAAGTTTACAAACTTTAATGTGATTTTCCCCGTGAAATAATTCCATGTATAATTTCACGGGGATTTCTCATTTTTTCCAGTCACCCCGTGTGAACATATAACCAGGCATATCCCGAAACTCTGAAACCGGAACCCTGAACTCTGAACTCTGAACCCGGAACTCTTCTCTTTCTCTTGTGGCTAAAAAAATCAAATGTGGCTAAAGCCGGGAGAAACAGATTTAACTTTCATCACCTATCCGTTGGCTAAAGCCGAACGGCAATATCAGCAACTGCAACCAACAACCAGCAACCAACAACCAGCAACTCGGAACCCGAAACTCTGAACTTTAAACTCTCTTTGCCCCATGCTTGCCACAATTTTTCAATTTCTTCAATTTCTTCAATGATCAATCACCAGTAATTCTTTCAAAACATTTTTAGCTATATTTGCATATAAACTCATCACTATGGTTACAACAATAAAAAAAGGAACAACCCGGGAAAAAATAATGGATGTTTTAAGAAAAAGAAAATCGAAAACCAATGGCATAAATTTAAAAAAATATTGCGGCTCTATTTCACTAAAGGAAGATCCATTGGAAATGCAAAAAAAATGGCGCGATGAATGGGAGTAGTATTCTTTTGGATACGAATATTGTGCTTTACTTTCTAAACGGTGAAGAAACACTTATTCCACTTCTCGAAGAAAAAAATATCTTTCTCTCATTTATAACACAGCTTGAACTTTTAGGAAGCAAAAACATTGACCCCGGTGATATAATCAAAGTAAAAAGTTTTATTGAAGAGTGCACGGTTATTGACATTACTCCCGGAATTAAAGAAACCGCTATTCTGGTACGGAAAAATTATTCACTAAAACTACCTGACAGCATTATAATGGCAACCTCGCTGTGGCTCAATATGCCATTAATTACTGCTGATAAAGACTTTAAAAAAGTTGAAATTGCTGATATAATATTCTTTAAACAATAAAATAATAAAATTGGGAAATAACCCGCTCTGCGAGTAAACCAGCAACCCACTTTAAACTTTAACCTCTGAACTCTGAACTTTTGCCGTAGGCATCTGCCATGGGCATTCCTTTGGAGCCTTCGGGAAAACCCGAAACTCTGAACCCAGCAACTCCGAACTCTGAACTCTGAACCCGGAACTCTTCTCTTTCTCTTGTGGCTAAAAAAATCAAATGTGGCTAAAGCCGGAAGAAAGAGATTTAACTTTCATCACCTATCCGTTGGCTAAAGCCGAACGGCAATATCAGCAACCTGAAACCTGAAACCAGCAACCAGTGACCATTTCACAGTTTAACCATTTATCCCGCTTGTCCCTGTGAAATAAATCTGCGATTTAATGCTTTGCATTATTTCACAGGGTTAAACTTTAAACTCTCTTAGCCCTCTGCACCATACCTGCCCCGTGAAATTCGGCGCAGCAGAGTATTTCACCGGGGCTCTCTGCTCTTTGCCCTCTGCCCCATGCACCCGAAACTTGCAACCTTCTTTAAACTCTGAACCTTTTCCGAAGGAATGCCTTCGGCAGAACTTTGAACTTTTTCCGAAGGAATGCCTTCGGCAGAACTCGGAACTTTAAACTCGAAACCCGAAACTTTTCCCCCTTCCCCCATCCCCCTGTCTGCCATTTTGTTTATCTTTGCCGCCTGAAAATAAAAACATCAACTTACTGTTAACACGCTAACAACCTTACAAAAAAATATTACTACCTTTGAATATGCGTTTGGAAAAATTTGAAATAGAGAGTATTAAAAACCTGGCTCAGCTACATTTTGGAAATGATGTACAGGTTATTTTATTCGGGTCGCGCACCAGTAATAATAAACGTGGTGGCGATATCGATTTATTTATTCGAAAACAAAACGGTGATAAACCGGATGTTCGATCGAAAATAAACTTTATTACCGACCTCATATTCAAAATTGGAGAACAAAAAATTGATGTTGTACTCGATAATCCCGCCATGCGTAAATCCCAATTTTTAAAAACAATTTACAGTACCGGAATACAATTATGCTGACACAGGAATTGAAAGATAAATTAACAGAAACCCTTGCAATTTGCGATTTACATCATCAACGAATGACTTTCGCTTTTGATAATGTAAAAAAATATTTCCCCTTATCAGAAGCAGGCTTTGGACAAATTACACCATTGGAAATGGCTCTGTTCGATCAGTTGATTTACCGGTTTTCGAAACTACAGGACAGTATGGGAACCCGCCTCTTTAAGCAACTGCTTGAAGCTCTCGAAGAAGATGTTTCCGGCATTCCTTTTATCGATATTCTCTATAAAATGGAAAAACTCAATTTGCTGGAAAATGCAAAAGACTGGGTAAAACTCAGGCAGACCCGAAATAATATTGCCCACGAATACCCCTTTTACAAGGAGGTACAAATTGAAGAACTAAACCTTCTTCCTGAAGAGGTTGAACGGTTAATTGAAATCTGGAAAAAACTCGAAATCTATTCAAAAGACCTTTTAAAATCAATATGAAACATGCAACTTGCAACCCCGGTGAAATCTTCTCCTGCCGTCGAATTTCACGGCCTGCCCCATGAAATACGAAGTAAATTTCATCAGGGGGTAAACCCGCAACCTGAAAACTGCGACTGAAAACTGCGACTGAAAGCTGCGACTGAAACCTGCGACTGAAAACTTTGAACTCTTCTCCCTCTTTGATTTTACCAACGGTTTTAATACATTTGAAGAAAACAATTTGCAAATGACAAACACTGCCGAAATAGAAAAACTTATTCAATCAGGCGAAAATGAATCATTGGAATTCAAAAGCAATTTCAATAACGAATTGATTGAAACTTTGGTAGCTTTTGCTAATACTTCCGGCGGAAAAATAATTACAGGATTGAATCCTAAAGGGGAAGTCACAGGTATTTCGTTAAATGAAGAATCGGTTCAAAACTGGGTGAATGAAGTTAAAAACAAAACCTCGCCATCCTTAATCCCCGATGTGAATACGTTTTATATCGATAGCAAAACCATTGTTGTTTTTAGCATACAGGAATATCCGGTTAAACCGGTGGCAACCCGGGGAAAGTATTTTAAACGCATGGCCAATTCAAACCATTTGATGAGTGTCGGTGAAATCGCTAACGAGCACCTTAAAACCATTAATACAAGTTGGGATTTTTATCCTGACCCCAACCACAACTCAGAACATATCTCTGCCCGGAAAGTGAAACGTTTTGTTGAGACCATTGAGCAACGAACGCAAAAAAAAATAAAAATGCCCCACCTCGAATTTCTGGCAAAACTGGAAATCATTCGTGACCATAAATTGACATTTGGCGGCTATCTGCTTTTTGTGAAAGAATACTGCCTGATTAGCGATGTACAGGTAGGCCGGTTTAAGAGCCCGACAACCATCATTGACAGTATTTCCTTGAATACTGATCTATTTACTGAAATTGATGAAATAATTGCCTTCATAAAGAAGCATTTAATGGTTGAGTATATCATTACCGGCGAGCCACAACGAACTGAGCGCTTTGATTATCCATTAGATGCCATTCGGGAAATCGTGATAAATATGGTGGTACATCGCGATTACAGGGACAGTAGTGCCAGCGTAATTAAGATATTTGACGACCGGATAGAATTCTTTAACCCCGGGAAACTTTACGGAGGCATAACTATTGATGATTTGTTGTCGGGCAACTACAGCTCAAAAACCAGAAATAAACTTATTGCAAAAGCATTTAAGGAAGTAGGTTTAATTGAAAGATACGGCTCCGGAATCAAGCGTATTATAATTATTTGTGAAGAATATGGCGTTAAAAAACCTAAATTCGAAGAAGTTTTTAATGGTTTTCGTGTGGTTTTGTTTAAAGAAAAAACGGATGTCACAAAAGATGTCACAAAAGATGTCACAAAAGATGTCACAAAAGAAAAAAGGATAAAAAAAATTCTTGAACTCGTTGAATCTAATCCCTCAATAACTACGGGCGAGATTGCTTCGCGCTTAAAATTAACCTCAAGGACTGTTCTTCGGGATATGCATGATCTGAAGAAAAAGAACAAGATACGAAGGGTAGGCGGCAGGAAAAACGGTAAATGGATCATCATTCAGTAATAAAGCAACCTCTGAACCTTAGACACAAACAATGAACCCGCAACCCCGGTGAAATACGCTCCCACCGGCGCATTTCACGGGGTAAACCTGAAACCTTAAACTTTGAACCTTGAACTTTAAACTTTAAACTCGGAACCCGAAACTTTTCCCCCTTTCCCCATCCCCCTGTCTGCCATTTTGTTTATCTTTGCCGCCTGAAAATAAAAACGATACATTTTTCTGATTTTAAAATGAATAACCAACTCTCTTTACTCAGTACCGTTATAACAGTTTCTGTTTTAGCAGGACAGGAAATCCTGAAGAGCAATTTTGACCGGGATGAACTCTGAACTTTAAAAATGGCAAAGCAACAAATCATATTGGATTTAAATGCAGCTCTGGAACTTGGCGAAGGCCAGTTCATTGAATTCAAGGAGTTGCCCGATAAAAACCTGCCCAAAGAAATGGTTGCTTTTGCCAATGCATCTGGTGGCGTTATTTATCTTGGAATTACCGATAACGGAAAAATAAAAGGCATTGAAACATCAAACAGGCTGAAATCGCAGATACAAGATACAGCCCGGAATTGCGACCCGCCAGTTGCTGTTCTTTTAACTCAAATACAAAATGCACTGGCCATCGAAGTAAAAGAAGGCATAAATAAACCCTACTCCTGTGCTTCCGGGTTTTTTATGCGTATGGGCGCCAATTCACAAAAAATGAGCCGCGACGAAATCCTGGCGCTGGCTATAAAAACAGGAAAAATTCGCTACGACGAACAATTTTGCACCGATTTTGACTGGAAAGACTTCGATGACGAAAAATTTGAATATTACCTCAAATTGGCACGAATCTCCAACAATTTGCCTAAGGAAGAAATCCTGAGAAACCTGCGGGTGCTTACCAGTGAAGGAATGACCAACGCCGGAGTGCTCTATTTTGCAAAACAACCTTATAAATACATCATAAGTTCTAAAATCCGGTGCATTCATTTCAACGACAACAAACGTGTTGATATACTCGATAAAAAAGAGGTTGACCGCGGAATCATTGGAAATATCGAATTTGCCATTACATACCTGAAAGAACGAATACCGGTGAGGTTTGAAATCAAAGACCTGAAGCGAGATGAATTCCCCGAATACCCTATTGAAGCATACCGCGAAGCAATCGTAAATGCCGTTATCCACTTTGATTATTTCATGGGCGATACTATTGCAGTGGAAAAACTTAAAAGCAGTATAATTATCAACAACAAGGGAGAACTACTTTTCCCGAAAAGCGAGTTTGGCAAAAAAAGCGAGGCCAGAAATCGGTTGCTGGTTGATTTACTGGCCCGTACCGATTTTATGGAAAAAGCCGGCACTGGTATTAAACGCGTAACCAATGCATGTATCAAAAACGGCAATGAGGTTAATTTTGAATTCTCCGATTCTTTTTGGGTGACAATGAAATCAAATATCACCGATAAGGTCGGTGAAAAGGTCGGTGATAGGGTCACCGATAATGTTACCGATAATGTTACCGATAATGTTACCGATAATGTTACCGATAATCGAAGAAATCAAATTATTAGATTGATTCAGGAAAACAATCAAATTACAATGACACAACTGGCAAAAAAACTGTCTGTAACAAAGATGACCATTGTCAGGGATATTGCACGGTTGAAAGAGGATAATATTATCGAACGCATCGGCTCCCCAAAAGGTGGCTACTGGCAAATTATTGAACGTGATTAGAATGGAAAGACTTGTACAATATACTTTAATGTACTGGGGGCGTAAGACCGCTTCGGCTCTTTTTCTGAATGAACTGTTCAGCAAGACATACCCGTCCGCACTACTCAGCCTTGTTGCATCGCCTCGCGGAATCCTGCACCTAATTAAATTTGGAATAAGAAATTCTTGCACAAAACAACATTCGTGGTACAAATTCCCGAGAAAATACAACATTTGTAGTACGAGTCTGCGAGGGGCCCCGAGTACTCGGGGTGCCGAAGAGAAACGAAGGCAAAAAAACTTCCGAAGCAGCCTCACGAATTTTAGTACTTAGATAATTAGAAAATCTTTAAACCCGAAACTTTTCCCCCTTCCCCCATCCCCCTGTCTGCCATTTTGTTTATCTTTGACACCTGAAAATTTATATCATATAATTTTTAACCAAAACGACAACAACTACTTAACAATTTTAATTTAGAAAAAGTAACGAATTCAATAATTGTAAAAGAAGTTTTCTAGCACAAGAAATAAGACAACTAGCTATAAAAGTTGAATAATTACTTTTAACAGAGTTATTTTAAAAATTTACAAAAATGAAAAAAATACCATACGGCCGACAAAACATAACAGAGGAAGATATTCAGGCTGTTGTAGATGTACTGAAATCAGACTGGTTAACCCAGGGACCCAAAATTGCAGAATTTGAAGAAGCATTTGCCAATTATATTGGAGTCAAATATGCAGTTGCTGTTTCCAATGGAACTGCAGCACTTCATTTATGTACCCTTGCTCTAGGCGTTAAGCCTGGTGATAAAGTAATTACAACACCAATTACTTTTGCAGCTACCGCCAATTGTGTTCGTTATGCCGGAGGTGATGTAGTTTTTGCCGACATTGACCCTGAAACATATTTATTGGATATAAACGAAGTTGAAAAACTACTTCAATCTGATCCGGAAGGAACATACAAAGGAATTATACCGGTGGATTTTGCCGGAAGAGCTGTTGATCTGGAAGCATTTCGTAAACTTGCTGATAAGCACGGATTGTGGATTATAGAAGATGCCTGCCATGCACCCGGAGGATATTTTGTTGATTCTGCCGGCCAAAAACAACTTTGCGGTAACGGACAGTTTGCCGACCTCGCAATTTTTTCATTTCATCCGGTAAAACATATTGCTGCGGGAGAGGGAGGTATGATTACTACAAACAACGAAGAGCTATACCATAAATTACGTAACCTGCGTTCGCATGGTATTCAACAAAAACCTGAACTTCGGCAATATAATCATGGCATCTGGTACTACGAGATGCAGGAGCTGGGTTTTAATTACCGGCTTACCGATTTTCAGGCGGCCTTGGCTACCAGCCAGTTAAAAAGAGCAGATAAAGGACTTAAACGCCGTTACGAAATCGCAGAAGTTTATAATAAAGAATATTCTGCCAAAGCTTATGTTAAAGGGGAAAGCGGAGTAATTGAAGGCCATGCTTACCATCTTTATGTGGCTGAATTTGAAAAAAGAACGGAACTTATAAATTACCTACGCTCACATAATATATTGGCACAGGTACATTATATTCCGGTTCACCTGATGCCATACTACAGGCAATTTGGTTGGAAAGAAGATGATTTACCCATTGCAGAAAATTATTATGAACATTGTTTAAGTTTACCCGTTTATCCCACATTAACCAAGGAAGAACAGGCTTTTGTAATTGAAAAAATTAATGAGTTCTATGGATAATCTCTGCATCATCCCGGCTCGTGGCGGCAGCAAACGCATTCCCCTGAAGAATATTAAAGATTTTTTGGGTAAACCCATCGTTGCATATTCCATTGAAGCCGCTCAGAAATCGAATCTGTTTGACGAAATAATGGTTTCAACCGATGACCCGGAGATTGCAGACATTGCTAAAAAACATGGAGCCAAAGTGCCTTTTATGCGTTCCCCTGAAAATGCAAACGATTTTGCTACGCTGGCCGATGTAATTGATGAGGTAAAAAACGAGTATCTGGCTTTAAATAAAAAGTTCGATAATATCTGTTGTATATTGCCAACAGCTCCATTAATCACGGTTGTAAATTTAAAAACGGGCTATGAATTGCTCATAAGCAAAAAAGCTGATTCGGTAAGACCAGTTGTACGCTTTTCCTATCCTATACAGCGCGCGGTGAAATTAGATGACAATGAAAAAGTAAGCATGTTTTATCCCGAATACCAAAACACACGCTCACAGGATTTGGAACCAGCATACCACGATACCGGACAGTTTTATTGGATGAATTATACTGCCGGATTAAGAGGAACAAATAAATACGGTTTTGAAATATCTGAAATCTACGTTCAGGATATAGACTCCGCAGAAGATTGGGAAATGGCTGAACTCAAATATAAGCTTCAAAATAAATCAATTTAGATGAAGGTATTGTTTCGTTTAAATGCAGGAAGGGTTGCTGGTTTAGGACACCTTACCAGGTGTTTGGCACTTAGCGAAGCATTTAATAAAAAAAATATAGATTCCTTTTTTCTGATAAAAACAGATGCTCAAGAAATGATTAATTCATTTCTGAAAGATGAAACGATAATAAAACAAAATTTCAAAATATTGACAGATGAACTTACTAAAGAACAGGATATTGAAACAATAAAAAGTACCTTCCAAAATAAATTTTCATTTTTAATACTGGATCATTACGGCCATGATATATTATATCAGGAAAAGCTAAGATCCTATGGCATTAAATGGGCACAGTTTGATTTTGAAGCAAAGAGTAGAATATTGGCAGATGTTGTTATCAATGCAAACATATCAGCAAGCGAAAATGACTACAAAAAGATAACGAGTAAAAACACCGGTCTGTGTATTGGATACAAGTATGCTATAATCAGACAATCTCTCTCTAACCTAAAATGTAGTCCGGCAAAAAACAGAATCTTAATTGCCATGGGTGGTGGAAGCTATCCACTGGAAGTTATTCAATTAATAAAATCATTAATAACAAATAAAGATTATCAATTCGATATTATTACCCGCGATGAAAAACTAATTCATATAGCTGGCAATCGAACTAATGTTATTTTACATCTGAATACAACAGATGTTATTCCAATTTATCAAAAGTGTGAAGTGGCTATCGTTGCTGGTGGTGTAACCACCTTTGAATTAGCAGCATTAAACATTCCCATGTTAATTATTCCGTTTGCAGAAAACCAAATTCCCAATGCAAAAGCCTGGGAAAAATGTAATTTTGCCTTAAGCTTCGAAAATGTAAAATCTTTTGAATTAACATTGAAAAAATATGGTTTGAATAATTTTATTGAAGTATTAAATAAAAAATATAAAAAAAGAAAATTAAACATTGACACCTTGGGGCCGGAAAGAATTGTTTTTAAAATATTTAATCAATTGGAATATGAGCAAAGAAACTGAAAATGAAATTATATATGGTGAAAGAATTTACCTGAGAAAAATGATTGAAGATGATGCCTCTTTTATTGTTGAATGGAGAAATGATCCTGAAATAAAAAAATGGATGTTTAACCAAGAAGAACTAACAATTGAAAAACATCTTGAATGGTATAAAAAACAAAATGCTTCAAAAAGAATTGATTATATTATTTGTGACACAAAAAACAATCAATGTATTGGCACAGTCAATTTTATTAATATTAAAGGAAGCCAGGCCGAGGCGGGCAAGATGCTTGGAAATAAAAATTATTGGGGAGGTGGTTATGCCAAAGAAGCTTTTCGTTTATGGCTAAACCATGGATTTGATGATTTGGGATTTAAAAAAATATCTGTCAGAACCATGATAAATAATAACCCTAATATTAAACTAAATGAAAAGCTCGGATTTAAAACAAAAGAAAAAACAATCATAAATCAATCCGGCAAAGCATATCCTGTTTTGATTATGGAAATTGAAAAGAAAGATCTAAAATGAGCCCAATTATTTTAAAAGATAAAACATTCATCATCGCAGAACTCTCAGCCAACCACAACAACGATTTTAACCTGGCAGTAAAAACCATTGAAGCAATGGCCGAAGCGGGTGCCGATGCAGTAAAAGTGCAAACCTACAAGCCCGAAAGCCTGACCATTGATTTAAATACCGGCTATTTTGCCCCCCGAACCAAAGGTTTATGGCAAGGTTATACGCCCTGGAAACTATATTCAGAAGCTGCCATGCCCTACGAATGGCAACCCAAACTCAAAAAAATTGCCGAAGAGCTCGGACTTGTTTTCTTTTCCTCTCCGTTCGATAAAGAGGGAGTTGATTTCCTGGAGAGCATCGATGTTTCCATGTATAAAATTGCTTCGTTTGAAATAACGGATATTCCATTGATAGAATACGCGGCATCCAAAGGAAAACCAATGATTATTTCAACCGGAGTAGCTGAAATTGAGGACATACAACTGGCCTTGGAAACCTGCCGGAATGTGGGCAACAATGACATCACCTTGCTAAAATGCACATCGCAATACCCGGCGACCATTGAAGATGCCAACCTATTGACCTTTCCTGATATGAAACAACGTTTTGGAGTAAAAGTGGGAGTTTCAGACCACACCGTGGGTAGTTTGGTGCCAACAGTAGCAGTTTCATTGGGAGCTACGGTTGTGGAAAAACATTTTATTCTCGACCGTAAATTAGGTGGCCCCGATTCTGCTTTCTCCATGGAACCTCACGAATTTAAGGAAATGGAACAATCAGTCCGCCAGGCAGAAGCAGCTTTAGGCAAAATAACCTACGAAGTTTCCGAAAACGATAAAAATCGTCGCCGCTCCATTTTCGTAGTTAAAGACATTAAAGCCGGTGAACCCTTTACCGAAGAAAATGTAAGATCGATAAGACCGGGATATGGGCTGCATCCGAAAAACCTAATAGATGTTCTCGGCAAAGTAGCAAAGGAGAATATAGGAAAAGGCATTCCCCTAAGCTTTAACTTACTCAAATAATTAATGGCAAAATACACAAATATTCTTAAAAAAGTACTAAAAAACAAGGTGCTGCAGTACGTATTTAGTCGTTATGCTACCTATTTTATCCAGTTTATAAATTCGCTGTTTATTGCTGTTTATCTCGGTCCTTATTATTTGGGCATTTGGGGTTTTATCACACTTATTATTCAATACCTGAACCAGATAAATCTGGGAATAGCACATTCAGTAAATGCGATTATTGCAATACACAAAACCAGGGAATGGTATGTACAAAAAGTGATAGGGACATCGTTAACCATGCTGGCAGGTCTTTCAATATTGGTCATTTTATTTTTTGCAGGTAATGAACTGTTCAAACTGGATATTGGAAGAAAATATAATTTTTCAACGTATGCCCCAGTTGTAGCAGTAATTGGAGTTTTAGGTTATTTCAATTCGTTATTTAGCAATATTTTTCGGGTTTATGGTAGAGTAATGGAAATTGCTGTAAACCAATCAGCTTTTCCGGTTTTAGTGTTAATGGCAATAGTATTTTTCAAAGGTGAAAATCTACTATGGGCACTGGTTGGAGCGAATTTAGCTGCATATTTACTTTCGCTCATTTTATTTTTAGTAAAAACGCCGGTAAAATTAAAACCAATATTTATAGGTCGTTTGGTTAAAACCATCCAGATAAAAGGTTGGCATCTCTTTGTTTACAATACATCATTCTATTTAATTATTATTTCAACAAAAACATTTGTTAGTGCTTATTATTCCGTCGAACAATTTGGATATTTTACTTTTGCTTTTGCACTGGCTAATGTAGTGCTCTTACTGTTACAATCTTTTTCTTTTCTCATTTTTCCCAAACTTATTAATCGTTTGGCTTCAGCAACTTCAGATAAAGCAATAGAGTTGCTTGAAATGATTAGAAAGGTTTACATTTCAACATCACATTTATTAATTCATTTTGCTATTTTATTATTTCCCCTGTTAATTCTGTTTTTCCCGCAATATACTCAGTCGTCTGATGCATTTAGAACTATTGCCCTGACAGTAGTTTTATATACCAATTCATTTGGTTATTCAGGACTTTTAATAGCAAAAGGAATGGAAAAAAAATTGGGTTATTTGTCACTCTTTGCGCTTATAGTTAATGTTTTAAGTGCTTTTATTATTATTGAAATATTTCAAGTCAGGTTTGTATATGTAATTATTGCTACCATGTTAACCTATTTTATCTATGTATATTTTTTAGGGTACCTTGGCAGAAAAAAATTAGATTTGAATTCATCTTTTTTGAGTGTATTCAATGATTTATTTCCTGTAAGCTTATTAATTCCTTATATAATTAGTTGGATATTAATAATAACTTCAGTTCCAAATTCATACTTTACAATACCGTTATTGTTATTTATAATTATGAATTGGAAAGATTTTTTTAAAATTAAGGAGATTATAAATAAAATAATATTAAACCCAGCATTCATTAATATTTGACCAGATACGCTATGAAAAAATTCATGAATAAAATATCAGTATTAGTGCAAATATTTATATTCATACTTTTCCAATTTATTTTTTTGAATTGCAAAAAAGATGATGATATTCCATCGACTTCTACAGTCCACACTAATATTGCATTAACATCAGCAAATCATTTGGCTTTTCCAGACCTAATATTTTATAATAATATTTGGTATTTAACCTATAGAGAATCTGATGCTCATGTTTTTGGTACCTTTAGCAAAATAAAGGTTTATAAAAGCTTTGATTTTAAAGTCTGGACAGAAATTAATTCTTATGAATTAATCGATTTTGATTTACGAGATCCAAAATTCTCTTATGATGAAATTACTGATAATATTTATTTGCATATTCCTGCAACAAACACGAATGGGTTTTACGGAGTGATTAGAAAAAATTTTATTGTAGGGTTTAACAAACAAAATTTACAGTTCTTGTCTGATTCTTTGCAACACACTTTTACTTTGCTTGCTAAATTTCCGAATGACTGGTTATGGAGACCTGTTTGGCACGAAGGAATTTTGTTCGCTGGTGGTTATAAACATGGTAATCTGCGGTTTTATAAATATGAGAATTACAATAAACCTCCTCTAATATTTTCATATTTAGAAGGAAACGGAGCTTCTGAAGCAACATTTAAATTCTATGGGGATAAAATTTTCAGTATTGTTCGGCGAGGTGTTGATGCATATTTTGGTGTTGGGTTACTATCAGATGTGATGTACTTTGACAGTCTATCTTCAATTGTTAATTTTGAATGGACAAGTCTTCCATTTCCACAACTCGGAGGACCCAATATGGTTATTTATAACGATAAAGCATATATTGGAGGAAGAACGCCTGAATTCAAAACTGTAATTATCAATTATTCAATTTCAAATAACGAAATAGAAAATATAGAGGAATTATTTTCTTACGGAGATAATTCTTATCCTGGAATGGTTTTACACAATGGCTATATTTACGGTGTTTATTACACCCAGTCTGAAGATTTGAAAACTTTTCAAATCCGTTCATTCCTATATCCAATAACCAATCAATGATGAAAAAAAGTGCATATATTATAACCAAACCACTGCAATACATTAACGCAACAAATATTCCGGATGATTCAGTTAAAGATTGTCTGCTCATTAATTACTTTGCCAATGTTGATGAGTTTCATCAAAATGTGAAACAATTCTCAAGAAACTGGAATCAAATATTAAAATTCAAAAACCGGTACCTTGCTTTAATATACGTGTTATTTCGAAAAAGGAAGTATAGTAAACTATTTGTAGATACAGACTTTGCTATAGTAAACCGGTTAATTTTATATACACTGTATCCTGTTAAAATTTACGTTTATGAAGAGGGGTTTGGCAACTACAGAAAAACAATTCGTTTAAATAATACCATTCGGCAAAAAACAATAAATTTTTTTGATTCATATTTAGGATACAATCACCTTGGTGGATTTAACAGGACCAAAGGAATTTATTTATATCATCCGGATATTTTTTTAAAATTGGTTTCACCAAATACTAAAAAACAAGTATTACCTTTTAAAACTGGTTTTCAGCAGCATTTGACTATTTTACCCGAAATTTCAACTTTATTTCCAACCCAGATTTTACAAAAAATAAAAGGAAAAGATGTTTTAATTTATTTAACCTCATGGGAAATAAATTCAAAGTATATTGAAATTATGCAAAAATATCCTGACCACATTAAAATTCTTAAACCACATCCGCATATCAAAAATAAAACAGGTATTGAAAAGTACTTTGATATTACAATTACAAATTCTTTACCGGCAGAAATATTAATTGCCGAAATTGCGAATAATTCAAACACCTTAATTATTGTTCACCAGACAAGTTCAGCAATGTTATATTTTCAAAATATACCAAATTTTAAAGAGTACAATTTGTCCAATAATAATTTTCAAAATATTTTTGAAACTATTAAAAGTAAATAGTTTATTTCCAATGAATAAGTTGCTTATTATAACATTTTCTATTTTAATTTTTATTTTTTTATATATAGAAGGGAATTTTAGTTATTCTTCGTCTGTATTTTTAAGCTCGTATGTCATCCAGGTATTTTCAATTGTTCAAATTTTTTCAAATAAAAAACATCCCTATTCATTAAAAAAAATGTTTTACCTGTTTTCTTTATTCTTTTTTGGATTTGCACCTTTACTGCAACATTTTAATAAAGTTTCAATTAATGGTGCAACAATATTGAAGGATGAAGAATATACAGCAATGAATATTATTCTAATTCTTATTTTTCTTCTTTATGAACTTTTTTACAAAATGTTTTATAAAAAAAAGATTCCTAATAAAATTGCATCATTTTCTTTATCTTCAAAACTGAAGTCGAGTGGTATATTACGAACAAATCTTTACATCCTTCTAATCAGTGCGTTTTCTTTTTTTATAGTATACAGGTCAAATAATTACAGTATATTAAGCATGTTGTTTCGTGGTGGGGAATTTTCATCAAAAACTTCTGAAACATTAGGAATGTCATTAATTATTGCTCGATTAATTCGTCCAATTTCAATGCTTAGTTTTTTATATTATTACATCTTACCAAAAAGAAATAAATTAGTTCTTTTGATTCTTTTTTCACTTGCTATTATTACAACATTTCCATTGGGAATGGCTCGTTTTGAGGTAGCTGCTTTATATATTCCATTTTTTCTAATCGTATTTCCTTTGTTTAAAGGAACACACGTATTGTCCATTACGATAACTGCCGGTTTATTATTTATTTTTCCTTTTTTAAATAATTTCAGGTATTTCACAAGTAATACTCAAATTAAATTTGGACTTGACTTTAATATGTTTTTGCAAGGGCATTTTGATAGTTATCAAAATTTTGCAATTATTGTTTTAGAAGATATTATAACATGGGGGAGACAACTTCTGGGTGTATTTCTTTTTTGGATACCGCGTAGTATATGGACTAATAAACCCATTGGTTCTGGTGCTTATATTTCAGAACTTGGTCATATTTATTTTCCAAATGCTTCTGCTAATTTTTTTGCTGAGGGTTATATCAATTTTGGGTTCTTAGGTGTTTTCCTTTTTATCATTGCTTTTGCATATTTTACAGCAATTTTTGATAAAACATATTGGACATTAATTCACCGAGATAAAAATAATTATTTTAAAATTATATATTATTTGATAATTGGGATGACCATCTTTATTTTACGAGGAGACTTAATGAGTGGATTTTCTTATACCTTAACATTTGTCTTCTCTTTTTTAATCGTTCGAAAAATACTAAACAGAAGGTGAATATGAATACACTCCTTCAAATAAACGTTGTTGTCAATTCCGGCTCCACCGGCCGCATTGCCGAAGAAATAGGACAAACAGCTAAGGCAAATGGTTGGAAGAGTTACATTGCCTATGGAAGAAATGAATGCCCTAGTAAATCGGAATTAATTAAAATCGGAAATGACTGGGACATGAGAATGCAGGGACTGCAAACCCGCTTATTCGACAGGCACGGCCTGGCCTCAAAATCAGCCACAAAAAAGTTGGTACAACAAATAGAAAAAATTAAACCCAATGTAATTCACTTACACAATCTACATGGGTATTACCTAAATATTGAAATATTGTTTTGCTTTTTGAAAAAGTCAAACATTCCAGTTGTCTGGACACTACATGATTGCTGGCCTGTTACCGGCCATTGTGTATATTTTGATTTTGTTGGTTGTGAAAAATGGAAAACACAATGTTTTCAGTGTCCGCAAAAATCAACCTATCCGGCCAGCTATTTATTGGACCGCTCAAAAAAGAACTACAAGCTAAAAAAGGAACTTTTTTCTTCCCTGCCCAATTTAACCCTTGTACCGGTTTCACAATGGCTGGCAAATATTGTAAAGCAGTCTTTTTTAAAAAATAATACCATTCGGGTTATCCAAAATGGTATCAATACCACTGTTTTTCATCCGGTCTCAACTCAAACAATCCGAACAAAATACAATTTATCAGGCAAATTTGTTTTGCTGGGAGTTGCAAGTGATTGGAGTCCACGAAAAGGGTTAAAGGACTTTATTAAATTAAGTAAAAAATTAGATTCAGGGTACCAAATAATTTTAGTTGGACTTAGTAATGAACAAATCAAAACACTTCCCAAAAACATTCTTGGAATTGAAAGAACAGAAAATGTTGATGAATTGGTTCAATTCTATTCCACGGCAGATGTGGTCTTAAATATTTCTTATGAAGAAACTTTTGGTATGACCACTGTAGAAGGATTTGCCTGTGGTACTCCAGGCATTGTTTATAATGCAACCGCAAGTCCCGAATTAATAGATGATTCAACAGGTATTGTAGTTGAGAAAGGTGACATCAATGGCTTGGTTTCGGCAATTGAACAAATTAAAGAAAAGAGTAAGGATTATTACACCGGTGCATGCACTAACAGAGCAAACCAATTTTATAAAAAAGAAGACAGGTATCAGGAATACTTAGATTTATATAATGAATTATTAACCAGGAAAGCAGGATGATTGCATTGAAACAAATATAATAATCAGTGTAAATCTGTTTCATCCGCGTCATCTGCGTTCTAATATTAGTCAACTATGTTTAAAAACAAAACACTCTTAATCACCGGCGGAACAGGCTCTTTTGGCAATGCCGTACTCAACCGGTTTCTGGATTCGGAAATTAGGGAAATCCGTATTTTCAGTCGCGACGAAAAAAAGCAAGACGACATGCGGCACCGATTGAAAAACCCAAAAGTAAAATTTTACATCGGCGACGTACGCGACAAACGCAGCGTGGATGGCGCCATGCCGGGTGTTGATTTTATCTTCCATGCTGCCGCACTCAAGCAGGTGCCTTCGTGCGAGTTTTTCCCCACACAAGCGGTACGAACCAACGTATTCGGCACCGAAAACGTACTGGATTCGGCCATTCAGCATGGCGTAAAAAACGTGGTGGTACTCAGCACCGACAAAGCAGCTTATCCCATCAATGCCATGGGCATGAGCAAGGCATTAATGGAAAAGGTAGCCATTGCCAAAGGCCGTGCATTGGGACCGGAAGCAGCCACAACTATATGCTGCACCCGCTACGGCAACGTAATGGCCAGCCGCGGTTCGGTTATTCCCTTATGGGTAAACCAGATGAAAGAAGGGAAAAACATTACCATTACCGACCCCAACATGACCCGTTTTATGATGACGCTGGAAGATGCCATTGATTTGGTACTGTATGCTTTTCAACATGGGGTAAACGGCGATTTGTTTGTGCAGAAAGCTCCGGCTGCCACACTTGATGTGCTGGCACAGGCGCTTAACGGGTTGTACAAAACCGATACTAAAATCCGGATTATCGGCACCCGCCACGGCGAAAAATTGTATGAAACGCTGGTTACCCGCGAAGAGATGGCCAAACACATCGACATGGGCAACTACTTCCGCATTCCTGCCGACGTGCGCGACCTGAACTACGACAAGTATTTCGAAGTAGGTGAAGAACTTATTTCCAAACTGGAAGATTACCACTCGCACAACACCCGCCGTCTGGATGTGGAAGGCATGCAGGAACTGTTGCTGAAACTGCCGATGATTACAAGGGATGTACTTGGGGAGGATGATTAATTGAACACAGATGACGAAAAGAATAGAACGCAGATGACGCTGATTTTGCGGATGAACTCAGATAAAAGAATCAGTGTAAATCAGCTTAATCAGCGTGTTGCCATAGCAACCAGTGTTCCAAAAAAAACAGGTACCAAAAAAGATAGAACACAGATGACACAGATTTTGAAGATGAACGCAGATAAAAAAATCCGTGAATATCAGCTTAATCAGCGTTGCCATAGCAACCAGCGTTCCAAAGAAAATGAACGCAGATGACAGTTAAAAAATCAGCGCGAATCAGCCCAATCAGCTTGATCTGCGTTCCATTAAAATAATACATCATGAATCAGAACTATAAACACAGCGACTTAACTGGTGAAATCATCAATCGGTTTTATAAAGTTTTCAATACTTTGGGTTACGGCTTTCTTGAAAAAGTATATGAGAAAGCTTTGAAATACGAATTGGAAAAAGCAGGTTTCAAGGTTAATTGTCAGGTTCCAATTAATGTATTTTATGAAAGTGAACTGGTTGGTGAATATTTTGCAGATTTATTGGTTGAAAACCAGGTTATCATTGAACTGAAAGCTGCAGAAACAATCGGTGAAAAACATGAAATTCAATTGGTGAATTATCTGAAAGCAACAGAAATAGAAGTAGGTTTATTACTTAACTTTGGAGAAAAACCTGAAATAAAAAGAAAAATATTTTCAAATGAAAGAAAAGAACGCAGATGATAAAAATAAACAGAACGCAGATGCCCCTGATTGCGCAGGCAAACGCTGATAAAAATCAGCGCAAATCAGTAAAATCAGCGTGTTGCCATATCAACCAGCGTTCTATTATTAAAATTATAAATCAGCGTTCTAATATTTAAATGATTATGATTGAAAAACCAACAATAATTAAGGGAGGTAATTTTATCGACGAACGCGGCATGATGCGTTTTGTCAACGATTTTCAATTTGATGATGTCCAACGGTTTTACATGATTAAACACATCGGCACTTCTGTAGTTCGCGCCTGGCAGGGGCACCGGTTGGAAAAAAAGTACTTTTTCCCGGTTTCCGGCAGTTTTGTGGTGGCCTGGGTAAAAATTGATGATTTCGAAAATCCGTCGATGAACCTTAAACCGGAATACCATATTCTGTCTGTTGAAACATCTGAAATCCTGGCTGTTCCCAAAGGATATGCCAACGGATTAAAAGCCCTGGAGCCCAATTCAGAAATCATGGTACTTTCTGATAAAAGCCTGGAAGAATCGGCAAAAGAAAATATTCGTTTTCCGGCTGAATGGTGGTTCGACTGGAAGAAATTAGAATGTAAATGAGGAAAAGAATAGAACACAGATAATAAAAGAATAGAACGCAGATGACACGGATTGTGCAGATGAACACAGATAAAGAAATCAGTGCAAATCAGTAAAATCAGCGTGTTGCCATAGCAACCAGCGTTCCATTAAAAAATAACAATATGATTAAAGTAGGTATAACCGGACAGGCCGGATTTGTGGGCACTCACCTGTTTAATACCCTCGGCCTGTTACCCGGAAAGTTTGAACGCATTCCGTTTGAGGATGAATTCTTCAGCGATACCCAAAAGCTTGAAGAGTTCGTAAAACAATGTGACGCTATCGTCCACCTCGCCGCCATGAACCGCCACAACGACCCGCAAGTGATTTACGACACCAACCTCCGGCTGGTAAATCAACTGATTGCCGCCTGCGAAAAAACCTCTTCTACGCCACACATTCTGTTCAGTTCTTCAACCCAGGAAGAACGTAACAACCTATACGGAAAATCGAAACGCGAAGGGCGGGAGTTGCTGGAAAAATGGGCAGATAAAAATGACAGTCAGTTTACAGGGCTTATCATCCCAAATGTTTTTGGACCGTTCGGACATCCTTATTATAATTCGGTAGTGGCCACATTTTGCCACCAACTTACCCACAGCGAAACGCCTAAAATAGAGGTGGACGGCGAAATGAAACTCATTTATGTGGGTGAACTGGTAAAACACATCATCGACATTATTGAAAATGTGTACTCGGAACAAAAAGATAATGTGGTTATTCAGCAAATAAAAATTCAACATACAGCAGAAACAAAAGTCTCACAACTTTTGAAATTGTTGAAAAAATACAAAAATAATTACTTTGGGAAAGGGGAAATCCCGGCACTCGACACGCCATTTAAACTGAACCTGTTCAACACATTCCTGAGCTACATCGACCATGAAGCATTTTTTCCATTCCACCTGAAACTAAACACCGATGAACGCGGTTCCTTTGTTGAAACCGTAAAACTGAATAGTGGCGGCCAGGTGAGTTTTTCCACCACCGTGCCCGGCATTACCCGCGGTAACCATTTCCACACCCGCAAAGCCGAACGGTTTGCTGTTATCAAAGGAAAAGCCAGAATCGAAATTCGCAGAATAGGAACCGATAAAGTACTTTCGTTTGAACTCGATGGCAATCAGCCCTCGTTTGTGGACATGCCTGTGTGGTACACCCACAACATTACCAATATTGGCAACGAAGAATTATACACCATCTTCTGGATTAACGAACAATTTAATCAGGATGATCCGGACACATTCTTTGAAAAAGTGTGATCTTTGTCTTGATACTTGATACTAAAAATCTCATATCTGAAAAATGAAGAAACTAAAAGTACTAACAGTTGTAGGCACCCGTCCGGAGATTATCCGGCTTTCGTGTGTCATTCGGAAATTAGATGAAACCGAGTCCATCGAACATATTTTGGTGCATACTGGCCAAAACTATGATTACGAATTAAATGAAGTATTTTTTAATGATTTGGGATTAAGAAAGCCCGACTTTTTTCTAAACGCTGCCGGCAGCAATGCAACTACAACAATTGGCCAGATTATCATCAATATTGACCCGGTTTTGGAAAAAGAAAAACCCGATGCATTTTTAGTACTTGGAGATACGAATAGTTGCCTTTGTGCTATACCGGCCAAAAAGCGTCACATTCCCATCTTCCACATGGAAGCCGGAAACCGGTGTTTCGACCAACGTGTGCCGGAAGAAACAAATCGAAAAATTGTGGACCATACCGCCGACATAAACCTCACATATAGCGATATTGCCAGGGAATACCTTTTGCGCGAAGGTTTATTGCCTGACAGAGTCATTAAAACGGGCAGTCCAATGTTTGAAGTGCTGTCCACTTACAATGAACAAATTGAAAAATCAGACGTACTTAAACGACTAAACTTAGAAAATGAAAAGTATTTTGTTGTGTCTGCACACCGTGAGGAGAACATCAATTCAGCAAACTTCGACAAATTGGTTTTGTCGCTCAACTTAATGGCAGAAAAATACCAGTTGCCCATTATTGTTTCCACACATCCGCGTACACGAAACAAAATCAACGAAAAAGGAATTGAATTCAATCCCTTAATTCAGTTAATGAAACCTTTGGGCTTTCATGACTATAACCACCTGCAGAAAAATGCAAAAGCCGTACTTTCCGACAGCGGCACCATCTCCGAAGAATCATCCATTCTGAACTTTCCGGCATTGAATATCCGCGAAGCACACGAACGTCCTGAAGCCATGGAAGAAGCATCGGTCATGATGGTGGGGATGAATTCCGAACGAATCCTTCAGGGATTGGCTGTGCTGGAAACACAAAAGCGAAATGAAGAACGCACATTACGCCAGGTTGCAGATTATTCCATGCCCAATGTTTCGGATAAAGTGCTGCGTATAATTTTAAGTTATACCGATTACATTAAAAGAGTAGTTTGGAATGAACAGCATTAAATCGCGAAAAAACATAGTAATTGTTACCGCTGTTTTCCCTCCTGAACCGGTTGTTTCTGCCAGTATTTCAAATGATTTGGCAGAATATCTGTCCGAGAGCCATAACGTTACAGTATTGTCGCCTGCTCCTTCCAGACCGGCCGGATATAATTTTTCTCAACTGGATAATTCAAATCAAAAATTTAAACATATTGTATTAAAATCCTTTGTTTGTCCTGAATCTAAAATAGTTGGACGATTCAGGGAAAGTTACAGTTTTGGCAAAGCTTGTTATAGATTTATAAAAAACCATCAGGCAGAAATTGATGGAATTTATATGAATACCTGGCCGCTTGCAGCCCAATACCTGTCGGTTAAAGCAGCCGCTAAGTATAACATTCCTGTAATAACACATATTCAGGATGTGTATCCGGAATCGCTCATCAACAAAATCCCAATTTTTAAATCTTTTTTTTATAAAATTTTATTTCCCATTGATAAATTTACAATTAGCAAAAGCACAAAAGTTGTAACTATTTCAAATGGAATGAGCAATTTACTGGCAAAAACTCGTGGAATCTCTTATGAAAAGATTGAAGTTGTATATAACTGGCAGGATGAAAATAAATATTCGTCAAGATTTACTTCCGGAACCAAAGTCAACCCATTTGTTTTTATGTTTTTGGGAAGTTTAAGTCCATCTGCCGCAATCGATAATGCTGTTCAGGCGTTTATTGATGCTGATTTAAAAAACAGTAAATTAATTGTTGCCGGCAGAGGTCCTGAAAAGGAAAAATTAAAATCAACAGCAAAAAGTAATCCCGATAAAGTAATTGAATTTATTGAAGCACCCGCAGATAAAGCTGGTGAATTGCAGGCCACTGCAGATGTTTTATTGTTGACTTTGAAAAAGGGTGTTGCAAAACTGGCATTGCCTTCAAAACTTCCGGCTTATATGTTTTCTGCAAAACCCATTATTGGAAGTGTGGATAAAGAAAGTGATACTTCCCGTGCAATTTCCGAATCGGGATGCGGCTGGGTGGTGGAACCTGAATCTGTGGAACAGTTGAGTGAAGCCATGAGAAAAGCAGAAGAAACCGAAAAGAATGATTTGAAGGAGATGGGTGAAAAAGGATTTCAGTATGCCATGCAACACTTTTCCCGGCAACATAACCTGCCCCGTTTGGCAGAAATAATTGAAAAAACAGTCGGAATATGAAGTACCGCATCCCAACATCAGTTGATACAGCAGCTCTGGTAAAAATACACACCCGGGCTTTTAACGATTTTTTCCTTACGGAACTTGGGCCATCTTTTTTAAAAACCTATTATAAAGCCGCAATTCAAGACACAGCTTCAATAGCGGTTTGTGTTGTAAACGACGAAAATGAAGTGATTGGTTTTGCCACGGGCTGCAAACAGGCAAACGGGTATAACCGGAAACTGGTATTAAAAAACATCCCTGCTTTTTTACTGCAGGCAATTCGTTTACTTTTTACCCGTCCCGGAGCAGTTTACCGGTTGCTGAAAAACTTCGAAAAAAAATCAAATCCTGCCGACGACGGAAATTATGCCGAACTGTTTTCAATTGCCGTTCTGCCCGCTTATAACGGTTTAGGCATTGGCAAAAAACTGCTGGAAAAGTTTGAGCAGGAAGCACTCCAAAAGGGATGCAGCAAAATTACTTTAACCACCGATTTTCACAATAACGACAAGGTGGTAGAGTTTTATAAAAAATGCGGATACAATTTATTTTACGATTTTTATACCTATCCGCAGCGCCGTATGTATAAAATGATAAAAGAATTGAATTAAAAAGATATAAAATGAATATTCCATTTTCACTTCCGGTCATCGATTCGGATGTTATCGCAGAAATGAACGACACATTAACCAACACAGGCTGGTTAACCTCGGGGCCAAAAGTAATTACCCTGGAAAATGAATTTAAAAAACTAACTACTGCCAAAGCTGTGGTGTGTGTCAATTCGTGGGTTTCGGGTGCAATGCTTATGCTGCGCTGGTTTGGCGTGGGCCCCGGTGACGAAGTGATTGTTCCTGCCTATACCTACTGCGCCACTGCCCTGGCTTGCATGAATATTGGCGCAAAACCTGTAATGGTGGATGTACAGGACGATTTTACCATCAACCCCGAAAAAATAAAAGCAGCCGTAACCGAAAAAACCAAAGCGGTTATTCCGGTTGATATTGCCGGCTGGCCCTGCAATTACGATGTCATGAATAAACTGCTGAATTCGCATGAAGTTCAACGTGTTTTTCAGCCGAAAAACGAAAACCAGGAAAAGCTGGGCAGGCCATTATTGCTTGCAGATGCGGCACATTCGGTGGGCGCCTTTTATAAAAACAAACCCATTGGCACCGTGGCCGATGTAACCATCTTTTCACTGCATTCAGTAAAAAACATTACCACCGGCGAAGGGGGCGCCATTTGTTTAAACCTGCCCGAACCGTTCAGCCACGAAGAAGAATACAAATTCCTGAAAGCCCTTTCCATAAACGGCCAAACCAAAAGCGCTTTCGAAAAAAACCAGGCGGGCGGCTGGCGATACGACATTATCGCCCAGGGACTAAAAGTAAACATGCCCGACATTTGTGCATCCGTGGGGCTGGCACAAATCAGAAAATACAAATCAACCTTGCTCCCCGAACGAAAAGTAATTTTTAACCACTATTTAAACGCTTTTTCAAAATACGATTGGGCCATTCTGCCTACAGGTGAGAACAGTGAAAAAATTTCCTCCTTCCACCTGTTCCTTCTTCGCATAAAAGGAATTACGGAAGAGCAGCGCGATAAAATGATACAATCCATCAGCCTCGAAAACATTGGGGTAAATGTGCACTACATTCCCATGCCCATGTTAACGCTGTTTAAAAACCTGGGGTACAAAATGGAAGAATATCCGAACACTTACAAGCTTTATGCAAACGAAATAACTCTGCCGTTATACAATGACTTAACCACCGACAAGCTCGACCGGGTGATTGAAGCAGTGGTAAAAGCTTATGAAGAGTTGTAACTGGAAAAACCGATTGCTTTTCCGCCCGCTGACGGTTCGCAATGACTTTTCCATTCGTTCACTCCGGCCGGCAAGCAACAAATATTTAATTTCGACAATTTTTATTGCCGGCCTGTTTTCAATTCAAGCCTCGTCATTGCGAGACAGTCGGAGCATAGCGGAGACTGCCGAAGCAATCCTTTCCACCGTCAGTTATTATAAATCATTGCGAGGGTATGAGGCACGAATACCCGAAGCAATCTGATTAGATAGGGGGCATTCGTTGTAAGTTGAAATTTTTGATATTATTTGGATATGAAAAAACGAGGTTACATATACATTCTAACCAATAAGAACAACACAGCGCTATATGTTGGTGTAACAAGCGATTTATCAAAAAGAATGCAACAGCATCGTTCCGGTTTTTTTAGAAATGCTTTCACCAGTCGGTATAACATAACCAAACTGGTTTATTATGAAGAGTTTCTAACTATTGAGGATGCCATTGCCAGGGAAAAACAATTGAAAGCGGGTTCCCGGAAAAAGAAAATTGATTTGATTGAAAAAAGAAATCCGGAATGGAAGGATTTATATGAAAAAAGTATGTGAATGTAACAGATTGCTTCCCGCTTCCCCGCCGTTTGCGGGACAGGCTGTTCCTCGCGGTCGCAATGACTTATTACCTGTATCTTTTCGGCCGGCAAGCAACAAACATTTAATCACTACAATTTTTATTGCCGGCCTGTTTTCGTATCAAGCCTCGTCATTGCGAGACAGACGGAGCACAGCGGAGACTGCCGAAGCAATCTGATACCTTTACAATTACGTTGCAAAATCATTGGATTGCTTCCCGCTTCCCCGCTGTTTACGGGGCAGGCTGTTCCTCGCGGTTCGCAATGACTTATTACCTGTATCTTTTCGGCCGGCAAGTAGCAATCATTTAATCACTACAATTTTAATTGCCGGCCTGTTTTCAATTCAAGCCTCGTCATTGCGAGACAGTCGGAGCATAGCGGAGACTGCCGAAGCAATCTGATAACTTTACAATTACGTTGCAAAATCATTGGATTGCTTCGCTCCGTTCGTCCGCTCGCAATGACTTATTACCTGAATCTTTTCGGCCGGCAAGTAGCAATCATTTGACTACAACAAATTTAATTGCCGGCCTGTTTTCAATTCAAGCCTCGTCATAGCGAGACAGTCGGAGCATAGCGGAGACTGCCGAAGCAATCCTATTCCCCAAAAACCACTTTCCCAATTTCAAGGTGTTGAATGAGTTTCTTCTCAACAAAATTGGTTTGCAACCGGTTAATAATTATTTTTGCTGTAATTAATAAGACAATATATGATTGGTTATAAACAGTTGGCAAAAGAAATAAAACAGCATCTGAATGAATCGCTGAACAATATTGTTTCAGACGTTGTAATTTTCGGTTCAAGAGTCAAAGGGCAGGCAACTGAAAATTCCGACTATGATGTTTTGATCGTTCTCAATACCGACTATGATCGTAAGATTCAAAGAGCCATCAATGATTTGTGTTACGATTTTGACCTGAAATACGATATATTTCTTGACACACAGGTTATTTCTGAATTCGAATTAAATAACAGCATTCGAGGCAAACATCCTGTTTTCAGGAATGCCTTAAAAGAAGGGTTACATGCATGATAAGCAACAGCGACCGCGAAATCCTTATTCAATACAGACTTGACCAGGCAAAGCAGGCCATTGGCGAAGTAAGTAAATTGATAGAAATGGATTTACTGAATGTGGCAGTAAACAGAATTTATTATGGAATTTTTTACTGCTTAACCGCATTAGCTTTAAAATACGAATTCTCTTCGTCAAAACACGGGCAGTTAATAGGCTGGTTTAACCAAACTTTTATTAAAACCCGCCAAATTGACGTGAAGTACGGTAAGATTATCAGAGATGCATACAAAAACAGAAGTGATGGCGATTACGCGCCATTTATAACATTTTCAAAAGAAGATGTTCAGGACATGCATGCAGATATGATTGATTTTATTGAACGAATTAACTCCTTTCTTTCAACACCAACAAAATAATTTATAATACTATGCATACAAATTTTAACCTGTCAGATTTTATTAAAACACATGTTACCGGCCGGCCCGAAAGCCTGCTGAAAGCAGATTTTGAAAAGTACCACACCGAACTTAACAACCACATCAACGGCAAAAAGGTGTTGGTAATAGGCGGGGCCGGAACCATTGGTTCGTTTTACATTAAGGCCATTTTAAAATTCAACATCGCCAAACTGGTGGTGGTCGATATCAACGAAAACGGCCTGACCGAACTGGTGCGCGATTTGCGCAGCTCACCGGAGTGCAACATCCCGGAAGATTTTATCACCTATCCCGTAAACTTTGGCGACCAGGTGTTTGAAAAACTGTTCAAAAAACATGGCCCTTTTCATATTGTAGCCAATTTTGCCGCCCACAAACACGTTCGCAGCGAAAAAGATATTTTTTCCATTGAAGCCATGATTGAAAATAATGTCCTCCGTGCCCGAAAATTACTGGATTTACTGCTGCAATATCCACCGGAACATTTCTTCTGTGTTTCAACTGATAAAGCTGCCAATCCGGTAAACGTGATGGGCGCCAGTAAAAAGCTGATGGAAGAACTGATAATGGCCTATTCCGAAAAATTGCCCATAAAAACTGCACGGTTTGCCAACGTGGCTTTTTCCAATGGCAGCCTGCCGCTGGGATTTCTGGAACGTTTAAACAAAAACCAGCCCTGGGCGTGTCCTCTCGGCATCCGCCGCTTTTTTGTCTCTCCCGGGGAATCGGGCGAACTTTGCCTCATGGCATCCATTATGGGCGAATCGGGCGACATCTTCTTCCCCAAACTCGATGAAGAACGCGACATGATTCCTTTCGACAAGATTGCACTGGCTCTACTTAAAGAATTCAATCTCGAACCCGACATCTGCCAATCCGAGCAGGAAGCACGAGAGAAAGCCGCCCAATTCGCCTCGTCGCAAAATCGCCAGGTCGCCAAATCGCACCATCGCCCAGTCGCCCCATCGCCAAAATACCCCATCTTCTTCTTCGGCTCCGATACCTCCGGCGAAAAATCCTTCGAGGAATTTTATACCGAAAAAGAGGTATTGGACAACGATTCATTCCTCAATCTGGGAGTAATTAAAAACTCTGAAAAAAGAAGCATCGAAGAAATTGATTCAATATTCAATCAACTGGATGAACTATTTCAATCCGGCGATGTAACCAAAGCTGCCGTTGTAAAAATTCTCAATCAGTTTCTTCCCAACTTTGCCCACATTGAAACCGGGAAAGGATTGGACCAGAAGATGTAGGTTAAGGGTGCGGCGGATTCCGATCCGCCGATTCAAAAAATGCGCGGATCGGAATCCGCGCCACCCTCTCAAAAAAGTTCAATCGAATAAATTATTAACAACACAAAAAATCATGTACAAACATTTTTTCAAACGAATAATCGACATTCTGATTTCATTACTTGTAATCATTATTATCTTCCCGTTCTGGATTCCCATAATGATACTGCTACTGTTAACAGGAGAACACGAAGTTTTTTATTTACAAAACCGCGTGGGGTATAAGAACAAACCGTTCAAAATCTGGAAACACGCCACCATGCTAAAAAACAGCGAAAAAATGGGCACCGGCAGCCTAACGCTCCGCAATGACCCGCGTGTAACCCGAATCGGCAAGTTTCTGCGTAAAACGAAGTTGAACGAAATACCGCAGGTAATAAATGTGCTCATTGGGAATATGTCAATCGTAGGTCCCCGCCCGCAAATGAAAGTCGATTTCCTAAAATTCCCGGAGTATATTCAAAAAATGATATACAATGCAAAACCCGGAATTACAGGCATTGGCTCCATCATATTCCGCGACGAGGAAAAATGGATTTCCAATGCAGAAGGCGATCCGCATGAATTCTATAAAGAAGCAATTGCCCCTTATAAAGGCGAACTGGAGTTGTGGTATCAAAAAAACCTCTCGTTTTGGACCGACATCAAACTCATTTTCTGCACAGCCTGGGTAGTCATTTTTTCCGAAAGCCAACTGCCCTGGAAAATCTTCAAAGGCCTTCCACCCAAACCAAAAAGCCTGATACTGGCTGATGAAAAGATTAGAAACCAGGCCACCTGATAATTATAAGTGACACCTTCCGCATTGCCGGCGACTACGACTTTATGCTCCGCGTAATGACCGACCCCGAAATGCACCTCCGCTACCTGCCCGAAGTGATTACCACCATGCGGCTTGGCGGCGCCAGCACCGGCAGCATAAATGGCATCCTGCTCAAAATGCAGGAAGACATACAGGCATTGCGCAACAACGGCTTCCGCTTCCCCCTGGCCATCCTCGTTGCCAAAAACCTCCGCAAACTACCGCAACTACTTCACCGCTAACACATCCCTAAGGGTTACGCAGTTCCCTTAGGGTTCAACCTGTACCCGTCTTCTTAAAAGGAACCGTTCTCTCCAAAAAGAACGTTTCCCTTTGCAGGTTCTAATCCATAAACCCTTTTTTAGTACCTTTGAAAAAAAATAATACAATGAAGAAATTGAATTATACAGCCATAATCGAAAAAAGTGAAGACGGCTGGTATGTAGGTCAGGTGCAGGAAATACCGGAGGCAATTGCCCAGGGCAAAACCATTGAAGAATTGAAGCAAAATCTGCTTGATGCACTGGAACTGGTAATCGATTTCCATCGGGAACAAACCAATAGCCTGTACGAGGGGCGCAAAATCATAAAACGAAAACTTAACCTTGCCTGATGAAGCGCAATGCATTTCTAAAATATCTGAAGGCTAATAAATGTGTGCTGGTTCGTGAAGGCGGTAACCATAGTTTATATATGAATACAAAAAACGGTAAGAAATCTACCGTAGGGCGCCACCCGGAATTATCAAACCTGATGTGCAAAGTTATTTGCAAACAACTTGGAATACCTCCTGTTTAGAATTTATTGCTCCCTGCTGGCGCGGATTTGCAATCCGTGCCCTGTAGGCAAGTTACCAATATATTTTACCAGCAATGAAAATTTCCATCATCACCGCTACATACAACAGTTCCGCCCACATAGCCGGTTGCCTGGCTTCGGTAAACGGGCAAACGTATAAGAACATCGAACACATCATCATCGATGGCGCTTCCACCGATAATACGCTGGAAATTATAAAGTCAACCATCCCAAAGGGACAAGCAAACCGGGTAACCCAACTCAATTCAGAGCCCGACCACGGCATTTACGACGCCCTCAACAAAGGCCTCCGCCTCGCCACCGGAGATGTTATTGGCTTTTTACATGCAGATGATACGTTCGCAAGCAGCACTATCATTGAAAAAATTGCGAACTCTTTCTCCCCACTTGGGGGGAGAAGTCCGAAGGACAGAGGGGGTCAGCATGTATTTTCTACGAGAGATGATAAAGAAAATATAATCCACGGCATCTACGGCAACCTGTTATTTGTTGATTCAAAAAATACAAACAAAGTGGTCCGCACCTGGCAAAGCAAACCCTTCCACCCCAAAAACGTGCGCCACGGCTGGATGCCGCCACACCCCACGCTGTTTCTCCGCAAAGAAGTGTATGAAAAATACGGCCTGTTCGACACCACCTTCAAAATTGCCGGCGATTACGACTTTATGCTCCGCATAATGACCGACCCCGAAATGAACCTCCGCTATCCGCCCGGATGACTCCGGTCGGACAGGCCTGCCCGAAGTAATTACCCGCATGAGGCTCGGCGGAGCCAGCACCGGCAGCGTAAAAGGCATAATTCAAAAAATGAAAGAAGACCTAACAGCCCTCCGCAACAACGGTTTCCGCTACCCCCTCGCCATCCTCGCCGCCAAAAACCTCCGCAAACTGCCCCAACTGCTGCACCGGTAGCAATCCCTTTCAACTGGTGGCTCTAAGTCCACCTGTTTATCCCAATGGGGCTGAATTATACTGCAACAAATTTCGCCTCCTTTAGAGGATTTTGTTTTGAAATTTGATATTGAACAAAGGAGGGCTTGCCCGGCATGATTTATCAGACGGGTTTACCAAGCTACTTTTCAGAACAAGAAAAAACAAGCCTTTCTTAAAGAGCTGGAAAAACTGGCAGCCATTCTGAAAAATGATTACTTTTGTAATTACAATTGTAACAGAATTTTTATGACAACAGTAATAATAGATACCCGCACAAAAGAAGCTAAAAAAATCGTTGAATTCTTAAGGTCAACGCGTTATGCAAGAGTATTTGAAGAAAATGAACCCAACGAGGAAACAATACAAGCTATGAATGAAGTTGCGGAAGGAAAAGTAAAGACCTATAAATCAGCTAAAGACATGATTGAAAGCTTAAAAAAGGCTGCTGATGTACACGATTAAAACTTCCCGTACATTTGAAAAAGACCTAATCAGGTGTATTAAACGCAATTATGACCTAAAGCCTTTTGAAGATGTGGTTACACTCCTTGAAACATTGGGAAAACTGCCAGCAAAATATAAACCTCATAAATTATCGGGCCGATATAAAGGTTTTTGGGAATGTCATGTAAAACCTGACTGGCTGATTATTTGGAGCCAGAATGATAAAACCAGGGTGATTGAATTAACCAGGACCGGCAGCCACGCCGATTTGTTCAAATAGAAATTCTTATAAGTCCATCTTTAACCTTTTCCAAATTGAGAAGTATATAAAAAACACGGCCATTTCAACACCACCTTTAAAATTGCGGGCGATTACGATTTTATGCTCCGCGTAATGTCCGACCCAGAAATGAACCTCCGCTATCCGCCCGGATGATTCCGGTCGGACGGGCCTGCCTGAAGTAACTACCACCATGCGACCGGGAAGAGCCAGCCTGTGAAATGCGAATTCAGGAGCATATTCCACAGGGGTTCCCCCTCGCCATCCTCGCCGCCAAAAACCTTCGCAAACTGCCCCAACTGCTCCCCGTCTGACCATGCAGCCGGGCATTCCGGGAAATGAAAGTATGTACTAATCTTTTAATCTTGAATTATAACCCAAACATTTAGTATCTTTACTTCAAAAATTGAAATAAAAACAGTAGTATGGAAAGTTTGAGAGTTAATATTATAAACAAAGATGCTATTACCATTCTTGAAGGAATGGAACAAGTTGGGTTAATCACTTTACAATGGAAAGAACACAAAAAAAATAAGCTTTCAAAGCAACTAAGAGGATCAATTTCAGGTACAAAAGCAAATGAAATGATGAAGTACATTGAAAAAGAACGTTCAGAATGGGAAGAAAGATATTGATTGATACAAATATAGCCATTGGGTACGTTGGTAATCGGCTTGACTTGCATTTGCTGAACAAACTTGACAAAATTTTCGATGGAAAATATCATTTATCTGTAATCAATAAAATTGAGATTTTAGGCTATCCAAATTTAAGTTTAGAGGAAGAACAAATTTTTAATCTATTAATTAACAACGCTATACTCCATCCAATCGACAATACAATCATCAAAAAGACTATTGAAATAAAGAAAAACTACCGGATAAAACTTCCAGATGCGTTAATTGCTGCCACTTGCCTGGTTTACCAGTTGGAAATATTAACACTCAACTTAAATGATTTCAAAAACATTAAAGACTTGTCTCTTTTCAATATAGAAGGTCAATAGGGTTCGGGGTTGAGCACGAAAGGATAGCATCCCTTTCCCCAAAAACGGCAGAAACAATACAACAAACAATCGTACTTTGTTAGCGGCAGGGATGCCATCCTTCCCGCCAAAAACCTCCACAAACTGCCCCAAATGCTGCACCGGTAAAAGCCAAAGGATGGCATCCCTTTTCTTCCCGGGATGCTATCCGTCAACAATATTCCGCTCACTCTGTCCGCCAGCTGGCGGAGGAGATGTCCTGTTCAGTGCCACCCGGAATTCGGGAGTAAAACGAACCGAAATCCGATGGTGAAACTAATCCCGATTATTCATCGGGGCGCCTGTCCGGCTGTCGACGGATAAAGCTCGCGGGAGGGCAAGGACAGAGGGGTCAACCGGCCGGAAATAAGGAGAAACCACCTCGTCATCTGCCAGCCAACGGAAGCCACTTTCCGTCTGACTGCTCAGCCGGGCAGACTACTTGCCATAATCACCCGAACAAGTCATATTGTAACTCGAAATTATGATATGATTTATCCTGAATTGAAAAATTAGTTACCTTTGAATAAAAAAATATGCCAACAATTTTGCGAACAAGGGGATATAGGTTTTTCTTTTAAATAAATGACCATCATCCTCCGCATATACATGTTGAAAAGGAAAGAAGTACTGCAAAATTCCTGTTAAAAAATGCAGAACTGGTAAAATCAAAAAGGTTCAATGCAAGTGAACTGAGCGAAATGAGAAAAATTATTTTGGAAAATATCGAATTTTTTAAAACAAAATGGGATGAGCGTTTTACAAATTACTAAATCAACCAATGCAGTTAATATTTGGTTCGACGAAATAAAGATGTATCTTGTTTTAGACGATGGAAGGGAACTTTCTGTTCCAATAAACTGGTTTCCCTCGCTACGTGATGCAACACCTGAGCAAAGAAATAACTGGAGGTTTATTGGTGACGGTGAAGGAATTCATTGGGAAGATTTGGATGAAGATATTTTAGTGGAAGGCCTTTTATAACAAACAACTTTCGAACACCAGCCTGAATAAAATTGCAGAAGCATTTGAAAACAAAGAGGTAGATGGAGTTTACGGCAACCTCGTTTTTACCAACACCCAAAACAAAGTGGTTCGCACCTGGCAATGCAAACCCTTCCACCCCAAAAACGACCGCCACGGCTGGATGCCGCCACACCCCACACTGTTTCTCCGCAAAGAAGTGTATGAAAAACACGGCCATTTCAACACCACCTTCCGCAAACAATCAAATATTCCACTCTTTCACCCCTGTTGGGGAGATGTCCGGCGTAAAGCTAGCGGGAGGGCAAGGACAGAGGGGTTAACCGGCCGGAAATGAGGAGAAACCACCTCGTCTCCATCGAAACGATGGAGCCACTCCTCCTTTGCCTTTAGGAAACCGGCAAGGAGGAGAAATTCGTGCTAAATATTTAGTTTTGAAATTGGATGTTGAACAAAGGAGGCCCGCCCGGCTTGAACTCCGTTCGGACGGGGGTGGCTGAGTCCTGGCACCAAATAAAATCTTAACAAGAAAAGTTATTGGACGAAGCCGGGGTGGTTAAATGCATTCAACAGTCGCCATCCTCGCCGCCAAAAACCTCCGCAAACTGCCCCAAATGCTACACCGGTAAAAACTGCACCAAAGGATGGCATCCCTTTTAGCCATCAGAGTCAGAGGCGAAATTCTTTTGATTCGTTATAAATTCATATCTTTACCACAAACAGGATAAAATGAACGAAAAAGAGTTTTTCATATTCCTGGGATACCAGTCAAGAGACAGAATCAGAGTTCGTTTTGAGAAAGATAAAGGAGAAATACTTGATTTGGTTATCCAGTACGAAGCAATGATTAATGGGAAATGGACTGCAATTGTCAGATATGATTGTGCCCATGGATTTTTTCACAGAGATTTAATGCACCCGAATGGAGACAAAGAAAAAAAAGTGATAGAAACGCCGGATTTAAAATATGCATTTACATTTGCAAGACAAGATTTGGAAGATAAGTGGGAGTGGTATAAAGAACAATACATTAAAAAAATGAAAAAATGACAAATAAGGAACAAATTCAAAAGGATATGGCGGTGGCTTTCGATTTTGTTGAACAAATCATTGAGCATCCGGGTATTATCGATAAAATTCCGGAAGGGTCTGCTGTGACTTTCCTTGATGAAGAAAATAAAAAGGCTGAGAAAAAAACGAAAGCAAATCAATCAAAAAAATATGTTAGGGTTAAAAGGCATTTTGAAGTGATTTGAAAAGCTCGATCTTTCTGGTTTTCAAAAATAAAACAATATTGTCTTAATTCATTTACGAGAGATAAAATCAAGGAATAAACTTCAGAGATTCTGTTCCCCTCTGCTCACAATTTAAGGTCTTAGCTTCAAAAGGGCCGTTGAATAGCTTTCACAATTTTTATTAATTTTGTCAAAAACGAGAATTATGGAAGCAATAGTTATTGAAGTTAAAAATGAAGCAGATGCAAAATTCTGGCTTAATCTGGCAAAAAAAACAGGAAACAAAGCCAGAGCAATCGACACTGAAAAAATGGAAGATGACAAACTTGCCGCTTTAATTGAAAAAGGCATGAAAACCAAAACAGTCAGCCGCGAAAGTATTATGGAAATACTGGAACAAAAAAGAAGACTGAATTTAAGACTTCTTTCCTGAAAGCTGTAAAAAAGATTAAAGACCGGCAGCTTAAAACTGAAATTGCAGATGCAATTAAAGAAGTGGAATCGGCTGAGGATTTGAGACAAATTATACATCTGAAAAAACTAAAAGGATACAAACACTATTTCCGGATTCGAATTAAGGACTACCGTATCGGACTGCATATAGAAAACGATACGGTTTTTTTGTTGACATAGACCACCGTAAAAATATTTACCGGATATTTCCATAATAACTATTAACTCCGCTGGCGCACATTTTTAATGTGTGCCTCAACGGGCAACCTCGTTTTCACCAACGCCGAAAACAAAATCGTCCGTACCTGGCAAAGCAAACTCTTCAAACCTGATAGCGCGGATTTGTAATCCGTGCTAATTTAGCCACGGCTGGATTTGTCCGACCACTGGCGAAAGCCACCACACCCCACGCTCTTCCTCCGCAAAGAAGTTTATAAAAAAACACGGCCATTTCAACACCTCATTCAAAATTGCGGGCGACTACGACTTTATACTCCGCGTAATGACCGACCCCACAATGAACCTCCACTATCCGCCCGGATGACTCCGGTCGGACGGGCCTGCCCGAAGTAATTACCCGCATGAGGCTCGGCGGAGCCAGCACCGGCAGTTTAAAAGGCATTCTCCTAAAAATGAGAGAAGACATAACAGCCCTCCGCAACAACGGGTTTAAATTGACCCCGTGAAATGCGACATCAGGAGCATATTTCACAGGGGTTCCCCATCGCCATCCTCGCCGCCAAAAACCTCCGCAAACTGCCGCAACCGGCAAAAGCTGCACCAAAGGATGGCATCCCTTTTCTTCCCGGGATGCTATCCGTCAATACCCTGCAACCTGCATAGCCGGAAAAAAATAAATTGAACCACCTCGTCTCCATCGAAACGATGGAGCCACTCCTCCTGCCCTAAGGTAGGAAAAGGGCAGGAGGAGAAATTCGTGCTAAATATTTCGTTTTGAAATCCGTTAGAAATTCCCGGCTACGAATTTTCCCTCCTTTAGCTGAAATTGTCATAGAATTGGATTATGAGTAAAGGAGGGGTGGCTGAGTCCTGGCAGAAAATAAACCTATTCCCTGGTTTATGTTGGACGAAACCGGGGTGGTCAAAGCGCTTTAAAACCTTATTTCCAATTCCTCCATCTTAGTAGCAGCCCGTTCGTCCTCCCGGCAAAAACCTTATTCACCTTATTCCGGCAAAATAAAAAAATCAGGTTGAAATTTATCTGGAACACCTGAGTTTCGAAGATTATACCCTGGAAAAATAAGATTTTTCCATTCTGCAAAAACGAGGTATATTATGCTTCCTGATAATGGTGTGTCTAATCCAGAAAGAGAAAAAATCATTACCTTTGAAAAAAATGTTCCATGTTAATCTATCTCGACAACTGCAGCTTTAACCGGCCGTTTGACGACCAGAAGCAAATTCGCACAAGAATTGAAACGGAAGCAAAATTATACATTCAGGAGAATATTGTTTCCGGGGCTTTTCAGTTGGTCTGGTCTTATATTTTGGAATACGAGAACAGCGTAAATCCGTATCCCGAAAGAAAGGAAACAATTGAAAACTGGAAAAAATATGCCAGGGCTGATACCGGCGAAACAAAAGATATTATTGAATTGGCCAAAAAATTACAAAAAAAGGGGATTAAACCAAAAGATGCTTTGCATGTGGCCTGTGCAACTGTGCTGGATTGTGCTTATTTTATAACCACCGACCTGAATCTGATAAAAAAATTACGTACTTTTGAACCAATTAAGGTGGTAAATCCTGTTGATTTTATTAACCAGTTAGAGAATATTTAATGCTTACAGATACAGAAATAAAGAAAAAAGGATTTAAGGTTTTGGTGGAAAACCTGGGGGATATCAATGCAGAAAAATTCATACGTTTAATCACCAAAGAACCTTTTGATTATACCCAGTGGCAGTCCACATTGTGGAAAGACGAACCGGTTGAACAGGTAAGTGAAAAAGCCATGCGGTACCGGGCAAAACAAAAGAAATAAAATCTCTCGTTTTTACCAACACCCAAAACAAAGTGGTCCGCACCTGGCAAAGCAAACCCTTCCACCCCAAAAACGTCCGCCACGGCTGGATGCCGCCACACCCCAAGCTGTTCCTCCGCAAAGAAGTATATAAAAAACACGGCCATTTCAACACCACCTTCCGCAAACAATCAAATATTCCACTCTTTCTCCCCTCCAGGAGAGATGTCCGGCGTAAGGCAAGTGGGAGGGCAAGGACAGAGGGGTTAGCCGGCGACTACGACTTTATGCTCCGCGTAATGACCGATCCCGAAATACGCCTCCGCTATTTGCCTGGATGACTTCGGTCGGACGGGCCTGCCCGAAGTAACTACCACCATGCGACCGGGAAGAGCCAGCCCTGTGAAATGCGAATTCAAGAGCATATTTCACAGGGGTTCCCCCTCGCCAACCTCGCCGCCAAAAACCTCCGCAAACTGCCCCAACTGCTGCACCGGTAACCATCCCTAAGGGTCGCGAAGCTCCCTTTGGGTTCAACCTACCTATATCGCTAAAAGGAACCATTCTCCCTTGGGAATACCTTCGGTGTTTCTGGAGAGAACAGTTCCCTTACATCCCTAACAGCTGCATCGGTAAAGAACCACCTCCCCCCGGCAAGCCGGGGTACTCCCCGTCTGGCTACGTAGCCGGACAGGCTCCTCTTCGGGAGGAGAAATTCGTAGTAATCATTTAATTTTGAAATCCAATTGAAACTCTGTGCTCCGAATTTCCCCGCCTTTTTTAAGGAGGCCCGCCCGGCTGACAAGGTCGGACGGAGGGTCATCCGGCCAGGGGCCCGGTAGGCCGGATGGGGGTGGTAAATTGAGTAACCCAAAGGATGGCATCCCTTTTCTTCCCGGGATGCTATCCGTCAACCTCCTGCAACCTGCATATCCGGGGAAAAATAAATTTAACCACCTCGTCTCCATCGGAACGATGGAGCCACTCCTCCTGCCCTAAGGTAGGAAAAGGGCAGGAGGAGAAATTCGTGCTCAACATTTTATTTTAAATTTCAACAGAAACTCCGTACTACGATCTTTCCCCTACTTTTTAAGGAGGTCTGCCCAGCTGACACGGTCGGACGGGGGTCATCCGGCCAGGGGCCCGGTAGGCCGGAAAAGTTTATCCGCCAACTGGCGAGGGAGTGGTTATTTTTTGGCACCAAATAAAATCTTCAAAATAAAATTTATTGGACGAGGCCGGGGTGGTGAAAAAAGCATAAAAAGCAAAACATTTAGCCGTGAAAGTATCATGGAAATAGTGGAACATTAATAAATTGAGAGGACTACCGTATAGGGCTGCAAACAGAAAACGAAACGTTTTTTTGTTGACATAGACCACCGTAAAAATATTTACCGGTTATTTCCAAAATAACTGTGAACATTTCCTTTCGCAAATGAAAATTTCAATCATCACCGCTACCTGGAACAGCATCGCCCACATCCGCGTTTGCCTTGCTTCGGTGCACAACCAAACCCGTAAAAAAAGGAAGTAAAAAACGATTAGCGCCATAGCACATGCCGGTAAAATTTTTGGATTTGGGCGTTATTCGTATTTTTTATATCTCAGTTGGAATTATCCACCAATCTCCATTTGTATTCCAAACCGTTTGAAAATTTCAATTCCTTTTTTTTGATCCTCTTCCTGAGGTTCAGCCATTTCGTATTCCGGGTAAACCGAGCCCAGTTTTACATATTTATTTGAGGCGTTTTTGTGGTATGGCAGCAGGTTTACAGTTATTTTATTTCCGGGAAGTTGTGTAATAAAAACTACCATTTCTTTAAGACTATTTTCACTGGAATTTACATTTTTTACAAGTGGAATTCGAATATTTATATTTGCTCCGGATTCAGCAAGAAGTTTTAAATTTGTCAGGATGAGTTGGTTTGAAACGCCTGTCCATTTTTTGTGGAGAATGGGATCCATCAATTTGAGATCATAAAGAAACAAATCGGTAAATTCAGCAACGCGCAGCAACGTTTCTTTTCTGGCGAAACCCGATGTATCCACTGCCGTGTGAATGCCTGCCTGTTTGCATAAAGCCAGCAATTCAATCAAATATTCAGGAAACATCAGTGGTTCACCCCCCGAAATAGTAACACCCCCACCCGACTGCTCAAAATATACCCGTTCTTTTTCAATAATTTGCAGGAGTTCTTGTGTGCTGTAAAACCGGCCCGACATTTCAATGGCTTTTGCCGGACAGGCATCTGCGCATTTTCCGCACAAATTGCAGCGTTCCCAGTCGGTTGTAATACCTTCAGGTGTCAGCGTTAAGGCGTTATTCGAACAAACATCAATACAATCTCTGGCGCCAATACAGCGGCTCGCAGTGTAAAGTTTCTGCTGCTCCGGCGACTGGCTTTCGGGATTATGGCACCAGGCACATTTTAACGGGCAACCTTTAAAAAAGATGGTTATCCGAATTCCCGGACCGTCGTTAATGGCGTATCGTTTAATATCGAAAATAAGTGGTTGATTCATTTGATTTAAAATCCTTCATTCTCCGTCCGTGCAATTATTTCTTCCTGCAAATCCTCATTCATGTGGTTGAAATAATCGCTGTAGCCGGCCATACGCACCATCAAATCGCGGTATTCTTCCGGATTTTCCTGCGCTGCCCGCAAGGTAGCCGTGTCAACGATGTTAAACTGAACATGGTGGCCGCCAAGTGTAAAATAGCTGCGAATGAGGTGCTCCAGTTTTTCTACATCCTTTTCCCGTTTCAGCAGAGCCGGGACAAAACGCAGATTCAGCAATGTTCCGCCCGATTTGGACTGGTCGAGTTTGGCCAGTGAGCGCATTACCGCAGTTGGTCCGTGCGTATCAGCTCCATGCGAGGGCGATGTTCCGTCGGAAATGGGTTTTCCGGCCAGCCGCCCGTTTGGCGTTGCACCCAAAACCTTTCCGAAGTAAACATGACAGGTGGTGGACAGCATGTTTACATGGTACGTTTCCCCTTTGATGTTTGGTTTTCCGTCGATGGCTGCCAGCAAATCGTTATAAACACGAACGGCAATTTCATCGGCGTAATCGTCATCGTTTCCGAAAAATGGTGTACGGTTCAGAATAAACTGCCGCAATCGCTCGTTGCCTTCAAAGCTATTTTTTAGCGAGGCAAGCAAGTCGCTCATATTAACCTTTTTTTCTTCAAAAATGTGTTTTTTCAACATCGCCAGGCTGTCGGTTACAGTTCCCAGTCCGGTACACTGTATGTAATTGGTATTGTACCGCGGCCCGCCGTTGTAATAATCTTTCCCTTTTAAAATGCAGTCGTCAATAACCACCGAAAGGAATGGAGCCGGCGCAAATTTGGCAAACATACGATCGATGTAATTACTCACCCTGATTTTCTGATCGACCACAAAATTCAGTTGTTTCAGGAAAGCATTGTAAAGTTCTTCGAAATTTTTAACCTTCAAAGGATCTCCGGTTTCGATACCTGCCTTTTTCCCGGTAAGTGGATCGGTCCCGTTATTCAGGGTAATTTCCAGTATTTTGGGCACATTCAGGTAACCGGTCAGCAAAAATGCTTCTTTCCCAAATGCACCCACCTCAATGCAGCCACTGCAGCCTCCTTCCCGCGCATCCTGCAACGATTTTCCCTGGCGGAGCAACTCTTTCACATACACATCCGGATTAAAAACCGAGGGAAAACCGTGACCGTGGCGAATCACTTTGACGGCAGCATTCAAAAACCTGCCGGGCGTTTTTGCGCTGATGTGCACCGAATTTCCCGGTTGCAAAATGTGCAGTTCTTCTGCCACTTCGAGCAACATATAGGAAACCTCGTTTACTGCATCAGAACTATCGGGTTTAATGCCGCCAATGTTGATGTTGGTAAAATCGTTGTATGTGCCGCTTTCGCGGGCGGTAATGCCTACTTTGGGTGGTGCCGGATGGTTGTTCACCTTAATCCAGAAACAACTCAGAAGCTCTTTCGCCTCGTCGCGGGTAAGTTTTCCTGACGCTACATCGTTTTCGTAAAAAGGCTGAAGGTGCTGGTCGAAATGACCGGGGTTCATCGCATCCCAACCATTTAGCTCGGTAATGGTTCCTAAATGCACAAACCAGTACATCTGAATGGCTTCCCAAAAGTTGCGTGGTGCATGGGCCGGAACGTGGCGGCACACTTCTGCAATTTTTTTCAGCTCTGCCACACGCTGCGAATTGTTTTCGGTTGCAGCCATTTTTTCAGCCAGTGCAGCGTGGCGTTCGGCGAACACAATTACCGCATCGCATGAAACAGCCATCGCCTGAAGTTCTTCCAGTTTATCCGTGGCTTCCGGGTCATTCAGGAAATCAAGTTTTTCAATCTGTTCCTCAATTTCCCTTTTGAAATCCAGCATTCCTTTCCGGTAAATTTTTCCGTCGAGTGCAGTGTGCCCTGGTGCCCGTTGTTCCATAAACTCGGTAAAAAGTCCTGCTTCGTATGCTGATTTCCATTCCTGCGGCACATGATTAAAGATACGTTCGCGCATGGTACGGCCTTTCCAATAAGGAATCACTTCCCGTTCATACGTGTCGATATCTTCCTGCGAAATGAAATAACTCTGCTGTTCCCGGGTGTTCAGCACATGAAAATCTCCTACGCTATGGCAGGTGAGCTCAGGAAATGTGGGAACCGATTTGGGAAACGGACCGCGCTCACCCACAATTAATTCGGCGTCGCCAATGTATATGGTTTTGTGTTTACACAGCTCCATAAAATTGAGCGCCCGCATCATGGGAACGGAATATTTCCCTTCGTTTTCCCGGAAAAATTTGGTGGCAATCAGTGCCCGCTCAATGGAGATGGATTCTTTGGTTTCCACACTCAGCCGGCGCAAACGGCGAATTCGGTCATTCATGCCGGGGTATGATGAACTTTCATTCTTCAAATTGATGAAATCGGGTTCTTTATCGATTGTCTGGTTTTTTGTACGCATCACAAAAGGCTATAAGACAGTAGTAAATTGAATACGGAAAGAAGAAGGTTTGAGGGGGTTATTTAGGCATAAAAAATTCGGCATTCAAACAGGCATCTGTATGAAATCAGAAGGTTGGAATGATTAAAAATTGTCGTCATTTTTACAGAAAAAAAATCTGGAGTAAAATTATAAAATTGGTCTGATTTTACCATCCTGTTGACTCAAAAATTAAACCTGTTCAGTTCTTTTCCTTCGGTGTCTTTGCGAATTACCGTCATTTTTTCTGAAGTTGAATCAACTTCGAGTGAAGTGGTATGTGCATTAATAATAATTGGAAAATCGAATTCTTCGGGTTGCGGTTCAATGTATTGATACCGATGTGTATGACCGGAAATCATAGCTGTAATGCCCTGATTTTTCAACACCGGCAATATTTTTTTGCGGATGTCCAGCGGACCGTGCCAGTCGGAGCCAACCGGGGGAATATGAATGATAACTACTTTGTACAGTGCCGATTTAAATTCCTCTTTTTGAATTTCCTTTTTCAGCCATTCCTGCTGTTCGCTGCGGTATGCGTCAAACTGCGCCAGGCCGGAATATTCAATATCGGAATCGGGTTTGTCTTCGCCGCAATCCAACACAATAAAATGCACCGGTCCCTGGCGGAAGGAGTAGTAGAGTTTTCCGGTTGGTGTGGGAAAATAATCGGGAAAATAAACACTGAACGGACCGCGGGTTTCATGGTTTCCACGGGCAAAATATACCGGAACTTCCGATGCATAGAGTTCAACAGCTTTATCCATAAACCCGTCAAAAAACTGCTGTTCGTCGTTCATGGACGAAACCATGTCGCCGTTAAAAAACACAAGGTCGGTTTTGCCAAACTCCACATTTTTGCTCAGCGCAGCCAAATCATCTACCCTGCCGTGAATGTCGTTTAAAACCAAAAAGGAAACAGAGTCTTTTTGCTTGTCCAAAGTCCGGAACCGCAATGGTTTCTGCCGGTACACATTGGTTGAAGCAATATTTCCGTACAAAACCCGGTGGCCTTCGTGCGTTAAAACCGCCTTTGAAAACACCCTATACCGGTATTCTGTACCTTCTTCCAGATTGGGAATGGTAATCTTGTGTAACTGCCCAACCACCCTGTTGCCGTTTTTGGTTTCGTAATATTTTGGATGTTCCTTTCCGTAAAAACTGTTTGTTCCGGCAGGAGCAACCTCCACCCAAGATACCGCATCGACATCGGTGGTCCACACAAGGGTTACTTGATTTTCGGCTACAGCCTGAACATATGGACCATGCGAAATTTGTATTTCCTGCGCATAAAGGTTGAACGACAAAACAAATAGCAGCAAAAAAGGCCAGAATTTATGAGTCATATTATTTCTCGTTTAAAGCATTTCAAAAGAATACTGGTTCTATTTCAAATCATCCGGAAAGAGCACTTCGTCAATCACCTGCCCGTCGCGCAATCGCATCCAGGTTTTAAAATGCCGTTTTCCTTTTTCCAGCACCACAATGCGCGAGCCTTGCTGCAAATCGCCGTAAGTGGTTTTTCCGCCTGACCAGCGGCCGTAAGTCAAACCAATACCGTAATGGTTAACGATGTAATCGTTCACATGATCGTGCCCCACAAATGTTCCTATCACATCGCCCTCAAACAACATGGCGGTAAACATGCCTGTGTTTATGTCGGGCGAACACTCATCTTCGTTGCGCTGGCCAACGCGTTTGGCTTTGCCGTCAAAAGCATCGCGGTATTCCGGCAGCGGAATATGAAAATAAGCCAGTGCAGGAAGTTTTTTGCCACTTTTCAGGGCATTTTTCCGGCTTTGATTCCGGTACCAGTTCACCTGCTCGTGCGAAAACCAGCCGTACCCTTTTACGCTGTCGATGGTGCTGTAGGCGTTGGAGTCAAAAAAATAAAGCATTGCTTTTTCTTCTTTATTACCTGCATTTACTTTTACCAGATAGTCGCCAAAATCAGATTTTGCATCCGGCTTTTTCCCCACATAGCCGGGGAAAGTTTTCAGCAGCTCGCGAATTTGCTGCCGCGACAAATCGTGCTCGTCGTCGTGGTTTCCAAGCGTAACGGCAAACGGAATACCGGCTTCAACAACCGACGCTAAAACCGCTTTCCAACCATCGGTAGCCGGACGTCCGGTAACGATGTCGCCGGTAAATGCCACCAAATCGGGCTGCTCCGTTTCCAGAATGTACTTTATTAATTCAAGAGATGGTTCCGACTCCGGCACACCCGGTTTGTAATGAATATCGGTAAACTGGGCAATTTTGAACGTGCCGTCTGAATTAAAATACAGTTTGTTTTTTGGCTGCGCACCGGCAAACAAAACAGAAGCCAGCAGGAAAATAGCTGTTAAAAAGGATTTAAATTGTTTCATTTTATCTTATTAAGTTAAATCATATTTTACAACAAAAATCTGGTACAGGATTCTAAAATTAATTACTGAGATAAGGTCCGTGAATATTCGTTACTCTAAAGTTTTCTGTCGAATCGTCGAGGATATAAATCATATAGCTGTCGCCACCAGGATATACCCGGATAACGATGTGGCCCTGCTGGCTTTTCATTTGCCCGGTGCGTCTGCCAAGCACTATTTTAGTGGCTTCCAAAAGATTGGTTGCGAAAATATCCCGTTCGCCCGGATATACCGATTGATCCAGCATACGCTGTAACACTCTGTGATCGGGATGTCCGGCAGACCAAAGTTGCATAATAATAACCCTGGGACGTACTGCTTTCAGAAACGATTCACCCATGGCGTCATGATATGCATGATGGTTCGCCACACATACCTCAACCGGCCCGGTAACCAACCCCACAGGGGTTTCAATATCCCGCCACGTACCCGAAGCATTGGAGTTGACAATATCTCCACCGTTAAAATAATCGAACTTCCCGTATGATATGCGAATAGCAGCGCTGCAATGGTTTTCTCCGGGAAATTCATCTGCAGTTATCGATTCCAAAGGAGGAAAGTGGTTGTTAACATTATTTTGCACACCTGTCCACACATGTCCGTTTGCAGCCAGGTTCCTGATTTCGAACTCAGGATACTTATCCGCCTGCCGAAGAAGCGTAAACTGCTTATTGGAGCCGACCTTAAACTGCTCGGCTGTTGCACCGTTGGCAACATGCCAGTTGACAAAACGGATGTAGTTTTGCATGTTTTTATCATCGGTTTGCGCAGCCGGCCAGTTGTAATCCGGCCAGTTGCGGTCAACAATTTTCCTGAACGGGATTTTGTCGCCTACCTCAGTTATACCTGAGAGTACATAGTTTCCTTTGTCGGATTTATTACGACCGAGTTGCACATCTCCCATGTGATCATTGTGAAAATGTGTCAGGAAAATATAATCCAATTTTTTCCCGGGCAACGGACGCATCATGTGACTGATGTAACGTGTAATCCATTCTCCTGCACTTTTGCTGTCATCAGGCCGGGCATCAGTTATCCTTGGTGATGGACCTATTTCGCCGGCATCTGTCATCATGGTGGTTCCGTCGGGCAGGATGGCAAACACACATTCTCCCCTGCCGGTATTGATGTGGTGAATATCCATGTAACCAGCGGTCCACGCCGGATAGGTTTCACCCACTTTAACCTGCGCAAATACTGCGGTTTGAGAATAAACCGCCAGCACAAATAATAAATTCCTTATTATCATATTTGCAAAATTATAGATTTAATCCTCGTTAATTGCTTTCGTACGGCCCATAAATTCCCTTTATGGTAAAACTTTCCGAAGAATCATCCAAAATATAAACATTAAAACTGTTCCCTCCAGGTTTTACTCTGATTACAATATGGCCTTCTGTACTTTTTAGCTGCCCGACCAGGTTTTCGCCTAATACTGTTCTGTTAACGTCAAAGATTTGAGTTGTAAAAATATCTCTTTCCCCGGCATAGATTTTATGCGACAGCATATTCCGGAGGGCTGCAGCGTCAGGGTGGCTAAGGGCAAAACCCTGTATCACAAATACCTGTGGACGCACCGCCTTGATGAACCCTTCCCCCATTGCGTCTTTTGCGTGATGGTTCGCTACGCATACATCTACCCGACCTGCAGCCATGCCCACAGGTGTTTCGATATCCTTCCATGTGCCGGGGGAATAGGCATGAACGAGATCTCCACCATTGAAATAGCCGAAGTTTCCGTAGGATATCCGGATGGCTGCGCTACATGCATTTTCTTCCGGATACTCCTCTTCTTCCAGTTGATCTAAAAGAGGGAAATAACTGCGGGTGTTGTTGTGTGTACCCGTCCATACACTTCCGTTGGCGGCAATGTTCCTTATTTCAAACCCGGGGTATTGATCCGCTTGCCTCAGAAGTTTGAACTGCTGATTGGAACCAACCTCAAACTGCTCAGCTATTGCGCCACTGGCAACATGCCAATTCACAAAACGGATGTAGTTTTGCATGTTTGGGTGGTTTGACATTGGAGATGGGTAATCGTAATCAGGCCAGTTGCGATCTATAATCTTCCCGAATGGGATAAGGTCGCCTACTTCGGTAATACCTGTGAGTATATAGTCTCCCTTGTCCGATTTTTTATTGCTGAGTTGCACATTTCCCATATGGTCGCCATGAAAATGCGTCAGGAGCATATAATCCAGTTTTTTCTCAGACAACGGACGCATCATGTGAAGTATGTAACGGGATATCCACTCCCCGGAACTTCTGCTGCCGTCAGGCTTGAAATTGCGTTTATCTGTGCCCGTTTCGCCGGCGTCTGTCATCATCGTGGTTCCATCGGGCAGGATGGCAAACATACACTCCCCCTTGCCGGTGCTGATATGGTGGATATCCAGATAGCCAGTTGTCCAATCCGGATATTCACCGCCTATTTCCGCCTGTGCGCTTGCTGCGGCGATAAAACAAGCCCATAGTGTAATTGTCAAAAACGAAAACTTTCCTGATTTCATATCAAATAATCTTTAATACCTGAGTCTTACCTTCCAGCCCATGCTTTCTGCGATGGTTCGATCGCACTCTTTTTCCCCGGGATTGCCACCCATGAATATTGTTCCCGCGGCCCCCCTGTAAAAGGTGGCAAACAACGCATTCAATCCCTCGGCTGTAATTCGGTTGTCGGAGCAAACCGCATAGTTCATGGCCTTATTTTTACTGAAGTCCAATGTTGTCAATCGATTTTCGTAGCAATCCAACCGATTTAATTTAGTATTCATTTGAAGATCCAAACTGGTCAGTTGATTTTGGGAACAATTCAACCTTACCAAAGCTGTATTTTTACTGAGATCCAATTTCGCCAGGCTGTTGTTGTAACAATACAGCTCAGTCAAAAGGGTATTCTTGCTAACATCTAAATTTGTCAATTGATTACCGTTGCACCACAACACTTTAAGCGCAGCATTTTTGCTTACATCCAGATAACTTAGTTGATTATTGCTGCAATCGAGATAGGTCAATTCTGTGTTTTTGCTTATATCCAAATACGTCAGTTTACTGCCCTTACAGTCCAGTGCCGTTATATTTTCCCCATATACAGCAATGGTACGGGTTAATGTACCAGAAAACGAACGTTTAACTTCTACACATCCGTTTTCGCTCAGCGTTACGACCTCTTTCTCCGATCCATCGCCCCAATCTACCGTTGCCGTGCCACTTCCTGATAAACGAAAAGCAACAAAGTTACCGGCTTGTGTGGTCATATTTATCTTGCCGGGGTTCTCCCTTTTTTCAACGAACGAATCGGGATAGGTGACAAAAAACATCCGTTCTTTGCTTTGGGTAGGTACCCATGTATCCAGTTCGCGACTGTTGTCGTAGAGCTTTAAAATCCATGAATCGAATTTGCGCTGTCCTTCATACAATTCAACAACCCGAGCTCCGGCTCCCAGCTCTCCATAAACCTGGCGTCCGCTTGTTTGTCCGAATGCAAAGCAAATATCGTTTAAGCAACCAATGTAGTTATTGTTGTGCTGGTGTCCCGCAAATACGCCCATCACGTCTTTACAATCCTGCATAGCGGCATATAAGTTTGAACGACCATTGGGCAGAGAACGGCCACCTTCGGATTGAAATCCAACCGTGGTACTTTTCCCGACAACTTCATTATACTCCGGAAAAGGAATATGGAAGAACGCCAGTGCCGGGAGCGGTGTTCCACCGTTTTGTCTGGTAAATGCGGCGCTCTGATTTTTGTACCATTGTACCTGGCTATCATCTATCCACTCGTAAACGCCCGAATGATCTTCGGGTGGACGATTCGTCTGCGAAACATCTAAAACATAAAATAAGGCGGCCGTTTTGTTTGAACTTGATGATTGTATTGGCAGTACATAATTTCCTGCTCCGGCTATTTCTCCGGGACCACTCACGGTCAGGTTATAAGGCAACCCTACAATGGCATCCATGGTCTGCTCCCTGGTAAGTTCATACTCTGCATCATGATTTCCAAGCATGGCTGCCCATGGGGTTTTTGCGTCAATCATAACCTGCGCAACTTTCAACCAGGCTTTCTTTCTGTTATCTGAACCGACTACGTCGCCGGTAAGCACTACCAAATCCGGTTTTTCCCGTTCAATAACGGTTTTCATCATCACCAGTGCACTATCCGAACGATAAGAATCATACTGTAAATGAATATCCGTAAACTGGACAATTTTGAACCTGGAGTGGGAATTAAATTTCAATAGGGGTTTTTCTTGTCCGTTAACAACGAAAAAAGAAAAGACTATGAGATTAAATGCAACAAATAACTTTTTCATTTTATTGAATTTTAATGTTTCACAGATAAAAAAATGAGGACTTAATTGCCGGGATTCAGAAAACCAATAATTTCGGTTTTAACATTCTCTGACAGGTTTTTATGAAATTCCGGAACAACTTTATAAGTATCTTTCTGATGAAATTTTAACAGGTTGCTTAAATTATAATAAGGCAAACTTCCCGGCACAACATAAAATGCTTCATCAGGATTGTAAAAAGCTTCATAAATAAGGTCTTTTTCTGATAAAAACTGCGTAATTAAAACAGATTTTTCAAATGGTTTTTTAAATGCAGTATAATGCAAAAAAGCTGCACTTGCAGTTCCCTCAACCAATGCGTGAATTTTCTTCGATTGAAACCGGATATCGGTGTTGATAAACTGAATCAACAAATCGAATGCCTCTGCCTGCATTCCGGCAATACTTTTACCGACCAGATTTGCCCCAAAAAGATAATTAAAGCGAACCTGCCCGAGGGTACCATCTCCTGTATAATCAGGATTATTTAATTCACCATTGCCGGGCAAGTCAGCCGAAATTACAGTATAACCCTGATTTATCAAATCATTTAATATTTTGTGCTGAAACAACTCCGCGTTTCCTTCGGGTTTCATCCAAACCAGGATTTTTTCAGAATCAGAGCCTTTTCTGCCGACAACATAAACCGGCAAAACATAATCTTCATGCTGGTTTTCAAGAAAATATTTTTCCACCACTGTTTCATCTTTATAAATTTTCCCGGTAAAAACCGATGAAGTTAACGTACGATTAAACTCAATTCCTGCAAGGTGAGCGATTTGCTGAGCGAACTGCGAATCGGGTACTGATTTTTTTGAGTATTGCTTTTTATTCAGGCTGAAAATGGTTTCTCCTTTTTTCGAGGACCCTACCTGGCCGGTTTTTGTTGACCAAAGTTCTTCAACCGGAAAAGGTTTTGTTTTAATGTCTTCATTATTTCCCGGCAGATTCAGATGTTGCTGAAAAAATGCATATAACGCCATCCTGTTATTCAGGGTTGATTCATGTTTGCCAAAATCTTCCGCCATTTGTATATTTTCAGCCATCCCAAAAGCCGAGTAAGACTTTTTAACCTCATTAAAAGTCTCGCGTGCTCCCTGAATGTTGAAATAATCATTTGTGGTGGAAATAATGAGGTTAGGTTTAGGTGCTCTTGCATAAATAAATTCCGGATGATCGATTCCTCTGGCAATGCCAAACCAGGGATTTTGTTCTGCATCCTGGGGGCCAATAGCCTGGAAAAGCCTCTTGAAATTTGTTATGTAGTTTTCTGGAGCTGCTGCAAAAATGCGATCGTCACATGCTGCAATCATGGCTGCCTGCGTTCCACCTCCCGACCTTCCGGAGATGCCAATTCGTTTCATATCTACTTCTGAACGCGTTGAAAGATAATCAACTGCCCTAATTCCATCCCAAATGAAATAATCGGCCAGTGAGGAACCTGTAAACAAAGTTTGTACCCCGGCATAAGAATGTTCCTGCGTTGAGCTTCCAATGGCTGATTTTCCCGTTTCCAAATCAAGGTATTGCAGGCGTTCCCCTTGTCCGATTGGATCGTAGGCCAACACAACAAATCCTTTTTCAACCAAATTGAGAATGATATGCTGATATGTTTCACTTCTGAATCCCAACACATTATGGCCTGAACAGTAAATAATCGCCGGTGCCGGATTTTGTCGAATCTTTGGTAAAAACAAACTGGCAGTAACATAAAAACCGGGATGCGATTCATATATGATTTTTTCCACAATAAAATTTTCCCTTTCCAATACTCCGGTAATTTCAGGATTGAGCGGTGATTTTTCAAACTTAGAAAGGGAAGAGCTTAATTTTTGTTTTACTGTATTCTGGTAAGCCAGCCAATCAGCCTTTGTTACAAGACCGGTTACCAGATTTTTTCTGTTTTCAAGGTGTTTAAACGCTTCGGTGCTGATAATCCGGTACAAGGCATCATTATTGGATGAAAAAGTTAACCACTCCAAATTTTTTCCTCTGTTTACATAAAACACAGAACTTTCTTCATTCTGCGAATATAAAGTACTGTGAACAAACAGTATAAATAAAATTGACAACAAATATTTATATAGTATTACTGAATGATATTTCATGTTATTTATGGATTCAAGATTCAAATAATAACGACTAATTCTGCTTACTTAATTTATCTGCAATTTGATTTTCTCTCCGGAAACCAAAAACCGTTTGAATTCAACATGCCTGAAATTTTCCATTTTTCCAAAAACATTTCCAGCCTTTTCTACTGAAATATTTTGAAACGTAATTTTGTCCAGCGGCGATTCGTTTAGCCCCTGCAAATGAATAACATTGTTTTTCAGAGAAATGGGGCCTTTGCAGAAAAAAGTTCCGCCGGAGAGCATTACCAGCCCTCCTCCTTTTCTTGAACAATCTTTGATGGCTTCTAAAATATAGGCACGGCTTTCGGAAATGCCATCGGCTTTGGCACCATAATCGGAGACCCAAAACGTATCTGCAGGAAATGCGGTTTTCTCCAGCCGGTTTATAATGGTCTTGGCCGAATTAACAGAATTCTGTCCAGAAGCCGTATTTCCGGAAATACTGAATATTAATGCCGCTGCAAATAAAAACAACTTTTTAAAAACACTCATAATTTGCTATTTCGATTTATATGAATACCGGGCAGTTACAAACCGGTCTGCAGACTGGTCATTCAAAATGAATACATCATATTCTTCACCACCCGGATAAACCCGCACAACAATATGGCCGCGGGTTGATTTGAAACCATCTGCCCTGCTTCCCAGGTAAGCTTTGCTAACAGGATGAAGAAAATTTGCAAAAAGATCACGATCGCCCGGATAAACATACGGACTCATGGTACGACGTAAAACTTCTTCACCGGGATGACTGATCGTCCAGCTTTGCATAATCCAAATTCTTGACTGAAGTGTACGCACATAAAATTCATTTTGTGAGTTACGATTTCCGTGGTGGTTGAGTGTGGCTACATCCACATTTCCAATAACGGGCGCAGCAAGCGACTCCATACTTTCGGTGTCGGGTGTTCCGGTGTGTCCGATTCCCGGTATATCGCCTCCGGTATAAAAATCGAAAAGTCCGTAGCTGATGCGAATCCCGGATGACAAGTCGTTTTCAGGTGGATAATCACCTTCCTTAAATTTCCGGATTGCAATGGTACTGTCAGTAACTGCGGCAATTACGCCATTTGAAAACAGATTCTTCACAACGAAATCGGAAAATTCGCCGGGGCTATTCTTCATTTTTATCTGCGAATAAGTACCAACCCTGAATTTTTCGTACTGAAGCCCGTTTGATTTTTCCTGATAACCGATAAACTTCCGGTATTCTTCCAGTTGATTTAAGCGGCCTGTTTCACTGTTTTGTTCAGGCCGGCGAAAATCATTACCACTGTCGATGAGTTTTTTAACCGGAATTATCGAACCTACTTCTGTAATTCCGGATAATTTATAGCCACCCCCGGCATGTGTTTCTGACTGGGGTGAAAACGAACCGATATGGTCGCTGTGATAATGGGTAATAAGTACATAATCCAGTTCGGTCTTTTTCCCTTTTGGATGAAACTGATGAATGTAGTTCGCAATCCATTGGCCGGGCGTTTTGGACTGGTCCGGGACAGGAGGGGCCATCCGTTCCGAATCGCGGTTCAAATCTCCGGCATCCACCAAAAGACTTGTTCCATCGGGCATCAGAATAAAAGTGGAATTTCCCCTTCCGGTGCTGATAAAATGAATATCCAGATTTCCTTTTTCCCAACCTGACAATTGATTGTTTTGTGCAGTTAACGTTGTAAAAAATGAAAAGAATATTAAAAAGAATAATGTTTCACGCATAGCTGAAAAATTAAAATTTCGATAATGGACAAAAAATCAATCTCCTGCTTTTTTAATTCTCATCAGGAATATTTATGATACCTGTATTATTTTCGATATTGATTACTGTATTGTAACGAGCAGAAACATTCTGAACAAAAGTTAAAATATCCATTGCTTTTTGTGGGTTTGCCATTTCAGGATAACCCCGTTTTGCAAAGAAATCTTCTCCCGGTTTGCCTTCATCAATAAGAATGGGATACAACTTAATATTTGTGAATTTTCCATTACTGTATTCCAATGTGGCAAACACATTTTCCCAGGCTGCATTCCCATAATGACCAATTTCGGTTCTGGTATGAAAAATAAAATTTTTCAAATTATAAAACAGTGGTTTCCCCTTGTAAATTTCTATTCCACCCATTTCAGGGTATCCCTGACTAACATATAAGTCAACTCCCCTGTCAATAAGTTCATGTGCCCAGTCAACTTTTATTTCGTCATGTCCGTGCCAGTGATGATAAACAAAAATTATATCTGCCTCTGCACCTTCTGCTTCTTCTATTGCCTTATAAACCCTTTCCAGGTGCGAAGGATCGTCCATAATAACATAATTCACACAAGGTGAATCGGGCGTGAGTATGCTCTCTCTTTCATTTCCACCTGTTGATGTGAAAGAAATCAGCGCTATTTTCAAACCATTTACTTCAATGTAACCGGGAGCAGCCGCCTCGGCTAGATTGCTTCCGGTACCGGCATAAGAGAAATTTCTGGCGGTAACCTCGTGAATGGTTGAAACTATGCCGCATTCACCAAAATCAAATGAATGATTGTTGGATAATGATAACAGATTAACATTTATTTCTTTCAGGTAATCCAGCACATCAGGAGTGGCACCATGGAAAAATGTTCCTTTCTTTAACGTATCGCATTCATAATTTCCTCCGCTGATTGCAACTTCCAGATTGGTGAAAACCACATCTTTTTCCATTAGTAGTGGTACGACAGTTTCGAGCGGATTTTCGTAATAATTCCGCGGATCATGTTCAATGATTGACTGGCCAAGAATTGCAATGGATAATTTTTCAGGTTCGGAATCGACTGAACAGGAACAAATGACACCAAAAATTACTAAAACCTTTAAACTTACAACAATTTTGTTCATACTATGGAAAGATTAAATTCTTACAAATGATTAAAATACGAACTATAAACCAATCGAAAATTCACTTTGGTTTCGATTATTAAAACTTTAAAGCCACTTTGAAAGTTACTGCAAGGAAAACTTCCAAAGTGGCTTGTAAAAAGGTTCTCAGTTTCTCATTTCTGAAAACCGGTGTTGAAACTTAATTTCCGTCACCATAAGACTGATTCTGGTTTCGCTCAACCACAGGAACCTGCCAGTAGTATTCTGAATAAGGTGGCAAAACAGGCGAGAAACTTGCCGGGTTTCTGTCACCAATTCCGATAGGTAACTGCAAACCAATAAGGTAGTAAGTTCTGTCTCCGTTTTCGGTTGCCATTTCTTTTATACGCTCATTATGAATCATTTCAGCAGTAAGCTCATTTGCTCCGATATTATCGAGACCGGCTCTGTTACGAACTACATTCAAATCTGCTGCTGCTCCTTCTCTGTCATTATTATTAAAACGGATAATTGAACGGGTAAGATAAACTTCGGCCAGCCGGATGAGCGGTCTGTTTGACCTGCGCTGGTCGGGCGCCCTGAACCATTTATGGCTCCAAACCAACGGCGGTACCAAATTTGATCTCGGATCAACATCGTACCTGAAATATATCTGCTGGTATCTTTTATCATTACGGGCTTCATCCGTTTCAGATAAATCTGAATCCATCCATCCCACCTGTTTCATAGCCCAGTGCGACATTGCCTGACTTGCCCAGGCGGCCATATTGGTACTCGAAAAATGACTTCTTCCGTAAATTGTTTCCATACGCCCGTATGCTCCCGATACATTGTCGCATGCGGTTTGCCAAATCACCTCGTTACCCCAGCCATCGGCACCATTTTTATTGAATGCCTGAATGGGATCTTCAGTCAGGTCATACAAAGAGCTGCCTAAAATATAGTCACACTCAGCCTGTGCTTTACTGTGTTCCCCCTTAATAAAATAGAGGCGCATTAGCATAGCCGAGGCAGCCACTTTATTCGCCCTGGCCCTTATATTCAGTTCATTTACCACAGTGGAATGATTTTCAAACAATAACGCTTTGGCATTTGTCCAGTCTTCCTCAATGGCTGCGTAAACCTCGGCAACACTTCCCAGTGTGGGATTTTTCAATTCTTCTGAGGAAGTGGAGTACTCACGCCTTAACGTAAAATACCGGCCTTCGTTGCTTCCATTCGGATTATAGGGAGGTGCATACATTCTGGCCAGATACCAGTAGGCCAGCCCTCTCATAAACAGAAGTTCCCCTTTAAACTGATTTACCTTGTCCCTGTCAGCCTGAGTCATACTTGGAAAAGGATCTACACCGGCTTCTTCCGCATCGTTCAGCATTTTAATCGGACCATTGCAGGCTGTTATCATTTGATATAACCGCACAAAAGTTCCTTCCATTTCATAAGCAGGTGTTGCATTGCTGAATTCTCTGTTGTAATACTCGGCCGAAGCACTGGCGCCCACAAACTGAGGTAGAAAAACCGCAATATCTGACTCTGTAAAATTTTTAAGAGCAACCGTTCCAAAGGGATGATCCCAAGGCTCACGGTTAAGTAAAAAGTAAGGTTCTCTTACCCCTATTTCAAGTTCGTTTACATTCACCCACGGAAACTCATTGGGTCTTTCCAGTTCAAAAAAAGCTTCCTGGTCGCAGGATATTCCTAAAATGATTATGAATATCAATAACAAATATTTTCTGGTTGTATTCATTGCAATATATTTTATCATTATTAAAAATTGATATTTAATCCGAGGCTGTATGTACGTGCCTGTGGCATTGAATTGTAACTTACAAAACTTGCTGCCGACGATTGTTCGATTGGCACTTCAGGATTGTAGCCGGAAAAACTGGTCAGCGTTAAAAGATTGGTTACATTCAGGGAAACACGTAAAGACTGCATTTTAATTCTTGAAGCAACCAATGTGGGCAGGGTGTATCCAAAATTCAGGTTATTTAACTTCAAATAATCACCTTTTTCAAGGAACATGGAAGAAATGTATTTTTCTTCTGTACCATATGTTACAGGAGCAGTTGATGGATTTCCGGCATTGTCATAGAAATGCTGTACATTCATAACAACCTGAGGCCATTTTGCATTGTCGCCCGGATTTTGCCATGCTTCAGTCAGCAACTTGTTGGAAAGCGCACGCACTCCCCTGTTTGGGGTAAGGGTACTTTGCAGTAAACGGTTATAAATATAATGTCCGAAAGCAAAAGAGAAGTTCATGCTTAAATCAAAATTCTTATAGGCAAACTGGTTGTTGAAACCACCTGTTACTTTTGGCAGCGATGTTTTTCCATCCAGAATCATCCTGTTGGCCTCCAGGTTTGCAGTAGTTCCGGGAATAATATTCCCTGTATGCGAGGTAGTTCCGTCCTCATTTACCTGCACTTCATAAATCATTGGGATTCCCCTTTCCGGATCAACTCCCGCCGATTCTGCCATATACCAGTTACCCAATGGAAGACCTTTCTTAAAAATTGTAATTATTCTGTCTTCAAAAGGTTCTGCCTGCGTAATACCAACATTATTGGCATCTGAATCGGGGTCCAAAGCCAGTATTTTATTCTTATTGGTCGAAAAGTTTAACCCCGTATTCCATTTAAAAGCGTTATTAATCACTGCGGCATTTACATTAAACTCAATTCCCTGGTTTTCCATATCTCCAATGTTTTGCCATACTATGTTCCCCCCGGATATACCGGCAGAGTAAGGCAAAGCTACAGCCAAAAGCATATCTTCAACGGTCTGTTTATAATATGCCAGCGAACCGTTTATCCTGTTGTTTAACAACCCAAAATCAAAACCTACATCGAGGGTGCTCGTAGTTTCCCATTTTATATCGGAATTTCCAATACTAATCAGTTCTGTACTGGGTATTCCCAAAGTACTGCTTGTACGTACCGAATAATTATCTGAGGTAATCCCGCTTGGAATATTGGTATTTCCGGTTTGCCCGAAACTTCCCCGTAATTTTAACAGGTTAATTAAGTCTGAATTAAAAAAATCTTCATCTGAAATTATCCAACCGGCAGAACCTGAAACAAATGTAGCCCACCTGTTATCGGGTGTAAATTTGGAAATTCCGTCACGCCGGATACTGGTTCCAATAATGTATTTATCCCTGAATTTATAATTGGCCCGGCCAAAAAAACCTCTCAGATAACTCTCATTGTCCAGATAACTGCGCCCTCTGACTGACTCAGGCCTTCCCACTTCCCTGAAACTACCTATTAAAGACTGGCTTTCCAGGTAGGTATAATGAACATGGGAGCGGGTATTTTCCACACCTGTAACAATATTTAACCAATGGTCATCCCCAAAATTCCTGTCGTAGTTTAAATATGAATTGTAGTTTAAAACTGTTCGCTGGTTTTTTTCTTCCCGTGCCATTGCACCATCAATACGAACACTTTCTCCCCGATATGAAAGTCCTTTATCATAAACGAGGTTAGCGCCAAATTCACCTTTCAGGGTAAGACCTTCAGTAATTTTCAATGTTCCGTTTAATCCCTGAAGTACATTCAGGGTCTGAAGGTTACTCTCACTGTTTATCGGAGAAATACCGGCCAGGGCATTAGCGCCTGACAATGGGTTCCAAAAACCGTTCATACCGGTGTCCGTATCGTCAAAAACTTTCATCCAGGGCAAAGAATACGCATTTACCTGCGACCAGCCTCCTGCTCCTCCTCTTCCCTGAGCCGATTTAACCCTGTCATTATTTGAAAAAGAAACTAATCCCCGGTAATTAATATTCAGTACTTCGAGCAACTCGTAATTTAAATTGGCATTGGCTGAAAAAACTTCCAGATCACTGTATTTAAGGATACTGTTATCTTTTCTGTAACGCAATGACATATAAGAATTTCCCTTATCAGTTCCCTGAGTTGCCGAAACATTGGCCTCGACAAATGAACCGGTACGGCTGATTACATCACCCCAGTCGGTATTGGTAGCCAATGCTTCCGCCCTGGTGATCGTGCCCATTACCCCATCCAATTGATTAAGGGAAGTTTGCGGATCGTATAATCCTGAAATTCTGCTGTTAGCATAGGCTTTGTCCATAATTTCAATATATTCGGCACCTGTTGCCAACCCAATATCTCTGTTTGCCCAATTGCTGACCCCGGATTTTAAATCCACATTAACCGTCATTACACCTTTTTTTCCGGATTTGGTAGTTACAAGAATAACTCCATTTGAACCTCTTGAACCATAAATCGAGGTTGCCGCCGCATCTTTTAACACCTGAATAGATTCAATGTCAGACGGATTTATCAGCGACAAAACATTCTGTGACGATTCTCCATCAAAAGATCTGCCCATGCTTTCACTCACAATAGGAATTCCATCAACAATCCAGAGAGGGTCTGTTCCCGATGAAATTGAACTTACACCGCGAATTTTTATTTGTACAGGAGCACCCGGTATTCCTGATTCGCTTGAAACCATTAACCCTGGTGCCAACCCCTGCATGGCCGCATCAAAAGAACCGGCGCTTGCTGCTTTGGTCAAATCATCACTGGTTATAGTTGATATTGAACCGATGATATCTCTTTTCTTTTGTGTTCCATAGCCTATGGCAATCACTTCCTCTATTCCAATGGTTTCCTCAACCAGAACCACATCAATTGTTGTACGGTTTCCAATTTCAATCTCTTGTGTCCGCATCCCAACAAAAGAAAAAACCAATGAAGAATTTGCAGGAATATTAGATAAAGTATATACCCCGCTGGCGTTTGTTACTGTCCCCTGGGCTGTTCCTTTAACTATTACAGTAACCCCTGGCAGAGGTAAATTATTGACATCGGTTACCGTACCGGAAATTGAAGACTGCTGCTGAAAAACTTCAATCTTTCTGTTATCTGATGCCTTTCCAAACTGGTTAGACAGCACAATCTGCCTGTCGAATACATAATAGCGAATGTCTTTACCGGCTAAAAGCACATCGAGAATTTCGATGATATTTTTTTCTTCCAGGTCAACCTCCACTTTCTGTTCCACATCAATCAGGTCTTTGTTGTAAAGGAAATAGAACTCCGATTTTTTTTCAATCTCCTTTAAAACCTTTTCGAGTTCAGTATCACTGTGTTTCAAGGTTAATTTTGTTGCCTGCGAATAGGACTCCAGGGCAAAAACCTGCGCTACTCCCAACAAAACCAGAAAAACCGTTAATCGTGCCATCCTCAAAATTTTTAACATGGTGTGACTTCGTATTCCGTCTCCACACCAAAGCATTAACTTTCTAAACTTTTTCATACATTTACATTCTTTTGTAGAGTTAATAAATAGATTTATTGATCGCTCTGCAAGTTGTGCAGGAGGGTGGTGCGAACACCTTCCTGCTTTGCATTATTATTGTTTCAGTTTTATTCTCACGCGTTTCTTTTTATAAATTCCATCCGAATCCTCTTCCCTTTTTTCAAACGTATATTCCATAGGGGTTGACACCGAAAGCAGTTTTAATACCTCCTCAAGTGGTTCATCCTCAAATGTGGCTTTAAACCGGTACCTTTTCAGCAATTCATCTTCAATAATTATTTCCACATTATACCACCTTTCCATTCTTTTTACGGCAAGTTCAAGTGGTTCATTATCAAGCAGCAATAAACCATCCTTCCAGGCAGTGAGACTTTCGGTGTCCACTGTGCTTACATTAAATTTATTTTCTTCGGGATTCACCAGCAACCTTTCGCCGGGTGAAAGTATTTTGTCAAAAATCTGATTATTCCCGGTAACATTCACTTTGCCATTCACCAGAACTACCTGAGAAAAATAATCATCTTCATAAGCAGTAACATTGAATGTTGTGCCCAAAACGTTCACATCGAAATCCAACGTTTTTACATTGAAAAAAATATCTGATGGTTTTACTTCAAAATAAGCTTCGCCGGATAGCTGTATCTGTCGTTTTTTTGTAAACTGCGGATTGTAGCTCAACGACGAACCACTGTTTAACCAGCCAGACGAGCCGTCGGGTAAAGAGAACTGAATGCGTGAACTGTGCGGAGCCTGAATTTCCACCCAGGCCAAATCATCATCTGACGCGGTTTTTTCACTAAAAAAATACAAGGCTGAAAAAACGAGGACCGGAATTAAAAGAACAGCGGCTGCCTGACGATAAATGCGCCACAGGTTTATTTTTTTCGACTCCTTTTTTTCTTCCAGCAACATGTGGTATTCAACCTGCCTGTAAATATGGTCCAATGATTTGTCGTCGGGTGAATCCGAATCACTTAGATTATTCCACTGCTCTTTCAAAAAAGACTTTGCTTCGTTAAAATTGTGAATGTTTTCAAACCAGCTTTTAACCAACTGGTATTCTTTCCAGGAGTATTTTCCGCTGGAAAATTTTTCAAGGGTTTTGTATGTTGTATTCTTCACCATTCTCTTCCGTTTAAAAGAAGGAGTGCGAAAAGCACTCCCCTTTTCTCTGCTAAACCAATACTAATCTATGCAAAAAAACGAATTGTTTTGTTTTTTATACTTGTTATATCCCGGGAACTGAAAAATCCCCAGTGAAAAAATGAAATTTTTAAAATATTGGTGAATTCAAATAGGTTCCTAATTGATAATGAGAATCATAAGATTAATAGCTAAAGCTTTTCTCCTCTGTTTCTTTGTTCTGTTCACCAGGCTAAATCGCCGGTGTAAAAAGCTCTCTTTTTTTGCGCCATGTTTTAGCTTGGCGAACAAAATATTGATTCTATTTCAACGGCGTTTAATTTTTTTTTGTAATAAACAAATAAAAGAACACCATTCCACCCAGCCGAAATTTTTCAAACTCTTCCTTCAGGAATTTCATGGCTTCGCCAATATGGTATTCAACTGTTTTAACAGTAATTCCGAATTCTTCTGCCAGTTCTTTTTGCGATTTTCCCTCCAGCTTTTTCCCGATAAAAATTTCTTTTCGCTTTTCCGGCATTTTTTGAATTAAGGCATCCAGTTTACACAAATAATCCTCAAAATTATCCTGTTCATCAAATGCTTCCGGATTTTCTGAAAAAGATGCGATAATTTCATGTTTTAGCTGATTAACTTCGGCCAGTTTATTAAAATGTTTCCGAACCGAATTCAAGGCAATGGTAAACAGGTAGGATTGAAAGGATTTTTCTGTGTCGATATCTTTTCTTTTGTCCCAGATTTTGATAAAAACCTCCTGTACAATATCTTCTGCCGCTTCATTCGACTTCAAATAACTCAGTGAAAACCGGTACAATGGTTTACTGTACTGTTCGAAAAGTTTTCTGAAACTGTCGTGGTCGCTTTTTTTAAGGCCTTTCAGAAGTCCGGATTCAGTATATGATTTTTTTCCAAACAACAGATTAGTTTTTATCTGACTTTTTGCAAAGTAAATAAAAATAAACTCAAAAGATGATAACCCTTTTGAAAATACCGTGTAAACCATGCCACTGATTTTGTTTCAATCATTAAATCATAGTTTATTCCTTGTATGCTGGATTCTTTTAAAATAATAATTGAGTCCTTTCAGAAAAATATTCTTACCACAAAGGCCCTAAGGCACAAAGATTTCACCAGGCATAGATTGCTGATTTTTAAATCTTTGTGATTCCTCGTGTTTTAGTGACTTCGTGGCATTTTTTCTTTATTAGACTTTTCGGTGTGAACTCAAAAAAGGATCTTTTTGAAATCAATGCCTTGCTGCATTTTCGTAAGGAAGTTGCCGCGCCAAACTACCAGCAGGAATACTAGCCGGTGATTGATTTAATGTTCCAATTGTGCACCGGGGGAAAATTGTTCCGGAAAACAGCCGATGCAAAAGACAACATCTTGCTGACTGGCACTCCTGGAAAAGCTGAATTCGACCAACTGAATTGGGAGTTAGTTTATCCAAAATCCTCGCGGGGCAGGAAATTGTTCGATGGAACGTCCCCTGCTTAAAAGAATTGGGTTTCTATAAAGGGCATGTTCGGGATGATCCGGGTTTTGTGCCACTCTTCAAAATGATGGCGCCGGTTTTCCCCAAGGGTACGATAAAACATACTGTTTCCTTATTGCCTGTAATTGAAAAAGGGTGTTATCTTTTTATATATCTTTTCGATTATGGCGATTCCTGGAAATTCAACATAGTATTGGAAAAAATCTACAGCAGTAGTCCGCTCCCCTTAAATCCGGAAATCGTTGAAAAAAAGGGAAAGGTGCCGGAACAATACAGATATTTTTAATGCTTACTTGTTTTTTCCTGGCAGATTTTGGATTACGGTCAGTACTGATTTCGGCTCATGTGGAAAGTTTAAGAATTATTCCCGAAACCAGTCATCTGTTGTTTATTGGTTATGTAATGGAATCGCCCGAAAAAAATGGAATTTGACCAGTTTCTATGAAATTAACCCGTTGCCAATACAATAATCCAAATATTGTGGTAGTTTATGGATAAGATAAAAAGGAAGATTTATCAGTTTATATTTTTTACCTGAAATTGTAATGGCATTTTCAACCGAAAATCTACCGGAGTAAACACGTACAGCAAAATTATGAGGAGACCTGTCAACGAATTGATGCAGTGATCTTAACTTTCCAGCTTTCCCCGATTTAACCTCAATCGGAATGACTTTATTTTTATATTTCCAGATAAAATCAAGTTCGGCATCTGCATCTTTATTTTCCCTGGTCCAGTAGTTCAGTTTAAACAAAACAGATTCAGCCAGCGTTAATAATTCCTGTCCGGTAATATGCTCTGCTATCCGGCCTTTAAAAGAATCATTCAAATCATTCTCCTGAATCAAATCTCCCTGAATTCCCGAATAATGATTTACCAGCCCCGTATCAACCAATTGCAATTTTGGAGATCTTCGGTAATTTACTTGTACAGGTAAGTCAGTGTTTGTTACCGGATAAACCAATTGGATTAAATAGCTTCGCTCCAACATTTTAAAAGCTTCACTCATCTCTCTGTTTTTATAAGACGAGTTGCCAAAACCCTGAAATTTTATTCGTGTGGATGCTTCAAAAAATGAATGCTTTAAAATATGCCTCATTACATTTACCATTGTTAAATTTGATGCATACTTTTCTACGTCATCCATATAAGACACAAGTAAACTATCATAAATCCTGTTTAAGCCTAAAGTTGAATTTGTTTGACGCCAGGCATCAATGATTTCCGGCATACCTCCAATTATGGTGTAATTTTTAAACTGCTGCATCAGGTGTTCATGGCCAAACTCCGGGAATGGCAAAGTGTTCAGCAACTCAATACTTTTTTTGTTATCTGTCGCACCAAGAAATTCATTGAAAGAGCATGGCCTGACTGGCAGGTATTCAACCCGGCCCACCGGAAAACTAATGTTACGCGCAAAAATGGTTTCTAAAAGTGATCCGGCTGCAATTACATGAATCTCATTCATTTCCTCATAAAAATACCTGAGCGTGGCAATTGCTCCGGGTGAATTTTGGATTTCATCAATAAAGAGTAAAACACGACCATTTATACTTTTTATTTGTTTATGCAGACAAATAATTTCAAAGAGTTTGTGGATATCAAATTCATTGGTGAAAATATCACGTTCTTTCTTTTTATCCAGATTTAAGTGAATAAAATGATCATAATCTTTGGCAAACATCTTTACAAGACTGGTTTTTCCAACCTGTCTTGCTCCTCTGAGAATAAGCGGTTTTCGTCCAGGACTAGCCGCCCATTTTTTTAAATCAACTATTACATTTCTTTCAAACATTTATTCCTAAATATTTTTTAGGTAAAGGTAAGTAAAATAAAAACAGTTTGTATAAAAGAGGGGGATATTTATTGTAGTTTATGCATAAAAGAGGGGGATAATTATTTGTTATTTTGAATAAAAGAGGGGGATAATTTTGTATTAGATTGGAATTGATGCAAGAATAAGGATTCCTCTAAAAAATGCAAACAACTGTTTTGAATCAGACAAATACCAAAGCCTTAACCGCCCTCGGATTCGACCTTGCCTAACCAGATACCGCTGCCACTGCCGACGGTGAAATAGCCGACCCGGCCACAGCAAACGGCGACAAAGCCGGACAGAACGAATCGAAAACCATTCGCGATAAAGCTTACACCCACCACAAAAAACTGGTGACCGAAACTGGCCAAACGTATGTTACACAAAAATCCGAATTTACAAGACAATATATTAGCTATTTCACAATAATTTGATTAATTTTAGCCAATATTTTAGCTGAATGTATATATGTACTCATTGAAACCGACACCATACGAAGTTGGACTGAAGATAGCCCAAAGACACCGCGCCTTGCGTAAAAGGCTGAAAATTTCACAGAAAGAAATGGCAGAACGCTCCGGTGTATCACTCGGAAGTCTGAAAAGGTTTGAGAGCAGCGGCAAAATTTCACTGGAATCGCTTCTTAACCTGATACACTTTTTGGGACGATTAAGTGATTTTGACCATGTTCTGGAAGAAAAAGAAAATCCTGATGATATTGAAAGACTATTTACAAAATAATCTATAGAAAAACTATTTATTATCGGGGGTTCTTCCGGCGGGGCAAGGCCAAAGATTTTTATTGGATACAACAGTCAAACCGGTAAACTGATACACGGGGTTGGCAGCCTTCCTGAAGGTTATGATGAGCATTTAATGTTTATGCCCATAACTGGGACGACCACAGCAAAAATTTTTCATTTCTGATGAATGCAAAAGGAGAATGGCAGTTTGCACCGGCTTACGACCTTACCTTCTCCTATTCCGGTTATGGGTTTCACAGCACCATGGTGGCCGGGGAAAGTAAAACCCCAGGCAGGAAAGAACTCATGAAACTTGCGACCCTTTTTGGGATAAAAAATGCAAAAACAATCATAGAACAGGTACTGGAGGCAATAAACAACTGGGACGAAATTGCCAAAGAATCCGGTGTTTCAAAAGAGAACAGGCAATCGATAAAAAAGATTCTGGATAAATTAAGAGACTGAAAAACGGATTTTTTACCAGAGCTGGCTAACGTGGTTTCGATCAAAATCACGTGTGATCCCAACCAAAACCACGTATGGTTTCCACCGGAATCAAACGTGGTTAAAAAATGAAGCTTTTGTATCTGCTTTTTAGTTATTCATACTATAAATTTCTTTTTCCTGGAATCCATCCTTAGAATTTGGCAACATGATTTCTTTTTCTTTTTTCATTTTTCCTGACTTTTTTACGTCAAATTAATTCAGAGTAAGGCGGTACCGGAAAAAAATATCGCTTTGGCTTTTTGGATTCTTATACTGATATGTACAAGAAAAATATATCTGGTTGGTAATAATTTAATTATTACATTTGTAATGGATTAATTGAATCATTAGTAACAACATAAATATGAAATATTCAGAAATTCAGGCTGTTGCCAATGAGCAAAAAAAAATACTCTACTCCTTTGAATTAGGTACATTCAGAGAGCTATTGGAATTATTGCCCGTTACCAACACTCATGCCCTTGTAGTTTCGGGGATAAGGCGCTGCGGGAAAAGTGTTTTGCTTCATCAATTTATAAGAAATGAAATAGAGGAAGTGTTTTATTTCAACTTTGCTGATATCAGGTTGTATCAATTTTTAGCAAGCGATTTCATTTTACTGGATGAATTGATAAAAGAAAGCAATAAGAAAATCTTGTTTTTTGATGAAATTCAGATTATTGGCGGTTGGGAACTTTATGTCAGGCAAAAACTGGATCAATCGGTCAGAGTAATAATTACGGGTTCAAATGCGCGTATGTTGAGTGTTGAATTAGGAACAAACTTAACTGGAAGGCATATTACCAAAGAGCTTTTCCCTTTCAGTTACCACGAATTTTGTTTATTTTTTTCTTACAGGCATAATAAGGAAAGTTATTTGTCTTTTATCGAAAAGGGAGGGTTTCCTGAATATCTTAAAACCGAAAACAGTGAATTATTAAGTTTCCTTCTCGAAGATATTCTTCACCGTGACATTGCTACACGGTATTCCATCCGCGATATTTCAGGACTAAAAAAGCTTTGTATATATGTCATGTCGAATACGGCAAAACCAATTAGTCCCAGCAAGCTTACCAGTATTATCGGGGTAAAATCCTCATCAACTGTTCTGGAATATTTGTCTTATTTCGAATCAAGTTACCTGGTAAATCTGATTCCCCGTTTTTCGTGGTCAGTTAAAGGTCAGATGTTATCAGAGAAAAAAGTGTATGTGGTTGATAATGGTCTTATCAATGTGGCATCTATTTCTGCGTCAAAAGATTTGGGACGAAAATTTGAAAATGCAGTTTACTGGAGCATCCGGCGAACAACCAAAAAAATCTGGTATTATTCCGATGGCAATTCGGAATGCGATTTTATCTTTCAAAAAAATGAAGACTATTTTGCAATTCAGGTTTGCTTCGCGTTAAACGGAGACAATCAGGAAAGGGAAATAAACGGATTGATTGCAGCCCTTCAGTTTTTTAATCTCACCAAAGGAGTAATTTTAACCATTGACCAAACAGATAAAATTCTAAAAAATGGTTATACAATCAACGTGGTTCCGGCATACAAATTTGAACTAACATAAGATTATTTAAGTGACCTGGCCACATTTTAGTATTCTAAAAAAAGGCTTCTGAAAAAGCTTTAAAAGCATCAGATTCGAGCTGACCCTAACCGGATACCGCTGCTAAAACCGCCGACGACATGGCCGACCTGTCGAACACGGCCAATGACGACAAGGCCAGACAGAACGAATCAAGCCTGGTTTGAAATTGAGACTTTTGTTTTCCTGAATCACATACTTTTAACTCAATTTGAAGAAGCCGAAAATAGCAATTGGCAAAAAAAAATCACAAATAATTTCCAAGTATCAATTACTTTAGTTCCAATCTGTCTAACCTTTTGATGATTTTGCATATTAGAATTTGGCGTTTATTTGTTTTTTGGTGGTTGATATAGGAATATTTCGACAAAAGTTTATTTAAGTTTTTCCATTTCCTGCAAAAATTGTAAATTAAGCCCAAAATCCAAAAATTATGAAACGGACTGTATTACTTATTCTGGTGCGGCACCGCCAGGAAACCGCAGAAAAGGTGCAGAAAATTTTAACCGGCTGGGGCTGCTTCATTAAAACCCGCCTGGGCATTCACGACGGCGTTCTGGAAAACTGCTCCGACAGCGGACTTATATTCCTAGAACTTACCGGCGAAGACTTCAGCAAACACGAAGAAATCACCCGTAAACTCAACCTGGTGAAAGGCGTTGATGCGAAGCTGGTAAGTCTGGAGGTTTAAAACAATCAATTCTCCTGGTCGCATTTCACCAACTGTTTTACCACACTGCCAATCATAAACTGTAGCGCTTTCGACCGGAATGAGAACTCGTTGAACGTGCCGATGATTACGGATTCGGTTTTGGGATGGTAAAACATAAAAGCGCCGGTTGCGCCCACACATCCCCAGCAAAAATACTTTTCGGGCATAAGCACCGGAATGGTTTTGAATTTCCAGATGGAATAGCCGTAGTTGAAACCGGGAGTGGGAAATCCCATCGGAATGTCATCGTTCAGCATCTGTTCCAGCGTCTCCTTTTTCACCAGTTGATGATTTAAAAGCGCTTTCATAAAAAGCAGAAACTCTTCGGCCGGGGCAACAACACCACCGCCGGCATAATCGATTTGCGCCAAACCCTTTACCGTAAAAAGGTCCACATTTTTTATGTACAGCCTGGCCGCAGGAAACTCTGAAGGAACTGCCGGTTGAGAAAACCCATGCATGTATGCGTTTTTCATTCCCAGCGGATTGAAAATAAACTCGTGCAGCACTTCGTGGTAAGATTTTCCCGTAACGTTTTCAATAATCAGTCCCAGCAGGTAGTAATTGGTATCGGTATAAAAATGTTTTTTGCCGGGTTCCGCAAGAGGTTTCAGGTTTACTTTGCCCCACAAAACAGCTTCCCGTGGCGAAATAACCTGGGGTTCTTTCAGCAACTTTTTATAAAGTTTGTAAAAAACATCATTCAGTCCTGAAGTTTGTTTAAGCAAATGACTGATTTTAACCTCGCCGGAATGATCTTTCCTCTTATATACATGCAGTTGGTCCATTAATTCATGGTCGAGGTATTTAGATATTTTATCGTCAAAAGCCAGTTCTCCCCTGTCATGCAGGATTCCGGTTATGGTGGATGCAAATAATTTACCCACACTGGCCAGGTGCAGGGGTTGATTTGGATGTGCATCCACATCGCCGGTTTTTCCTTCTGCCAAATTCAGATGAATGTTTAGCTTATCGGAATGTACCAGCAGATAAGCACTTTTAACTTTTCCGGAACTTTGTACCTTTTTTCTGAAACGGGATTCAATGGTTGATTCAACAGTTGCTCTGTTCATTTTTTTTTGATTTTTCCCAGTTACTACACTCATTTAACTTATAGAGTCATTTCTCATCTAAAATCCTTACTTCTGTTCTTCTGTTCTTTTGTCTCCCTTCAGGAGTAGTGTTAGTATCAATTGGATGATTTTCCCCATAACCTTTTGATACAATTCTATTCGGGGATATTCCTTTTGAAACTAAATAGTTTTTGACTGTTTCTGCTCTTGCTTCTGATAATTTAAAATTCGCTTCATCATCTCCAATATTATCTGTATGCCCCCCTATTTCGATAATAATACCAGTTTTTAGTTTCATATATTCCAATAGATCCTCAAGTTCTTCAAATGAACTTTTAATTAAGTTTGATTTTCCTGATTCAAAATGAACATTATCCAACGTATAGGTTTTTGCTGGTTCGAACTGAATAGTTACCTGCATTGGACCAAAATATTCTCCTTCATTTAACTCAGGTATTGTGAATTTACTGTATTCCTCAGCTTTGCCAATACTTTTAATTTTTATGAGATATGTTTCGTTTACTTTTAACTGAATTTCAAATTTACCTTCAGTATTACTTATTCCCTGATATGTCTCCTGCGTATTTAGCTCTTCAAAAATTATTAGTTCTCCTTTTCTTGAATTGTTATTAAAATCAGTCACTAATACTTGCACCGGTGTATGGTTCGGAATAATTGTATCCTGTCCAAAAACTGAATTAACAATTATAATTAAGGTAATTAATGTAAAGTATAAAATTGTTTTTTCCATTTTTTCAAAGTTAAAAAAATTCTTGAAGCGGAATGGTTGATGGTATGGTATCGTGCGGGATTACGAGGCGATTTCCTATCATTTTATACCGACCTTTTTACGGGTCACAAACGCTCGCATACCACTGAAACCCTCATGCACTAAACCATGTTGTGGGTATGTGCCTTTTAGTTCTGGTCATCAATTCCTTTAACTGTCATTAATAAAAAGTCAAGGCATTTTGAATAGTCCAAATCCTCGTATTCAAGTCCAATATTCCTGATATTTGAATAATAATCCGATAGTCTTTTGTAATAATTTTTTTCCAATTGAACAGAAGTTGCCTTTTGTCCAATTTTCTCAATCAGGAACCATTTCTCAATCAATCTTGCGGTTCGTCCGTTTCCATCTTGAAAAGGATGGATTTTCACAAAAACAAGATGTAATAATGAAGCATAGTAGAATATCTCAAAAGAATTTAAATCTGTATGAAGCAATAAGTCAATGTCATGAAATAATCTTTCAAGCTCCGATTTAACTACCTCTGGACTTGTCGCAACATATTCAATTTTATCATTGTTATTGATTACAATCATTGGATTATTACGAATCAATCCTTGTTGACTTTTAGGTAATAAATTTTCACTCAAAATGGAATGTGTTTTATGAACATTCTCAAGTGTTAATCTATTATTGTCAATGAAATCATATGCTGAATATAAATCATCTGCTTTACGGGTATAATCGGGGTTAAATTTAACTTTTAAGAATTTGTGTTTAAAATAACTATCAAAGTCAATATCCTCTCCCTCAATCTTTGAGGAATAAACTGATGAAACCGACTTACAGAATTGAAAATAATCAACCGGCATCTCCAGTTTTTTGATTTTATCAATTTTATCCAAAGGAGATTCTCTTACAGCTTTTGTGTAATCATCAAGCAACTTATCTGTCAGAATTTTAAAATCCATTTTTAATCCATTTACACAAAGATAATCTTTTTAATCCCTGTTTAAAAATCAGTCGAAATATGGAAACGTGAGGTTCTCTGGCATAACCCACAACTCTGTTGTCTATGATCCTTAACTATACAATATGATAGCATACAAATCAAATGGCAGGCATGATGCGATCAGTACCTTTGCCAAGAATATGACTTACCGGAAAGCTTTATCAACATCAAAAAAGCCGGGAAAACCGGCTTTCAGCGAGCGGGAAACGGGGATCGAACCCGCGACCCTCAGCTTGGGAAGCTGATGCTCTACCACTGAGCTACTCCCGCTTTTGCGCTTGCAAATTTAAAAATATTATCTAAACATTTGGTAATCTCCACGGAGCGCGAAAACGTGCTTTTATCATTTCGTTGGCTTCGGTATCGCCAATAAATTCCTGTTTTTCGTGATTCCAAAAAACCTTGCGGCCCAGCCTGTACGAAATATTTCCCAAATGGGCAAACCGCGCGATGTGCGCACCTATCTCAATGTCGCAACTCGGTTTTTCACGGGTTTTAATACATTCCAGAAAATTCTGTACATGCAACTCCAGACCTTTGCCGGTGCTTTTTTGTAAGGGAACTCCTTCATAACCCTCTTTTTTACTTACGCTCCGGTTTTCGGGAATCACTTCCCACCCGCTCCGGTCAACAACCAGCGTTCCGTATTCTCCAACAAATGATACTCCATGCCCGCGTTGCCCGTAATTGGCGCCGTAAATGCCAATGGTATGATCCCACAGTAAGCCAAAATCGCCAAAATCGTAAACCGCCATCATGGTATCGGGTGTTTCCATAGCATCGTCAGGGAAAGCGTATTTTCCACCGGTTGCCATCACCGATTTGGGCACATACTGGTTCATGCCAAACAGCGCATAGTCGAGCAGATGAACGCCCCAGTCGGCCATTAAACCGCCGGCATAATCCCAATACCAGCGGAAGGTAAAATGAAACCGGTTTTTGTTGAACGGTTTTTTGGGCGCCGGTCCCAGCCAGAAATTGTAGTCCACTCCTGCCGGAGGTTCTGAATCGGGCACAACCGGAATAGACCCTTTCCAACCCACATACGACCACGAACGTACCGACCGGATGCGCCCGATATTTCCGGCATGCAGATAATCCACCGCTGCTTTCCAGTGCGGATCGCTGCGCTGCCACTGCCCCACCTGCACCACTTTATTGTACCGTTTTTGCGCTTTCACCATCAGGTTACATTCCTCTATAGAATTGGCCAGCGGTTTTTCTGTGTACAAATCTTTTCCCGCTTCCATGGCATGGATAGCAATCAGCGTATGCCAGTGGTCGGGTGTGGCGTTAATCACCACATCAATGTCTTTGTTTTCGAGCAGTTTACGGTAATCGTTGTACAACACCGGCTTTTTCCCTTGAATTTTTTCCACTTCAGCAGCACGTTCTTCCAGCACGTTACGATCCACATCGCAAAGCGCACCACATTCCACATTGGGCTGATTCAAAAAAGCTTTCAGGTTGCTGAACCCCATTCCCAGGCACCCCACCAACCCAACCACCACTTTTTCATTGGCTGAAAATCCGGCATGAAGAATAGTAGGGAAGGTGCCAAGTGCAGCCGTTGCCAGGGCAGAGTTTCTGATAAATGTTCTACGGTTAGGTTTCATTGCAATTATTTAAATGGTTCATTTATGATTCTACTTTTCACCGCCCTAAAGGACGGTGTTGGTTTTACACAAAAAAATTTTCAAATCAGAACTAACAACTGCTCAAGTTACGAAAAAAATCAATTTGCTTCCCCCTCATTGGGTTCACAAATTGATTTTTCAGTATGGATCTCAAAGTTGCCAAATATAACTATACCCGCGGCAGAGGCCACTTCGGATTGTAATTCACACGGGTAAGTTGGTCGGCATCATCTTCATTAAACTTTTTAGCTGCGTCGTCCCAGTGAATCACCTCTCCAACCCGGTAAGCAATATTTCCCATTTCAGAAACAATGGCTGTTTTTGCGCCAATTTCC
>JAWLCW010000022.1:36558-108377 GCA_041686935.1 Mariniphaga sp. | reverse complement strand
GTTAAAACGGTAATCTCGCATCCGGCAGAAAGGATAAACCGTTCGTTTTTATATTTTTCCACCAGACTGCGGCACAGGCTGAAAACTTCATCGCGGGTTTTGTCCTGTACCAAAACCGGATTAATGTTTCCGGCCAGAATAACTTCATGGCCAACAACAGAGCGGGCATGACTGATATCCACCTGCCAGTCCAGGTCGAGGATATCCAGATTCAAATCTTTGTAATGTGGCAACAGGTGATTGGTGTCACCGCAAATATGTAATTTGATTTTTCCACCCAGACTGTGAATGAATTCAATCAGTTCCTTATGCCGGTCTTTTACAAAAGTTTCGTACGTTTCTGCATCAATTTGTGAACAAACCGCATCGCCCATTCCTATGATTTCGCAACCGGCTTCAATCTGTGCTTTGGCAAAATCTTTGGCCGTAACCATACATTTGTCCATCAGCCGGTTGGCAAAATCCGGATCCATCATTAACTGCATCATCATATTTTGAACCCCGGCCAAATCGCAGGCTTCGGCCAGCGGGCCTTCAATCCACCCAATGACGGGAATATTTCCCTGCGTTTTTTTTGTAAGAACTTCGCCGGCTTTAATTCTGTCGAGTGTACGTTCTGACTTGTAAACATCAGGTATTTTCAGGTTTATCACATCATCCATACTTTCCACCACGTAATTCAGGCAACGCGGAACTCCATCCGAAATGTATTGAATTTTTGCACCGAACGCACTGGTTTCGCGATACGGATCGGAAATCAGGCCAAGCATATCGAGGCCGAATTCGTCCATACAACGTAAATTGGCTTCCACCAAAACATTGTAATCGGAGGCAAATTCACCATAGGTTTTTCCGATAAAATCTGCGGCAAAATACATTAAAATGGGTCGGAAAAGCACCTTTCCGGGCAACGCGCCATGTTGCAGAAGTGAGCGGAATTGTTCTGTTTTTGTCATCGGTTTTTGATTTTTAAAAACCAAAATTAGCAAATTCCTGTTCTTTCCAAATTCCTTCACGTTTTAAAACTCAAACTCCCGGCTTTCGTCTTCGAAAAGGATTATTCCTTCGCATGACAGAGAGGCTTTACTTTTACACTTTCCGGCATTGACCCCCTGTATTTTTCCCTGGCTGATTTTAAGAATAACCCCTTTTAATATCATTTCCAGGTGAACATCAAAATCTATTGTGGACAGTGGAATTTCTCCAATGCTGACTTCTATTTTCGGATGGTGTTCCGAAACCACTGTGTGTTCTATCAATGGAATCAGAAAAGTATTTTCATCTCCGTATTTCTCAGTATCGAGGTATTGACTCACTTCTTCATACTTTTCCCAGGCTTTCTCCAGGATTGTTTTCAAAGGAGTATTCAGAAGTTTCGTGCAGTTTTTCGAAATCTCGTCCTGAATTTTTTCCCATTGAAAAATTTTTTCCTTTCGTTTGATTTCCTGTTTAAGGTTTTCGAACTTAACACTTTTCTCAGCAGCAGACAGTTTTTCGGGAGATAAGTTTTCATCCCCGAAAAAATGGTTTATGGTTATCTCTTCGTATTTCATTTTTCGGGTTTTAAAATGTTTGACGAGCCTGAATCCTGAATATATTTAAACCGAAGCGAAGGATTTATGAGCCGGTTCCCGTGAAAAATCAAATTTTGCCTGCCGGGTTCCCACATTGGATTAAACCTAATCTCCAATCTGTGTGTAGCCGATTGGGATTTCCTGGTTCTCGATTTTTTTAGCCGGTAACCTGAGAAGCCGCCCAAAAATACGGCAACAATAATTCCACCCCAAAATAGCCAGGAAGAAAATATTTGCTTTTCAGCAAGGGTAAGATAAACCATCGTACCCGGCTCAACCCGCTTTCCAGGAGGCGGCTCCTGGGAAAGAACCGTATTTTCTGGCTGGACCGATGATTCATAAAACAGGGTGTGGATTAACCTGCTTTCCTCCAAAGTCCGGATTGCCTTTTCCCTTTTCATGGAACGAACATCGGGCACTGTTACCTGTAAATCACGAATTGAAATGACCAAATCCACTTCTGCGTTTTCCATAACTACTGAGCCAGCCTGTGGCGATTGTTCCAATACTATGCCGCCATCCAATTCATCAGAAGTCCGTTCAGTAATCCGGCCGGTTTGCAATCCGGATTCCCTTAAAACAACTCCGGCTTGTCTGATATTCAACCCGCTAACATTTGGCACTTCTACCCTCCTTTGGAGAGGTGGACCAAGTGAAACTTCGAGATTAACAGGCGTACCCGGGTCCACACGCATTTCAGGCTATGGAAACTGACCAACAACAATTCCCGGTGGTGCATCGGCGTAAACTTCAGTTATTTCGCCCTGTCTGAGTCTGTCGTTGGGCATGCGCGAAACGGCCCTTTCAATCGGCATACCAATATATCCTGGCACTACAACAAGCTCTGGCTGAAGAGAAGCGATTAACCGGATTTGTGAATTTGCCTGCGCGGAAAAACAACAAAATACCAGGCAGGTGAAAATATATAATAATGGGGTTTGCTGTGACAAAACTGGCGAAGGAGTTGGTTTTACGACTATACATTCAGCCTTCATAATAAACCAGTTAAAGGACAATACAATTTCGGAAAAAATATTATTCCAGCCGCATCATTTTCCCTTCTTTTTCATATTCTTTTTGGATTCCGGCCAAAAGGTCAGCAGCCGAAATGGTTTGCGATTTTTTCTCCAAAGTATGCAATCCGGCAAACTGGATGACATTCACAATGTTTGCGCCGGTTAAATGGTACTTGCGGGCAATTTCTTCCAGATTTACTTTTTTTTCGAGTTTTGCAACCGGGGGAAGATAGTTTTTCCAGAGTTGCAACCGTTCGGCTGAATCAGGATTATCGAATTCGATGATGGAATTAAATCGTCGGGTAAACGACGGATCGATATTCGATTTCATGTTCGACGCCAGAATAACCAGCCCTGCGTGTGATTCAATGCGTTGCAGCAGGTAGGAAACCTCCTGATTGGCGTATTTGTCGTGGGCATCGCGCACGTTGGTGCGTTTGCCAAAAATGGAATCCGCTTCATCGAAAAACAGAATCCAGTCTTTGTTGGCCGCTTTGTCGAACAGCTTGGACAGGTTTTTTTCGGTTTCGCCAATGTATTTTGAAACCACCATCGACAGGTCGATACGGAACACATCGCGTCCGGTGTATTTTCCAAGAAGAGAGGAAGTTAGTGTTTTTCCGGTACCGGAAGGTCCGTGAAAGAGTACCCGGAAACCCGGCTTGATTTTTCCGTGCATTTTCCAGCCGCTAAGTAGTTCGTCGTTGTATTTTAGCCAGGTTTCAATCTCTTTAATGCCGGCCATGGTTTTTTCGTTTAGCACCAGGTCGCTCCATTCCAACTCAGTGGTAATGCGTTCAGCCGGAAAGTCGCTGCTAAGGCGGGGTTTTGAAATTTTTCCATTGATAAATAAATCCACAAATTCTTCGTCCATTAAAAGCCGTCCGCTCATTTTGGGCTCTCCATGTCCGGCCGGTTCAATGGATAATACACTTTTTTTGGCAAACAAATGATCTTCTTCAAAATACCGGGAAATTTTGGTGCGTTTTTCCACATCATTTCCAGCCAAAACAAAAAGGACGGTTTCGCCGGTTGGCAAAATGCCCCGGTGGTTTTTGCCTTTTACGCCGCCAAACTCCGGGAAATCTCCGCCATTAGGCAGGTAATGAGAAATTACCGAGCGAAAAAAACCGGGATCGATATGCGGCACAAGCGCCAGTAAAAGGATAACAATTTCCGCTGTGGAAAGATTGTATTCCCTGATAAACTTATTCAATCTGGTATTTTCTGAATTTTCGAAACCAAACTCAGGAATTTGAACCTTATTGCTTTTCAGTTCTGACTCAAGACGGGCGTTAATTACATTTCTCAGAAAAAGCAGCGCATCAGAGTTGCTCATTTTTTTGCTTTAAATATCTCTTGATTTATTTATCCGATTCACGTGCCGAATCTAATTTTCTAACTGATTTGTTGATTAAAAATGATTTCACATTAGTCAGATCATTGGTAACTTCCATTTGTTTTAAGTTATTCAACTGAGGGTTGGTTCTTATTATAGCCGAATCAATTCTTACCTGAGGACCCGCTTCAAGAGTTGGGGTCTCAGTAATTGTTTCAGCCGGAATAGGAGTTACTGCGGATAAACCCGGTTCTTCCCTAACTGGCGAGGATTGCTCTCTAACCGTGCTTAATCTTAAATTTTCCTGAAGCGTTGCCATCTTTTTAATATCGCGCGCCGCCAAACTGGTGTTGTCTCTTTCCAATGCTTTATCGGCCAGTTCTGCAGCTCTTTCATTGTTGCCCAATATCAGATTTGAAGTACTTACCTGCACCAGATCATCAGTTGTCGAAGCCCTTTTTTCCAGTTTTTCCGTTAATTGTTCCATTTTTTGGACTGCCACTGAATCCTCCGGATCTTCTATAACTTGTTTTTGCAACTTCGACAATTCTATTTTATCGTTCGATATGGTAATTTGGGTAATACTTGGATAACCAATCATAACAATCGGGATAAAAAAGAAAAACAACAGTTTTGCTAATTGTTCCTTTTTGATGATGTAATAAAGCAATCCAATACTCAGTATCAGAAAAAGAATAACACCAAGGATGAGGAGGGTTATTTCGTATAGCAGTAATCCGTCAAATAATTCATTCATCTCATTTTTTTTTAAATTTTATCTACCTAATCTTTTCCAATAGTCCGGCTGCTTTTTCCCTAAACGGGTGATTACCGGTTTTCAGTTCATTTAAAATCTCTTTGGCATCGTCGGGATTTTCATTCATTTCTGTCAAAGTTAGGGCTTTATAAAATAATGCCTTAACATTTTTTTTATCTTTTGAAATAACGGTATTAAATTCGTCAAGCGCCTCTTTTTTATATCCGTTTGCCAGTAAAGCCACAGCTTTGTCAACCCTTACTTTATAGTTGTTTTCGTTTACCCTAAGCAGGTAATCCCAATGCATTATGGCTTTTTCCAGTTGTGAAAGCCCCAGGTAAATGGTTGCTGCCAGAATCCGGCACGACTCGTTGTCGGGTTTTACGGCCAGCGCCTTTTTAATGGCCGATTCGGCGATTCCAAAGTTGCTTTGACTGAAATAAATCAAGGCAGTATAATACCACACCATCTCCTGGTATTTATCCTGTCCGGCAGCTTCAGAAAGAATATTTAAGGCCTGCCCGAACTCCTTTAGTGCAATCAGGTCTTTTGCCAACTGGATTTTGTAATACGGATCGCGACTGTAATTTTCGATTACATTTTTCCAGATTTTTACCGAATTAAAGTACTTTTTCTGATACTGGTAGAGCGATCCCAGGCTCTTCCATGTCATAAGGGAATCGGGGTTCAATTCAATACTTTTCAGATAATTTTCCTCCGCCTTTCCGGGTTGTTTCAGGCTTGCATACACATGGCCGAGATTCAGAAAATAGGTTGGGTTTTCCTTTACCCCAACAGCTCTTTTAAAACACTTTTCAGCCTCGGTATATTTTTTTTCCTGAAGAAACACCATACCAAGGTTATTGAGCGTTGTCGGGTATTCCGGCGAAATTTCCAGCGCCTCCCGGTATTTGGTTTTGGCTGCGCTGAAGTTTCCGTTCAGAAATAATTTAACGCCTTCATTATTGAGTTGTTCTACCTGTTTTTCCATATTCGAATAAATTTAATCAAAAATATTGTCTTTAATATTACTTGCCAATCCTTTGGCCATATTGACCAATTCGAGCTCGGGATAGATTACCTGAATATCATCGAACGACATATCAAACGGTTCACCTTCACGATAATGCACAGGAAATACAATTCCAAACTGAATATCAGGTCCCCATGTAAATGATGCAAGATTATAACGCCAGGTTTCGGAGATTGAAGTGACCCACAAATCGAGGCTGGCACGGGCAAAAGCATTTATATCGAATGTAAATTTCGGATTAACTGTTATCCGTCCGGTGGCATCAAGGGCCAAACCGGTTTGCGGGCTCCAGTTTACATCCACTTCGGCAGCGGCCTCGCCTTCCAGTCCAAGTGTTCCGGCAATTTCAATACCGCCGGAAAGGCTGGCAATTCCCACACTTACCCCAAGTCCCAAATCACCCCTTAGTGTCAGGCCGGCATCGGCAGGAATTGCAAATTCGCCATGCCCTGTAATGGTAGTTTCCTCTTCCCTGTCGGGATTATAAGTCACCTCGGCATATAACTCACGCAATTGTCCGGGTCCAAAACCGGCAGAAAAATCGAGTCCTCCGGTTATTCTGGCCACAAGTCCTATGCTTCTCGGGCCAAGTGGAATGGCAAAAATAGGTATTTCAATGGCAGGCACTGTAAACAGATTGCGGTCGATGGATTTCCGGTCGAAAACATCAACCGTACCAGGTAAACCAATTCTTCCGGTTACTTCAATTTCGCCATTGGGTAAAAATTGAACACTGGCAGTGGCCTGCAACCAGGGAGTTAGTGTAAGTGTCAAACTTCCACCACCATAAACACGCATATTATTGTCGGGGTCGCCTGCGGGCTGGCCATCGTCGCCAATGGGCCGGTTGGTAGCACCTATGTTTACTGTTCCTGATAACATTCCACGGTTGTAAGCTGCCGACCCTTCGATGGTTAGTGCGCCGTTATCGTAGAAAACCGTCAGCGAACTGTCAATTCCGGGAATATCGGGCTGCGCTGTTCCGGAAACTCTCACGCTGTAGCCTTCTTCTCCCGTTTGTTGGGCAACGGTTGCAGAAACACTGCCGCTCCGGATACCGGGAACGTCGTCTTTTAAATTGAAATTGCCGCTGACGGAGAATCCTTCTTCGCCGTAAACGACTTCCATATTTCCCCGCTGGATACCGGGAATATCAAGTTCCGCTTCACCTACTGCGGCAAACGTATTTTCGCTGTAACTGGCCGTGATGGTGGCGCTTTTTATGCCGCGAACCTTCCCTTCGGGAATGCCGATGGTGCCGCCAATCGTCCATATATTTTCCCTGTATTCCACATTTATTTCTGCAGAATCGAACAACTCCGAATCGAAATTGAAAGCCCCCTCCAGTTCAAAACCGCCGGAAGTGGAAGCCGCCGCACCGATATGGCCTTCGCCGACATTGTTGATGCCGAAGTCGATGCGGCCTTCGATACCCAAACCACGCTGGCTGCTTAAAAATATAGTCAGGCTGCATTCACTTATCTCAAAAGGAGATGGAAAATTTAAGTCTTCAGCCACAAAATTTTTCCTCATCTGAACCTCTGCGCCATCTATCAGAAGTTCAATCTCAAGACCTTCTAACAATCCTAATGTTGGTAAAACTCGCCCCCTGCCGAACAATCCGGATTCGGTTACCCGTAGTTCGTCAATTTCAATCGGACTCATTCCAGGCAATCTCAAACTATTCCTTATTCCAGCAATAACAGACTGATTATCAATAGAACCCCCATAAAATGGAGTTACTTTCCTGAGTTGCCAATTGTCAGGTGTGGGGTTTGAATTTTCGATAATTGAGTTACCCGATACTTGATTTGCCTTGAAAGCTTCTATCTCTAAACTGCCGGCACCCTGGCCTGGTGCCGGATTATCATTTAGGTTAATACTTACAAGGTTAACGCGAGGTAGCCATTGCATTAGTGGCAATTCATTTTCTGATGGCAACTGATGAGGAACACCTCCACTCCCGGAAAAAAATACTTTAGGTTCCTGATCGTTTCTGATTTCCTGCAATTCATTTCCGGTTAGGGGCTGCAACATTGAAATATGTAGAGGTGTATTTGATTCACCGCCTTTTATATCGAACCTTGACCAAAAGTCATTATCACTGGTTTGCCCTGAAATACCAAGATTGTAATCAACCTCATTAAAAGTAGTTTTATAGTTTCTTTTTGCAGTTGACGTTGCCGGAATATTAAAAGGGACAGAATTTCCCTGGCTTAATTGATACTCCTTTTCAGCGTTAAGGGCATCCAAAGCGCCTCTTATCTTACTTCTTACTTCAGCGCCCAAGCTTGAGCCGGCGCTCATATTCGCCGAAGCTTCAAGTAATTCATAATTTTTGGGGTCATCAACACCTTCAAGTTGGTCTTCAACAATATGATCAACCTGGAAGCTCATCGGATTTCCAGTTTTATTCCAAAATGGAATTAAAATTCTCTCAATTAATTCTTCTTCAGTTCCGAAAACAAGAAAATTTTCGTTTGAACTGAGGTGAAAAAAATAATTCCCATCTAAAAAACCTCCTGAATTTGCTGCTTCGATCACTTTATTATGCATAACTTGCTGTACACCCGGACGTACATCCGATTTCCAGTTATCCACCTGATTTGTACTGCTTCTTGCTCCTGGCCTGACTTTTAATACTATTCCATTTTGAAAATACTCTGAACTACTATATTTTCCATCGTTTCTTTGCTTCACAGACGGAAGATTTAATTTAGGTATTTTAAGTTCTTTACTGCCAGCAGCCGTATCAATAAAAGTTCCATTATATTCTGAATCGACATTTGGTGTCGATGAACTTGCAGTTAATTCTGTTTCATTTCCTGGCAAATTATCATCCTCTTTTTGGATCATTCTTGGCTGCACAGAAGCACCCTGCTGCACTGTGTGCGTTAACTCATGGGCCAGTAAATGTTTTCCTGCACTTGAACTAGTGTCGTATTTACCCCTGTTAAAATAAATATCACTGCCATGGGTAAAAGCCTGCGCTCCGATTTGCCGGCTCATTTGTGCGGCATTGGAATCAGTGTGAACGCGCACGTTGCTAAAATCGGTTCCTAACCCGGTTTCCATTTGATTTTTTACACCGGAGGGTAATGGGGTACCGCTTCCCTTGCTTCCATTCAACCCCGATTCAAAGCCTGCCGGAAGCACAGTGAAATTGTCAGCTTTTGCCTGAACCTGTCCTTCTTTTTCAGCCATAACCGGCCGGAGTTCTTTTTCCTCCGAGTCCATCACCTCAGGGAGCTCTTCTTCATCAACCTCCTGTTTTTGAATGGCACTTACTGCCTGGTTTGATTTAAGCTGCTGTCCGTTTTCCGGTTGATGATGCAATGCTTCATTTCCGACAGTTTCAGTTTCAACAAGTTCATTGCCATATTCCGGTTGTGGCTGAATTGTTTTTTCCTCCCCTGCCAACTGACTTTGAATTATTTCTTCTTCCTCAACCGATTGCATCTGCAGAGGTTCCTCATCTTCTTCAGGTTGTTGCTGAATCATTTCATCCTCTTCCTCCACCTGACCCTGAATCATTTCTTCAGTCTCTTCGGTAGGTTGCATCTGCATCATTTCTTCATCCGCTTCCTGCTTTTGCAGAAGTGGCATGATATTTTCCGCAGCAGATTTATGCTGTACCGAATCCGGTTGACCGGAGACTATTGATGCAGGCGACACGACAGAAGGAGCAAAAAACGATTGCTCTGTCTGTTTCGATTGTTCAACAACCTGGTCGGCTACTTTATCGGCTTCGAGTTCATATTTGTCTCCGGGGATTCCTACGTTTAGTTTCGGCTGAAAAAAAGTTTGCCTGGCCTTTTCATTATGTTGAAAAAGTGGGGTGTTGTTCGATTTACTCCCTGTATTGTTTTTCGTTGCAGCCTCAAACATTCTTTTTCACTCCAATCAATTTATAATTCACTTACCCTGTTTACCCGCACCGACCAGATAAACGGGACGTAAGTATTATCGGAATCCGTTACATAATGCTGGAGGTAATACATCGCCGATAGTCCCGGCAAATAGCTCCAGGCATCGCTTACCCCGGCACCGTAATGGTCAAAAACGCGGTACGTAATGTCAATTTCGCCGGACGACAGATCGATATGGGCCTCCAGCCTTTGGTAACCTCCCATCACAGCCCAGGAAAACAAACTGTCGGATCCTCCGATGTAATCGGGCCGGGTGCGGATTAATTCTTCCTGACATTCGAATCCGTACAAACTATGGTGTTCGTTAAAATAGGCCCTAACCGAAGTTCCAAATTCATTGGCAAATTCGGTAAATGCATCGGTTCCGCCAATTTCACCGGCCATGTCGCTTCCTGTACCGAAATGAATTTGTCCGCCGCTTCCGGCAGTGAAATTATTAAAAAGCCGGTTGTCATCGGAGGTATCCACTCCAAATGTTCCGGTAAAAAAGCCGATATAAAAATCGGAATAAGCGCCGCTTTCACCGAGAAGGTTATCATAAATCCAAATATCCGGGCTTCGGTCATCTGGCCTGTGTTGCAGTTTGTCGAGATCGTGATCCGCATCGCTGTAAATGTCACGGCCATCGGAGCATTCCATCACCGTTACCGATCCGGAAACGGGCAGCGGGTCGAATTCCATACATGTTACTGTCGGAATAAAGGTGACTTCCACCCGCCGGTTGTATTCCAGAGTTTCATATTCCATATTCTCACCAAGACCGACCGGTATCATTTGCGACTCGGGAATTCCGGATGCCGCCAGCAAACTTCTGACTCTTAATGCCCTTTGCACTGACAAGGTATGATTATGCGCTGCACCTCCTTCTTCACTTGCATACCCGTAAATCATAATCACCCCGTCGGGGCCTGTCATGCCCAGATAGCTTTGAATTTCATGCAAAAGCAGCATAAAATGGGTGTGGGAGTTCACTTCACTGTCGTTTCTGAAATCCGTTGAGTCGTGCTGAAACCAAACCACGGTTTGCGCCCGACTGATGATCTCCCCTTCTTCGCAATCCGAGTTCGGATACCTGCTAATCAGGTCCGAAGCCCCGGTTTGCTCAATCTGAGGGACTTCCGGTTCTTCTTCCTCCAAAGGTTGCACGAGTTGTTCTTCTTCGCAGTCCGTGCATTTCTTCTGAACAAGACCCCCACCGTTTTCATCGTTTGCACCTGACTGAAAAACAGGATTTCCCGGTTCTTGCAAATTTATTTCGCCGTTTACTTCCTGCCCGGAAAACTCTTCTGTTGTTGAATTTAGAAAAGCTGGAGTTTGAGAAGAAGAAAAAAAGGAAGAATCGGGTGATGTATTCAGAAAAGAATCCTGGTTTTGGGTCCTTTCCATCACCTGGTCGGCTACTTTTTCGGCTTCCAGTTCATATTTATCTCCGGGGGTTCCTACACTTAGTTTCGGCTGAAAAAATGGAGCATGTGATTCGTTCGCCAGGTTCGACGAAGAATGACTATTCGTTGTGGTATGTTTTTCTGCATGTTTCAAATTTATTCTAAGGTTTTAATTCGTTTTTTACTCTGAAACAAAAACATCACAGGATTTTGTAATTCCCTTCCAACGCAGTTCCAAAATATATTTGCCCGGTGCATCAAACAAAGCGTTTCCGAGTGGCCATACCACCGACTTTTCCTGATGCGGCGGAACAACAAAATTTACAATGGTTCCGTTTTGAACAGCCAAATCCCAGGAAACACACCTTTCGAAATTCACTAAAAGGGTTGTTTCAGAAACATCAAAATCAAGGTCTTGATCACTTTGATTGTAAACTTTCAGTCCTGCGGTAAACCGGTTCAACTTTTCAAAAGATATTTCTGTCGAACTGATTAATAATTCTATTTCAGGTTTGGTTTGCATTATGTTATTACTGTATTATTTAAAAATCGCAGTACAAATGCACCTGCTTTATCAATCATCATGGAGCCATCTGCAAACATGACAAATTCCTGGGTTGTATTGGCAAAAAACCTTCCCTGTGCATCCGTCTCACCGTCAATTTTATACCTGTTGGGAATAACCCAATCGAATGTGCCAAACGAAAATGGAGCCGGAACTGCATGCCAGGCAGCATGATCGCGCAAACCTGCATTATTGTCGTTAAACGGCAAATAATTGGGATTTGGATGATGAAAAATAGTAGCAGCTCGAAACCGGTTAAAATAACCGGAAACGTTTGTTGCAGGCCCCGGAACCTCAAGCCATTGCGTGCGACCAAAGTTTACATTCAGCGGATTGATTACCACATCATTTACCATACATGCACCGGCAGTACCGGCCGGAATGGCATGTCTGCCAAATACAGTCATAGTAAGCGCATCTGGTGCGATCACAGTCATTGAAATGGTGCGGGTACCTCCGGGCGAAGTTACAGTAATGGTTGAGTTAGCTGCCACAGCAGGAGCTTCCCAAACAATATTTGCTCCGGAGTTCAGCCCGATAATGTGTCCGTCGGAAACAGTCCAGGTGCCGGAGGTATCTGCAGTAAACCGCACCCTTTCTCCCACCCCAACCGTTGTGCGGGTATTGGGCGTTCCGTCAGGCGCAGGTTTGATGGTTTCGGCAGTAACATTTGGCGGGTTGGTTGGCTGCGGAGTAACAGGAACAGCAGGTGGTAATGATGGCGCTCCACCGGTGAATAAAGCATTCAAGGCCGACATGGTGGCCGGGCCAACTACACCGTCAACATGGAGTGATGAAGCCCGTTGAAATTCCATCAAAGCCTGCCGTGTTTCGCTTCCGAAAATACCGTCAGCCCCATGCTCGGGAAGCGAAAAACCTGCATCAATCAGTGCCTGCTGAATTATTGTCACTACCGCTCCTGTTGCGCCCGACTGTAAAACACGTTCGTTGTCGTAACAGGCTTCCAGTAGCGCATTTCCGGAAAACCTGGCTGCCGTTAAATCGTGGCCATCGCCAATGGTAAACTGCAAATTCAAGGGAACTCTTCCGTTTTGCTGAATGGTATGGGTTAATTCGTGTGCCAGAAGATGTTTTCCTTCTTTGGAATCAGGATTGTATTTTCCTTCGTTAAAATAAATATCATTTCCATGAGTAAACGCTTGTGCGCCCAGTTCTTTATTCATCTGAACAGCCTGCGATCCGGTATGAATATTTACCTGGCTGAAATCGGAGCCAAAACCAGTTTCCATTTCTGAACGGGTTGAAGAATCCAGCTTGTTTCCTCCACCCGCAGAACTTTTTATACTATTTTCGGTAGAAGGAGCAACCGCAGTTTTGCCATCGGCTTTTGCCTGTATTTCTTCCTCTTCCTCAACCTGTCCAACCACATATTTTTCATCTTCAGGTCCTTCAAAACCTTCAGGAAATTTCGCCTGAATTTCCTCCTCTTCCTCTTCAACCTGCATTTGAGCCATTTCTTCCTCTTCTTCAACAGGTTGCATCTGGACAGGTTCTTCTTCCTCCTCTTCCTGACGCTGAATATTCTCCAGTTTTTTTGTCTGCAACTCCTCTTCTTCTTCCTGTTTTTGCACCAATGGTGTTATGGATTCTGCCAGCGGTTTTTCCTGAATGTATCCGTTTCCTGAACGAATTCCCCCATTTTCAGTTGAACTAAAAAATGAAGAACCTGGACTGGGCAGATTCACAATTTGATCTGCAACAAAATCAGCTTCCTGTTCATACCGATCGCCCGGTTGTCCAACTGATAATTTGGTTTGCAAACCAAAAAAACCCGAAGTTCCTTTTCCTGAAAAAAAGGAAGATTTCCTTTTGGGTCTTCTTGTTTTCCTTCGTGCCATTGTTTTCATTTCCAATTATTTTTACCTACCATTCCACGAACAACAATTCTTTTCTCCACGGAATTTTAACCAGGGAAATATTCCATCTCAGTTTATCCAGCAAAATATCCTGGGCTTTTCGTTCCACAATTAGTTTAAAATTGGCGTCTTTTTGAATAAGTTTTCCGTTGCGCTGGAAAAACATTTGCCGAAGCCCATCGGGTGAAGTATTTTTCAGGACGGCCCACCGGCGAATGATCTCCGTTAATAATTGAAGACTCTCCGCCTTTATTTTTTTCGTCAGCAGGCTTTCTTTTTCCACAGGCATTTTTAAAGACATTCCGCACAGAAATTTTTCCAGAACAAGGTTTCCTTCAAAAAACTCTTCGTTGCCTGTTGCCAGAAAGTGAAGTGTTTGAACAGCCAGGTGAAGTTTTGAATTTCTAATTTGTCCCTTACCATCAAGAATGTCAACTGCTTTAAAAAAGGTTTTCAGGAAAGGGTGAATTAAAACCAGCCCGGCATTTTGAACAGAAATTTCGCCTTCTTCCTTTTCAAAAAAGGAAACTTGTTCTTTTTCTTTTAATTCAGAAATTTCAAAATGTTCATTTTTAAAAGGAGTTAGAATGATTTCAGAAAACATTCTCTTTTCATCAACTGAAAAGCGTTCAGTTTTTCGAAAAAAACCGGTTAAAAGAGATTGAAGTCGGACGAACTGCTCTTCATTTTTTCGCGAAGCTGAACCTGGAGATTTCCGGGATTCAACCAAACCTTTTGATAAAACAGGCTGGAATATATTTCCAAGCGACAATGAAAACTGACGGGCAATTTGAACTAAAACTTGTGTTTCATAGCCGGTGGACGCACAAAACAAAAACCGCAGAAAAAGCTGATGGGATTTACGGGGCAAACTTTGAGTTAAAACCAGAATATCTTTCTCTGTTTTTTTTAACTCAGGACTGATTTTAATTAAAAAAGTGATTGCTGATTTGTGATCCAACTGATAAAAAAAACGGTCCAATACAAATGTGTGCTGTTTTATGACCTTTATGAGTCTGGCAAAAAACAGGTGATCTGAAAGCGATTTTTGCCAAATCTCAGGTTTCAGAATTTCGTTAATGTCATTTTCTAATCCAAACCACGGGAGGTACCCATTTTCGAGAAAAAACAAAAATACTTCTTCGCGATTTTTTTCAGTCGGAATGATTTCTACTCCTTTGTTAACCATTTCCTTATTGATTTTTCTTCCCAACGGACCAATTCCCGACTCAATCTGGTTGAAAAACTGCTTTACAATTTCTTCATTCAGTACATTAAAATAATCATCCCGGAGGGTGGCAATTTTCAAGTTTAACGAATCAATGCGCGCCACCCTACCGGTTTGATTAAATTCATCCAGTGTCTGTTCAAGTTTTGGAAAAATTTCAGTCTCCAAAAACCTGCCGATATTATTCTTAATATATGTAGCAGACTCAAGGTTATCCGTGTTTACCTCAACAAACACCTTTTCTATTTTATGAGTAATTGCGTTCAATTTATACCTGAATAATTTCTAATATCATTTTTCCATGGTCTGTAAAAATTGCTTTACCGGCAACTCTTTCAATCCAGTTTTCCATAAAAGCATGGAAAGATTCAGGTAATACAATTTTGCGTTCCCTGAACTGTTGCAGGATAGCAATTATTTGTTCAAACATTCTTTTCAGAATCTCTATTGATTTTTCAATAACCTCAGCACTCTGGCAGGCCAGAATATTATAGAACAATTGAAGCTGCAAAACAAACAACTGTATTAAATGCTGATATTCCTGGCTATCCGGATTTCCGGATAATTCAATTATTATATTTGAAGTTTCTACAAGTAATTTCAGAAATAACCCGGGAAGTTTGTCGTTGTTGTTACCTGTGAGGAAATTTTCCAGATCATTCAGTACTCCTTCCTTAAATTCATCGGTACCTCCATACAACTGACTGGTTGACATCCAGATGGGAACCACGAAATTGGAACCTGAGAGGTTCAGCTTTTGCAGAGCTTCCAAATCTTTCAAAATGGCTTCGCGGGTTTTTTCCCTGCATTCATCTGCCGGTGGTTCAACGGGTTTGGTTTCAAAAGGTATAATCCGGGTTTGGTCTGAACCACAAAATTCACTGTTTGCCTGAAGCCCTAGCTGCCAAGAGGTTGGACTGTTGGGAGTAAGATCAATTACAAATGGATTGATGTTATTCCTTTCAAACAACTGACCATTGATGTTCCATACAAACGAAAATGCACCGGTTGACTGGTTGGTGAGAATTAGTTGGTTTTCAACCTGTTTTGGTTCAAAATGGGCAATCGGAGAAGGATGTACATTCACTTTCAAACCAGACTCTTCACCATTCACCTTAAAATTGTGTTCTCCTGCTCCAGCAATGGCCGGAACAAATATGAAGCGGCCATCTGCATTTTTCACCACGCCATTTCCCTCAATGGTAACGTTCGCACCCTCAGGTTCAATTATAAACGGAATGCCAATTTTATTACGCTCGCAGAAATCGCGGCCATCCAAATCGATGGTCACTTTAATTTCCTCAAACTGAATTTCATGTTCAACGGTGACTTTGCAAACTCCGTTCGGCGCGGAAACGGTTAATGTAACCACAACCGTATTATTTTCATTTACAGGTAGTTTGTATTCATGGGTTGGTTTTTCTTCATCAGAAACCGGACTGCCATCACCAAAATCCCAAAGGAATTTAGCCCCATCAATATCACCAAGAGGTACAAAAGTGACTACCGTTTCTGAAGTTGGCGATTCAGGAACCCGAAAATCAACCTGAATTGGTTTAAAAACTGTGAGTTCGGCCTCTGTAACCTGCTGGTTCACCGTAAACCGGATTGGTTTTCCAAACAAATCTTCCGGGAATACTGCCGGATCGAAACTTATTTTTTTGTTTTCAATGGTCATTCCGGGAATATCAGGTTCGGATTTTATTTCACCATCTTCCGGCGAAACTTCAAAACGAATTTCGGTGTCCTGACCAAGACAGATTTTATCTTTTTCGAGCCGCAACCAGGCCGGCGGTTTCTGAATGATAAAATTCACCGGCGCACAGCTTGAACAGCAGAGGTAAGGCAGAGAAAAGTCGGCAATAACCGTATTGTTGGGAATATCGGCAACAGCTTGTACTTTCTCAAAAAGCCTCGACCGTTCATCAAAAATCAGCATTTCGATTTTTGAAATTTCTGCAGAGGGTTGGTTTTCTTTTTTAAGAAGTTCGGCATATTTTTCAAGTTCAGTTACGCGTTTTGAAGCGTCTTTAACCGAAATTGTTTTTTCTTCGGCAAACCTCAGGTTTTCAATCGCGTCAACTCTGCTCAGGGAAACTTCGCGCACAGGTTCAGCCTGAATTTTATTCAGATAAACCAGCACAAAAGTTCCGCCTGGTTCAACGCCGGCCTTGTGTTCCAGTCCGGGATGGTGTTTAATGAATTCAGAAAGCCTCAGCCGTAAAATGATATTTAGTTTCCTTTTGTTAATTTCCTCCAGCAAAATTTCCAGTTTTTTGGCTGAACAACAAATTCCTGAAAGATGTGTAATCAGCACGCTCATCAGCGCTTTCAGGTTCGATGAAAGGTCAATGTTTTGGTATCTTACCTTTTGCTGGTCAACGAGTGCGCACAATTGTTTCAGGGTTAATTTGTAGGTGTCAACCTGAGCAACACTTACATCAACCAGCACATTTGGCATACGCTGAGAAAGGACATGAGTATATGCCATCAGCTCTATGGACTGATCGATTATAAATGCCTTCATTTCAGGTTGTTCTGCCCAAACCACCTGATCAACATTTTCAATTACAAGATTATTTGCTTTTGCAATGATATCATTTACCGAGCCTCCCTGGGTTTCCTCGAAAGCGGTTTTCATTAAAACTCCCAGCGTATTTTTTTCAGTTACAAGGTTATCAGGTATTACATTGCTTTGTGAATAATATGTGCTGTAAAATTTTTGCTCTTCAACTTTTGCTGCAGCAGTTTTTGTTGAAGTTGATTTATTCGTAGTGATCCTCGTTGAACCTGAAGTATCTTTTGTTGCATCAGTGAGTAAATTTAAAACCGAATCCTTTGTCCGTTTTCCTGCAACCAACACTTCCTTTACATTTTTGCCTGGTTCTGCCGTACTAAACCCCGAAAATAACTGCGAAACTTCAGCCAGCACACACTCCTGTTCGGCAGTCCAGGCCCTTAAAAGCATGTTCAAATCCTCGAATTCACATTCGTAATCGTCGATGTTCAGATTTTCCGAATTCACATTAACAGAAAGGGCTTTTACATCGAAAGCCAGTCCGTGTTTCTGTTTTAAATCGAGGATTTCCTCCAAAGCTGTTTTGAAATTTTTCCCCTGATGGCCTTCAATACGTAAAAAGTCGAACCGGTCTGTATTAAAATTTAATGGTTCCTGTATTTGCGGAAGATTCGCCAAATTTTCGCGGTGATAACTCAGGTTTTTGGCGTGGCTGAATTTTTCAGTTTTTTGAAAATTCCACACATTAAGCAACTTTTCATCTACCCTGAAGTAAAACGGAACCGAACGGAAACTTAGTTCGGGCAATTTATTGGAAGGAGTAATTTTTACTGTTCCTGATTTGGAACCGAAGCCGTCAACCATTTCAAAAAAACGCTGAATCAGACTTCTGCATTGGTTCAGTTTGCTTAATCCGCAGGTCAGTGCCGGAGATTTGTAAAACTGATGGCGGTTCTGTTTTGGCTCAACATTCACCTCGTCCAGGTTGCCCAAAAGCAAATGCTTTGGGAAGGCGTTAATATCAGGAAAACATTCTTCTTTTAATGAAAGCAGCAAACAGCGGATTTCATTCCAGGTATCCACCAAATCTTTTAACAAATCGTACCGGTACTGAAAATCGAAAGGAATGTTGGCCGGTGTAAAACCCACCCGGTTTTTCAGGTTTTCAGGAAATTTGTCAAACTGATTTTTAATTGTTTCAAGCTGCAGTAACTTACCAAAACCGGAATAAAGGTTTGCAACACCATTCTGAAGATTTTGCTGTAAACTGTCGCTGTTCAGTGCGGAATGGTAAGCTTGTTTTAGTCCATCGTAACTGGCAGAATTAATCTGATTCAGCACCACACGGCGTACCGCGAGTTCAGGCAACTGGGTGAATTTTTGTGCCACATCATGTTTTGAAAAAATGGAATCGTTTTTGGCAATATATTCCGCATCGGTTTTCGATACCAGCAATATACGAAGCCGTGCCACCTGCTCCACACCCTGGTTGTCGCAGTCGATGGTGGTACACAAATCACCCTCTTTGGCATACGATTCCAGGTAAAGCAGAACAGTCTTGTCTTTTAGATTCCCCAAAGACTCCAGCGGTTTTGAATTGTCTGTTTCTTCCGGAAGAAGCTCCAGCAATTCCATGGGTTCTGTGGTCACCTTTTTCCCAATGGTTTTTACCCGCTGAAAAAACGGGTAAGATGCAAACTTATCTTCAAATTTCCGGTAATGTTTCAAAACAAGTTCTTCCAGTTCAATGGTTTTTACACCTCCGGCAGAAACCGGTTGCCGCAGTGTAATCAGGTCGCCATCGGTTGTTACCCCCACACCCTGTGTGACAGTTATACTTTTTTCAGTAACATTTTTCAGTTTGAAACCGCAAACAGTTCCCACACCGAGAAGAAAAGCACGCGTCATCCGGTCCTGATCCTCAAAATAACTGATGAACCCGTTTAACTGGTCTTTGGTTAAAACCTGGTCATCTACAAACGTATGGTACTGCGTGGTAATTTCGGTTAATTTTGCTGCCATAGCTTTTACAATTAAAGGTTTCCAATGTTGGTACGGCCAAGTATTATCCTGCCTTTTAACTCTTCATCTTCATCGTCGCAATCAATCAATCTGCCTGATGGGTAGATCGAATTGAGTTTATTCATTTTATCAATCAGTTGGGTTAATTTTTCTTCATTCTGAGCCTGTTCGATATTTGTTTTTGCAAACAGGAACTCACGGTATGCCTGTTCAAACTGCAGCATATCGTTTTCATCGTCTGGCAACTGGTTTTTGCGATGCCCAACCCAGCAAATCCGGGCCAGCACATGTGCCGGAAGTTCTTTTCGGATTAGGTCTTCAAGAAAGTTCCGAAAATCAGTGTCGGCAAACCGGTAAGCCCAGCCGGGCAAAATAATGGTAACACGGTAAGAATAAGGATCTACCGGATTACAACCTTCGCAATCGCCTTCACAAACCGGCATAAATTGGGTTAATGGAACCGAACCTGCTGTCATATCAGGGCGAAGCAGAATATGCTCAACCAGAAACATTCCTTCTTCGCTGAATACATAAACCATAAAACGGAGAAAATCCAGCATGGCATTTTTCAGCTCTTCCGGCGAATCGTAATATAAATACTGCCGGGCAATAACCCATTGGGCGCTGTTGGGATCGGCTTCGCGGTTAATTACATTAAAGGAAAATTTTCCGGTTTCCGAAAGCTGAACCTGAAAATTCCCGACAATGGTTTCATCCACAATTTCTATTTCTGCAAATACTTTTTCAACTGTTTCTTCGGTGGTTTCAATAATTTTCTCCACCGACAGATGCAGTTCTTTTTCAGCCAAACGGGTATTCGGATAGTTTTCGGTGGCAGTTAAAATAATTTCACCTGATTCGTTCCTGATTCGCCAGCGGTAGACTTTTACTCCTTCAGCATCCAGAAAATCATACATTTCCACGAATGATTCCGACAAATTTCTACGCTCATAATTTTTTATACCTGCTAACCTTGAAATTCGCTTTTGAACACCCGAAACATTTTCGGTATTCCACAAATTTTCATTGGGTTGTCTGAAATAATTGAACGCACTTCCGCGAGCCATGCTGGTTTGGTCGTAATCTTTCAGAAATTCCTGTTTCGTTTGCAAAATCACTTTTTCGGAATGAACCCCGTAAAGTTGTTTCATCAGAAAAGCATAATCGCTGAACTTTTCTGCAAACCGGGCAATCATGTGGTCCAGAATTTTGTTTTTACGTTTCACGCGGTTATCTAGACCGGTAAATAACAGTTCTGTCAGCGCTTCGTTGTCGTTTTCAGGATATCCGTTAACCAGTTCCGAAAATCCTTTGATGTCTTTTACAGCCTGAGTGTAATACGTTTGTTTCAGTTTATTATTAACCGAAAGCAAATCTTTTACTTTACCCAGGTGTGCGAAATACGTGGCCAGAACCTGGTCGAAAAAGAGCAGGTAGCCTTTCAGTTGTTTCGCCTGAGCTTTTCGCGCAGTCTCCACACGCGAGGGCAATCCGTTTGGTCCAATTCCGTAAGTATCCGGGAAATCGTTTTGAATGGTGGTTGCTTCGCTTGTATTTAAAAATTCGCCGGCAGGAATTTCAGGTTCCATGTTAAACCGCGCCAGTTCCTGTTCGGCTTTGGCTGCCTTTTCCATCTCATCCAGGTAAATATCCACTTTTTTGTGGTTTACATTTACCGGCAACACACTTTTGTAGTAACTGTAAGCGCTATCGGGGCAACGCACAGGCTTTTTGCCATCTTCCACACATATCACCCACGCTTCACCTTCATCGCCGGATTTATGGCAATCTTTTATAGTAATATCTTTAATAACTTTAACTCCGTCAATGTTCATTATCAAATTCATAATATCCGATAAACGAACCTCGGTGCGGAGTTTTGCATTTATAAGTTCCTGTTGTTCGATAAATCCGCTTTCCAAAACCGAACCGTCAAAAATCTGGTCCGAAGTATAACCTTTTTCAATCATCTGCTTCAGTGAATAAAACCTCAGCGACGGTGAAAAATAGTTGTCGATGGCCCGCAATACTTTGGCATGAACCAGTTCCTCGTCAGCTTCGGGATTCAGTTCAATGCCGGTGCATACAGCAATTGGGTGGGTTTTCACTTCCGAAATGTCCACCAAATCTTCGCACAGATTCCGGTTGGCGTGGTAGCGGGTTTTTATTTCTTCGTAAATGCGTTCTTTTTCAGTATTAACAGCAGTTTCATCAGGAAATTCATCCGGATCGAAATCGTCGAAATCCACAATAACCGAATACAACCCCAGCAACTGAAATTCGGTTTTAAACGCAGAATCAATGTCGGTAAAATCGTCAGCATCGTATGAAAGCCGGTTGTTTTTACAGTCCACGTAAACCGTTTTTTCATACGGTTTCAGCCAGCAGTTTTTCACCCCTTCAATATCGATGAACAATTTACGGTAATCGGCTTCAGTAACGGGCTGCGAAGGTAATATTTGTAATGCTTTAAAAAACTGGTCGCCAATTGACGGGGCATTTTCATCTTCCGGAGCCAGGATACTTTCCAGCGGCATTTCCAGTCGGGCGCCCAAATCGGTTAGTGCATAGGCAAGCATTTCCAGAATTGTAATTCCGGGATCGTGCGTGTTGTAATCGGTCCACAAATCACTGGCCAGTTGCTCGATGTATTCCAGCCCTTTTTTCCTCAAAAAAGCATAATCGAGGTCGTCGCCGGTGGCCACTTTTTTTGGCAGGGTAATATGTTTGTTTATTTCTGGCATATTTCTTCGGTTTCAACGGTTTCCTTGCAAGTTTCTGAGGCAAGTGTAAGTTTATGCTGCCTTGCTGAAACAAGAATCGCTATGGGAGTTTCAGGGCTCACCAGGGAAAATAATTTCCCGTCTTTTTTCATTTTTACATCCTCGACATAATCAACATACTGCAATTTTTCGATGTAATGGATGAGTGTACTTCGGTGCAGCGTAGTCCCAAACTCAATTTTGGCTGTTTCCTTGAACGCCCAGGGTGAAAGAAGCCGGGTAATGTCTTCGTTCAGTTTTTTCAGGTAAAAGCTTTCATCAAAACCCTTTCTGAATTTCACTTTCAACTCGACGGTAACTTCCTCGTATTCAGGATTTGCCACCACTGCATTTACATGCAGGGTGTTCCGTTCGTTAACAAAGGCCTGAATTTCGTTGAGTGTGGCTTTGCTCACCCGCGGCTGGTAAATATCGAATACGTTGTTGTTTTCGATGTCCGGAATTACAATAATCAAAACGTGGCCCGGGGCAAGAAACCGGGTTACTATTTCATTTTCACCATTTTCCTTTTGTTTTATGGTATATGAAGTGTGGTTCAGACATTTCGCCTTATAAATTTTCGGGAACTGCTGAAGAATAAGGTGTTCGTAATCCCAGATGGTAATTGCCCGGTTTTTGTGGCGTAACCGTTCACTTATGCGACGGTAATATGCCGCGTCCGACTCCTGCGGTTTTCCGCCAAACGAAGCATAAGGCTGGGACAAACCTTTTACAGTTGAAACGCGCTGAACCGGTTTTGAAATGGTTTCAGCTTCCAACCCATCCTGCAAATGCGACAATTCATTTCCATTATCGGAAAATTGAGCCATAACAGCTTGTGCATGAATGGCCATGGCTTTACTTACTGCAAAGTAATTTTTATGGATTTTTGCTTTTATCCAAATAAAACCTGAAGCCAGCCGGGTGTTGTTTTTGTCCGCCACTTTTGGTATGGAAAACTTTACAATTCCCGATTTCAGGAAATTATCTGTTTTGTTGGCAATCAAAAAATCGCTGTCGAGTGGTTTCCAATGGTTTTGGCACAATACCGACCATTCCACTTTTTGCTTTCCGGTGAACGATTCGGCTTCGGGATTTTCACTACCCTCAAGCACCTGAACCAATAACGAAACCGTTTGGGTGGGTTCTGCCTCTTCCAACCCAATGTACAATTCGCCACCTTTGCAGTAATCCGGTAACAGGAATGTTTTTTTCTCCACATCATCCAGAAAATCAAGCTGATTTTTCAGGTAAAGATGTTCTTCAGCCTGCCCGAAAGGATGTTCGTGAAAAAGTTTTATTTCGTTCTGCTGAAAATCTTTTTCTGAATCATTCAGATTCATACCAGCCGATGCCGTGTAATTCAGGCTGATGGATTCAATCATTGGTGTGTAAGGTTCGTTGGGAATCAGAGCATCGTCGTTATCGCTTCCGAATGCAAGGGCATAAATTCGCGGAAAAAGTTCATGATAAAACGACTGATTCAGTGACATTCGTATCGGTCCGTTTTTCCCGGTTTCGTAATTAGTATTTTGAATAGTGAATTCCGATTTAAACCCCACACCATCTTCCGTAAAAAGAGTATGATCATCTTTAACATCTTCCCATTTTGCCTTATGCAGAATTTCTATATCGGCTTTAAAATGGCTGTCTTCTTTTACAATCAGGTTGTCAGGGTCGGAAATTAACTGTCCCCACTGAAAAGCAGGTATTTCCTTTTCAATTTCAAACTTTTGCTGAGTCAACATTCCTACCAAAAACTTAGAAGAACTGGCCTGGTAAAGATAATCGGTACGATAAGCGTAATACAAATCTTTAAATGCGTCGTTTGTATCTGTTTTTTCCGGCGTATTTTTCCAGTCGATTTTCACATCTATTTTACTCCAGGCTTTTTCAAAAAGTTCGGAATAATGAATGTAGAAATTGGAGCGTTTTACCGGCTGTGTTCCAAACGGATAAAAAGGTTTTTCGGCATTCAGTATGCCAATATCACTTTCCAGTTCCAGGCTTTTCACTCCCCGGACATCCACGTTTATTGAAAGGGTTTTAATTTCTTTATCAAGCAGTTGGCGGTATAACGAATGTCCGGCAGGTTCGCCGGTGTTAATCAGCACCCGGCAAACGGGCTGGTCTGTGTTAAAGTTTTCACCATGAACTTCTGTATTAAAAGCCACTATTGGTTCTTCGTCGCGGGGAACCTTAAATGCCAGTTTTAAGCGGGTTGAAGATTCTGTTAAACCGGTAGAAAAAACGTTGTTCCCATCGTCGTCTTCAACGTCGGATTCCACATTAAAAGGACCAAGCCAGCCTTTTTCGCCGGTGCACCAAATTTCGAGATTATTGGTAATCTGGGCAATATTTACAGAAGAAACCGAATTTTGAAATTTTATATCCAATTGCACAAAACGTTCACCTTCCTGCAATTTTAAGACATGCGAAGAAACGGCAAAACCAAGTCTGGCATCTTCCAGTTCAGGATATTCTGCTTTTTTTCCACCATTTTCAACTTCGTAATACCCGAAAGGCCACCATTGGAAATCCTCGTCGGGAAAATCTTCACCCTTACCATCGTAGGAATTAGCAATTTCCGCAGCTTTTATTTTACTGTTTTCATGGTCGTTGTAAACGCTTTTTAATTGTGCGACTGCGGTTTTGTTTGCAATAAGTTCTTCAGTGGTTTTGTAAATCCGCTTTTGCCCGTTGCCATCTTTTCCACCGTCCAGTTCGGTACCTTCGTCAATTTTTGCTTCTGTAACCTTTTTAGCCAGTTCAAAAAGAATATGAACTTTGTCGGGTGTGGCTGGAAGTTTTTCAATTTTCAGGATTTCGCTGTAATAAAAATCGAGATGTCGTTTGGTTAGCCGGTTAAACCGTTTTTTTGAAAATTCCAGCAGCCAGACAAAACAGATAAACAGCGCCAAATGGGGTGTAATATTTTTTTCAACCCCAACCCGTTTCAGAAATTCTTCCAGTTCTATTTCGTTTTTGAAAAAGAATTCCCAGTTTCCTAACGGTTCTTCATAATCAAGGTTACTGAAATAGTTCACATGTGCTGCAAACCGGTAGGCAAACTGCATCCACTCTTTCAGACTGAAATCATTCAGTTTAACCGAACCGGGATCCAGCGCTTCTATGAACCGTCTGTTCTGGTCGCTCCCTTCACGGGCAAGTGCTATATCTTTTCCGCAATTAGCCATAAATTTTTGCCTTACAATTCGTTGCCTTCTTCTTTATAATATGGAAAAACCATGTTCATTCTCGAGTTGGTGGAACGGATAATGTAATCGATGTTGATGAGCAAAACACCGTTCAGTTCATCTGTTGGGTCGATGTCAATTTTCTTTACATCGATACGTGGTTCATGATACAGAATGGCGGTTTTAATCAAATCAATCACATAGGTTTTTAATGTCAGGTTCAGCGGACTGAAAAGCAGTTCTTCCAGGTTGCAGCCGTAGCCGGGTACCATAATCCGCTCGCCCAGCCGTGTTGACAGCAGGATTTGCAGGCTGCTTTTGATATCCACCTCGTCCTCCAGCATTTTCACTGTCCGGCTTTCTTTGCTAAACTCCGGTGGAAAACTCCATCCTCTTCCCAAAAATGATTGATTCTCTTCCATATTTTAACCTCCAATTAAAACAGTAGGACATCCAGCCACAATGGTTCCTCCATGCGCGGTAACATCGCCCATCCGGGCTGCGGGCATTCCTCCAATGAGCACGGTTGCCGAACCCATGGCAATGGAATCGGGAGGACCTGTACAAACGGCCATATCTCCCACCCTTGCAGCCGGCATTCCACCAATCAGTACTGTTGGTTCGCCCGGCGGTAAAACCGGTCCACCTACATGAGGAACAGGCCCCGGATTTACCATCGGGCAGGTATGCATATCTGTTATTCTCGCTGCTGGTGGCATATTTTATATATTAATTGATTTGAACCATTGAACCTTTCACCACTGCAATAGCACTGGTGGAAACCTCAGCTCCAGCCGAACCTTCGGCTTTAAATTGAGCACCGCCTTTTAACTCCATATTGGTACCGCTTTCCGCTTTCAAATCTGTTGACGATTTGATGCTGATTTCAGAAGCGCTTTCAATGGTAATTCCACTGGAATCCATTTGAATGAAATTGCCATTTTCATCTTCCAGCTTAATACCACCGTCGGCATCGCTGATTACCAGTTTGTTTCCGTTGGGTGTTTCCACTGTCACACTTACCTCATCATCATTAAAAATGAACTTCATTTCGCTGCGGGTCACAAAACCCTTTTCGTGGTTGTCGTCGGCTGCGGTGAGAGGCGCTGGTTTGGCGCTGCTGTTCATCATTCCCAAAACCACTGCATCGTTGGGATTGTCATTAATAAATCCCACAATTACTTCATCATCGATTTCGGGACGGAAAAAAGAACCCCGGTTTTCCCCGGCATCAAGGGTAGCTACGCGCGCCCAGGTTCCCTCTCCCTGGCTGTCAACCACAGGAAGCCGCACCAAAATACGATCTTCGCCGTCAGGGTCGTTTTCCAGTTGAGTAACAATGCCGATTTGCAACCCGCTAACTGCTGCTGCTAATCCGGCAGCGGGCAAATCATTTATTTCGAACGTTTCGGAAAACCATTTCGGATTGATGCCAAACTGAGCATCCACAGTCCAGTTTCCTTCAGTTACCTGATGGCGAACGGCAGAAATAAATACTTTCCCGTTGAATCGTTCGCCTACTCCTTCCATATTAAGTATTGTGTTCGGTTTCACCGCCGGAATACCCTGAAATTTTAACCGGCCCCTGATTTTTGCCAACTGGTTAAACAAAACTTTTGAATTGGCCCATTCCTGCAAAGCAGAGCTATCTGCGCCACCGTTTTTCAATTCCAGGTTTTCCAAACCAACCACCTGAGCCAAATCATCCGGGGTGAGGTTTCCGTTGAGTTCCAAACCCGGATCATCGGCTTCTGCTTCCAAAAATTCCTGATCGGATGCATTCCAGCCATAAGAAGTTACTTTCTGAAACTGGTTACGGGCATCAATTTCCGCATCGAAATCGAGCAGTGTGGCGCCAAAAGCAACCGTTTCAACAGGTTCCTGATTGAAATCCGGTTTTTTAACGGTAATTTTTTCGTCGTCCACCACACAGATTTTTCCATTGGCCTGCGCACGGGTTACCAGAAAATCCCAGTCGGATACATTATACTGAACCAACTCTTTGTGGGTAACATTTGTAGTTTCCACATCCTTTTCAAGTCCATAACTATCAAAAATTTCTTCCAAAATTTCACTGTCTGAGCTTTCGTAGAAATATTTGCTTTTCCGGCCAATAGTGAGTTTTACAGTCTTGTCTTTGCATTCCACAATCAGAAACGCCTGGCTCGGTCTGATTTTCAAACTGTGTTTGATTACGATGCCTTTAAAAATGGTATCCTCTTCGGAGTGGTAGCCAGCCTTTATTTCAATTTCATTTCCCGGAACAAACATATCCTGGTTGCTCAATTCGAAATCCTGAGAAGCCGGATCACCGTCTAAAAGCACAATTTTTGCCGTTGGAATTCGGTTCACTTCCTTTTCAACTACAATGTTCATCACCTGGTAGCTGCGCGAAAGTTCTTCGCCCTCCACCAGGATTTTAAACGTAGCCAAATCCGCCGAACGTGTTGTATTTATAACTCTTTCGAGCATAATCAGGAACTTTTTTCAATGGGTGGAAAAAAAATCCGTTGTCCAACTTCCAGTTTCCTGAAATTGGTGATGCGGTTGGCTTTTGCCACCTCCAGGTAATACTTAGAATCGCCGTAAATTCGAAAGGTCATAAGCGGAAGCGTATCGCCTTTTTTCACTTCTCTCACATGGGTTAAATCGGGTGAACTGCTGTTTTCCATGGCAACGCGCAGGTTGTCTTCAACAAACCCTTTGAATTTGGCCCTGGCTGTCGCACGCAACGGTGTACCGTCCGGTTTAAACAATTTGAAGGTGATGTCCATTTCCGAAAGGCTGCCTTTGAAAAGCAGTGTTCCCCACGAAATAATGAGGTAGTTTGGTTTGTGCTCTTCTCCGTTGTAATCGAAAACCACTTTTTTAAAGTGCTCTAAATCATCGATAACCCCCCTGCCCTCGTCTTTAAATGTTTTGTCGTCGGCAGTTCCGGCAGCACCGTAATCGGTGAGCACACCAGTACGATCGAATACAAATTCCAGTTCCAGGTCTTCCGGCAGTGCGCGGTTAAACCGCGGGGCCGAAGCGCTGGTTCCCGAAGCCTGATCATCGTTCTGTTCAATTTTATATTTGAATACGTAAGTCTCCGGGTTCAGCAGCGTTCTGAACTCCCCGTCGGCCACTTCTTCCGAGAATTGTTCGTCGCTGAAAGCCTTTATTTTCAACTTTGTAAGTTCTCCGCTCATTTTACCGTTCCTCTTTTTTTGAAAGGATTTCAAGTACCTGCTCCACACAAGCTGCAATCAAATCATCGCGTTCGCTCCGTTTAATTTTTTCCGGATTTTGGGAACGCGGCTTTTCATCCACATTAATTTTTATGTGCAGCTCTTTAATTTCGATGGGCATTTTTACTGAATATTAAAATAGTTGTAAACCAGTTCAATGGTTTCGATGGCAATTTTACTCTCTTCGGCATTCAAATCGTCAACTGCCCATTTTACCGGCCATGCGTGTACTACATTCCAGGTTATCAGCGGTTCGTGTTCTTCATTCAATAAACTGATAGTGAGATCGGTGGGTATGATATCAAAACCTTCCACTGCGTCTCTGCACCATTTAATCAAATCGGAATTCACGAGCACGCCGCGTTTCAGCACCAGATTCGGAAATTTGGTGCGTACCGGCAATTTATGCTTAAACCTGTTTTCACCTCCTTCGGCTATCTGTTCGGTTTCGAGTTCTATATTTAAACCCGCCACCGACTGGAATTGAAATTCGCCTTTGATATTGTTGAATTCAACCCTGAAATGATAGCCTAACGGAGGATAGTAGTTAGCCATTATTATTCATTTTGAATGGTTAAACCTTCGTGAACGATTTCCATGCTTTCGATAGCTACTTCGTTGCCGTCGGCTTTTAAATCAGTTGACTGCACTTTGGACGGCCAGGCATTTTTCACTTTCCAGGTTATAACAGGTTCATGCTCTTCATTCAACAAACTGATAGTGATGTCGCGCCGCTCAATGGTATTTAGTTTTACGGTGTTCCACCAGTTGTAAAACTCGTTGTCAGTAGCAAATGTGCCCCGTTTAAGCGTAATGTTGCTATATTTCTGCATTCCGGGCATTTTAATTTTTGAATACTCAGGGCTGGCTCCGTCGCGGTATTCCACAACTTCGCTTTCCACATCCAACCCCGACACTTCGGTAAATCCGATTTTTGTTCCGCTCCACTCCACCTGGAAGTGAAACTTAACCAATGGATATGCTGTTGCCATAATTTATTGTTTTTAAAGTTTACATTAATTGATTAGGATTCCTGCATTTTGTGAGAAAACTTCAGGATGATAAATTCAGCCGGACGAACCACTGCCATTCCGATTTCTACATTCATGTAGCCATTAAGAATATCTTCGGCAGTCATGGTTTGACCCAGCCCGACACGCACATAATAAGCATGTTCCTGTTTGGCTCCTGCCAGTGCACCGGCCCGCCATTGCAGGGTCAGAAAATTTTCTATCATTGCCCTCACTTTTACCCAGGTGTTGGCATCATTGGGTTCAAAAACAAACTGTGAAGTTGCTTTTTTTACTGATTCTTCCACCATATTAAAAAACCTGCGTACAGGAACATAACGCCATTCATTGTCGTTGCCGGCAAGCGTGCGGGCACCCCAAATCAAGGTTCCTTTTCCGGTAAAAGCACGGATAGCATTCACCGATTTTCCGGCTTCTGTATCCACATTCAGGCTTTCCTGATCTTCGTGTGTTACATTTACCACCGGACCTTTTACCGCTGTAATACTCACATTTGCCGGAGCTTTCCATACTCCGCGTTCCCGGTCAACCATGGCGTAAATACCCACAACAGCGCCGCTCGGAGGCAGAACAACTCCCTGTTTACCAATGGCATTAATGATTCCCTTGTAAACAGCATCCACTTCCTGCAAATTGTCTGTTCTGTTTTTTCTCACAGCTACCAGTTCGGCATAAAAACCGGCGATTAATTTTTCCAGTTTCCCTTGCAGGGCTTTAAAATAAGGTGCTGCATTGGCTGCTGTTGATGGCGAAGTGTAAATATCATTATTATGATTATCCGGGTCAACAAATGCCAGCGGACTGAAATCGGTGTTGAAATCATCTGAAGAAATTAGCGGTGGATCCCAGGTTGGAGATTCAAGACCTCCGTTACTTTCACCAGCCTGACTGTAAAAATTGTAATCAAATAACTGTTTTAGTAAACCGTGGAAATTGGAATTTTCCTTAACAAATTTGGCGTGTACACTGACAGCAGAATTTTTGTCGCTGGTATCATTATCAGTAAACGTCAGGTCGAAAAAATCCTTAAAATATCCGTAAAGGTTTCCGGCATAAGTTACCAAATGTCCGCGGTTACTGATTGTGGAATCTGCCGGTGCAGTTAATGCCGCTCCGGCAGCAATATCTGTATCAATATTCTCTATGGAAGAAACAATTTCGCTGTTAAATAATGCGGTAATATCAGCAACTGCACCTCCATTTTGGGTGTAAGTTCCTCCCACAATGGCATCGAAATCGATTTTAAACGGCAGTGTGGTTTTAATCCACGGGTAATATGCCGCACCGTATTTAAGGAAATTCATGCCCACATTATCGCGAAATACACCCACAGGGTCAGTGGTTGGTGTGGTTTCTTTTTCGCCGTCAACAATGTCAAGTACTGCAAAACGGTCTTGTAGCTTGTTGCATTGGGCCAGCATGGCCGCATGAACTTCGCCCGCTTCTGCTGCATCCAGATGCACAGATTCAGGGATGACAAGTAATGTAGGAAGGTCTATTTTTTCGAGCGAAGCAAGTCCGTCGAGCAAATCCTGTTTATCCACATCAGAAGCCTGACTGTTGTAATCACCAATCGAAACGATGAAACAATCGCCTCCGCCGTTGGCATAAAACATTCGAACCGAATCGTAAAGCAGATTGACTCCGTTTACGACCGCTTTTTTCACCGTGTTGTCCGGGTTCAGTTCAATCTCAATAGTAGTAGGATCCGGCGCACCACCAAAAAAGAATTCATACTCGGGCAAAGAGCCGATTTTGATGGGTTTGATAATACTTTCGGCATGGTAATCCACGCCATCGACAACTGCCTTTTCCGTGTAGCCAACAAAGGCCGGAATGGCAGTTTCAACTTGCGCTACCGAAGGCGGAAATTTGGAAATTTCCTCTACGTAAACGCCTGGTGTTTTGTAAGCTGTTGCCATAATTCATTGGATTTTAATGTTACATGTATATTTCAGAAAATATTTTGTTGTTAATTGTATCAGGTTTAATAAATGCCACACCCGGATTGGGCAGTTCAACACCGCCCAGTTCAAGTGAAATAAAACCCGATTTGGTTAGCGGATGCTCATTTTTAGTAATCAGTACTTTTGAATTGCCATTTTCTCTTTTAACATCATCGCCCCCGGTTACCTGCTGGTTGGAGTCGAAAAGGTACCGCCAGATGGTACTTCGGTTTTTAAACACCACCTCAAAATTTTTTGCAGAAGACGGAATTTTACCCTGTGCATTGGTTACATTCAGCGAACTATTGTCGCCTTTCATAAAAATACGTATAAGCCCCAAAATATTATACTTCTCGGCATTGGAAAGAACTTTCAGTTCTTCTTCTTCACCTTCACCGGAAAGAATAAAATCTTCATTTAAATGAAAATTACCACCGGCTTTATCCAGCAAGGGGAAGTTGTTCGGTTCAGTATCAAGTCGTTTGTTTGACAAATAGTACAATTTCCCGGCATTCTCCAGTTTCAGATCGGTGTAGTTGTAAAATACGGAATCCCTGATTTGAATCAGAAATGTAAAATTCAAATTGTCCTCCAGCGAAATAAACGGCTCACTGTCATCTGATTCAGAAACCTTAGACCAAACAGTAAAACCTGAATTCAGTGGTTTAAAAACCAGATTGTGTCCGTTTAATTTTTGCAGAGATTCTTTCGTTGGAACAATTGTGACAGTACTTTGAAAATTGTAGTTGTTAAGTTGTTTTGCCTTGTCTGTTTCGTTCATGGTTCTGAATTCAACGGAACCTTTATCCAGAAAGTACCGGTGAAAAATATTCACCCTGAAAAGTTCTTTATATTGAATGGAAAAGCTCATTGTTTTAAATCGTTAAGGGTTCCGCCGATATGTGTAATAACTTCAGAAGCTGCCAATTTTTTATCCTGTTCAATCTGAATAAGCTGAACTTTGTAAATTACCGAAGGCAATTGCCTGCCTCCCAGAGTACCCCAAATATTATTGAGTTCTTCAAAAGTTGGGGTGTATAATTCCAAAATGAATTTGAAATAATCCAATACATCAAATGCAACATTAGTACGGTTATAAACCGTATTTGCCGATGTGAATACTTTCTTTCCCTGAAAAAATTCGATTACCTTGGAAATACTCCGAAGCGATTTATCGTATGTATCGCAGTTGGCACTAATCAATAAATACAAATTCAGGTGTACGGGAGGGTTTTTATATTCAGTTTTGGTATCGTTTATTTTATAATGCAATGTGTTTCTAAGTGTGACCTCCTCTTCCAGTTTCAACAAAGAAATAACCACCTTGTCATTTATCCTTGTGGCATCGTCACTTCCCGACTCCCATAACGCAATGTTTTCAAGTACAATTATTTTCCCCAAACCTATTTCCGAAAAATAATTCTCAAGTTGTTCTTTAAAAATCTGGAGTGTTTCGTAAATCATCAGTTCGCGTTTTTCTTTTTAATTTCGCCTGAAATATATTATAATTTAAGACCTTTTTGTCTTATTTTATATTGGTTTTCATCATGCAATGTCTTCTTTGTCTGATTAAAACTTACAACTTATAATACTTTTTGCGTAAAAAACTTTTGGCTTTATACGACTTAATGGTTTCGGAATACAATATACGGCATGAAATAACTCAAGTCAATACTTTGACTGAAAAAAATTCTAAAAAAATACTAATACGATGAATTAAAGATACTTAATTCAATTAATGTTCACTGTATATTTCCAGAAACAATTTTTCTAACTCAGAAATGAGCTTTAAATGGGAACCAGAGAAATGATTTATCATAAATGAAAAGGTCAAAATTGAGCCGGATTCAATTTGGATAAATCCTGTATAACAACGCACACGTGTCATAGAACCGCTTTTTGCATAAAGCGTTCTGTCAGGAAAATTGAGGACACTGAAATGGTGCAGAGTCCCCTGCCCCGCCGGTGGTAACGATTCTGAAAAACTGGCTGAATTTTTACTGGTTTTTGCCATGTGACGAAGGACCGAGGTAAGAAATACCGGAGAAACTGCATTAAAATGTGACAATCCGCTGCCATCTTCCATAAAAAGCTGCTGAATATCTAAACCTTTATTTTTCCAAAAATCTGAAATAATATTCAATCCGGTTTCCCTGCTTCCAATAGCGGTAGTTTCGGCAGAAATCTGCTTTACCAGGTGCTCTGCAAAAAGGTTTACACTTTCATAATTCAGCACTTTTACAATTTCGGCAAGTTTTGGCGATTCAGTTATATGTACCTGATTGAATGTATCAGGAAGAACTTTTTTAAAACCAATTTGCCCCTTTAGAAAAATCCCCTCATTTGCCAGATGTTTCAAAAAATCATCAGCCAGAAGTCTTTCGGGAAAAGGGTTGGAGGCTTTGATGCTAAAAGCTCTTCTATTTTTTGGAATGGTACCCCTGATTACCCGGTTATTATCAAACGGGCTGCCAAAAACATAAGCCATGTCGCGCGGATCATCCGAAGATAAAACCTCATTTTTAAAATTTAATCCTACAATTTTGGGGTAAACTGAAATGATTTCAGTGGGCATTCCGGTAACTTCCGGCGAACGAAAACTGATGCGAAACTGGTTGTCATAAACTGTAAATGCACTGGCCCCGGCACCGTAATAATTTCCCATGTCTTCCCAAATCCAGGTACGCGGGATTTTTTCCGAATCGTAAATTGAACCATCGAGAACCAGGTTTCCTTGTATTCGCTTTATTCCGGCAGCTTTAATTTGTTTTGCCCAGGTTTCAAGGAAATGTGGAGCAAAATAATGATCCTTAAAATATTCCGAACCCAGTGCAGGATCGCCACCTCCTATAATGATTAAATCGCCTTTCAGCGTCCCTTTTTCAATTTTCCCGGAATATCCCAGGCGGGTTCGAAACCGGTAGTCCGGTCCTAAAATCTCCAGAGCGGTTGCCGATGTTACAACTTTCATCACCGATGCAGGAATAAGCAACTTATCTGCGTTCAGTTCAAATACAGTGTTCCCTGTTTCCACTTCAGAAACCAGAATACCCACGGAAGCATTTTTATAATCGGGATGAGTTAAAAAGTGTTGCAACTGCTTTTCAAATCCTGTCTGAGCAATCAGGCCTGCATTCAGAAAAATAAAAAATAAAACCAGGAAAAACCGTACCTTCATTTTTGTTACTTTTATCCATCAAAAATAGCAGATTGTCGGATTAATAAAAATTATCGGATGCTACGAACGATTTTACTGGTGGGAAGCGGAGGTTTCATTGGTAGTGTGTTGCGCTACCTTGTACAGTTTTACATGGAAAAAAGTCTAACAAGCACTTTCCCTTGGGGAACATTAATTGCAAACATTGCCGGGAGTTTCGTCATCGGGATGATTTTTGCGCTGGCCGAAAAAGGCAACCTGATGAGCGCTGAATGGCGTATTTTTCTGGCTGTGGGCATTTGTGGCGGATTCACCACTTTTTCAGCGTTTGCCTATAACAACTTTACCATGATTAACGAAAAGGCGTGGAGTTCGCTTTTCCTGAACATCGGTGGAAATTTGTTTCTGGGTATTTTAGCTGTTTATCTGGGAGTAATCCTTATTCGAATGATATTTTAAAATTTCAAACCATGAAAATTGAAGGTAGGGCAGGAATTCTAAAAATTTATGTGGGCGAATCGGATAAAGTGCAGGGCCGCCCACTGTTTGAAGAAATCGTTTTCGAAGCCCGGAAAGCCGGAATGGCTGGGGCAACGGTACTAAAAGGTATCATGTCTTTTGGCGCAAGTCATTCGGTGCATACCCTGAAAATTTTTGCCTTGTCGGGCGATTTGCCGGTTGTTATAGAAATTGTTGACACTGTTGAAAAGCTGGACGAATTTGCTGCGCGGGTGAACGAATTGATGGATTTAAGCCAAAAAGGGGGCCTTGTTACATTCCAGGAAGTGGATGTGCTCCGGTACGAAAAAGGGGAAAAGTACCGGTAAGAAAAGGGACGTGTAGTTTGAAACCGCACATTAAAATTATTTCCGCAGACGGAACCATTCACTCCAAAGAGAAATGTTCGTTTTGTTATCTTCCAGGAGAACCGTTTGTTTAGAAAATGCGTGGTTTGAAACCGCGCGTCCCAGGTTAACCCTATATGAAATATCCGCCACCTTCTTTTAAGTCGACAATACCCAAACAGAACATTTTTTGTATCTTTGGGCTGCATTTGGCAAATCAGTTCAACAAGCTGATTTTCTGTCTAAAACGAATAGAAGTTAAACAATAAAAACAAATTACCATGTTAATTAGCGACATTAAAGCAAGAGAAATTCTCGACTCACGCGGAAACCCGACCATCGAAGTGGAAGTTCTGCTCGAAAGCGGTGCATTTGGCCGTGCAGCCGTGCCTTCCGGTGCATCAACCGGTGAAAACGAAGCACTCGAATTGCGCGACGGCGATAAAAAACGTTACCTTGGGAAAGGCGTTCTGAAAGCTGTTGACAACGTAAACAATGTTATTGCCAAAGAACTGGTTGGCATGGACGGAACCGATCAGGTGGCCATCGACAACAAATTGCTGGAACTTGACGGAACAAAAACCAAGTCGAAACTGGGCGCCAACGCCATGCTGGGTGTTTCTCTGGCCTGTGCCAAAGCTGCTGCCGAATTTGCCGGCCTGCCGCTTTACCGTTACATTGGCGGAACCAACGCCAAAACACTACCCGTACCTATGATGAACATCATTAACGGCGGTTCACATTCTGACGCTCCTATTGCCTTCCAGGAATTTATGATCCGCCCAATTGGCGCACCTTCTTTCCGTGAAGGGCTGCGCATGGGAGCTGAAGTTTTCCACGCACTGAAAAAAGTATTGCACGACCGCGGTCTGAGCACTGCAGTAGGCGATGAAGGAGGTTTTGCACCTGCACTCGTCGGAACCGAAGATGCATTGAACAGCATTATTGAAGCCATTAAAAATGCCGGGTACAAACCCGGTCGTGCCGAAGATGGTGGTGAAGTTTCCATTGCTCTTGACAGTGCTGCATCTGAATTCTTTGTTGACGGCGTTTACAATTACGCCAAATTTGAAGGTGAAAAAGGTGCCAGGCGAAACCGTGAAGAACAGGTGGCTTACCTGGCTGAACTGGTTGAAAAATTCCCGATTGACTCTATTGAAGACGGAATGGCTGAAGACGATTGGGATGGCTGGGTAATGCTGACCCAAAAACTTGGTGATAAAGTCCAATTGGTGGGTGACGATAATTTTGTAACCAACATTGAATACCTGAAAAAAGGAATTGAAATGGGTGCTTGTAATTCCATTCTGATTAAAGTAAACCAGATTGGCACCCTTACCGAAACGCTGGATGCCATTGAAATGGCCCACCGTGCAGGTTACACTTCAGTTACTTCGCACCGCTCGGGCGAAACCGAAGATTCAACTATTGCGGACATTGCCGTGGCTACCAACAGCGGACAAATTAAAACCGGTTCACTGAGCCGTTCCGACCGCATGGCCAAATACAACCAGTTGCTTCGTATTGAAGAAGAGCTGGGCGACAGTGCCATTTACGGGTACAAAAAAGTTTTAAGGAAATAATTTCAATTAAATAGACCAAAGGCCGTCTTTCGCAAGGAGGACGGCCTTTTTTTATGATTAATCTTCCGTAAGATCCATTTCGTCAATTACCCTTATTTTATCTTTCAACATTTCAATTTTCTCCCTGGTTTGCTCAATTTTTCTTTTCACGTCTTCAATCAGGGTTTCAGCATTTTTCGATTTGGCAAAAAAGCCTATGTTATTGTCCAGAAGAACCAGATCGTTCTCAAGCTGTTTTAGCTTGGTCATATATTTATCGCGTTCGAGGCGCATTTTATTCTGACCACGCGAAGACTCCGAAAACGATGCCATTTTTGTTCTGAATTTCAGCAGATTTCGTTTCGTTTCGTCAATATTTAAATCGTCGAAAAGTTTATTGATGGCATCTCTGAATTTTTTCTGTATGTCATCTTTTTTCCGGATCGGTACATGACCAACTTCAGTCCACCTGCGCTGAAAATCCTTTAATATTTTCAGGTTTTCATCCGGATTTCCGGTTGATTTGAAACCTTCCACTTCTTTTATTAACTTTTCCTTTTCCTTCAGATTATTAACCTGTTCACTGTCGATGCTGGAAAAGTGCTCCGATTTTTTATCAAAGAAATAATCGCAGGCTGCCCTGAACCTTTTCCAAAGGGCTTCGGAATTTTTCCGGGGCACAGGGCCAATTTCCTTCCATTGTTTTTGGATATTGATCAGTTCCTGGGTTGTTTTACGCCAGTCATCGCTTTCTTTAAGTGCCTCTGCCTGCATACAAAGGTCTAATTTAAGTTGCAGGTTATTTTGCTGTAATTCCTTATTTTTGTTATAAAACTCTCGTTTTGCATCAAAAAATGAATCACAAGCTTCCCTGAAACGTTTATAGATTTTATTGTTGTCTTTTCTTGGGGCAAAACCAATAGTGCGCCAAATCCGTTGAAGATTTACCACCTCCTTCGATTTTTCACCCCACTCCCTGTGTGTTGCAATATCCATTTCATTTATTTCTTCCACCTGTTCGCATAATGCCCGTTTGGCTTCCAGGTTTTTCTTTTGTTCCAGTTTTCGGTCTTCAAAATAATCCTGCTGTTTTTTGTTTATTTTGGCTGTTGAAGCCTTAAACCGTTCCCAAATATCATCTTTGTTTTCACGCGGAACCGGTCCAATTTCACGCCAGCGTTCATGTAGTTTCTGGAGCTGGTTAAACGCCCTTATTGTATTTGGTTCAAGCAACAATTCTTCGGCCTGTTCGCAAAGCCTGATTTTCATTTCCAGGTTTTTTTTAAGGTCGAGGTCACGTAACTCCTTGTTGATTTTAATATAGTCGTAAAAATTTTCAACGTGAAAATGGTAAGTATCCCACAAATCTTTCATTTTCGATTGCGGAACGAGTCCAATTTCGCGCCAGCGCTGCTGTAAATCCTTAAAATCCTGAAATGTTTTGTTGATAGATTCTTCCTTGTGGATCAATCCTTTGATTTCTTCAATGATGTCATATTTCACCTGGAGGTTGATTTCTTTTTCCTGTTCCAGTTTTTTATTGAATTCATGCCTGATTTGCCGGTACCGTTTTAGTAAATCCTTAATATCCTGTTCGTATGGATTTTCTTCAGCTTCAAACTCATCTTCATCACCACCTTCCTCTAAAAATAGTTTTTTCTGAGCTTCGGTTTCGTCTTTTACCTGCTTGTAAAATGCAGCTTTTATGTTCTCCACTTCATCTTTTATATCATGATCCCCATTGCTGTCGAGAACATCGCGAAGTGCATTAACAAGTTCTATCTGAGTGAATTTCGCATAATCAGGTTTTTCCTTTTTTTCATGAACCGTCTCTGATTTTTTCACTTCTTTCTGCCGTGGTTTATCTTTTTTGACAACCGGAGCAGCTAAAAGTTCCTCTTCCTTTGGGGGATCATTTTTTTCAGGGGATTCAGCATCTGAATCTTCCGGCAATTTTTCACCCTTTTCTTCATCCTGAGCGGCAGATTCTTCTATTTTACTAATTAGTTCATCCTCTTTTCCTTCATCAACCAGGATATCCTCAACCTTTTTATCTTTATCATCCTGCAAATCTTTTTTATCAGATTCAACCTGAAGAACAGGTTCTTCTGATTTGGGTTTCCTGGATTCTTTTGCTTTTCCTTTTTTGTCTTCCTTTGCAGTAACTTCTTCAGATTCAGGTTCTATTACAGCATCGGGCTTTCCTTCATCTGCAGATGGCTTTTCAGTTTTTTCACCCAAATCTGCTTCAACTCCGGGAGAAGAATCTTCCGATTTTAAATCCTTCTCAACATCCGGCTCAGCCGAAGTATCGGTTACATCAACAATTTGCTGCTGATTATCAGCATTTTCTTCAGCATTTAAAGGTGATTCAGCTTTTTCATCCGGAACTTCCGTTTCAGTTTTCTCAACTTTTTGCTCTTTGTCTTCAGTTTCGTTTAAAGCACCAGGATTTTGGGAGATTTCTTTCTCTTCATTCTCTGTGCTCTTTAACCCTTCCGGGTTTTTCAGATCTTTAGGTTCCATTTACAAAATTTTAATTACCATTTATCAATGGTGTGCAAATAAATATTAAGACTACGAAAATAGGCATTTACGCCTTAATACTCAAAGTTTTTGAAATCATTTTAAAAGGACATTTGAAGGGAATGAATATACTATTTAATCTCACTAAGTCTTTGATTGGCAAAGCTGAAATTAACATATTTTCCGTAAACATGTTGAACAACATCTGTAAAAGTTTAATTTCCAAACAAATCAATGATTTTCACATTTTGAAAAATGACAATTTAATTCTATTTTATGGGCAAAATAAAAATGAATAAAAACCGGTAAAAGCCGTAAACCAAAAAAACCAAAGTTCGATGAAAATTTTTTTTATCAGTAACCAAAATTCCTGCAGGAGCCAAATGGCAGAGGCCATACTCAGAAGCTTTGACAATGAACTGGAGATTTATTCAGCCGGAATTGAGCCGTCAAATCACATCAGTCCCATTGCCATTGAAGTGATGGCTGAAATTGGCATTAATCTTAATCCTCATATACCACAGCATTATTCCAGTTTCGACCACATGGATTTCGATTATCTGATTACTGTTGGCGACGGAACGGTAGAGCAGTTAAAAATCCCGCCAATAAAATTTAAGCGAAAAATGCATTTGGGATTTCACAATCCGTACAGAAACTCTAAAAACAAAGCTGAGATTAAGGAAAAATGCCGCGAGATACGGGATGAAATAAAAACCGAGATGGATTATTTCTATCACCGCATCCTGAAAAAACAGATGGCGAAGTCAGGCTAACCTGTAACAATTTTTTCCACTTCGTCTGGTTCAACCGGCACACGTTTGCCAATGATTTCACTGCCGGTTTCAGTAACCAGTATGTCATCTTCGAGCCTGATACCTCCAAAATCACGGTATTCATTTACCTTGTTAAAATTGATAAAATCAGCGTTGGTTTTATCCCGCTGCCACTGATCTATGAGTGCCGGAATAAAATATATTCCCGGTTCGTTGGTTACCACAAATCCTGGTTTTAGTTGGCGTCCCAGGCGAAGGGCTGCAATTCCAAACTGGTTTGAAGGACGTGTTTCTTCATCAAATCCAACATAAATCTGCCCCAAATCTTCCATATCGTGCACGTCGAGTCCCATCATGTGTCCCAGACCGTGTGGGAAAAACAAAGCATGAGCACCATTTGCAACTGCTTCTTTTACATCTCCTTTCATCAGTCCAAGGTTTTTTAGTCCAGTTGCAATAACCTCGCAGGCGGCCAGGTGAACCGATTTATACGTTTTACCGGGTTGAGTCAGTTCAGTCGCTTTGTTGTTGGCAGCCAATACAATTTCATAAATTTCACGCTGTTTTTGGGTGAATTTTCCGCCAACCGGCACAGTACGGGTAAAATCAGAAGCATAATGAAGCAATGATTCTGCGCCTGCATCGGTAAGCATTAACCTACCCTTCTTTAAAATTTGCGAATGATCGTGATTGTGCAGTGTTTCACCATTTTGCGATAAAATAATGGGGAAAGAAATCATCCCACCTCCTGCGGCAGCAATACCTTCAATGGTTCCGGCAATTTGCTGTTCCCAAACCCCCGGTTTGGCCATCTTCATAGCGGTTACATGCATTTCGTAACCGGTTGCGCAGGCTTTTTTAATTTCTTCAATTTCGCCGGGCTCTTTTACTGATCGTAAATCAACCACAGCTTTTATAAGCTCAACAGAAGCATATTCACCAATTCGGGCAGCAGAAATGCCCAGTAACTGCTCCAACCAGATTTTATTTTCACCCCGGTAAGGAGGCAGAAAATGAATTTTTCTGCCCTGCTTCATTGCGGCGGAAATAAAATCACTCAGTTTTGAAAGTGGATGAGTTAGATTAACGCCCACTTTCTCCGCATTTTCCTTAACTGAAACCTGTGGACCCATCCAAATGATATCGTCGATATCCACATCATTTCCGAAAATATAATCATTGCCACTATCGAAATCAATTATTCCGGCAAGTCCGGGAAAATCGAGCCCGAAAAAATACAAAAAAGAACTGTCCTGCCTGAAATGAAATGTGTTGGCCGGGTAATTCATGGGCGATTCCATGTTGCCCAAAAAGAGAGCTATTCCGTTTGAAACTGTTTCTTTAAGTTTATTTCGGCGGTTGGTGTAAATTTCTTTTTCAAACATATTCTTACTTTTATTTTTTTGATTCCTCTACGAATATATAATTTTTCGCCTGTTTATTTTTAAATTGCAGCATGATTGTTTGTGAATTTACAATCCAATAATCTAAAATTTTATATCTAAAACAATGAAAAAGATTAGTTTAGCCTTTTCCCTTCTTATCATTTTAATTTCTGTCCAGGCGCAGGAAAGTCATCAGGAAAATTTTTTAAACCTGAATAAACCCGAGCGGTTGGAATGGTTTCGCGATCTTGGTTTTGGAATGTTCATCCATTTCAGTTTCGACAGCCAGTTGGGCGTTGTAATAAGCCATTCCATGGCCGGCGCCTCGGATGATTACCTGGACAGGTTTGTAAACGAACTTCCCAAAACGTTCAACCCAAAAGATTTTGCGCCTCATGAAATTGCCTCTCTGGCCAGGCTGGCCGGAATGAAATATATTGTTTTCACCACAAAACACCACTCCGGATTCTGCATGTGGAATACCCAAACCACTGATTTTAACATCATGAACACGCCCTATGGAAAAGACCTTCTGGCAGAATATGTGGATGCCACTCGAAAAGCCGGGCTTGCCGTGGGATTCTATTTTTCGCCCGAGGATTTCAACTTTCTGTATGAAAACGGAATGCAGGTACGCCGCATTTTTCCAGACCCCATTCCTCCGAATGTGATGAAAAAATACCTGGAACTGGTTGAACTTCAGTGCATGGAATTAATGGCACAATACGGAGATATTGACATCATTTTTTTCGATGGAGGCGAAGGCCCGTTGCAGGAAAAATGCAAGGAAGTGGTTTGGGAACTTCAACCCGATGTTGTGGTTACTCGCGGAGCCATCAAAACACCCGAACAAACTGTTTTGGGAGTTGCTTCAAATGAGCCCTGGGAAGCCTGCATCACAATGGGCACTCAGTGGGCTTACAAACCAACCAACGAAGATTATAAAACCGGCGCCCGGCTAATCGAAATTTTAATTGAAACACGTGCCAAAGGAGGGAATTTACTGTTAAATGTTGGACCGAAACCCAATGGAGAATTGCCGGAAGAGCAGGAAGCCAACCTTCGCGAAATGGCAGCATGGAATTTTATTAATAATGAAGCCATAGAAAAAGTGAGTCCATGGATTTTGCCTCATGAAGAAAACATTTGGTTTACCTGGAAACCCGGAGAAAAAACACTTTATGCGTTTTTAACCAAAATTCCCGGCTGGCAGCGTGGTACACGCAAGGAATTCCTGTTAAAATCGGTTCAGACAAATGAAAAAACAGAAGTAAGTGTGCTGGGCCAGTCGGGCGAACTTGTAGAGTATCAGCCGTCGGTTGATGCGAAAACCCGGTTTAAGCAAAAAGAAGACGGATTACATGTTTCATGCGTTCGCGCACAACGAATTTACAATAACCACAAATGGCACAATCCCATCGTATTAAAAATAACAAACGCCGAACCGGCGCTTGAACCACCAGTGGTTGCTACAAACCAGGCAACATCTTCTGCACCAGACAATAACCGGCTTGTTTTTCAGGGTGAAATACTAAAAACCGGAGATGCACTTTCTTTGAAAGCCGGATTCCAGTTCCGCGAGTATGCAGGTTTTGTGGAAGAGCTGTATTCCGATGAATGGGAAGAAACTGAAATGATTGATATTTCAGGCGCAGGAAATTTTTCTATCAGTCCGAATATTAAAAAGGAAGGGAAAGAATACCAGGTGAGGGCATTTGTCGATCATCCGAAAATAAGAATTTACGGGGATGTTGTGAGGATAAGGTTTTAAACGAAATTTGTCAGTTCTGCCAAAAAAACTAATTTAGCAACCCTTTACAAAAACCTGTTAAAACCGGAAAAGTGAAAATTTTAAAAATCAAATTGCACTGGCAAATTCTCATTGCCTTTATCCTTGCTGTCCTGTTTGGTTATTTTATTCCTGAAGGGGTAATATATGTGTCATGGATTGGCGATATTTTTCTCCGGGCATTAAAAATGGTCATTATTCCATTGGTTTTCAGTTCTATTATTAGTGGAGTAACCAGTATGGGCGACGGAAAAAATCTCGGTCGGCTTGGCGTAAAAACCATGTTTTATTATTTGGCTACAAGCACATTGGCCATTTTAACCGGACTTATAATGGTTAACCTCATAAAACCGGGGGTGGGTGTTGACCTTGGTTTTTCCAAAACTGTGGAAGGTTTGGCAGAACATGTTGGATCGGTAAAAGATATTTTTTACCGGCTAATTCCTGAAAATATTGTTGATGTAATGGCCAGGGGAGAAATACTGCCGGTTATATTTTTTGCCATCCTGTTCGGCTTTTTTATTACAAAAGTACCGGATAATTACCGCCACATATTAACCGGCTTTTTCGATGCTTTTTTTCAGGTGATGATGAAGGTTACGCTCTTTATCATCAAATTTACTCCGCTGGGCATTTTTGGAATTGTTTCAGCCGAAGTTAAACGAAACTCGGGCGAACTGGCAAGTATTGCCGGAAGTTTAGCCCTGTACAGCGTTACGGTTGTTTTTGCCCTTCTGTTTCATGCACTTGTATCGCTTCCCCTCATTGTTCGCCTGATTGGCAAAGCCAAACCTTACGAACATTTGAAAAATATGGCAGCTCCGCTGCTAACAGCCTTTTCAACTTCATCGTCCAGCGCTACTTTACCCCTTACCATGGAAGCGCTGGAAAACAACAGCGGGGTTTCCAACAAAATTTCGAGTTTTACCCTTCCGCTCGGCGCCACAATTAACATGGACGGAACTGCTCTTTACGAATGTGTTGCCGCTATTTTTATCGCACAGGCTTATGGAGTTGACCTTACATTTATTCAGCAGGTACTTGTTGTTGTTACTGCATTACTGGCTTCAATAGGCGCTGCCGGAATTCCAATGGCCGGTCTTGTAATGATAACAGTTGTACTTACGGCTGTTGGTCTTCCACTTGAAGGAATCGGGCTGATTCTGGCAGTTGACCGGATACTTGATATGATTCGAACATCGGTAAATGTTTGGAGCGACAGTTGTGGTGCGGTTACCATTGCGCGGACCGAAAATGAAGAAACAAATGTTGCAGTTTAACACATATTTTTTGCATTTTTTAAACTTTTAATTTTTACCAAATTCCCTATTTTTGCGCCAATTTTATGCAAATCAGAAAAACTAAAAAAAGATGGAAGTGAAAAATATTATTTTACGATTAACTGTTATACTTGTCATTTTATTTAGCCTTTCAAACTGTAAAAAAAGTAAAAACGATATTATTTATGACCGAAAGTACATTGACGAAATAAAAGCTGCCCGCCAGGATGCCGGTTTTTATATGTCGAGAAATTTTGTGCCCGGCGCCACCTTTGCCATTGCAAAAGATGGAAAAATCATCTATTCGGAAGGAATTGGCCTTGCTTCAAAAGATTTGAATGTGCCTGCAACCCGAAATACAAAATTCAGAATAGGGCAGCTTTCCGAATTATTTACCAATTTAATTTACCAAAAACTGGTTGAAAACGGAACGCTGCATCCTGATTCAACAGTTCAGTATTACTATCCTGATTTTCCTGAAAAGCAATTTAAACTGCCTATTCGTCATCTTGTTTATCATACATCAGGAATTCGCGAACCCAGAGGAGAAGAGAAAGACTGGAGAGGTTTAAACGTTTCTATGGAGGCCGGGCTGGAAAATTTCAAAAACGACACGTTGGATTATCCTCCCGGAATTTACCTGGTTCCCTCGCAATACAATTACAATTTGCTTGGAGTAATTATGGAGAAAGTTACAGATAAAAGATTTCCGGTTTTGATGCAGGAATATGTGACCGATACCCTTAAACTTGAAAATACAGTTGCCGACAATCCTTTTGTCACAATTGAAGGCCGCGCCCAGTTTTACGACCATAATTTTATTGCTCAGGTGGTAAATGCAACTACCAGGGACATGAGGTACAGAAATCCATCAGAGGGTATGCTTTCCAATGCCGAAGACCTGGTTAAATTTGGAAATGCAGTGCTTTTTTCCGATTATTTTTCGGATGAAATAAAGAACAGATTATTTGAACCGGTTTTGCTCTACAACGATATTCCTTCTCAAATGGCAAATGGCTGGGTGCTTATGAATGACAGGGAAGGAAGAACCATTTACGGGAGAAGTGGAAGTGTTACCGGCGGAAGTGCTGCCTTGCTGATATATCCTGAAGAAAAACTGGTATTTGCCGCCGCCACCAATCTTACTTCCATGTCAGACGATTTGCCGGTTTTTAGTATGGCAAGCCATTTCCTGAAAAAAGAATCTGAGAATAATACGACTGAACAGCAAGAACCCGGGAACACCGATTAAAAGGCTTCGGCAGTAAAATAAATATTTGCCATTGGGGATTTTCCCTAAAAAATTCTATATTAGTTGATTAAAGTAAAAATTTATGGAAATCCTTATTTTGTTGGGAGTTTTGCTTGGTTTAGCCGGTGGTATTGCAGGAACATTCTGGTTTTTTAAATCCCGGATTAATCAGGGAAGTCAGGTTCAGTCAACAGTATTGCTCAATAAAATCAGGCATGTTTGCAAACTCATAACAGTTGAAGGGGAATTTTCAGAAGTTTTTGCCCATCGCGATGGAAAGAGCATGTTTTTCAAACTACTTCAGTTGGAGAAAAAAGCCCTGCTTATAGTTAAGGCCAAAGTCCTTATTGGTTTCGATTTATCTAAAATTAAAATTGAAATGCAGCCTGAGAAAAGACGGGTAAAACTCTCACATTTCCCTGATCCCGAAATTTTAGGTATGGAAACCGACCTGGAATTTTACGATGTGCAGAAAGGACTCATCAACGTATTTTCTGAAGCGGATCTCACCAATATGAATATCAAATCGAAAGAATTTATCCGGGAAAAAATAGAGCGAAGTTATCTTTTTGATATTGCGCGAAACCAGGCTGCCGACACAGTGGCAATTATCAGACAACTTATTGATTCCGTAGGTTGGGAACTGGTGGCCGAAGACCTTATTTTGCCCACACCAAAACAAACCAGGCGATCTGAATTAAATGACTGACAGGTTCAGGATTCTGAAAAAAGTGATTCCACAAATTCACGCCTTCTGAAAATCTGGAGGTGTTCCATTTTTTCGCCAATTCCAATGTATTTTACCGGAATTTTAAATTGATCTGAAATTCCAATAACTACTCCCCCCTTAGCTGTTCCGTCGAGTTTGGTGAGTGCCAGAGCCGTTACTTCGGTTGCTTTTGTAAACTGTTTGGCCTGTTCAAAAGCATTCTGGCCGGTTGAGCCATCGAGAATAAGCAGAACTTCGTGGGGGGCACCCGGTACAATACGCGACATCACCTTTTTTATTTTCGAAAGCTCGTTCATCAGATTCACTTTGTTGTGCAAACGTCCGGCAGTGTCAATAATAACCACATCGGCGTCGTTGGCTTTGGCCGATGAAAGGGCATCGTAAGCTACCGAAGCCGGATCGGCGCCCATTTTTTGTTTAACTATGGGAACATCTACGCGCTGAGCCCAGATTTCGAGCTGTTCAATAGCTGCTGCCCTGAACGTATCGGCAGCACCCAGGTAAACTTTTTTGCCAGCCTCTTTAAACTGGTAGGCCAATTTACCAATGGTTGTTGTTTTACCCACACCGTTTACGCCAACCACCATTATTACATAAGGCTTTTCTGTTTCGGGCAGGTCGAAATCCGAAACATCGCCCGAGTTGTTTTCTTCAAGCAATGATGCAATTTCTTCCTTGAGAATTTTATTTAATTCTTCAACACCAAGATATTTGTCGCGCGAAACGCGTTCTTCAATCCGTTCAATTATTTTCAGTGTGGTTTCCACGCCCACATCCGAGGTAATTAAAACTTCTTCCAGGTTATCCAGAACCTCGTCATCAACTTTGGATTTACCGACAACAGCGCGACTCAGTTTTTTAAAAACACTTTCCTTGGTTTTTAAAAGCCCTTGGTCCAGATTTTCTTTTTTACTTCTGGTAAAACTTCCGAATATTCCCATTGATTAAAAATTTGCGGTGGCTAAAAATAATAATATTTTCTGTGAACCCATAGCGGGAAATTTAACGAACAAAAAAAGCTTCCACCGGGCGATGAAAGCTTTTTCTGCTTATACGTAATATCTTTATTGTTTTTGAAAGTAGTCTTTTACCTCATCGTTGGTAATAACTTCTTCTCTAAACATATAGGCTCCGGTTTCGGGTGATTTCACCATTTTAATTACTTTGGCATGTCCCCTGCCCGAACCTTTTTGTAATGTTGCAACCGTTTTCTTTGCCATAATTTCTTATTTTATTTCTTTATGAACAGTAACTTTTTTCAAAATGGGGTTGTACTTTTTCCTTTCCAACCTCTCAGGTGTATTTTTCCTGTTTTTGGTTGTAATATACCGCGATGTTCCCGGCACTCCGCTATCTTTATGCTCGGTACACTCCATAATAACCTGAATCCTGTTGCCTTTCCCTTTTTTAGCCATTGCTCAGTCCTTTAAATTTTTTCGATTAAACCTTTTTCTTTTGCTTCCTGAACAGCAGCGACCACACCTTTTTTATTTATGGTGCGAAGTCCGTGAGCTGATACAGTTAAAACCACCCAGCGATTTTCATTCGGAAGGTAAAATTTTTTCCTGAACAGGTTTACATTAAACTTCCTTTTAACTCTGCGTTTCGAGTGGGAAACATTGTTGCCCACCATCGCTCTTTTCCCTGTTATTTGACAAACTTGTGACATTTTTATATAATTTCTTGATGTACAAACAAACACGTTATTTTAACGGCTTGCAAAGAAAAGACTTTTTTAATAAATAATCAAGCTGTTGTGTAAGTTTTTCGGTAAACAATTAACATTGGGATGTTAGTTTTTTCAAAATTCGCAAAAATCGCTCGGATGACTAAAAAATACAGCGCGTATTGCAACCTTTACAGATTAACTTATTTGATCTGGTAATCGTTTCCAATGTATTTGCCTGCATTGAAAGCGAAGGTTTAAAGCATTTCAATTGCATGAAAAAAATACTTTCGGGTATAAATTTCCACAATTAATCTACGTCATTCCACATTTCCTGCGATCACAAAAAATAATTAATCAACTACATTACAAATACTTACACACCATTTAAAATATTTGGCACAAACATTTCTTGGTAGAAGCAAATTACTATTTAACAATTAATTTTAAAATTTTACAGTCATGAGAGATTTATTGTATATCATCGCAGTCATTTTGGTAATAGGTTGGCTGATAGGATTCTTTGCTTTTTCACTTGGTCATTTGATTCATGTTTTACTCATTTTTGCCATCATTTCAATTCTTATTTCTATCATCAGGGGAAGAAGGCATTAACCTGAAAGAACAATTTAATCAATTTGCTCAGGTTTTAACCGGTTAATTTCAAACGATACGGCAAAACTTGCGGGAGTGTTCTCGTGGTTATAGTACCTGGAATACTGGTATGTTAATTCAACTCCAAAATAGAAAATAAGCGAAGCAAAATAAATCCAGATTAATATCACCACAATGGAACTGGCTGCCCCATAAACCTGCCCCATGTTGCTGTTTCCGATTAAAAAACCGATTCCCAGCTTCCCGGCAGCAAACAGTATCGCAGTTATAAAAGCCCCAAACAAACTGGCGCTCCATTTCACTTTCACATCTGGTAAATATTTATAAATTACTGCAATAACAAAGGAAACAATGGCGAGCGAAACCACAAAATTTGTTACCTGGGCCAAAAATATAAAATCGGGACTGATTTGGGTGGCCAGGAATTCTTTCACAAAAGCAATAATTGCATCTATTATTAACGAAACCAGCAAAACAAATCCCAGGCTCAGAATAACGCCAAAGGAAAGCATTCTTGACCTCAGTAAACTTAAAACATTCATTTTTAAATTGGCCCTCGGTTTTACTCGCCAAATAAAATTGATTGAGCTTTGCAGCGAACTGAATAGTGTGGTGGCTGAAACCAGAAAAAATATCAGGCCGACAACCGTCCCGGTTACACTGTTCTCTGAGAGGTTATAATTTTTTATGGCATTTTCGAGAACCGCTGTATTTTCCTGGCCCACTAGCCTGCCCAACTCCTCAAAAAGTTTTTCGCTAATGGTTTCGTCGCCGGTTACCATGCCAAAAACAGCTACAATGATAATAATAATAGGCACCATGGAAAAAATGGCAAAATATGCCGTAGTTCCGGCCATCTCAACAGGCCGGTTTGCCATAAAATGCGATAACGACTTTCGGGTTATTTTATACCCTTCGGTTATCTTTTTTACAAACTTATACTTGTTCATTTCAATTCATTTAATCTGTTTGTATTCAGAATTAAAAAAAGCAGTTCTATTCAGATGCCATTAAATATAACGAAAAGCATTGGAGTCTGAATGAAAAAACTGTGTTTATTTGCAAAAGAATAAATGAATGAAATGGATTATGTTTTAATTGCCATTGGAGTATTATTTATTATCAGTGGAATTTTAGGTTGTGTTTTACCTGTTCTGCCGGGTCCGCCTCTGAGTTACATTGGGTTGCTTTTTCTTCATTTTACCGAAAAATACCAGTTTTCAACCCGGTTTTTAATTATCTGGGCTGTTGTTACCGTTGTGGTTTATTTGCTCGATTATGCGATCCCGGTCTGGGGGACCAAACGGTTTGGGGGCAGTAAACGGGGAATCTGGGGCAGCATAATTGGATTAGTAGTTGGCCTGTTCTTTTTCCCACCCTTCGGAATTATTATCGGCCCCTTTGCAGGAGCCGTAATTGGCGAGTTATCCACAGGTAAAGATTCTGGTGCGGCTCTAAAATCAGGGTTTGGATCATTTGCCGGCTTCCTGATTGGTGTAATCCTGAAACTAACCGTTTCCGGCATGATGGCCTGGTACTTTGTAAAAGAGTTGTTTCTCAGTTAAAAACCAATTCATTTTTTCAATCGGTTACTTGCCCAAACATTTCTTAAACAATACAAACGCATGACATTATTTATGTCAAAATAATTTTTGTTGCTATTAGTTCATGCTCAAAATTATCGTTTTTCATGTTTATTTTGTATAACTTGCTAAGTAATTAAAAATCAAAAAATATGGCAGTATTAAAAGTTATTGAAATTATGGCGTCTTCTGAAAAAAACTGGGAAGATGCAGTGAATGAAGCAGTAAAAACAGCAAGTAAATCACTCAAGGGAATCCGCTCTGTTTATGTTAAGGACCAGAGTGTAGTTGTAAACGACAACAAAGTCGTGGAATACAGGGTAACTTGTAAAGTATCTTTCGAAGTGTTCATTTAAACGTAACCTCCTAAAAACAAGCTATTATGGGATTAATTTCATTTATGAAAGGTGCGGGGTCGAAACTTTTCAAAAAGTCTGAAACAGAAAAAGAACCCGATAAAGGGATGCTTATTCTGGATCACATAAAAAGCTTTGGGTTTCATACCGAAAGCCTGCAGACCATTGTGAATAAGGAAACCGTAATTCTCACCGGAAAAGTTGATACGCTGGCCAACAAAAATAAAATTATTGTTGCCGCCGGAAATGTTGAAGGTATTTCGGTAGTGGAAGACATGATGAGCGTAATGCAACCAAAGGTTGTTGAACCTCAGAAACCGGAAAAACAATTTTACACGGTTGTTCCGGGCGATTCGCTTTCAAAAATTGCCAAACAGGTTTATGGCAATGCCAATAAATACCCGGTGATTTTTGAAGCCAACACGCCCATGCTGAAACACCCTGATAAAATTTATCCGGGACAGGTACTGGTTATTCCACCGCTCGATTAGGTACGGAGGAGTTGTTAAAATAAACGCCGAAATGTTGGGAAACCAAAATAAATTTCGGCGTTTGTTTATAGTTTTGGAAAATTTAAATCAGATAACGATGAACGGTTTTAAAACCTTTGGTTTGATGGCTATTTTAACCTTCCTGTTTTTGTTTATTGGCGGTGCCATTGGCGGTCAGGCGGGAATGGTAATTGCCCTCATTTTTGCCGGCATTACCAATTTTATAGGCTACTATTTCAGTGATAAAATGGTGCTTAAAGCCTACAAAGCACAGGAGCTACCGAAAAACCATCGTGTAACGGTTATGGTTGAAAAACTTGCCAGGAACGCAGAATTGCCCATGCCAAAAGTTTACATGATAAACCAAAACCAGCCCAATGCATTTGCCACCGGCAGAAACCCAAACCATGCCGCAGTAGCGGTAACCAAAGGGTTGGCCGACAGCATGGACGACAACGAGTTATCGGGTGTTCTGGCTCACGAACTGGGGCACATTGCCAACCGCGATATTTTGATTGGAACCATTGCAGCTACGCTGGCCGGCGCCATTTCGTACCTGGGCTATGCAACACGCTTTGGAATGGGCAACCGTAACAACCGGGGTGGAAACGTAATTTTTATGTTACTGGCCATGATTCTGGCGCCTTTGGCAGCCTCACTTATCCGAATGGCCATATCAAGGGCAAGAGAATACAAGGCCGATAGTTTTGGCGCTAAAGTGAGTGGCAATCCGCTGTTCCTCAGCAATGCGCTTTCAAAACTCGAAACCTACAGCAAACAAATTCCCATGTCGGGTAACCAGGCCACATCGCACATGTTCATTGTTTATCCTTTTTCGGGGAAAACGTTTTCGGCATTATTCAGCACCCATCCACCCACTTCTGAAAGAATTAAAAGGCTCAGGCAGATGGCGGGTACTGCAGTGTAATCTTATTACTTCTTTCTGCGCAAAAATGACATTCCCATCCGGGCAATGTCGTCAATTATACTTCCATCGTTGTTCTGGTCGAGTAACTGATTAATAACGCTTTGTGATTTGGGTGCCTGTTTTTTCTCTGTTTTCAGGTAGGAATTGATGACACTGCCCAAAGCATTTCCATCGCCGCCTTTGCTGCTTTTTCCCAAATATCCCATTACCAGAGGTGCGGCCATTTCAAGAATTTTGCCCACAGAATCTCCACTCAGGCCAGAATCTTTACTAATGTATTGTTCTACATTTTGTCTTTTGCCTCCCAGCACGTGTTTCAAAATTCCCGCACCATTGGCCGATTCGGGGTTATTCAAAAAACCACCCAAATTATCGAGCAGACTTCCGTCGTGATCTTTTTTAATGGCATTTTGCAACGACGAGGCTCCTTCGGCTGATTTGCTGTTCCGGGCCAAAGCATTCATTAAAATGGGAATGGCAGCAGCCATGGCACTTTTTGCTTTATCAGGAGAAGCATTCGCTTTCTGACTAATGGCCTGCAACGAATTATCGTCGAGTTTCGATAAAATTGATTTTAAAATGTCTTCCATCTTTGTAAGTTTATTGATTAATACATCAGAACTATTTTGCAACCATTAAATGTAAAGAATTTAATTTGAGAAAAAGCAAACATTTGATTCCAATTTCGCGGAGGCTCAAATTAATTCTTTTCCCCTGAAAATCAGTTTACTTATTCTGCTCCCAAAACTTGCTGCACCTTTGGTCTTCTGCAATTCGCAAAATGGAGAATCCCAAATCAATTGCCTGCAAAAAATCGTTGCAGGCCTTTTCTTTGAACCCCAGTTCCCAGTTAGCCAGCCCGCGCAGAAACCAGGCATTTTTATTTTCCGGTTCCAGTTCGATGGCTTTGTTACAATCGGAAATAACTCCTTCCATATCATCCGGGAAACGGGTTCCTGCCCGGTTAATTAGTGCCCTGTAATCATTCGGATTTTGCTGAAGGTAAACATCTAAATCTGACTTAGCTTTAATTGCTTTGACCAACGCCAGGTTTATTCTTGCGCGGGATAAATACAGTTCAGTGTTTTCGGTTTCAGAAATCTTTTTGGTCAGATTTCCAAGAAGTTCTTCAAAGTTGGGTTTTGTCCAGAATCCCATGGTCATTTTAATCCGACCGCTGCACAAATCATCTGCCAAATCGAATGAGAGGTAATAATCATTTTTTTCAAAAATATAAATCCCTTGCTCCGGGCACATTTCTCCATTTCTGTCAATAAAAAAAATCGTATCGTTTCGCATTTCATATTCCGAAACCACATCAACGGTACCGTCAATTCCAAAATCCACTTCTACCGTGCCATCTCCGTTAAACTCCAGTCCAACCGGCCCCGATTGGGTCATCCGAACCCATTTGCCTTCAATTGAACTGTTTTTGGCAGACTTATTTGTTTCGTATCCCCTACCCGCCAAAACACACTGACAGAAACTTGTCAGAAAAATCATTGAAATAAATACTTTCATTGCCTTACTCATTTTTTAACTGTTCCAAAACTGATTTTTTCGCCAAAGCCACCAAAACAATAATACCAAAACGCGCTACCACAAAAACAAAAATTCCGAAAAGCGGATCGACAAGAGCCATTTTTAAACCATCGGAAAGAAGACGCGGTGTCAGCTCTCCATGCGCAGCCACCATATCAAAGGCTTTTATTAAACCGAAAGTACGTCCCAGAAACCCCCATGCAACGGCAAACCAACCGATATGTTTCATAAGTAAAACAACTTTCGCCTGGTGTTCCATTTTCAATATTCCCCAAACAAAAAGAGCAATAATTACAAAAAATGCCAATAAAATAGTGACTGTAAAAACCGGGCCACCATCGATAAATTTTCCAATAATACTTTCCATGATAATTGATTTTTTAATTCATACTGAATCAAATATAAATCAGAATTTTACCGGGTTATCTTTTTTGCGACGGTTGTACATTTCCGATCCTTTTTCAACAAATTTAGAACTTTAAAGCGGGAATAAACCTCGTTTCTGCAAAATTCCGGAAGCAATTGGTAATTCATCGATAAAAAAATGCAGTTAGCGCTATTTTCTGTAATATTGTTCTAATGGAATTATTCAGAAAAATAAAGGCCAAATCAATCCTGCTCCATTTCCTTTTTTGGATAGCCGTTTGGTTTTTCTTTTTCTATTTTTTCAGCTACAATTCCGATGATACCGCCTATGTAACCTGGTTTTCAAGTTTCCTGCTGCCTTTAACTATAGTGGTTACCTACTTTGTGGTTTACTACCTCATCCCCAAATTTTTACTCACCAAAAAGTATTTTCTTTTTGCACTTTACGGTTTTTACACAATCGTTTTTACATCCTACTTCATTGTACTTATCATTTACGGATGCCTCATTTTTTTGCTGGGGTTCAATATTGCCATAATGCCGCCAATGAGCAAAAATTTCTATTTCATTCTCATTCTTGTTTATCTGGTTACCGGAATTGTAAGTTTTGTGAGTCTGCTGAACCATAGTTTTAAAACTGCGTCGCGAAACAAGGAACTTCAGAATAAAATTCTGGCTGCTCAGCTTCAGTTCAAGGAGCAGGAACTGCATTATCTGAAAAGACAAATTCATCCGCATTTTCTTTTTAATACGCTGAATACGATTTACGGATTTGCCCTGAAACAATCGAAACAAACTCCTGAAATTATTCTGAAACTTTCGAACCTGCTCGATTATATCCTGTACCAGGTGAACAAACCACAGGTGAACATCAGTGAAGAAGTATCGCATATTCAGGAATATATTGAACTTGAAAAAATACGTTTCAAAGACTCACTGAAAGCAGAACTCACCCTGAGCATCGACAATGAGGATATACAAATAGCACCCATGCTTCTCATTCCACTTGTGGAAAACGCATTTAAGCATGGAACGCTGGAAAAGGGTTTTTTAAACATTGAAATCCGGATTTCGGTTCAGAAAAACCTGCTTGACTTTCACATCGAAAATACGTTTAAGAATCACGCGGACAATCATCCGGAAGGCGGAATAGGATTGGAAAACGTGCGGAAAAGACTGGATTTGAATTACAAAAACAATTATCTTTTGACCAACGAAATAAAAGATTACCACTACGCTGCAAAACTTACCATTTTTAACTTAAACAACTGGAAAAATGAGTAGAACGATTCACTGTTTAATTGTTGATGATGAGCCGGTTGCCCGGGATATTATGGAGGACCACCTGGCAAAAATTGAAGCCGTAAAAATTGAGGGCAGCTGCAAAAATGCCATTGAAGCCTTTAATATTTTAAACCGAAAGAAAATTGACCTGATTTTCCTCGACATCAGCATGCCGGAAATTTCGGGACTTTCGCTGGCAAAATCGGTGAATAAAAACGTAAAAATCATTTTTACCACAGCATATCGTGAATACGCTGTTGACGGTTTCGATTTGAAAGCAGTTGATTACTTGTTAAAACCCATTTCGTTTGAGCGGTTATTGCAGGCCATTTCCAAATATTTAGACGAAAATACGGTCATCAAAAAAACTGAAAGGATTGAACTGATTCCTGAAAAAAGCGAATCGTTCTTTGTTCGGGCCGAACGAAAAATGGTTAAAATCTGTTTCTCAGAAATCCTTTACATCGAAAGTCTGGCCGATTATGTTAAAATCCATCTGGCTGACAAAACAATCGTTACCCGCGAAACTATTTCAGGCATTGAGGCCAAACTTCCCCAACAAGAATTTCTTCGTATCCATCGCTCATTTATTATTGCGTTACCGGCAATAGACTCTTTCACCAACGAATATGTTGAAATCGGCAAAAAACAAATCCCCATTAGCCGCAGTTACAAAAAGGAAGTACTTGAAACGCTTGAAAAATAACAGAACTAATCCTCCTCATCAATCAATAGCAAACAAATATTTTCCTGATTTCAGTTTCAAAACAACCTTTCCGTCTTTGTTTTCTGCAATCTCTATCAACTCATTTTTATCGAGCGGTTTTCCGCTTTCCCTAATTTTCTCTTCATCCAAAACCAACGTTGCCGTGCTGTTGGTCGGAATTTCTACTTTGTACTCCACACTTCTTCTCTGTTTTTTCCATGAAGAAACAATCGTTCCGTAAGGTCCGTCATGTGTTGCTTCAAAATGTTCCAGTCCCGGCACAAAATTGGGTTTCAGAATGATATTTTTAAAGCCCGGCTGGTTTTCATCGGGAAAAATGCCACCCAGCGCTTTGTAATACCAGGCGTTTATTTCGCCAAACATAATGTGGTTCATGGAAATGTCGCGCGAAGCATCCAGTGGCCAGTTTTCGTAAAATGTGGTGGCGCCGTTCACAATCCACCAGCCCCACGACGGAAAGGTTTCCTGCGAGGCCACTTCATAAGCCAGCTCCGGATAACCGTTTTCACTCAGGGCATTCAAAATGGTTTTGGTGCCCAGCAGTCCCACATCGATGTGTTTGTTGTCGGCCTCCACCCGTTTAGCCAGGTTTCCGGCCACTTTTGGAATTAACTCGTCGGGAACCAGCCCCCAGTGTAGGGCCACGCTCAGCTCGGTTTGCAAGCCGCTGCCGTACGTTCCGGTTTCGCGGTCGAGGTATTTTTCATTCACCGCCGTTTTAATTTTATCGGCCAGCGCTGCATATTTTTCAGCGTCTTTGGTTTTTCCAAGCAGCTTTGCGGCTTTTGAAAGAATGGTGGCATCAACAAAATAGTAGGCAGTGGAAGTAAATTCTTTCGGTGTAACCGATTTCACCGGCACCCAATCGCCCAGACCCCAGTCGGTCATTCCCGACGGATAATTTTCATCAATGTAATCCACGTACCGTTTGATGTTGTCGTAATTCTGCTCCAGAATTCTGGAATCGCCGTAGAACAGGTAAATGTTCCAGGGAATGATGGCGATGGTACTGGTCCAGTCGGGACCGTTGGCCCAGTGGTAACCCCAGCCGCTGGTGGGAATAATTGCAGGAAGCACGCCGTTGGGTTGCTGCTCGTCGCGGTGGTCGTCCAGCCATTTTTCGTAAACCGTAATTCCTTCGAAATTGTACAATCCGGTTTCGATGGCAATGTGTGCGTCGCCGGTCCAGCCGTTTTTTTCGCGCTGCGGGCAGTCGGTTGGAAATCCAAACAAGTTGGACAAGTACGATGCGTTGGCAGCCTCCCATATTTTATTCAGCGTGTTGTTCGATGAATTGATTTTCCCCACAGGCGGCACGTCGCTGTGCATGAAAAAAGCAATCAAATTCTCTTTTGTGAGTTCCAAAGGCTGGTCAGATGTTACTTCCACATACTGAAATCCCTTGTAGTTGAATCGCGGCATAAACTCGTCCTCCCCTTTTCCGCTCAGGATAAAAATATCGGTCTGGAACGGGTCGGAATCATCAGTTGGCCGGTAGTGCACATCGATGTTCGACATGTCGGCACGGCCAGTTGAATCGAGCCTTTCCACGTGTTTCAGACGGATTGTGGTACCTTCAGTTCCGGATACCTTCATTTTGGTAACTCCGGCCATGTTCCGGCCAAAATCAAACAGCCAGGTTTGTTCACCCTGCTTTTTCATTTCCACCGCCGGAATTTCAGTTACATTGCGGATGGGATGCAGTGCCTGAGCCACAATGTTTTGCGACGGCGCTCCTGTATTTGTGGCATTTCTCCAGCCATTAGCATTGAAACCGGGTTTGTCCCAGCCGGGTTGTTCCAAACGGGCATCGTAATGCTCGGCTGTGTAAATGCTGTTGAAAATGACCGGACTGTGCGCGGTTTGCCAGTCCTGACCGGTGGAAATTGTTTCCACAGAGCCATCGGAGTAGGTGATCCGCAAATCCAAACAAAATTTGGGGCGGGCGCGCCACGGCGCCTGGTCGAAAAACCACACAGCGGTTGACTGGTGGTTGTACCAGCCGTTGCCCAGCAATACGCCAATGGCGTTCTCACCTTGTTGCAGGTTTTCGGTTACATCGTAAGTAACGTAAAGGTTTCGGCGGTCGAAGCGGGTGTAAGTGGGGTCGAGCCGGTGGTCGCCAATGCGCTGCCCGTTAATGGAAAGCTCGTACAACCCGGCCACGGCAATGTAAACCCGCGCCGATTCAATTTTTTTGCCGGCACTGAATTCTTTTCGGAAATACGGCGCCGGTTTCACGTTGTAGTCGTGCGTGTCGGTAATCCACTTCCCTTTCCAGTTAGCCATTTCCATCATGCCGGTTTCGAAAAAAGCAACCGCCGACCAATCCGACCAGTTCTCTGCTTCATCCTGCACCCGGACACTCCAGAAATAGCGGGTAAACGGCTGAAGTTCCGGTCCGTTATAAACCACTGGAATCACGGAAGAATTGACAGTTCCTGATTCCCAGACATTGCCATCCCCGGAGGTAACTTCGGCTTCTTCAGTTCCCACTGCCAATTGGAAAGCTTTCTGAAAACTACCAGGTTTGTCAGATTCCAGTTGCCCGGTAAACCGAGGGTGGGTCTCATCAATGCCAATGGGATTTTGGAGGTATTCTGATTTGAGATTTTTTACTCTTAGCTGAGAATAACCCTGAAAACCAGATAATAAATAAAAGATAATTGCAATTGAAAAGATTGGTTTCTTCATAATCAAATTTTGAAAAAGTCAAAAGAATGAATATATAATAAATTCAATTAAGATAACACAGGATTTTTACTATTTTTGTCGCACCAAAAAAGAAATGGCCCCATAGTTCAATGGATAGAATATCAGATTCCGGTTCTGACGATCTGGGTTCGAATCCCGGTGGGGTCACAAAGGCTGCAAGTTTAAATTTGCAGCCTTTTTTTCTTCATAATAAGTATAAAATCCGCCATTTGCCTTTTCCCCCATAGCAGTATTAAAAAAACCTATAACCTTTTTCAGCATTTTACCTATTTAAATTTCAGTAAATTATATCCGACTTAAATATCATCTGCAAAATACATTTGTAATTGATTTACAAACAAGTTTTTATCATTAGAAAATTTTCCAATGATAAACCAAAACAGAATCATTAAATCAATTACAAAAAATTATGAAAAAGTTTACTTTTTATTGTGTTTTACTCACATTCGTATTAATTACCCACTCACTAATAGCTCAAAACCTGGATGCCAGATTTAAAATGGCGGGAGCCAAATCTGAAACTGTTGAAGTAAATGAAAAATGGTCATCTTCCACAGAAATCTTCCCTTTTAACAAAAATGGAACAAGAATTTACGGTTTGGCAGTTACTGCTGATATTCAACTTGAAACTGAAGAAAGTTTGGTCAGGTTGCTGCTGGTGGATAGCAACTTTGAGGAGCACCTGATTTATGAAGGATATTCTTTGCTCGATAACGGTTTATCGTGGTCGATTGATGAAATATGTGAAGAGACTTCCGTTTTGGAAGGAATAAGGGCAAATTCAGTTAAAATTGAACTGGAAGGTGCTACGGTGTTCATAAAAAATTTGGTTGTATCAACTCAACTCGATCCGGCCATCAAAATCGAAAAAGCAAAAAAGGAGAAAAAGCAGGCTCAAAACGAAGAGAAGATTAATAAAATCAACAAAAATCTCAAGGAAAAAGGAAAAAATTGGGTGGCCGGCCTCACTTCAGTAGCTGAATTAACTTACACGGAAAAGAAGCTTTTATATGGCCAAAGTACCTTCCCTCCCGGATTTGAATACTACGTGGGAGGTGTAATTTCAACAAGCACTTCAGATTCAGATCAGCCCTCGTTAAAATCTGCAACTGCCAGCCCGTATGTAAATGAATGGGACTGGCGCAACAGACATGGTCAAAACTGGATAAGTCCGGTTAAAGATCAAAAAGGGTGTGGTTCATGCTGGGCTTTTGCCGCTGCCGGGGCAACAGAAGCCATGGTCAATTTGTATTTTAATCAATTGCTTCACCTTGATTTATCTGAACAAGACTTATTGTCATGCAGTGGTGCAGGCAGTTGCAGCGGAGGTTATCCCAGTATCGCTTTAAATTATATTGCAAATACCGGAATAGTTGACGAGGGTGCTTTCCCTTACTCTAAAACAGATGAATCATGCCAAAATAAAAGTAAAAATCCTGAAGAGTTAATTAAAATTGCCGGACGGGTTGATTTTGGTTCATCCTTATATCCGCGATCAGAAGATAACCTGAAAAAGATGCTGATTGAAATGGGGCCCGTTAGCGGAGGACTATATGACTGGAGCCATGCCATGGCACTTGTTGGTTATAAAGTTGTGAAAGAAGGAGATAAATTTTATTATAAGAGTTCTGAGGTTGCTCCTGGTTGGAAAACCATTGAATCAGGAGATCCCTTAATAGGAAAAACAGTTTGGATATTTAAAAATAGCTGGGGTAAATATTTTGGTGATGCCGGATATGTTTATGTAGAAACTTCGATGTCGAATATAGGATGGACGCACGGGCTTAAAACTCCTGTAACCAGCGGTATAAAAAATTACGACGTGATATGTGAAGACAAAGACGGCGACGGCTATTACTGGTGGGGACTTGGTGAGAAACCAGAGCATTGCGATTGCCCGGATGAGCCCGATGGTGATGATTCAGACCCAACACTCGGCCCGCTGGATGAATACGGAAACTGTATAAAATTAACACCAACACTTGCTTTGGTTAATGTTCCTGCCAGCAAAAACCTGGGGGTAAATCCTGAATTGCCAACCTGTGATCCGGGTGTAACAGCAACCAACGGATGCAGTGAAGCAACAATCTTATGCATCCCCGGTGAAATTATTAATAATGGCTGCGAAAGAAGCCAGACCTTTACTTATACTGCTACTGACGAGTGCGGAAACACAGTGACTGCCACCACAACCTATTCCTGGGTGGAAGATATGACACCGCCAGTGCTTGCCAGCATACCCGCCAATAAAAATCTGGGTTGTAACCCAAAACTTCCATCATGCGATCTGAATGTAACAGTTGTTGACGATTGCAGTAATGCTTCAGTGGTTTGTACACCTGGCGAAATCATTGAAAACGGCTGTGAAAGAAGTCAGACTTTCACCTACACTGCCACCGATGAATGTGGTAATACGGCAACGGCAACCACAATTTACACATGGATAGAAAACAACACAGCTCCTGTACTTGTGGGTGTGCCTTCTGATGAAGACCTGGGACTGAACCCTGAAATGCCCGAATGTAATCAGGACGTAACGTCATACAGCGAATGTGGTGAAACTTATATTGAATGTATTCCCGGCGAAATCTATGAAAACGGGAATGACAGACAACAAACATTCACCTATATAGCTTATGATGACTGCGGCAATACAACGGTTGAAACCACAACCTACTCCTGGAAAAACAGCATTATCACTCCGGAGCTTGTTAATGTTCCTGTAAGTAAACACCTGGGCTGCAACCCGGAACTTCCGTCATGCGACGCGAACGTAACAGCCACTGACGGCTGCAGCGAGGCAACTGTGGTTTGCACACCCGGCGAAATATGGGTAAGCGGCTGTGAAAGAAGCCAGACATTCACCTACACCGCCACCGATGACTGTGGAAACACAGCAACCACAACCACAACCTATTTATGGACGGAAGATTATACGGCGCCGGTGCTTGTTGGCGTTCCTGCCGATGAAAACCTTGGCAACAATCCGGAACTTCCAGCCTGTGATACGGAAGTAACAGCCATTGACGATTGCAGCAAAGCTGAAATAACATGCACACCGGGCTCCGTGCTTCAAAACGGAGATACAAGGAGCCAGACTTTTACCTACACCGCCACCGACGGATGCGGAAATTTGGCTTCGGCCACAACAACCTATACCTGGACGGAGAGCATTCCCGCACCGGATGCAAATTTTACTGCAACTCAAACCATAGTTTCAGCGGGCGAAACCGCTCAGTTTGAAGATTTATCAACCAACTCTCCGGAATCATGGTCGTGGACATTTGAAGGTGGAACGCCGGCTACTTCAACAGCAAAAAATCCGGCAGTAAAATATTACGCTCCCGGAAATTACAACGTTTCACTTACAGTTTCCAATTCCGGTGGTTCAGATACAAAAACGGCGACAAACTTCATAACTGTTGAAGAAAATGTTCCGGAGTATTGCGTATCAAAGGGAAATGCCTCTGAAGAATGGATTGCTTCTGTAACCCTTGGCAACCAAACCCATAATTCGGAATCATCGGGTTCTGCCGGCTATCAGAATTTTTCTGAAACCGTTTCCTTTAAAACAGACGAAGCATCCAGCGTAAACTTTTCAATGAATCCCGGATTTCTCAACCGCTGGCAAAATCAGTACTGGCGTATCTGGATTGATTTTAACGGGGATTACGATTTTGACGACCCGGGTGAACTTGTTTATACCAGTCCGCGCAGCAGGGGAACAGTGTCGGGGTCTTTCACCATTCCAGCAGGTTTGAGTGGAAAATTCCGAATGCGTGTTTCCATGAAAAGAGATGCCATTCCAACGGCCTGTGAAACGTTCTCAAAAGGAGAAGTTAAAGATTTTACACTGTTCATTGAAGAACCAACACCCCAACCACCGGTTGCCGATTTCGCAGCAGTTCCAACCAATGTGAAAATTGGTGAAGCCGTTCAGTTTACCGATTTATCCTCAAATGACCCCACATCCTGGTTCTGGGAATTTCCAGGAGGTACCCCCAACAGAAGTTCAGACCCCAATCCTTTGGTAATCTATGACTCTCCCGGTGAATTTGATGTCATCCTGGTGGTTTCAAAGGAACGGTTTGAACCTTCGGAAACAATAAAAACAAAATACATTGCCGCAACCGAAAACACAGTTGAAAGTTACTGCACTCCGCAGGCCATCAACAGTTCAAATGATTATATTCAACATTTTGCCATAGGCGATGTGTTAAACAGTTCCTCGACAGGCAGCGGTTATTCCTTTTCGTCTAACACTGTTTATCTGGTTCCCGGCCAAAACTATGCGGTAACATTGAGTCCGAAGGATTCAAGAAACCGTAATTTCTGGAGAATATGGATCGATTTCAACGACGATGGTGATTTTACCGATTCCAATGAAACGGTATTGGTTGAAAACAATAAAAAGGGATTGGTAAATTCCGGGATAACAATTCCCCATTATGCTGCGGGAACCACAAGAATGCGGATTGCCATGCGTAACAATACTTCGCCTTCGCCGTGCGACGACGGCTACAGCGGTGAAGTAATAGACTACAACGTAATATTCGAAACAGCTCCGCAGGCATCATCAATAACCGTAAGTAATAATCCTTTGTTTGGAGAATTTTCCAGATTGAAGGTATATCCCAACCCGGTTTCAGAAAATTTAATCCTGCAGTTGGATGAAGCCTTTCCGGGCGATTCCTACACCATTTTAAACGTTAATGGCAGCAAGGTGAAAACAGACAGGATTGTATCGAAAATTACATCCATTGACTTATCGGAATATGCATCCGGGGTATATGTAGTGATAATTGAAAATAACAGTCAGATTTTCAGGGAAAAAATAATAAAAAAGTAAAATCATCTATTCGTTAAACAGCTAAAAGAGGCTGGTCTCCTTTGAGCCAGCCTCTTTATTAAAGAAGGAAGTTGTCTCTTGTAATCTAAAAATATCGGACGATTATTAATTTATTAAAAGACCTCCCTCTTTGACGGACATTATTTTCTATATATCAGTCTTCCTGTATTTACGTCATCATCAAGAATGAGTCTGTATATCAGAATTCCTGAATTTACATCGTGCGGTCTGTACTCAACACGATTCATAACGCCTTCCCTGACATTTTCGTCCATCAGTACAACAATTCGCTGTCCGAGGGCATTGTTAATTTCAAGGCGTGCACGTGCGTCTTTGGCTGAAACGAATTCAAATGTAATTTTCTCGGAGAACGGGTTCGGATATACATTGAGTTCGCCTGGACCAAATGAAGGAACTATTTCTGCCGATTTTTCAGTTATTTCCTCCGTTACTGAGTTTGTTGGATACGGCCCGCAAACCACGGCATGGGCAATTACATATACCTGGCCACCATCAAATGGTCCGGCATAGTAGTATGACCCCGGCGCTACAGTAGAAACAGTACCTCTTCCTCTCTTGACTTCAGGAAACATGGTTGTACCAACATAAGTGTGGGTTTCCTCAATACTGTAAGGTGCTTCAACGTTGTAGGTAACGCTTACATTGACACCATCATAAACTACATCTACTGATCCGACTAAGGTACCGTTGTTGGTATCGCATTGGCCTGCAGCAGCCCACAAGTCCCAGGTATATTCGCCTGGTAAAATTGGATTGGTCCATCCCCAATTTGCGAAATATTCAGGCATGAAGCAAATAGCTTCATCGCCCCTAGCATAGGCAGTTTCACAAGCACATGGTTCAACAGTTACTGTAAATTCGCAGGAAGCAGGATTACCGCAATTATCTTCCACTTCAAGTGTAATGGTTGTAACGCCTTCCGGATAAGCATCTGTAAGTTCTAATCCATCTGAACGTGTTGCAGTTACCTCAAGTTCTCCATCGCAATTATCCCAGGCTTTTGGAATTTCGAAAGTTGGTTGTACTCCACATGCAACAACAACTGGATCCGGGCAAACAAGTTCAGGTGCTTCTTCGTCAACTTTCCAGGTGTAAGTTATACTGACTTCCTCTGCAGGATTTCCACATTCATCGGTATAATTGGCTGTCCAGGTCTGGCTCCAGTTACATCCGTCAGATTCAGGACCATCTGTTTCAACTTCAGGCTCAAACTCCCCGTCGCAGTTATCCAATCCAGTAAATACAGGAGGAACTATTTCTTCAGGATTACAGCCCAAATCATCACTTTCAGCCAAAGTGCTGATAACCGGTGCTTCTTCGTCAACTTTCCAGGTGTAGGTTATACTGACTTCCTCTGCAGGATTTCCACATTCATCGGTATAATTGGCTGTCCAGGTCTGGCTCCAGTTACATCCGTCAGATTCAGGACCATCTGTTTCAACTTCAGGCTCAAACTCCCCGTCGCAGTTATCCAATCCAGTAAATACAGGAGGAACTATTTCTTCAGGATTACAGCCCAAATCATCACTTTCAGCCAAAGTGCTGATAACCGGTGCTTCTTCGTCAACTTTCCAGGTGTAGGTTATACTGACTTCCTCTGCAGGATTTCCACATTCATCGGTATAATTGGCTGTCCAGGTCTGACTCCAGTTACATCCGTCTGATTCAGGACCATCTGTTTCAACTTCAGGCTCAAACTCCCCGTCGCAGTTATCCAAACCAGTAAATACCGGAGGAACTATTTCTTCAGGATTGCAGCCCAAATCTCCACTCTCAGCTTCTGTGCTGATTTCAGGTGCCTCTTCGTCAGCTAAAACAGTAAAGGTAGCTTCGCAAGGATCAGCACAATCATCTTCTACCCAAAATTTAACTGTTACAATCTCACCACATTTGTAAGGATAAGTACCGTCCCAATCGTTCTCCACAATGAGATCATTCTCACCCTGTGTAGCAATGGCAGAAGCCAGCCAGGCGTCAAATGCTGTTTTGATTTGTTCATCAGTACTGCAAGCATTCAATTCTTCTGGATCAGGACAAGTAAGAATAATTTCATCAGGCTCAGAAATTTCCTCGTTACAAATTGCCGGATTAGCCGGATTGTTTACGTCTGTAATAGTAACAATATAAACCCCCGGTTTTAATCCGGTAATTGTTTTATTGTTTTCTTGTCCTGCAGGAACTTCACCACCTTCTGCAGCACTCCATTCGTATGTTAAATCTTCTAAATCTCCGGTAAAATCCGGGACCGCTGTGGCAGTTCCATCGTTTACTCCGAAACATGTAACATCGGTTACTTCAACATCACACGAAAGTGTGGCTGGTGGATCATAGGTATAGCAGAAGTCAATGTGGCTTACACCATAATATTGCAATCCTCCGGGCCCTGCTCCTATTGGAGCATGAAGCATTCCGTCGAAAAGAGGTGGAGGATTAATACCTGAATAATCGTAACTGTTGGCAACGGGGCCACCTTTTACAATTATTTCATGAATAACAACACCAGGTGAAGCCTCCCAGCTGATCACCGGTCCACAGCTTAAAGAACTGAGTACTACTTTTACTGTCCCACCGTTGGGCAGGTTGTAAGTTGTACCCGATACGGGAGCATTGATTCGATAGCCTCCGGCACAAAGTTCCGGGTTACCATCTTCTGTAACCTCCGGGATAATTCCAACCGGCACTGACGGATCAGCGCTGGTGCATTGCGCATTGGCCATAAAGCCACAACAAAAAAACATAAACACGGCGCTGATGATAACTTGCACCGATTTTCTTCTGAAAGTAGAGTAATGATTTTTCATACATTATAAAATTTAAATTAATATATAAGGAACATTTATTTTATTTAATCTTTTTTATACTCATTTATTTACTCAAATCATCTTCAATTAAGCGACCCAGCTTATCTTCCCATTATGTCTGTTATTTTTTTTCCTGCATTACGGGTTAATAAATGCGGAATATTTCCTACACTTTATCTTCAACAAAAACGTAGTACAATTTACATCAGTCAGAAATTCAATTCAATCCGTAAAAATCCGTATTTTAAGGTATTTTTATATTTAATTAGCAAATGTTTGTTTAAATTTCTTAAAGCAAAGGACTTCGGAAAAAAGCAGTTGCATAGAAAAAGAAGACTAAAATCTCTGAAATTCAGAAAAATAAATGAACTACTTCAGGTAGTAACTTTTCTTATTTCAGGTTTTCTTCCTGATTTTATTTTAAAAAAATTGCAAAAATATTTCTCAAACGGAAAACTAACCATTCCATTGAAAAGTAATTTAAATTAATGTTAATCAATAAATTACAGTAATTTTGTTTTTAATTCTTAAAATCAGCATTTTTTAATTTTCATGGCAAGATCATCGTTATAAAATCGACGAATAAGTCAGAAATCTATTTTAAACTGCCAGAAATCAAATTAAACATGTTCAGGAAGAAAAAGGAAATTCATCCCTGCTTAATAATAAAACGGATAAGAAGAAAAAAAACCTGAATTTCGGCAAACAGCACAACCATTTCGTATTGCACATTTTTTCAATTCAGGTTTTGAATTCAAGGTTAATTTTCAATGTTGTTTGGTTCAGGCTGTCAAAGCCGGTCCAGGTATATCGGGGCCTATCCCGGAAGCTGTAGAAATAGAAAAATTAAGGGATGCCTGCGGCATAATTCTAAAATACCAATGAATTAAAACCAATACGTTTTATCTTGTTTGTAATTTTGGGGTTTAAAATTTGGGTTGCAGGCATACCAATTGGTAAGCTTGTTTGTCCGAAGGGTTCCAATGGAGAGCATTGATTTTTGTGATGTTCTTCTAATATTGCCGTTGCGCTTCAGCCAACGGTTAAAATGATTGCAGAAAAAAAGGGCTTCAGCCACATGCCCGGATAATGTGGCTGAAGCCGGTTTATTCTGCTCTTATACAATCCGTTGGATAAATACAACGGCAATGTGTCTTTTACAATTGGATTCTTATTATTTGATGCCTGTTATTTAGATATTTAAAAACCTTATTCCCATTCTTTTACCTTAATAACCTTGTCTTATCCCAAAAACCCCGTAACCTTATTTCTTTATGATGTGCCTGGCGGATTCGGAAAAACAGAATGAATGCTGTTGCTGCAGCCGGAAATGACAATGAACAAAAAACAAATTTACCGTTGTACACAAGCGAACAAAACGACGTTGCGATATTTTAATGACATAAAGACATAACTATTCGTCATTACGATATTTTTTTATCTTTGAAATAAAAAATGTTTGAAAGAACTATAGAAAACACGATAAAAGAAAAAATTAACGGTGGCAAAGCTATCGTTGTTGTGGGTGCACGACAGGTTGGAAAGACAACATTGATTAAAAAACTTCTCGAAAATAAGGATTACCTGTTTCTTGATGCAGACGACCCTTCAACCAGGAGCCTCTTACAGAATCCAACAACGGAACAAATCCGAACATTTATTGGTGATTTTAAATTTGTCTTCATAGACGAAGCGCAAAGAATTCCCGGGATTGGTTTAACTTTTAAAATCATCACAGATCAATTCAGGGAAGTTCAATTGTTTGTTAGCGGCTCCTCTTCATTTGATTTGGGAAACGAGCTGAATGAGCCGCTGACGGGCAGAAAATGGGAATACGAATTATTTCCTGTTTCCTGGGAAGAATATGAAAATAAAATCGGATTTATAAAATCTGAACAGCAAATTGAAAACAGATTACTCTTCGGATTTTATCCTGATGTTATAAATAATCAGGGGAAAGAACGCGAAACTTTAAAAAACCTTGTTAACATTTACCTGTACAGAGATATTTTAGCATTCACCGATATAAGAAAACCTGAAGTTCTCGATAAATTGTTGCAGGCTCTGGCGTTGCAAACGGGAAGTGAGGTAAATTACAATGAATTATCACAACTGATTGGAATTAATAAAATTACTGTTCAAAAATACATCGATATTCTCGAAAAAGGATACATTGTTTTCAGGCTGAATAGTTTTAGCAGAAACATAAGAAATGAAATAAAGCAGAACAGGAAAATCTACTTCTATGACAATGGCATCCGGAATATGATTATCGGTAATTTTAACCCATTGGAATTAAGAGTTGACAAAGAAGCTTTATGGGAGAACTTTCTGGTATCAGAAAGACGGAAACAAAACTTGTATAAAGACACATTTGCAAAAATGTATTTTTGGAGAACAAAACAGCAGCAGGAAATTGATTATGTTGAAGAACATAACGGACAAATTACAGGATTTGAATTCAAATGGAATAAGAAAAAAACCAAATTCCCCCAAAACTTTATGGAGATTTACAAAGCAGAGGGAATTGTAATCGACAGGAATAATTTTCGGGAATTTGTAAAAACATGAAACAAGCCTAATAACAATCAACATAAAACAAATCGCAAACCCCGACAGGAATGCCTTTGGCATAATTTTTCAAATACCAATGAATTAAATACCAATTGGTTTTAATTCTACTTTGACAAATTGGAAAATGAACAGTTAACACCGTACTTCAGGGCGTTAATTGAAATAAATACTTCGCAACATGAAATTTTGAAAAAATCTGTAGTCTAATATGTTATAAATTTTTTCAATATTTCTTCTGCAGATATTCTGCCTTTTTCACCGCCCTAAAGGACAGTGCTGTTTTTAAACCAAATTAAATTTGCCAAAGCAGAATTAGTAATTTTTTTGTGATGTTATTCCAATATTGCCGTTGTGCTTTCCCGAATGCTCCGAAGGAATGCCTATGGCAGATGGCTATGCCAGGCCAACAGTTAAAATGATTGCAGAAAGAAATGGCTTCAGCCACATGCAAACATAAATGGTCAAATCCGGTTTAACTTGCTGTTATGCTGCCCTGATATTGCCGTTGGATTTATCCAACGGTTAAAAAGGTTGAAGAAAGAAAGGGCTTCAGCCACATGCCCTGAATATGTGGCTAAAGCCGGTTTACCTTGTTCTTTTGCAGTCCGTTGGATAAATCCAACGGAAATGTGTCTTTTGCAGGAAATGTTTTTTTTAGAATTTGATTTAAACACAGATTTTAATTGAATTTTTCAATTGCCGCTGTGCTTTCCTGCCAGGCCAACGGTTAAAATGATTAAAAAGAAAGGGCTTCAGCCACATGCAAACATAAATGGTCAAATCCGGTTTAACTTGCTGTTATGCTGCCCTGATATTGCCGTTGGATTTATCCAACGGTTAAAAAGGTTGAAGAAAGAAAGGGCTTCAGCCACATGCCCTGAATATGTGGCTAAAGCCGGTTTACCTTGTTCTTTTGCAGTCCGTTGGATAAATCCAACGGCAATGTTTTTTTGAAATTTGATGTTTGTTTTTTGATTTTTTGTTATTTGAATATTTTAAGCAAAAAGAGAGGCTGGACTCCTGTGAGCCAGCCTCTTCGTTTCTAAAGAAGGAATTATTCCAGAAATCAACAAATATCGGACACAAATTTCATTTCGCTGACCGGATTCCTTCTTTGACGGACACTATTCTTTTTTATAAATAATCCTTCCGGATTGAACACCTTCATCCAGTATCAACCGGTAAATCAGGATTCCTGTTGCAACGTCAACTGGTTTGTATTCCACACGGTTGAGTAGGCCTTCCTTCACATTTTCATTCATCAGAACAGCAATGCGCTGACCAAGAACGTTGGTGATTTCAAGACGTGCGCGCGCATCTTTGGCTGAAACAAATTCAAATGTTACCTTGTCGCCGAACGGGTTCGGGTAAACTTTCAAATCTTTGGCTTCCAATTCCTGAGTTACAATTTCTGCTGATTTATTATCCGCAACTATTTCTTCTGTCAGGTTAACGATTTCCCTTTCCCAATCGCAAACGGCTTCGCAGGTAACTGCGTGTGCAATAATATATAAATCTCCTGACACACCAGTAAATTCTATTCCTGTTAATCCTGCTACATTTTCAAGTGGTCCCGACACATAAGGATATTGGCCCGGAGCAACTGTACTTACCCATTTCCTACCTCGTTTAAACTTTGGATACTTATCAGACCCAACATAAACATGAGCTTCATTCATTGCATAACCTTCATACATTACGAAGTTAACAGTAACCTTTCCTTCTGCTTTTGAATAGGTTACTTCAATATATCCAACCTTAGCACCTTTTGAAATATCGCATTGCGCAGCACCGGCATATAGCGGCATTTCTTCGTAGGTACCTTCTGAAATCAAATTTGTCCATCCCCAGTTGCCGAAATCCGGTATGAAACATTTCGATACATCACCTTTAGCAAATGCGGTTTCACAATTTATGAATTCCTCAGGTTCTCTTGTAATGGTTACGTTACAAGTGGTAGTACATCCATTAGCATCGGTAACGGTTACTGTATAGACACCAGGAGCTAAATCGTCAACAGTGGCAGTTGTTCCCACCTCTGCATCCCATTCATCTTTCCAGCTATACAGATAGGGTTCAACACCATCTCCTTCAAAAGGAGTTCCACCAACCGGATAAACTGTAGCTGAACCACCAACCGAAAGATCACAGGAAGCCGGATAGTCTTCTTCAGCGGTACAGGTGAGCAGCGGAGGCGCGATGAGTTCAAAATCCACATCGGCTTCACAATCATTAGCATCCAGTACAGTCCAGACATAAGTTCCCGCTCCAACGCCGGGCACCACAAAGGTATCGTCGGTAAAATCTCCAACAAAAATATCTCCGTCAAAGAGCCTGTAAGGAGGCGTTCCGCCGGTGGCTGTCACCGTGACATCAATCAGGTCGCCGTAGCAAAGAATTTCACCATCCCAATCTGCCTCAAGAAGCGGAGGCGCGATGAGTTCAAAATCCACATCGGCTTCACAATCATTAGCATCCAGTACAGTCCAGGCATAAGTTCCCGCTCCAACGCCGGGCACCACAAAGGTATCGTCGGTAAAATCTCCAACAAAAATATCTCCGTCAAAGAGCCTGTAAGGAGGCGTTCCGC
>JAWLCW010000022.1:0-36458 GCA_041686935.1 Mariniphaga sp. | reverse complement strand
CGGTGGCTGTCACCGTGACATCAATCAGGTCGCCGTAGCAAAGAATTTCACCATCCCAATCTGCCTCAAGAAGCGGAGGCTCAAAAATTTCCTCATTACATATTGCCGGATTAGCCAGATTATTTATGTCTGTAATGGTAACAATATAAACCCCTTTTATTAATCCGGTAATTGTTTGATTGTTTTCTTGTCCTGCAGGGACTTCACCACCTTCTGCAGCAGTCCAATAATAAGTTAAATCGTTTAAATCTCCGGTAAAATCCAATGGCACCGCAGTAGCAGTTCCATTGTCATATCCGAAACATGTAACATGAGTTACATCAACACGACACGAAAGTGTTGGTGGTGGCACATAGTTATAGCATATTTCAATGTGGCTTACTTCATAGTATTCATTGTTCACAGGATTGAGAGGTGAATGAAGATTGCCATCAGCAGTTACGGTGCCGTTATAATAATATACATTGGCATCACTTCCACCCTTAACAATAAAGACAAAGATTTCGACGCCTGCCGATACCTCCCAGTTAACTACCTCGCCACATCCGCGATCACCCAGAGACCAGGTAAGTGTTCCTCCTCCGGGCAATGAATAAATGCCGGGTATAGGAGGATCAACTTTGAAGTTAAACTCTCCATCTGACCCTAAGCTGGAGCAATCTGGATTGCCACTAGTAAATGTTGGAGCAATCCCTTCATCTGATATATCATAAGGGCCGCAAGTTTGGCTAAAACCAGCCAAAGAGAAGAACAGAAACATAACGCTTAGTGTTAAGCGCCAAATTTTTTTGAGAGAAGTACAGTAATAATTTTTCATAAAATAATGATTTAAGGAACAATAAATAATTAATTAAACTCTTTTACATCCTCAAATCATCTTCAATACAAGCAGTCCGGGACATCCTCCCAATATGGTTGGTTTGTTTATTCCTGCATTACGGGGTAGTCAATGCGGAAACAGTCCGATATTTTTATCATCATTAAATACTTGAGAAAAGTTACGGCGTACTTGCAACAAAATCTATCCGTTGAAATACGTATTTTTAAAAAAAAGAGAAAACAAATGTTCGTTTGGTTGTTTTACAGGAATCAAGCCGCTTTCAGAGGAAAAACCAGGCATATAAAGACAAAAACATCTTAATATTAAAGAGTTGTGAGATTATTTCGTGTGGCATATTTTATCATTTCAGCTTTTGATTTCAGCTTCAATTTTTTCAGGATATTGTTTTTGTGCGTTTCCACGGTACGGTGGCTGATGAATAATTTTTTTCCAATTTCGCGGTAGGTTAATCCGTCGCAAAAAAGTTTTACAATTTCAATTTCCCTCGGAGAAAGCGGACTTTCCTTGAATTTGCGCCTTTTGTTTTTTTTAATTGCCTTGCTGTCAGCATCTATCCAATACTTGATTACATATTCCTTAAAAAATTCTTTTCCACTGCAAACAATCTGAATGGCCTTACTTAATTCTTCCGGAGAATCGTCGGCATAAACAAATCCTTTGGTTCCAAAATCAATGTACTCTTTAAAACATTCGGAATACTCGCGGGCAGTAATTAATAGTAACGGTACACCCGGAAATATTTTTTTCGCGTCCTTCACCGTAGTAATTCCGGCATTGGGGCAATTCAAAACATCTATCAGAATTATGTCGGGTTCATTTCCGTTTAACTGTTTGGTCAGATCATCCGCATTTTTTCCTGTGGCAACCACCTCATTTCCATCAAGAGCTTCCAAATCGGTTTTAAGGCCGGAACTGAATAAGGCATAGTTTTCAATAATTCCTATTTTACACGTTGAAGGTTGCATAGTGGTTTTTATTTAGTTTTAAAAGTAAATCATAATATGGCAATAATTTTCATTTGCTATTTCAAAAAACTCCGCTGTAAAAATTTTACAGCATTTTTAACCACAATCATCCTCACAAAAACGAAATGGATTTTGTATTTGTTAAACGGGCTTGTAACTCAATACAATAATAAGAAATTCTGATGTATAACCGAAAAAAAGCGCAGAAATAATTAATTTTACGATTCACCGAAAATTTAAACAAATGAAACGCAGTGAAATCAACCAACTCATTCAGCAATCGAAAGATTTTTTCCGGGAAATGAATTTTCATCTGCCGCCCTGGGCTTTCTGGAAACCGGAAGATTGGAAAGGGAAATACAACACCTGCTCCGAAATTGTGGACAATATGATGGGCTGGGACCTGACCGATTTTGGCAGCGGCGATTTCCTCCGGCGCGGCCTTATTCTGTTTACCATCCGTAACGGCAACATTAAAAAAGACAAAAAACCGTATGCCGAAAAGGTGATGATTGTGGAAGAGATGCAGGAAACGCCCATGCACTTTCACTGGAGCAAAATGGAAGACATCATTAACCGGGGCGGTGGAAACCTGGTCATTGAATTGGTTGCCTCCGACGAAAATGAACAGCTTTCGGATAATCCGTTTACCGTAAAAACCGATGGCGTGGTGCGGCATCTCCACGCCGGCGATAAAATCATTCTCACCCCCGGCGAAAGCATTTGTCTTGAACAGGGACTTTATCATCGTTTTTACGGCGAATCGGGCAAGGGAAAGGTTTTGGTGGGAGAAGTGAGTGCCGTAAACGACGACAATACAGACAACCGGTTTCATCAGCCCGTTGGCCGTTTCCCGGAAATTGAGGAAGATGAAACGCCCCTGCATTTGCTGGTTTCCGATTATCCCAAATATCTGTAAAGATGGCGAACAAAAAATTTATCATTTCCGGAACCGGTTGTGCGCTGGCTGATTTTCTTTATACGAATGTTTCGTTTCATTCAGCGGCATTCGAAAAATACCGCTCCCAAAAACCGGGCGACGGCGGACTGAGCCCGGGAAAGCTGGTGTTTACGGAGGAACTGGAATGGTTTGCAGGAGTTCCTTATGCGCAAATACTGAATGAATTAACCAAAGGCAGCCGCGCGGTTTCATTTAACATTGGCGGGCCTTCTCTGGTTTCGCTCATTCATGCCGCCCAAATGCTTGACGGGAAGGAGGAATTTGAAGTGAAATTTTACGGAATTTCGGGAAGGGACGAAACCTCGGAAAAAATCAGGGAACTGCTGAAAAAAACACCGGTAGATTTTTCAGGATACCTCGCTAAAAGCAAAAAGCCCACACCTTTTACCCACGTACTTTCAGACCCTGAATTCGACGATGGTCATGGAGAACGTACTTTCATCAACAACATTGGCGCGGCATGGGATTTAACGCCCGAATTTTTGCCCGGCTCTTTTTTTGAATCGGATATGGTTTGTTTGGGTGGAACAGCCATCACGCCCAACCTGCACGATAACCTCCATTTGTTGCTGAAAAAAGCAAAAAACAAAGGAGCTTTTACCCTGGTCAACACAGTTTTTGATTTCAGAAATGAAAAACGAAATCCGGGAAAACCCTGGCCACCTGGCGATTCAGAATTGAGTTTTCTGAATATTGATATTCTGATAATGGATAAAGAAGAAGCGCTGAAAATCAGTGGAAAACCGACTGTTGCTGAAGCAACCGATTTTTTTGCAGCCAAAACTTCTGCGTTTATCATAACACAGGGGGCTGAACCTGTCATTTTTAATTCCAACGGAGAGGTTTTCGAAAGGGAATCAAGCAGTCTGAAAGTTTCGGAAGTGGTTACTCAAAAAATCCGAAATAAAGAATACAACGGCGACACCACCGGCTGCGGCGATAATTTTACGGGTGGTGTAATTGCTTCTTTAGCAAATCAAATGCAGCAAGGTCGGCAAAGAAAACTTAGCCTGAAGGAAGCTGTTGTTTCCGGCATTTGTTCAGGCGGTTTTGCCTGTTCCTACCACGGCGGAACCTGGTTCGAAAATTCTCCGGGAGAAAAAAAGCGGAAAATTGAAAATCTGATTGAAGCGTACCACAGACAATTGAAGCAAAAATGAAGAAGCTGTTGCTTTTTGGGGCAGGTAAAATCGGACGGTCGTTTATTGGCCAGTTATTTTCGGCTGGCGGGTTCGAGGTGGTTTTTGTGGATGTTTACAAACCTGTAATTGACGAGTTAAACCGTCGCAGAGAATATAAAGTTGTGATAAAAAGTGAGTCTGACTCCGTAATTCCCGTAAAAAATGTGAGGGGGATTTTTGCCGGTGATGAAACTTCCGTAATCAGGGAAATTTGCGAAGCGGATATTGTGGCAACGGCTGTTGGTCTAAACGGATTAACGGGAGTTTTTCCCCTTCTGGCCAAAGGATTGGAAACCCGGCACCAAAAGTGCCCGGATAAATCACTCGACATCATCATGGCCGAAAACCTGCGGAATGCAGCAATATACTTTGAAACAGAATTAAAAAAGCTGTTGCCTGCCTCCTACCCCTTTCACCAATTGGTTGGCCTGGTGGAAACCAGCATTGGCAAAATGGTCCCGATTATGGCCAAAAAAGATATGGAAGAAGATCCGCTCCAGGTTTTTGCCGAGCCATACAACACACTCGTCCTCGATAAAAAGGCCTTTAAAAATCCGATACCTGAAATTGCAGGCCTGGCGCCCAAAGAAAACATAAAAGCCTGGGTTGACCGGAAATTGTTCATTCATAACCTGGGACATGCAGCAGCCGCTTATTTGGGCTTCCAGCACAATCCCGGATTTGTTTTTTTGTGGGAAGCACTGGAAGTACCTGAAATTTTCAATGAAGTAAAAGCCACCATGCAGCAGACAGCCAATGCATTGTTAAAAAAATACCCACATGATTTTACTTCAGAATCGTTGGATGGACATATAAACGATTTGCTCTCCCGTTTTCAAAACCGGGCGTTGGGCGACACTGTTTTCAGGGTTGGCTGCGACCTGCCGCGGAAGCTGGGACCAAACGACCGGGTTGTGGGCGCCATCCGGCTGGCACAGGAAATGAATGTACCGTTCGATAAAATACTTCAAATTTTGATTTGCGGATGCCGGTTCAGGGCAAAAAATGAAAACGGAGAAATGCACCCTGCCGATGAAAAATTTTCGCAATTGTACCGAACCGGGTTAAAAACTATTTTAACGCGAATGTGCGGATTTGATCCCGAAAAAGAAAAAACGCTGATTGAAAAGGTGGAAAAAATCAGTAACCTTTATAATAGTTTAGAATTCAATACGTATAGCTCACAAACGCCACTTTTTTGGAATCGGGGCTCCAGGAAGGAACATTGATGGTTCCCTGGCCGCCGTAAAGAAAGGCAACGGTTTTAATTTCACCACCGCTGGCCGGCATTAAGCGCAACATTACCCGCTTATTGTGCGGATGTGAACTGGCGGGAACTTCGGGTAAATAAGAGATAAAAATCAGCCACTTGCCGTCTGGCGACGGGTGGGCAAACCAGTTCTGAAATTCATCGTCGGTAACCTGTTCCTGCTCTGAACCGTCGGGTTTCATGCGCCAGATTTCCATGCTGCCGCTGCGCACCGAGTTGAAATAGATATATTTCCCGTCGGGTGAATACTCCGGACCGTCATCGAGCCCTTCGGCAGTGGTCAGACGAATCTCCTCCCCTCCTTCTGCCGGAATTTTATACACATCGTAATTGCCATTCCGTTCGGCGCAGTAAACATGCCATTTATCGTCGGGCGACCAGCCATGCCAGTAGGACGGGCCTTTATCGGTGATCCGCTTTGGCGTTCCTCCCTTTACCGGAACCGTGTATATAATGGAAACATTTCTTCCATCAACTGGTGTACCGCTACTGATTGCCAGCATTTTTCCATCAAAAGAAATGCCGTGGTCGTTGTTGTTGGACGTGGCAAAACCGGTATCGATTACCTTTGGTACCCGTTTTTTCAGGTTGAAGTTATACAGCAATCCGCCTGAGTTGTAAATCAGAAATTTCCCGTTGCGCGACCAGTTGGGCGCCTCGATGTGCGTTTCTGTTTCGTAAATCACTTCCCGGTTTCCTGTCACAACATCCAGAATTTCCAACCGGCTGGGCGAAGGACTCTGATAGCCATCAACACCTTCTGTTGCGGGTTTTTCCAGCCGCACGTTCCAAAACTGCGCTTTTTCAACCACCTCTTCGTTGTGTGAACTGATAAACATTCCGGCCAAAACAGTGGAGGGCATTTCCAGTTTCACCCGGCCCACTTCCGTCAAAGGTTCCCTGTCTTTCGACAAACGGAAAATGTATTCATTTCCTTTTCGTTCAACCTGAACAAATTCCGGCGCTTTTATTTCCGAAGCTTTTTCCTGCGTTTCGCCACCTGTTTTTTCCCGGTATTGCAATGAGGTCAGCCCGTCGCCGTGAATGGCGCCATCCATGTAAACCGCATCTTCAGCTTTTGAACTTCGAATCATCAGTCCGATTTTGCGGTGCAAATCAACTCCTTCGCCCACAAACTTCAGGTTGGCCGAAAGGATAAAATCACCCTCCGCTTCCTGCGAAACAAAATAGAACTCATCGCGTTCGAACCAGATATTGTACCCGGCTCCCTTCAATGTAAACTGCTGATTTTTCTTATCGAACTTAAAATCACCCTTCAGTAGGGGATTTCCGATATCGGCTCCCGAAAACTGCTGAAACATTTGCTGTGCCTGCATAGTACTGACTGCTAAAATGATAAAAGCTGTAATAAACGCAATTTTTTTCATACTATTATAATTGTTTATTAATAAAAGTATAGTATGGAACTCGCATGTATTTTAATCCTCGTTCCGGGTGAAAATATTTTACATGCTCGTTTCATAACCCTGATTATAACTGATTTATCTCCAATCACAATCTGCCAAATCTCAGTCTGTAACCGAGACTGAATACTGTGACTGAAAACTGAAAACTTTCTACAAAGACTCCCTCAAAATTAAGGAAGTTGGCAGAACTTCGGTAATTTTCTGTTTGTTTTTTATGAATTCAGCAGCAAGTATTCCCATCTGTTCAAAATCGGTGGAGATTACTGAAATGCCACCGCCCACAATCTGCTTCATGGGAGTATCATTGTACGACAATACGCCAATGTCGGAACCAGCTTTAAGCCCTTTGGTCCGGCAGGCTTTTATCACCTCCACCAAATCGGAGTCGCGAATGGTAAACCAGCACTGCCCGCTTTTTACCTCCAACCCGTGAGCGTTTTTAAACAACCGGAAGCGAATGTCATGTTTTTTACAAAAACGGCGAACTGCCGAAACGGTTTCTGACGGGTGAGGTGTTTCGCTTTTATCGTAAACCATAACCAGCTCCGAATATTTTTGCAAATGCTGCAATCCTTCTTTCAGGCATTTTTCCACTGCATTGTCAAAATCCTGAATAACGTAGCTTATGGTATCCGATGGCGGCAAGCCCATATCGAGAATGAGCAGTTTACCGGGATCAATTGTATTCAAAACAGGGTCCATACTCCGGTGATCGATGTTCATCACCACATACATACTGTAACGGCCTAAACTGTTATTTACTAGTTGGTTGAAAACCTCCCGGTTGTAATGGTGAAAAAGTAAATCAACCGAATAGGAATTGGGAAGGTTATTTCTGAACGTGCTGTACAATTGCTCTTTAAAAGCGCTAAAATCATCGAGCAGCATAAACACTTTAAACAAACCTCCGGTAACGTAATAACCCCGAGCAGGCGCCGATTCAATCAGGTTTTTTTTTCTCAGAATTCTATACGCTTTAAAAACCGTATCGCGCGAAGTGTCGGTTTCTTCACTCAACTGGTTTACCGAAGGCAGCGTTTCCCCTACCTTCAGCTTGCCACTGGTTATGGCTTCGCTTATGGAATGTACCAGTTGCTGAATTTTGGTTTGACCTGCTTTTTCAGAAATCCGAAATCGTAAATGTGCCACTAAAACACGTTTTTAACTTCTTCAAGGGAAACATTGAAAATTTTCCGGCAAATCGAATCCAACTCATTTTCAGGACCTTCGAAATGGTAAGTTGACTGAATATGAGTTGCAGAAGAGTCGCGTGCGAGTTCAAGTGCCGGCGAAGACGCTTCCAGTTCATAAAATGGCCCCAGTTGCCCGCCATTTTCAAGCGGCCCGTCGTTGTATGCGTTAATGACGTCTCCCCGGTATGGATACCTCTGGTGTTCCCACGCAGAATTCACATAATCGGTAACGCCTTCCGGAATTTCGGTTTTCAGTAGAGTAAGCACCTGATTTTCGGCATCGTAACTTCCGACTACCGGCCTGGCGAGCTGCGGCGGAAGACCAATTTTTCCACGGTGTTTGCCATCTCCCTTAAAATAAATAATTCCGTTTATAATTTTCAATCTGTCGTCCGGAATTTTACCAAAATAATTATCGTTTACAATGTTATCAGACCTAACGCCCGTTTTATAGGGAAGAATCATTGTAACTTCAGGCGAAGGATTAAACATACCCAACATCCAGATTGAAATGAGTCCGGTTTCCTTTTTCCAGTCCTCACCGGTTTTGTTTTTTACAATGTTGGTGGATTCATAGCCAACATATTTTACTTCTCCGGGAACTGAAATGCCCAGATTTTCCTCGATAAGCGGTTTTCCGAGCAGATGAATCTTACGGGTTAATTCCAATCTGAATTTGAAATTACTGTAATTCTCCACTTCGAAGGTTTTCAGAAAAACAGCCACCGAATCGGTTGCCAGAAAAACATCAAACGGAATGGTATCGAGGCTTACGGGCACCTGCCAGTTTTCAAAATCGAATGAATCTCCGGGCTTAAAATACAAAGAATATTGACCGCCCTCGGGTCCGAGCCAAAAACGCTCTTCACCGCCCACCGGGTTGAACTGCGGCAATATTTCGCCCGATTCAATCAAATCGTGATTAATCCAGCCGTAACTTCTGCCGCCATAACCGTTGGAAGAACTGGTCATAACCCTCCCATGGTATTTGACAGAAAACAGCAGCTTAGAATCGCCGTTTTTCAGTTCAAGTGCATCGGGAAAATTGCGGATTAAATTCACATCATATCCATAGGTTCCTTTTTCATACATGTCCAATGGTTCCTCTTTTTTGGATTCAATCTCAATCACCTCCTGTATTTCATAGTCACTTTGTTTGTTTTTTCTGTTTTTGCATCCCAAAACAACAACCAAAAGGGCAAAAATGATGAATGTTCTCATCGTATTCTGTTAAATGTTAATACTCTATTGTTTCGGGCCGAAAATACAGGTAAAATCTGTAATAAAAAAGTCACACCTGCTTTTAACAGGCAGGTATGACTTTTTTTAATGATAATTTATTTGTACAGAGGTCCAAAATTCTGACAAGCACGGTAATCCGAACCTTCCTTGTCTTCGCCAAAGGCGTTCCATGCGCTGGGCCTGAAAATTTTATCCTCCTCCACATTGTGCATGCAAACCGGAATTCGCAGGATGGAAGCCAGCGTAATCAAATCGGCGCCAATGTGTCCGTAACTGATGGCTCCATGATTGGCGCCCCAGTTGGCCATTACCGAATAGACATCTTTAAAAGCACCTTTTCCGGTTAATTTTGGAACAAACCAGGTGGTAGGCCAGGTTGGGTCGGTGCGGTTATCCAGCACACTGTGAATGGCATTCTCAATGTCGGCGGTATAACCTTCGGCAATCTGCATTACAGGCCCCTGCCCTTTTACCAGGTTTATGCGCGACATGGTAACCGGCATCTGGCCGGCCGTTTTAAACTGGCTGGAATAACCGCCACCCCTGAAGTAGCCTTTATTGCCCGGGCAGAACCGGGTGTTTTCCAAACAGCGTTTTACATCCTCTTCGTTGATATCCCAATAAGGTTTCATTACTGAATTTCCTTCTGAGTCGAGCTGCTGCCCGGTGGCATCCAGCGTGGTTGCCCCCGAATTAATGAGGTGAATGATTCCGTCTTTTGCAATACCGGTCAATTCTTTTCCGGTAACGCGTTTCACAGCCCCGGGGCTCCAGTACGTACGAACATCAGAAAAAATCTGTGCCGTATTGGTAAGCAAATGGCCAAAGAGCATCGGCACCGCGTTCAGACTGTCGTTTTCGGTAGCAAATACAAACGCTTCGCGGATTCCGTTCCAGTCGAAAGAGGTGTTCAAAAACACTTCCGGGAAATCGCCATTGGGGTAATAATCGGTCCATTGGCGCTGGCCCTGAAAACCTCCGGCAATGGCATTTCGGCCCAGAGCTTCTTCGCCAAATCCTGCTTCCTTCAGTTTCGGGTTTCCGATCATCAGGTCGCGGAAAATCAGGGTCATTTTCACCACAATTTCCCATTCCCAGTCTTTTCGTGCCCGATCGCTTTGATTTTCCGGAGCATTACGATCTTCACCTTCAATGCAGTTTTCGCGGGTCCATGCCAATGCTTTTTCGTACTCTTCCTTGTCGTAAATTCCCTCATCGAGACGACGTTTCACTTCGGTCATGTCCACAAATTCGGTGCGCATTCCCAGGTAATCCTGGAAAAAATCTGGATTTACCATAGAGCCTGCAATACCCATGGAAGTATAACCCAATGAAAGGTACGATTTGCCTTTCATTTGCGCCACAGCCAGGGCGGCTTTCACAAAGCGCAGTATCTTTTCCTGAACATCTTCCGGGATGGATTCATCGCCGGCATCCTGCACATCGCGGCCGTAAATGCCAAAAGCAGGCAAACCTTTCTGCGTGTAACCGGCCAGTGCCGCCGCCAGATAAACTGCACCCGGGCGTTCCGTGCCGTTAAACCCCCAAACAGCTTTCGGAATCAACGGATTTGCATCCATCACTTCGGTGCCGTAACACCATGCAGGAGTTACAGTAAGCGATACTCCAACTCCTTCGCGCTCAAACTGGTCGGCACACAGGGCCGCTTCGGCAACACCGCCAATGGTGGTATCCGAAATCACACATTCCACTTCTTCTCCTCCCGGAAAACGCAAATTTTCTTCAATGAGCCGGGCAGCGGCTTTGGCCATATTCATGGTTTGCACTTCGAGCGACTCGCGTACGCCACGCTCCCGTCCGTCAATCACCGGACGAATTCCCACTTTGGGTAGTCTTCCTATTAATCTGTTTGCCATATTAAATTTGTTATTGATGAAAGATTATTTATAATTTTTACAATTAAATTGCTTTAATCCGCTTAATTCAAACTGTGCTGAACTGTGCTGCAATTTAGGAATTTATTTGGAACCCCGAAAATGTTCCAAAACATTTTTTGAAAATTGATGTTGTGTAATTATCGAAGTACAACATTAAACAAATGAAGACAATTAAAGAGGGCGATGCCATTCCGAATTTTATATTAAAGAACCAGTTTAGCGAGATGATTAACATTTCGGATTATATTGGAAAGAAAAACCTGATTTTGTTTTTTTATCCGAAAGACGACACTCCGGGGTGCACGCGGGAAGCCTGCTCTTTTCGGGACCATTACGAAGCTTTTCTGGAGGCCGGGGCCGAAGTGATTGGAATCAGCGGGCAGTCGGTTGAAAGCCACAAAAATTTCGCGCAAAAACACAACCTGAAATATCACCTGCTTAGTGACGATGGCAACAAAGTGCGAAAACTGTTTGGTGTATCCACAAACCTGTTTGGATTGCTGCCCGGCCGGGTAACTTATGTAGCAGATAAAACCGGAAAAGTGACATATACTTTCAATTCACAAACGCAGGTTGAAAAGCATGTGGAAGAGGCTTTAAAAGTCCTGAAAGAACTGGGTTCCCGGTAAGTTATTTCACAAGTTCTATATTCCCCACAGGGAGCCAGTCGTCCATATTTCCATATCCCGAGCGGTCAAATTTTAAAGGGCTCAGGGTTTCAAATTTTTCAACTTCAACCAGCGTTAAAAAACGTTTTCCTGCAAATCGTTTCAGTAAAGCGCTGTTCAACTGCAATTTCGGCTGATTTTCCTCAACCATTTTTTCGGATTCCTCTTTTGTAAGTTTTTCAGAGAAAAATACACATTTCACGCTGGCTTTTCCTTTGATGAAGCCCTCCCCATTATTTTCAGTGAAATACAAAACATCTGAAACATGCACTCTTCCATGTGGTAATTTTCTACCCATGGCTCCTCTCACAATCATCGTTTTGTTGCCATTTTCAAGGTTTTCAAATTCTTTGGCCCTGGCATCGAGATAAACAATGTGATCCATACTATTGAATTTTTGTCTTTTCAGTTTTGGTATTGGGAAAAGCCGATTTGTTACATAATTTGGGTCAAAATTCCTTTCCTACTTCAAAAAAAGGATTCTTAAACGCGATATTTGGAATTGTTTCATTTAATTTCGTACTTAATCTATCTGAACATGAAAAGAAGAAGTTTTATTGAAATCGTTTCAGCCGGCGGAGGAGTTGCTATCATTAGCTCTCCTTTGATTATAAACGCTGAGCAGGCAAAAACCGGCGAAAAGAAATATTCAAAACCAAAAGAACTTTCAGCAGACGTGATTATTGCAGGTGGAGGTTTGGGAGGTTGTGCCGCTGCCATTGCCGTATGCAGAAACGGATTAAAGGTAATTATGACCGAGGAAACCGACTGGATTGGCGGCCAGGTTTCGCAGCAGGGTGTGCCACCTGATGAGCACCGTTGGATTGAAACACACGGCGCACCAGCATCATACCGCAATTTCAGGAACCGGGTCAGGAACTTTTATAAAAGGAATTACCCATTAACGGAGGAGGCAAAAAACCGGGAGTTCCTTAATCCCGGCGATGGCTCGGTTTCACGGCTTTGCCACGAGCCGCGCGTGGCAGTGGCAGTTTTAAATGAAATGTTAGCTTCTTACATGAGTTCGGGTAAATTGAAAATTCTGACGGAGTGCAAAATTAAAACAGCCGATGTTGACGGAGACAATGTGCGTGCCGTTGAAACGATAAATTTGAAAAATGGAAACTCACTTATTTTATCAGCTCCGTATTTTATAGATGCCACCGAATGCGGCGATTTACTTCCCTTAACCGGAACCGAATACATTACGGGAACCGAAGCAAAAAGCGAAACCGCAGAGCTTCATGCCCCTGAAAAAGGAAACCCGGAAAACAACCAGGCTTTTACCATGTGTTTTGCCATGGATTACCAGCCCGGCATGAACAATATAATTGATCGTCCGGAAAAATACGATTTCTGGAGCAATTATGTGCCTCAAATGAATCCGCCCTGGGCCGGAAAATTACTGGAGCTAAACTATTCAAACCCGCGAACACTGGAGCCCAAAGACCTTGGGTTTCACCCGGAAGGGAAATCAACCGGCGATTTGCTCAACTTATGGAATTACAGGCGAATCATCAACAAGAATAATTTTCTTCCGGGAACCTACGACGGCGATATTACTATTGTTAACTGGCCGCAAAACGACTATTTCCCGGGAAACCTTATCGATGTTAGCGACGAAGAATTTAAAAAACATGTGGATGCTTCCAAACAATTAAGTTTATCACTGTTTTACTGGCTCCAAACCGAAGCGCCCCGGCCCGATGGTGGATTGGGCTGGCCCGGCCTGCGACTTCGTGGTGATTTAATGGGAACCCTGGATGGTTTGGCCAAATATCCGTACATCAGAGAGTCCAGAAGGATTAAGGCTGTTTTTACCGTTTTGGAAGAACATGTGGGTGCCGAAAACCGCAAACTTGTAGTTGGTGAGGAAGCCGGGAAAAAAGCAGCCGAATTTTACGACAGTGTGGGAATTGGATATTACCACATCGACCTGCACCCCAGTAGCGCCGGCGATAATTACATCGATTTTGCATCTCTGCCGTTTCAAATTCCGCTGGGAGCTTTGTTACCGCAACGAATGAACAACTTACTGCCAGCCAACAAAAACATTGGGACTACTCACATTACAAATGGCTGCTACCGACTGCACCCGGTTGAATGGAGCATTGGCGAGGCGGTTGGTTCACTCATTGCCTTTTCAAAAAGAAAAAAAGTGCCACCGCGAACTGTACGGGAGAAAACTGAACTTTTAAAAGAATTTCAGCAATGGATTCAGAAACAGGGATTGGAAACGCACTGGCCGGACATGAGCTAAAAAATATACAAAAGGATTTAACTAATTGTTCCTTTTCCAATTCTGAAAATAACCTATCTTCGCCATAAAAGGAACAGAGAGAAAAAACCAATGAATTCACTTGAAAAGGCTTTGATCGATTCTATTAAAAAAGGAAATCAAAAATCCTTTGAGGTGGTATTTAAAACCTACTATGTCAAATTATGCGTTTATGCGTTCAATTATACCAGGCAAATGGAAACTGCAGAAGATCTGGTAAAAGATTTCTTTGTTGACTTTTGGGATAATCGTGAAAACATTTCGGTAAACTCCTCACTTTCCGGTTACTTTTTCCGCTCGGTGCATAATACATGTATTAATTACCTAAAACGCAACAAAGAAAAAAATAGAACTTCGCTGGTTGACGATTTTTCGGCCATTGAATTAAAACTCAAAAATCCCTATTCAGAGGAATTTCTAATCGGTAATATTTTTGCTAAAGAACTGGAAGAAAAACTCAAAAATGAAATAGGAAAACTACCAGAACAATGCAGGGAAATTTTCTTGCTTAGCCGATATGAGGGACTCCCCCATAAAAAAATTGCAGAAAAATTAAATATTTCTGAAAACACAGTCAAAGTTCAAATATTCAGAGCATTATGCAAGTTAAGACAAGCACTTTTGCCAGCTTTTGTATTCCTTGTTTCCTTTTTCAGGTAATTTCTTTTGTTTCTCTGTAATACCTCTCCCAAAAAATTGTGTCACTAAAGATAAGAACCGATAAATGGAAAAGAATTTAAATATATCGTCGAACGAGAAAAAAGCTCTCATCGATTATTTTTCGGATCATCTGACTGCTGAAGATTCAGCAATTCTAAACAACTGGCTCGAAAAAAGCAAGGAAAACAAATTGTTGTTCCAACAGCTTTCCGATATATGGCAATCTGCAAACATTGTGAATTATCGCGAAAAAATTGATATTGATAAAGCATGGAAAGAAATTCAACACCAACTGAACAAAAACAATTCCGCGCAAAAACGAACTGGATTAAATTGGCTGAAAGTTGCTGCCATTTTTGTATTTGCATTTATTTCTGGCGGAATTGGCCACTATTTTTTAAGCCAAAAACCTGAACCAACTGAACCTACCTTGCAAGTTGAATACGTAGCCCCACTTGGTTCACGTTCATTTATTAAAATGCCCGATGGAAGTAAAATCTGGCTGAATGCAGGAACAACACTCACTTACAAAAATACATTCGGAATTGACAACAGAGAAGTTTACCTTACGGGCGAAGCATTTTTTGAAATCGAAAAAAATCCATTGATTCCATTTTTAGTGCAAACCAGCGATATCATTATTACTGCTTTGGGAACAAAATTCAATATAAAGGCTTATGATGAAGAAAAAACGATCGAGACAATGCTTGTTGAAGGTTCTGTGAAGCTTGAAGGAAATAATTTTAAACTTGCCGAAGAAATAATTTTAAAGGAAAAAGAAAAAGCAATTTTTATTAAAAAGGAGCAAAAAATTAACTTAACCGAACATAGTCGCCAGCAAAAAGATAATATTGAAGAAATAAAACCAAAATCAGAACTGAAAATAATAACATCTGTTGAACCCGAACCCATCATTTCATGGAAAGATGAAAGGTGGATTATTAATAATGAAAAACTAATTTCCTTATCCAAAAAGCTTGAACGAAGGTATGCCGTTAACTTCATTTTTGATAACGATTTATTAAAAGAATACGCATTTGGAGGAACTCTGGAAGATGAAACGCTGGAACAGGTTTTGGATGCCATTTGTTCCAGTGCGCCAATTAAATATATTATTGAAGGAAAGACGGTATATATAATGGCCGACAAACAAAAAATGGAAAAATTTAAAAATTTGCTTATGAGATAAAAAACTATCCGATTTAAAAAAATGGGAGATCAAGTTTGACCTCCCGGAATTCAGTGTTAATTTTCGTTGCATCATATTGGCACTATGAGTGCAACACAATTTAAACCTTAACAATTCAAAAGTATGAAAAAAAAATTTAATGGTTTGTCCCAACCATTTAAACGGGACCTAAAAAAGGTAATGCTTATGACAAAACTAACATTCTTTCTGAGCGTGTTTTTGGTTCTGCAAATGTCAGCCAGCGTATATTCTCAAACGAAGCTGACTATAGAATCGAAAAACAAAACAGTAAAAGAAGTACTTAGAGACATCGAAAATCAAAGTGAGTTTCGATTCTTTTACAATGAGGACTTCATGAACATGAAACGAAAAGTTGATTTTAACATCCAAAACAAAAATATTCATGAAATAATGGATAAGCTTTTCGATTCTTCTAAAATTTCCTACAAAATTGCTGAGAATAATTTAATTGTTATTATTCCGGATGTGAGTCAGCAACCTCAAACGGTTACAGGGAAGGTTACTTCTGCTCAGGGAGAGCCAATTCCCGGAGTAACTGTTTTGATTAAAGGTACCCCAAACGGAACAGTAACTGATAATGACGGGAATTATTCTCTCTCCAACATTCCTGAAGATGCCACCCTTGTGTTTTCGTTTGTAGGTTTATTAACACAAGAAATAGAAGTAAAGGGTAGTAGTATAGTTAATGCTACATTGCAGGAAGAGGTTATAGGTGTTGATGAAGTTGTAATTGTCGGTTACGGTAGTCAAAGAAAAGCAAATCTGACCGGTGCTGTTTCAACGGTTTCACTACCGCAAATGGAAAAACGTACCGTAGCACAAACTTCGTTGGCTTTGCAAGGTTTAGTTCCCGGTGTAACTGTGACTCAACGCAGTGGCAAACCGGGAGGTGACGCCGGGACGATTCGTATTCGTGGTAACACTACCATTGGTAATAATGACCCTCTGGTGCTGATTGATGGCGTAGAATCAAGCATTAATGCCATTGATCCTGAGAGCATTGAATCAATCTCAGTTCTTAAAGATGCAGCATCTTCTGCCATTTATGGTAACCGTGCAGCAAACGGTGTAATTCTTATTACTACAAAACGTGCCGAAAGCGGTAAAGCTTTTGTAACATACAACAGTTTTGTTGCCAAAGGAGAACCGACAAAAGTACCAAAATATGTAGGGGCAGTCGATTTTATGAAATACATATCCATTGCAAAACGTGCGGTTGGTATGACACCTGAATATTCTGAAGAATATATAAAAGAATATGAAGCGGGTGTGGCCAGGAAAGATCCCAACTATCCTGATGTGGATTGGTTTGATGCTACTGCTACAAACAACGGTTTAATGACCAATCAGTTTGTTACTGTAAGTTTGGGTACCGAACGGCTTAAATCTTTGACCCAGGCAGGTTATGTTTCACAAAACGGTATAACGGAAAACACAAATTATAAAAGATATACATTAAGATCCAATAACGACTATCAGGTTTTACCAAAACTGGCAGTTACTTCTGATATTTCACTTGGGTATACAGATAGAATAGAACCAACTAAACTGGGTGGTGGCTTTAATTTTGTAGGTCGTATTCCGGCCAATCAGGCAGCTTATCTGGCGGACGGACGGTATGGGCCCGGATGGCAGGGTATTAACCCCGTAGCCTATTACAAAGATGGCGGAATTGTTACAAACGTTGCTCCCTCTGCCATATTAAATATGACTGCAACTTTCAAACCTATCGAGGATCTTGAGATACATGGACAATATGCCCTCAACTACTGGGAAGGTCATTCAACTAACTGGGATAAGCGTGTGCAATTATACCTTAATGACGGCACACCGGATCCGCAAACTCAGGCAAAATCAACCCTTACCGAAAATTCAAGTCGTAATATGCGCAATATGCTCGTAGGTCGTGCAACCTATCACAAGTCACTACTTGATGTTCATAACTTTAAGTTAATGGCTGGTTATCAACAGGAAACTTTCTGGAATAAATGGCATTCTGGGTATCGTGAAGAATATGCGTTTCCTGATTATCCGGTACTAAATGCAGGCGGTAGTGAAAATCAAAGATCGAATGGTTCGGCTTCAGAATTTGCACTACAGGCTTTGTTCGGACGTTTTAATTACGATTTTAAAGGTAAATATTTAGTTGAAGCTAATTTGCGATACGATGGTTCGTCACGTTTTGCAGAAGGTTACAGATGGGGTCTTTTCCCTTCGGTTTCTGGCGGATGGCGTATTAGTGAAGAGGGTTTTTGGGATGATATCAGGGATGTTGTTCCCAATCTGAAAATTCGTGGATCCTGGGGACAATTAGGAAATCAGAATACTTTGAATGGATATTATCCCTCTCAATCTACTGTTAATCTGAGCCCTAATTATATCTTTGATAAGAATATTGCTTCTGGTGCAGCAATCACAACTATGGCAAACTCAATAATCAGTTGGGAGACTACCACAATGAGTAATATTGCCGTAGAGTTTAACCTGTTAAACAAACTGGACTTCACTGCTGAATACTACTACAGGGTTACAGATGATATTCTTTTAACTCTTGATATTCCATTGATTATAGGACTTTCAGCACCTGCTCAAAATGCCGGTAAGGTTGAAAACAAAGGTTGGGAACTCTCTACAACCTATAATGACCGTTTTGGCGATTTCAATTTCAATGCCACATTTAACATCTCGGATGTAAAAAATAAAATCCTTGATTTAAAAGGTATTAATCAAACCGGACTTACAGTTAACAGGGAGGGTTATCCAATGGGATCGCTTTACGGATATAAGGCTGATGGTTATATCGTTCCGGAAGACTATGATACAGATGGGAAATATACGGGAGCAACACAAATTGGAAATTTCGGCCCCGGCGATATTAAATATATAGACCAACTGACTGTTGATACTAACGGAGACGGAATACCGGATGAAGCGGACGGCGCAATCAATACCTCTGATATGGTGATTATTGGAAACACCATTCCGCGCTATACCTTTGGATTAAATCTGTATGGCGAGTTTAAAGGAATCGACCTCACCTTGTTTTTTCAGGGTGTGGGAAAAGCTGATGGTTATGTATGGGGACATTCAATTGCGTCATTTTTTGAAGGTGGTTCAATGCCTGAGATCGGAAAAGATTACTGGACACCCGAAAACAGAGATGCGTTATTTCCAAGGCTAGCTTTTAACAACAGTAATAACCAGCAAAACTCATCTTTTTGGGTAAAAGATGCTTCTTATTTACGACTTAAGAATGTTCAACTTGGCTACACTATTCCCAGAAATCTTATTTCAAAAGCCGGTATTTCCAAGTTAAGATTGTATGTTAGTACCGACAATGTGTTTACACTTTCAAACTTCTGGGAATACTTTGATGTGGAAGCTCCTGTTTTAAGCGGATACGGAAATTTTTATCCTATCATGCGTACTACCTCAATTGGAATTGATCTAACATTTTAATTTAAAACTATCTGTATTATGAAAAAATTAATATATTTTACAATAAGCATATTATTTTTGGCTTCCTGCAGCGACTTTCTGGAAAAGTATCCAATGGATTCGCCGTCAGACAAAACTTTTTTGGCCAATGAAACGGAAATTGAAATGGCTGTTGTCGGATGTTACACTAATCTCTACACAGCCTGGGAGGGAATGCCCTTCTATCTGGCTTTTGAAGAGTTATCAGATAACGGATGGGACCGGAATACGAACGATGTACAAAAACTCTCCCAGGGAGCAAACGATGCCAATAGTAGTTTTGTGAGAACCGTATGGAGTTCGTCTTATAGTGGCATCAGCAGATGCAACTATTTAATTAACAACTTAGAACGGGTGGAAGGAGTAAGTGCCGAAGTAATTTCTCAAGCAAAAGCAGAAGCCCAATTTCTTAGAGCGTACTATTATTCCTATCTGATTGATCTTTATGGGGATGTACCTTTGATTTTGGAAACACTTACACTTGATAATGCTGAAATACCCCGTAGCCCTAAAGAAGAGGTTCTGAATCAAATTTTTAAGGATTATGATGAGGCAGCAGCCGTTTTGGGAACAACCAACAATCCGACCTCTGGTCGTCCATCACGTCTGGCTGCTTTAGCATTGAAAGCAAGAACAGCTTTGTACAATGAAAAGTGGGATGTGGCAATTAGTGCCGCTTCCGAAGTAATGAAACTTGAAGGAACAGAAGTTATACTCGACCCGAGTTTTCAAAATCTTTTCACTTACGAAGGCCAGAGTTCCAAGGAAATTCTTTTTTCAATTCAATACCTGTTTGGCCATAGGGTTCACCCAATTTTCAGGCTTTTCGGCTGCAGAAACGGCGGAGGGCATGCCAATAAAGTACCTTCTTATCAACTGGTTGATTCTTATGGTTGCAAAGACGGACTTCCAATAGACAAGTCTCCGCTTTATAACCCTGCAAAACCTTGGGATAACCGGGATCCACGTCTGGCATGGACTTTCGCATTGCCCTCTTCAGGTTATTCAGATTGGCAAAATGAACCCGGATGTATTTTTCAGGGCTTCCAGTTTGAAACTCACCGCGATAGTGTAAAATGCTGGAATTATCACAGAACACCACCCGCTCGTGTTGATAATCAGGATGCTTTAAATGCATATGCATCTTTCACTGGAATTAACTGGAGGAAATTCGTAAATGACGAAAATTACGGAGACGTAAATAACTGCCACAACAATATTATCGTAATACGTTATGCAGAAGTACTGTTGATTTATGCCGAGGCCAAGGTGAAAGCTGGTCAGGCCGATGCTACCGTTTACTCTGCGCTAAACAAGATACGTGCCCGCTCAGAAATGCCGGCAATATCAGAGACGAGTGCTGACGAACTGTTTTATGCGATTGCGCGAGAGCGTCGTCACGAGTTGGCACGCGAAGGTCAAAGGCTTTCTGATATCCGCCGCTGGAAAATTGCCGAAAATGTTATGAATGGCTTTGTGCTTGGAAGAATGCAAAAATCTTATCCCACAAAGGCACCAGTGATTGACAAATGGGGCACACCAGACTATGTTGCTGCCGGTATTCCGATCGCTTCTGACGTAAATAATCCAAATACATCTATGCGTACAGTTGACAGACGGATATTCAATCCTAATAAGGATTATTTATGGCCTATACCTTATATCGAAAGACAAACGAATCCAAGTTTGACGCAAAATCCAAACTGGGAATAAGTTTAAGTTCTTATAGGAATTATTATTGTCAGAACAATTTATACTCTGTTACAACACTATTAATGAGAAATGTGCGACATTAAACGCCAATTGACGAGATGACAGAGATAAATTAAATAAAATCCAGGATGACAGGATTGGTTTAGTTTAGTTAGTGTTTGGTTCCCTGGTAAAATTATCGGGGAACCATTTTTTTCAAATTAAAATCAGTAGAAAAACCGGAAAAAAATTTATACCCACTATATTTAGCATTAAAATTTGAATTATGGTCACACTTCTTATATCAGTTTTCATACTAATAATTGGGTATTTCGTTTATTCCAAATACATCGAACGGGTATTTGGCGCCGATGGCAACCGGCCAACTCCGGCGGTTACCATGACCGATGGCGTGGATTACATTCCCATGCCCTGGTGGAAGGTTTTCCTGATTCAGTTTTTAAATATTGCCGGACTGGGGCCTATTTTCGGCGCTGTTGCCGGTGCCATGTGGGGTCCGGTGGCATACTTGTGGATTATTCTGGGGTCTGTTTTCGCCGGAGCTGTACACGATTACTTTTCCGGAATGCTTTCTATAAAACATAACGGGCTGAGTATTACTGAAATTATAGGCATTTACCTGGGAACAACAACCAAACAAATCATGCGGGCATTTACCGTTTTTCTAATGGTGATTGTGGGCGCTGTGTTTATTTTGGGCCCGGCAAAAATTCTGGCCGGATTAACACCCGATTACGCCACCATGACTTTTTGGGTTTGGGTGGTTTTCGGGTATTATATACTCTCCACCCTGCTGCCTATCAACAAAGTTATTGGCCGCGTTTACCCGGTATTCGGATTTGCGCTGGTTTTTATGGCCGTGAGCCTTATTGTCGCGTTGTTTGCCCAGGGATACCACATGCCTGAACTTTCCACCGAAAATTTCAGAAATTTCCACAACCAGGCCAATGATTTTCCGGTATTTCCGATGCTGTTCATAACCATTGCCTGTGGCGCCATTTCGGGGTTTCATGCCACACAGTCGCCGCTGATGGCCCGCTGTATAAAAAATGAAAAACTGGGCCGGAGGGTGTTTTACGGCGCCATGATTACCGAAGCAGTAGTTGCAATGATTTGGGCGACCATAAGCATGAGTTTTTTTGGGGGCATCCGCCAGTTGAATGAAATTATGGTGGAACACCAGGGAAATGCAGCCTGGGTGGTAAATGAATCGGCCAATATGCTGCTGGGTAAATTCGGGGCATTCCTGGCTATTCTCGGTGTGGTGGCAGCTCCAATCACTTCGGGCGATACCGCTTTTCGCAGCGCACGGCTCATCGTGGCCGATTTCCTGAAACTGAAACAGGGACCCATAAAAAACCGGCTCTACATCAGCATTCCATTGTTTGCCATCGGATTTTTTCTCACACAAATCAACTTCGATGTTATCTGGCGCTACTTTGCGTGGTCGAACCAAACCCTGGCAACAGTCGTGCTCTGGACCATCACGGTTTATCTGGTCAAATACAATAAGAACTTCTGGATTACCTTTATTCCGGCGCTGTTTATGACGGCAGTCGTTTCAACTTACCTGTTTCTGGCTCCCGAGGGATTTCATCTGTCAAAAGAAATTTCCTATTCGGTGGGGATTGGAATTACAATTCTTTCACTTATCCTTTTTATCGTTTATTTCAGAAAGAATAACAAAATCAGTTTATAACACTTAAAAATAAAGCTATGTTTTCAGTAAAAAATTTCCTGGCAATCCTTTTAACCATTATTTTTTCAACCACAATTCAATTGGATGCCCAAAGTCAAAATATGGAATACGACATTGTTATATACGGCGGAACCTCAGCCGGAATAGCCGCAGCCATTCAAAGTTCCCGAATGGGAAAATCGGTTATCATGATTGAACCGTCATCCCGCATTGGAGGATTAACAACCGGCGGACTGGGTCAGACCGACATCGGCAACAAACAGGTCATTGGCGGAATTTCCCGCGAATTCTATGAGGGGATTAAAAGGCATTACGACGAACCCACAAACTGGAAATGGCAGACCAGACAGGAATACCGCGATGGCGGACAAACCCGGACTGCCGAAGGAGAAGAAGCCATGTGGACTTTTGAACCCTCGGCAGCGCTGAAAGTTTACGAGTCCATGATGAAACCGGAAAACATCACCGTGGTTTACAACCAGCGGCTGAACCGGAAAAACGGCGTAAAAAAGCAGGGGCAAAAAATGGTGGAAATTGAAATGGAAACCGGCGAAAAGTACCGCGGAAAAATGTTCATCGATGCCACCTATGAAGGCGATTTAATGGCCACTGCCGGAGTGAGTTATTCTGTTGGGCGCGAATCGAACAGCGAATATGGCGAAACATTGAACGGGGTTCAGGCAAATAAGGTAAGTATGACTCTTGGAAGAACCATTTCGAGAAACAGCATTCACCATAATTTTATTGATGGCGTGGATCCTTATATTGTCAAAGGAGACCCGTCCAGTGGTTTACTTCCGTTTATTATCGAAGGCGGTCCCGGAATTGATGGCCAGGGCGACAAAGGCATTCAGGCCTATTGTTTCAGAATGACTCTGACCGATCACCCTGAAAACCGTATTCCGTTTAAAAAGCCCAACGGGTACAATGAATTGGAGTACGAACTGTTGTTCAGGAATTATGAAGCTGCCGAAGGTCCTATAGAGGAAATGTATTCCTATGGCGATCCGCTGGTTCCGTGGATAAACTCGCCAATGCCCAACCGGAAAACCGACACCAACAACCAGAAAGGATTTTCCACCGACTTCATCGGGCAGAACTGGGATTATCCGGAAGCCAGCTACCAGGAGCGTGAAAAAATTATTGAGCGGCACCGCAGTTATCAGCAGGGTTTAATGTGGAGCCTGGCCTACCATCCGCGCATTCCGAAAAAAGTACGCGATGTGGTTTCCAAATGGGGCACCTGCAAAGATGAATACGAACGCGAAGACGGCTGGCAACAACAACTCTATGTTCGCGAAGCACGACGTATGAAAAGCGATTATGTGATGACCCAGCGAAACTGCGAAGGATTTGATGAGGCTGAAGACCCGGTGGGAATGGCCGCTTACGGAATGGATTCGCACCAGGTGCAGCGCTACGTGGATGCAAACGGTTATGTGCAAAACGAAGGAAACGTGGAAGCACATGGTTTTCCGCCCTACCCCATCAGCTACCGTTCCATCATTCCCAAAAAAGGAGAATGCAGCAACCTGCTGGTGCCTGTTTGTGTAAGTTCAACCCACATTGCTTTTGGCTCCATTCGAATGGAACCGGTGTTTATGATTCTGGGCCAATCGGCTGCCACCGCAGCAGCGCTTGCAATTGATAACAAAACCGATGTTCATGCACTTGAATATAGTGATTTAAAAGAAAGGTTAGTAAAAGATAAACAAGTCCTTTCTCATAATCCGTAAACAGTTTTGTTTCATATTCGATTTTTTCAAATATTAATCTGAAAGCAAATTAAAATTAAAATGAAAGCAAAATTTTTTTTCGTTACAATATTGTTGTTTTACTCATTTTTTTCCTGTAAAAACCAGGGGATCACAACCCGGGAAGCAATGCAGTACGACATGGTTATTTACGGCGGTACCTCGGCAGGTATTGCAGCAGCCATTCAGGCTTCCAGAATGGGAAATTCAGTGGTTTTAATTGAACCAACAAACCGGATTGGGGGATTAACCACCGGTGGACTTGGTCAGACCGATATCGGAAATAAAATGGTTGTTGGGGGAATTTCAAGGGAGTTTTACCAGGGAATAAAAGAATACTATGAGAATCCCGCAAACTGGAAATGGCAACAGCGATCGGAATACCGCGACGGAGGCCAGACTCAAACAGCGGAAGGAGAAGATGCCATGTGGACATTTGAGCCTTCGGCAGCGCTGGCAGTTTATAAAAAAATGATGGCCAAAGAAAATATTGTCCTGGTATATAATCAAAGGCTCAACCGCGAATCCGGTGTAAAAATGCAGAATCAGAAAATTGCGGAAATTGAAATGGAGAGCGGGAATAAATACAACGGAAAGATGTTCATCGACGCTACTTATGAAGGAGATTTAATGGCAGCAGCCGGAATAACATATACCGTTGGCCGGGAATCAAACAAGGAATTCGGCGAATCATTAAACGGCGTTCAGGCAAATATTATTGGAATGACGTTGCGGGGAACGGTTTCCATAAACGGGTACAATCACAATTTTGTTCCCGGTGTTGACCCCTACGTTGTAAAAGGTGATCCGTCCAGTGGATTGCTGCCGTTTATTACTGAAGGTGGCCGTCCGGGAATTGACGGCAGGGGCGACAAAGGTGTTCAGGCATATTGTTTTCGTATGACACTCACCGATCATCCTGATAACCGGATTCCTTTTAAGAAACCGGAGGATTACAATGAACTGGAATATGAACTTCTTTTCCGAAATTATGAAGCAGGTTATAATCGTATTCCATGGATAAATTCAAGTATGCCAAACCGAAAAACCGATACCAATAACAGGGATGGCTTTTCCACTGATTTTATCGGACAAAATTACGACTACCCTGAGGCTTCGTATGAAGAGCGCGAAAAAATTGTTGATCGCCACAGGAAATACCAGCAGGGATTAATGTGGTCGCTGGCCTACCATCCGCGAATTCCTGAACACATCAGAAATGAAGTATCGCGCTGGGGCACCTGCAATGATGAATATGAACGAGAAGACGGCTGGCAACAACAACTCTATGTCAGGGAAGCCAGGCGCATGCTCAGCGATTATATCATGACCCAACGCAACTGCGAAGGTTTTGAAGTGGCTGAAGACCCGGTGGGTATGGCGGCATACGGAATGGATTCACACAATGTGCAACGCTATGTGGACGCCAACGGATTCGTTCAAAACGAAGGAAATGTGGAAGCACATGGTTTTTCACCTTACCCCGTCAGCTACCGTTCCATCATTCCCAAAAAAGAAGAATGCAGCAACCTGCTGGTTCCGGTTTGTGTGAGTTCAACCCACATTGCATTCGGCTCCATTCGTATGGAACCCGTGTTTATGGTATTGGGCCAATCAGCAGCAACTGCTGCCGCTTTGGCCTTGGAAAACGGAACGGATGTGCATTCACTGGATTACAATATTCTGAAAACCCGGTTGCTGAAGGACAAGCAAATTCTTGCACATGATCCAAAATAAAACGATTTCAAAAATTTACCAATTCGAAATAATATGAAACAACCACGACAAAGAATTTTGACAATAAGGAGGAATGAGAGTTTGTTGGTTCGAGAGTTCGAGGGTTCGAACAACTTCAATCAATTTCAAACAATCGAACATTCTCCTTTGCGACTCTGCGTCTTTGCGGTTTAAAAAATTAGACAAATGAAAACAAAACTTATTACCCGATTCGTAACCACCAAAATGTTAACAATCCTGCTGCTTGCAGTTGCATTTACCGGATGTGAAAAACCTCAACCCAATGTGTATGAAGCCGACGTCATTGTTTACGGAGGAACTTCTGCCGCCGTGATTGCTGCTGTTGAAGTGGCTCAGTCAGGAAAATCGGTGATTATGGTTTCGCCCGACATCCATTTGGGCGGCCTCACTGCCGGAGGTCTGGGCTGGACCGACACCGGCAAAAAAGAAACTATTGGCGGACTGGCCCGGAATTTTTATCACCGGGTCTATAACCATTACCAGCAGGACGAAGCCTGGAAATGGATGAACAAAGACGAATACGGAAACACCGGCCAGGGAACTCCTGCCATAGACGGCGATATGCGCACCATGTGGATATTTGAGCCGCACATTGCCGAACAGGTTTTCGAAGAACTGATTCAGGGAAATAACATCGAATTGTACCGCGATGAATGGCTCAACCGGGAAAACGGAGTGGAAAAAACCAACGGAAAAATTACTTCCATTACCACGCTTTCGGGCAAAACATTTAAAGGAAAAATGTTTATGGATGCCACCTACGAAGGCGATTTACTGGCCACTGCCGGTGTCAGTTACCACGTGGGCCGCGAAGGAACCGATGTGTATGGAGAAGAATGGAACGGCGTTCAAACCGGTGTTTACCACCACCGGCACCATTTTATGGTTCTCGATCAGCCCATCGATCCTTACTGGACTCCAGGCGACCCATCCAGCGGATTGCTTCCCCGAATCAGTCCTGATCATCCGGGAGAGAAAGGCCAGGGCGATCACCGGGTGCAAGCTTACTGTTTCAGGGTATGTATGACCAACCACCCGGAAAATCGCATTCCTTTTCCCCAACCCGAAGGCTATGATTCCACCCAGTATGAATTACTGGTGCGCATTTTCGATGCCGGCTGGCGCGAATGGTTCGGAAAGTTTGACGCCATTCCCAACCGCAAAACCGACACCAACAACCACGGTCCGTTCAGCAGCGACAACATTGGCATGAATTACGATTACCCCGAGGCCAGTTATGAACGCCGGAAGGAAATCATCAAAGAACATGAAACTTATCAGAAAGGACTGCTTTGGTTTGTAGCCAACGACCCGCGGGTACCGGAAGAAATTCAGTCCGAAATGCAAACATGGGGATTGCCGAAAGATGAATTTACCGACAACGGAAACTGGCCCCACCAGATTTATGTGCGTGAGGCCCGCCGGATGATTGGTAAATATGTAATGACCGAAAACGAACTGCTGAAACGCAGGCCCACGCCTGAATCGGTGGGAATGGGTTCCTACACTATTGATTCGCACAATGTCCAACGATACGTTACCGAAGAAGGGCACGTACATAACGAAGGCGATATTGGTGTCGGGTTACCTGGCCCGTACGAAATTGCTTATGGCGCGCTGGTTCCCAAAAAAGAAGAATGCCAGAACTTGCTGGTACCGGTTTGTGCATCGGCCAGTCACATTGCCTTTGGTTCCATTCGCATGGAACCGGTTTTTATGATTCTGGGCCAGTCGGCAGCCGTGGCGGCGTGTATGGCCATCGACGAAAACATTGCGGTGCAGGATGTGGAATACGAAAAACTTAAAAACATGCTGCTGGAAAAAGGTCAGGTATTGACTATGAACGACATAATTAAACGCTAAAGCTTTACAGAGGGAGAGAAAGCAAAGCCACCGGGCTGAAGCCACTGTGCAAAAAGAAAGATTGTTTTACACAGCGACTCAGCCCGGTGACCGCAAAAATTAGAGATAGGAAAAGGCTTCAGCCATTAATAAACAAAATATAATTCACTATGAAACGACGCAACTTTATAAAAACCACGGCAGCCGGTTCGGCATTTTTAATGACCTCCGGCGCCTATGCCTTTGGAAATTCAGTCAGTCAAAACAACTACAAATACGGTTACCAGTCGGAACGCAGAATTCCGGTAGCCTACGATGTGGATGTTGTGATAGTTGGCGGAACTTCTGCCGCAGTGGCAGCAGCCACTGCAGCCGCAAACCGCGGCGTTTCGGTTTTTCTGGCTGCACCGCAACCCTATCTGGGTGAAGACATTTGCGGAACCTACAGGCTTTGGGCTGAAAATGATAAAGCGACCGGTACTGAGCTTGGGGAAAAAATATTCGGTGCAGGGTTACCCACGCCCATGCATGTAAAAAAAACACTCGATAACGAACTCATCGACAACGGTGTAAGTTTTCTGTATTCATGTTATGTAACCGATATTATTAATGACAGCCAGGGCCATCCGGCAGGGGTAATAATCGCCAACCGTTCCGGACGCCAGGCAATCAGGGCAAAAGTAATTATTGACGCAACAGCACGCGGACTGGTTACGCGAATGGCCGGAGCTGATTTTTCAAATTATCCTGCAGGAAAACAGGAGTTTAAGTATATTGTGGTTGGAAATCAACCCAAAACCATTCCTAATGCAAAAATGAGAAAACTTCCGCAGCCGGTTGTTTTTAAGGATAAAACATACGATGCATTTGAATATACCCTGATGCTGGATATGCCAAATGACTCATGGGAATCTTTTTGCAGAGCAGAACATGAAGCGCGCGACCTGATCTGGGATCCCGGGCAGGTGGATTCCGGCGACGTGCTTTTCCAGGTACCGCCCGATTTTATCTCCGGAAAAGAAAAATGGAACCAACCGGTTATGGACGAAGAAAGCATGAACACCGGTTCGTTCCGGCCAAAAAATACCGAACGCCTGTTTGTGCTGAGCGGAGTGGCCGATGTGCACAGAAAAGCTGCCTCGGAACTTTTACAACCCGGTGCGCTCATTCGTATGGGAGAACGAATCGGGCAGGAAGCAGCAGAAATGGCTGCTGAAATTGTTCCTTCAAAAGATTTTGTTGTAAAAGGCTTTGATGAAGGACAACATGCTCCCGGCGACGTGGGTGAAATTCTGGAGGGATTGCGCCCTTCATTTAATCTGGGAGAAATACCTTCGGAAAAAACCACGCTTCCTGTTTTGGGAAGTTTTGATTTAGTTGTTCTGGGCGGCGGTACTGCCGGAGCGCCGGCCGGTGTGGGTGCCTCGCGGCACGGCGCCAAAACACTCGTGCTGGAATACCTGCACGGTCTGGGAGGCATGGGAACCATGGGAATGATTGGACGGTACTGGGACGGCTACCGCGAAGGATACACTCTGGAAGTGGATTGGGGAGTCCGTGCCACAGGCGGCGATCATCCCCGTCAGAAACAACGCCTCGATGAGTGGGTTTTCGACTGGAAAACAGAATATTTTCGCCGCGAAATACGCGATTCAGGAGGTGAAGTTTGGTTTGGAGTGCTCGGAATCGGAGCTTATGTACATGAAGGAACAGTGAAAGGAGTGGTGGTTGCAACTCCTGCCGGAAAGGGAATTATTCTGGGCCATACCGTTATCGACTCTACCGGCAGCGCTGATATTGCCATTGCGGCAGGTGCAGCTTACGAATACACCGATGGATTGTCGGTGGCGGTTCAGGGGGCCGGAATGCCTTTTAAAAACCCGAACGACCACTACAACAATACCGACTGGACTTTTACCAGCGATACGGATATGCTTGATGTGTGGCGTACATTTATTGTTGCCAAGGATAAGTTTAATGATCAGTATGATTTGGGCAAACTTCCGCAAACCCGCGAGCGCCGCAGAATGATTGGAGACTATACCGTTTCGGTGCTGGATGTTTACAACAAACGCACTTATCCGGACACATTCTCGATTCACCAGAGTTCGTTTGATACACACGGCTACACCGAAGACCCGTTCTTTTCGCTCAGGTGGCCCGATGAAAGAACCAAACATATAACGGCGCTGGTGCCTTTTCGCTCATTGTTGCCCAAAGGTCTAGAGGGAATTGCCGTAACCGGTCTGGGAGCCAGCGCTCACCGCGATGCCATGCCGGTAATCCGTATGCAGCCCTGCCTGCAAAACCAGGGATTCTCCATGGGATGGGCGGCTGCTCTGGCTGCTGAAAATAACCAGTTGATCAGGTACATCAACCTGAAATGGCTGCAAAAACAACTGGTGGAAATAAAAAGTCTGCCCGAGGGGGCAGACAATTACACCGATAATTATCCTCCTTCCATTGAACAAATTCAGGATGCCGCCAAAAAAGTGGTTAATGAACTCGAAGGCCTTGAAATCCTTTTGTGGGATACAGAAAGGTCCATTCCGGTGATGGAAGATTTTTTCCATTTGAGCCAAAACAAAGAACACAGACTGGTGTATGCGCGGATACTTGGAATGTTGGGTAACCCTGCCGGCTGGAAAGAACTTATTGCTGCCATAGATACTTACGATGAGTGGGACGAAGGCTGGAACTTCAGGGGAATGGGACAGTTCGGAAGAAGCCTGAGTTATCTTGACAGCCTCATTATTGCCCTCGGACGGACCCAAAAAGTTGAAGCTGTTCCATCCATTGTCAGACTGGCAAATATGCTTACGCCCGAAAGTGAATTTTCACATTTTCATGCCGTGGCCATTGCCCTCGAAACCATTGCCAGCAGGCAGGGTGCAGAGGTTTTATTCCGGTTGTTAAACATGGACGGAGTGAGGGGCCATGCGATGACTGATATAAAAACGGCAAAAAAACTCGCTCCGGCAGACAGGAACGACACTTCCACCCGGAACAATTCACTGCGGGAACTTATGCTGGGCAGGGCGCTTTTCAGGGTTGGCGATTTAAACGGCCTTGGCAGGGAAATTCTTGATACCTATTCCAAAGACCTGCGCGGCCATTACTACCGCCATGCCAGCGGAGTGCTTCAACTGTTTTCGGGGCAGAAAGAGATGGAGGTGGAGTTGTAAAAATGGTAATGCATTTTATTAGTATAAAACCTGTCAGGCTTTAAAAACCTGACAGGTTTTACTGATTGTCAGAACTGCTCTTTCCCGAAAGTACTGTCGGCTTTGCGCCCCGAACGGCCGTTCATGTTAAATGACCAGGAAGCAGTTATTTCGATGATGGGACCCGAGCGGTCAAATTCCGTATCCTGGTAAAAAATCTGGGTGCCCGAGGCATTGTAGGCTCGGGTATAAAGTCCCTGAACATTGGATGAAAGCACATCAATGACTTTAACTCCAAAGTCCCATCCCTGAAGTTTAGCGGGGGTGTAGTTTAATGCCGCATTCGTTACATAAAACATTTCATCCCGTCCCTGGGTGGTAACGGTTGCCGATCGCAAATCAATGTCGGCAGTGAATTTAAGCGATTGGGATAAGAACAAATTCATATTTCCTTTCAGGCTCCAGTTGGTGCTCCGGTTGTCCTCCTGAAACCCAAAGATGTCGCCCTGCACATTGAAATCGTAAAGCGAACCACCTACAAAAAATTTGGCAAACGAGCCGGCAGAAAGGTTGCCGTTCAATTCAGCGCCCAGTGCCTGCACATTGCCGGCGTTGGTATAACTGCGAATCAGCACATTTTCTTCTTCGTATACCGTATTCACGCGAAAAATGGCATTATCGGTTCCCCGGTAAAAACCGGTCAGGGTAAACTGCTGCTCTCCCACTCTTTTCTGAAGCGAAAGTTCTGCGTTGGTCAGATACTCTGGCTTCAGTTCCGGATCGCCAACCACATAAACTTCGTGGTGACGGCGGTACAGAAACGGCGCCATGTTTTTGGTCGGAGGACGGTTAATTCGTCTGCTTGCGGCAAAAATAAGCGCACTTCGTTCATTGAATCCATATTGTAAATGCAATGTTGGAAACCAGTCGAGTTGCTTCACTTCGTAAACCGGTTGTGTGGTCTGTTGAAAAATGTTCAGGTAGTCGGGGTTTTCAAGCTCCAGTGTCTGGTCGGTATATTCCAAACGCAATCCGGCCATAAAATTCAGCTTTCCAAAGTTTCCTGAATAATCGGCATAACCGGCGTAAATTCCACGCGAAAGATCAATCTGGTTAATAAATTCCTGATGAACTCCCCAAATATTTGTTTCCACATTCAAAGTGTCGAATTCAAACCCGCCGGTTTGTTTCAGGTATTGTGGCTGAAATCCGACTCCCAGCGAATGTCCGTTGTCCAGCTCCTTTTCATAATCGATGGTAAACCGGAAACCATCGAGAGGCGTGTCGTCCGACTGGTAAAAACTTCTGATTAACTCTTTCTGCCTGTCGTTGGCAAAATCAAAATCATAATCGGGATTGTCTAGGGTCCAGCTCAACCCCGAGTGTTCATAAAGGAACGACAACTGCAATTGACTGTTGTTATCGAAATTTTTAGTGTAATCGATGTTTGTGGTATGAAAAACACCTGTCCGGTCATCGGTATTCGGATTGTAAACCCAGCGGTTTTGGGGATCAATTCCTGCAATTGGATTCTTGTTGACATCGCCAAAAAAGTTGTTGTAAATGTAATGCGCTGTCCGTCCTTCGTTTCGGTGTCCGAAATAATAGAATGCCGAAAGTGTGCTTGTTTGGTCCAACCGGTAGTCCAGACCGATGTTGGCTGAATAATTTTGCTGCCACTCCAGGCGTTCACCATCGGCTACCATGTGGTAATATGAACCATCGGACTGCAAAAGCCGGGCATCGCCGCTGCGGAAACTTTTCAGGTTTCGTTTCACATGATTCAATCCGCCAAATAAAGTCAAATCATTTTTTTGATAAATCAGACTTATGCCGCCTCCCCAGCGATAGTAATTCAAGTCCTGCCCACTGTATTTGTGGGTTTTATCGGCCCAGGGAGCGCCTCCGAGCAGTCCGTCGGCCACAACCGACAATCCTTCCGCACCCGACCTTTTGGTGGTAATGTTGATGATTCCGCCCGAACCCTGTGCTTCATAACGTGCAGTTGGAACCGTAATCACATCGATGCTTTCGATGGAGTTGGCCGGAATTTGCCCCAGCAAAACCGACGGATCCATTTGTGTGGGTTTTCCGTTCAGGTAAACCATAAAATCGGATGTTCCCCGCAACGAAACGGTTCCGTCAGGATCAACCGATAACGCCGGCAACCGGTTCAACACATCCACGGCAGTTCCGCCACGGGTGGTTTCAAAATCGCCGGGACGGTAAGTCTGCCGGTCGATTTGCCGCGAAGTAGTACTGGCAAAACCCTGAACTTCAATTCCCTGAAGTTCAATTATCGCCGGCTTCAGTCTGATATCCCCTAAATTTACCTGCGCTGTTTCCGCAGAAAGGGTGATGCCGGTTATTGTATCGGGTGTGTAACCAATAAAGGAAACGACCACCTGGAAGGGTTCAACACCGAGGTCCTCAATTTTGAAATTCCCATCCTCATCCGAAATGGTTCCGTCGAGCAATGTATTAAAACCAATGTCGAAAACAGAAACCGATGCAAAAGGCACTGCATCACCGGTTTCTTCATCCGAAACCGATCCGGTTATTCCTGTTCTTTGTGCTGTAGAAGAAACAGTTAGAGACAGAAAAATTACTATAAATAAAACGTCTGAAAATATTTTCGAATTTCTCATGTTGATGTTCGTTTTTTTAAACAAACACCTTGACAAGTTGATTGTTCATTGAAGGCTTCCACACAGAATTTGAGCACCTACAGCTCTGTTTATGTAACAGATTTTACTCACTTCATGCTTTGTGCTTTTCTGTTTTTGTGAAGACCAATTAAAATGGCCACGCTAACAAACAACATGGCAAGGGTTAGTGATACAAGGGAAAATGTTACAATTGCCTCGGCAACCGGATGCCCTTCCTGCCCCTTTGCTGCAACAGTCAGCATTTTTCCTGCATTAAAAATGGCAGCAATTAAAATTCCGAACCAGTTGGCAAAAGTGCCGTAAATAACCAGCCAGAAAGTAATTTTCAACCATTTTTCCGATAATTTCACCCTGTTCCAAATGAGCCCGAAAATAATGAGCAGCATCCCGTTCATCACCCCTTCAATATGACTTGAAAGTCCCATTCGCGGATTGGCAAGTACCGGCACCATCAATCCCACAATCAATTCACTTCTTCATTAACGGTACAAAAATAAATCCCGGCATCAGGCACGGAGCCATTTCCAGCACCAGGAACCACAGTTCGTCAATATATTTTTCAATGAAATTCAATCAAAAACATTTATTAAGACAATAGGTTGAATCAGCTACTGATTCACAACTGTTTAAAACAATCTGTTTATTCTATCAAATTCTTAAACGCGGTTCCAAAAAACAGATAACTGGTATTGCCGCCAATGGTGCCTTCGTTTTGTCCCCACAGAAACGGCCAGTCGTCGTAGTTTTCAAAATGGTCGGGCTGGCGGAACAATACCCCCGGCGCCACATTGCCCGGAATAAAGGAAAAATCGGCCCTGTTATTTCCGTAAAAGACCTCTTTGGGACGGGCGGCGCCCAACGTTGCCACCAGCGAATAGTTGTGGTACGGATGGCAGCCATACAGCCAGTTGGCAGCCTTGAACGCATGGCTGGCGTCGATGATGTCGGGAAAATGGTTGTGGGCAAAACAGATGGTGGTGCCAAAGTTTACTATGGCTCCGCTGCCTGCCCAGTTGCCCAGACCGATGGGCACTCCGTAGGGATTATCCTTTTCAAACCCGTCGATGTATTCTTTGTACTGCTCAACATACGGCCGGAGCTTTTCTTTGTAGGATGCGTCCATGTGCGGAATGCCGTGCAGGGCCGTCAGAATGGCAAAACTGAGATTCCGGTTGAGTGCGGGCCATAAAAGTTCCTGAAATTTATCAGCATATTGTTGCTCCCCGGTTGAGATGTACAACTGAAGGTTGGTGGAAACATCTGCTGCTCCGAAGCGCCTGTCAGCACGATCCTGAGGCTGGTTGGCAAGCAGTTCCGTTGCCTCTTTCAGCAATCGTTTCGACTGGTTCAATGCACGTTCCGAAAGATCGTCGTTGTATCCCTTCAGCGCACGGCTGACAGCGGCAAACATGGTTGCAGCCCTGAGGTCGAGGCCGGGATTGCGGCTTGTAAAGGCCCACATATCGTCCTTCACCCCGCTGGAAAGGCCGTCGGCGGCAACTTCGTACGGGCCGAGGTCGGAGTTGTACGGAAGCCCGTCGGTGATGGAGGCGGCATCGCCCAGGTGATGGTAATTGTAAAGCACCGAGTTGGAAAGCGTCTGCGCCATGTGGCCGATAATTTCTGCCTGGGCAACCAGGTTCATGGCGCCGTGCTCGATAAACTGCAAAATATCCGGCGTTCCGTCCGGGCGGTGCAAATCCACGTAACGCTGCTCCTGGCTGACAAATGTCTGGTCGCGCTGGGGTTTGAAATATTCCCAGGTCTGCACAAAGTTCTGCACCACGCTGATGTTCGATCCGGTTTCGATGTCAAAATCCCCGGCGTCGAAAAAGCCGCCAATGTTTAACCCGGGAATCAGTTCCAGCCCTTCGTATTGTGTATCGGTTGTTGGTCCCTGCCAGTGGAGGTCGAAGTGATCGGTATCCGGCGGCGCCTGCCGGTAACCTTCCTTGAACGGTTCGCCGTGCCACACACGGTAACCCTCGCGCACAAACATGTGATTCATGTGAATGGGAATCCAGATATCGCTGGTGGCGTCGGTAATCTTGTCATAAACGGTTTCATCGATGATGAAGTTATTGGTTTTCTGGTCGCCATACTGAATGTAGTATATTCCGGGGGTGTTAACCGAAGAAAAATCGAATTTCACATAGTGGTACTTGTAATAGTCGCCCCAGGATTGGATTGGCCCACTGAACACTTCGGCAGCCCGGCCGTGTTCGTCAATTTTGTAAATCGATGCGGTGGCAGGCGGTGTATCTTTTTTATCGAGCTCAATTACCGAAACTTTGGGTTGCGACGGGAGGTAACCCACCTGCGAGAACCCGATGTTGGGCTTCCGTATCCAGCCGTCGATGGCATGGGGTTCCACAATCCAGCTCAGCACCTTGCCTGTTCTTCCTGCCGGAAGCAGACTGCGAACCACAAACCAGCCGTTTTGCGCCAGCACGCGGCCGTCGAACAACATGATGTCGGCATCTTGGGAGGTAATTTTTACCCGCCGTTCCGGGTCTTCGGGCGCCAGCAGAAAGGTTTTTCCTGTTTCCAGCGGCAGCGGATCGACAAACCGGCCGGTGCCCCTGTCG
>JAWLCW010000021.1:0-113646 GCA_041686935.1 Mariniphaga sp. | reverse complement strand
TTTCTTGTTTGTTATTATTATTTTGATTTACACAAAAATAAACATAAAGGAGCTTATTTTTATAGTGTTGATTATCTGCGTAATACAAGATCAGCGCCCTAAACAAATATCTCACTGAACACGAACGTGTAAAAAAGTGGCTCAAGGAGCAAAATCTGATGCACCCGGAAGTATAATAGAAAAATAAACCTGGAGGATATTAATTTTACCCATTAATATAACCAGCCGGATAAATCCACAATCAACATATTTGATATGTCTTTCAACATGATTGCAACAATTACAACATAATTGAAGCTTTCAGCAACATAATTGCTATGCACTGCCTGACTGTGCGTTGTAATTTTATTCATGGAAAGTTTTCCATTGTTCATTTTCAAAAATGTTTAACAAATTAAAGTCTTAAAGCCATGAAAACAAAAGTATTTTTACTCGCTGTATTGATTTTTCCTTTAATAGCTATTGGACAAATCATCCAAAAAAATGTATCTGAAGTTGAAGTAACTCCGCCAACCTTTAAAGGTGAATTTCCCAATTCTGTTAATGAGTGCCTTCAGAGCAGGGTTGAATACCCTTCTACAGAACTAAAATGGGGAACACAGGGAACTGTTGTAGCAGGTTTTGTAGTTACAACGGAAGGGAAACTCAAAAACATTCATATTATTAACAGCGTTTCCCAGGCAATCGACATGGAAGTTATCCGGGCGCTGAAAAGTACCGATAAAATGTGGACACCAGGAATTAAAAACGGAGAAGCCATTGAAATGCCAAATGAAGTTTCGGTGGTATTCAAACTTTATCCGGAAGATAATTTTACTGAAATTGCAAAAAAGTATTTTGTAAAAGGAAATTATGCACTTTTTGTAAAAAACCGGCCTGAAAAAGCATTAAAATATTTCACCATGTGTATCAAATTGCTGCCAAATGATGAAACACTTCTGGCAATGCGCGGATTCTGCAAATACAAACTGGGAGATGAAACCGGTGCAAACCGTGATTGGGACAGGTCGAAAATACTGGCAAAAAAACACGGAACAAACGCTGAAATAGAGAATCTGCCAAAAATTTCGAACAATTCGCAGGAATATGACAAAATGTTCCGTACGTTGATAAAATAAAAGCAGCTATTAAAGCGTAAATGTAGGTTATCAAATCTGAAAAGTCGTTCGTTTTTGGGCGGATGGCTTTTTTTGTAAAGATATTGACTACTATATGAGTTAGCATTGAAGTGTACAGGTAACAAATCCGGGTTGTTAACTTTAAAAATATCTTTAATTCTTTATTGCCTAAATCAATCTTTTTCAGTAACTTGCTAACGGATAAAAAATGAAGTAAAATTAGCATGAACGGTTTTTCCTTTAATGCAGAAGAATTTTTGGAAAGGCTTACTGAGATTACAAAAGCCAATCTGACCAATTCACAGTTCGGCGTTTCTGAACTGGCGCGTGAAATGGGAATGAGCCGATCCAATCTCCACCTAAGGGTAAAAAAATTGACAAAAAAATCTGTAAGCCAGTTTATCAACCAGGTGCGGCTGAAAAAGGCGATGGAATTGCTTAGGCAGGAATCACTGACCGTTTCCAAAGCCGCTTTTGAATCCGGGTTTCATAGTGTTACTTACTTTACCAAATGTTTTAGCGATTTTTATGGCTATCCGCCGGGAAAAGTGGGAAACCGGACCGAATCGGATAATCCTCCTGAATTGACCTCCACAGAAAAACAAAAGAAAAAGAAATGGCTTTTTTCAGCAGGGGTGGCTTTGCTGTTTATAATCATGCTCCTGTTTGTGGCTCAAATCAGTTATCTGCGGCCGCTGCAAAGTTCGGCAAAAGTACCTGTAGTAAAAAATATAGCTGTTTTGCCTATGCATTTTGAAGGTTCCGATTCAATGAAACTGATTGCAGGCGGTTTCCGCCAATCGCTGCTCAACAGCCTGATGGATATCGAGAATTTAAGAATCAGATCGGAAACATCTGTGGAACAATACAGGGAAAACATAAAACCATTAAAAGAAATTGCCGGTGAACAGAATGTGGAATATATTATCGAAATGAAGGGATTTCAAAAAGGAAATGAACCATGGATTCAGGTAAACCTGGCCGATGCAGTTTCCGATGCTTACCTGCTGCGGAAATCTTATCCATTAGACATTTATGAAGAAAGTTTCCTTAACCTGCAAAACCAGATTGCCCGCGAAATAGTTAAAAATACCCAAACTGATATTTCACCCCGGGAAAAAGAAATACTGGAAGAGCGGCTGACTGAAAATCCGGCAGCATTTAACTATTATCTGCAGGGATTGCAGCATTTGGCAATAAACAGACAGTTGGAAACTTACAGGAATTGGGATGAAGCAACTAAAGAAGCATTTAAAGCAAAAGAAAAGTTGAAAAAAGCAATCATGCTGGATTCAATTTTTACTGCTGCCTATGTGCGACTCGGAAGTATTTATATTGATAAATTACATTGGACTACAAATGATAAAGATTTAAAATATGCTTATCTTGATTCAGGTCTGGTATTAGCCGAAAAGGCGCTTTCACTTTATGAACAAATACCAAAGGACAGAAATTATCGCTGGTCACTGGGATTAAAAAGTAATTATTATTATTACACTGGAGATATTGCAAAATCCAGGCAGTTTGCAGAAAAGTTAGACGAAACTCCTTTCCCAAAAGATGAAGGATATTATCAAGGTAGAACCTGGACACATTTTAGGTATGACAATTATTACGGATGTATTGAAAACTTTCTCAATTACGCTGAAATAATTCCGAAGAATACAATAATAGGCCCGCAATTGTACCAAATATTTTACACAAGTCTTTTTCTTACAGGCTTTCCCGAAGTGGCTGAGAAATATGTACAAAAATCCCTGGCAACCACTGATGATACTTTAGATTATTTTATGCATTTAAGTTCCGGACATTTTTCCAATGGCAACTACAATAAATGTATCAAATATAACAATCAAGCCCTGAAGAAAGATTCCCTTCTTGTACTTCCTCTTTTTATTATGTACAGCTATGTATCTCTCAACGATTATTCCAATGCTTTAAAATATGCCAGGGTTCTTGAACAACACGAAGAAGAGATCATTTCGCGGGGATCTGTTTACAGTGAAATAATTGGATTCCTGTATCAAAAAACGGATAATCAAAAAAAAGCTTCTGAATACTATTCCGGCGCCGTTGACAAATACCTCAACCAGATTGACTCCCGAACTCCTGAAGCTGCAAAATACAGTCCCCACTTTCATTTAGCCTGGACTTACTCAGCCATAGGAGAAAAGGAAAAAGCGATCAAATACCTGAATGAAGTAAACAACCGCTCTACCATTCCCTCGTGGATGATTACATTCATGGAAGATTGGCCCCTGTTCGACAACATTCGCAACGAACCCGAATTTCAAAAACTTAAAAAGGAATTCGAAAAAAAATACCAAAGGGATCACGATAGAGTTGCCAGGCTGCTGAAGGAGAAGGGAGAATTTCTTTCAGCTTCAAAATAATAAGTTCCCTTCATTCGACACATTTTTCAACATATTTTAAAGCCTTTCAACATAATTTAAACTCCATTCTTGAAAATTTAAAACAATTTCAACATAGTTGTTTGGTTCTTCAACACCATTTGCCGGAAATTTACACTAACGATTTTAAGATAAAAAGATGTTAAATACTTTAAAAATTAGTGTTATGAAAACAAGTGTAATTTTCTTCGCAATGATGTTGACAACAATTGTTGTTTTCGGACAAGAACAAAAGTTAAATGAAATTAAGGTAACAGCTCCTCAATTTCAAAGTGAAATCTTTCATTCTGCCAACGATTTTCTTGAACATTCTGTAGAATTTCCGGCAAAATCAAAAAATGCCGGTTTACAGGGAACCGAAGTGGTTCAGTTTACAGTTACCACCGAAGGGCAGATCACAGATTTTATGGTTATTAATAGTGTTTCACCTGAAATTGACCGGGAAGTTATCAGGAAACTGGAAGTCACCAATGGAAAGTGGGCTCCCGGAACTGTTAACGGAGAACCTGTGGCTATGAAAAAAGAGGTGTCAGTGATTTTTAAAAATAACCCGGCAACCAATTTTGCTGAATTGGCAAATAAACATTTGCAAAAAGGGAATCAGGCGCTCTTTGTAAAAAACCAACCCGAAAAAGCCCTGAAACATTTCAACCAGGGTATCAACTTGCTGCCAAATGATGAAACCCTGCTGGCAGTGCGCGGGTTGTGCAAATACAACCTGGGCGATGAAACCGGTGCAAAACATGACTGGGACCGGTTGAAAGTTCTGGCAGAAAGAAACGGAACAACAACCGAAATAGAAAATCTGGCCATAATTAAGGAAAACACCCGGGAGCATGTGGAACTACTGCGGGCATTACAAAAATAAAGCAGGGTTTCATCTCATTAAAATTGTTTGTTTTTAAATGTATTCGATGGAACTCCCATGATTTTAATAATGCTTGTTTGTGAAGCATTTTTGCATGATCGTTTCATAGTTTAAATGTGATTTTTTTCAAAAAGCCATCGTCGCTGGGCAGATGGCTTTTTTTTTGAGTGCTGACTTTAGTTCAAATGCTCATTTATGTCAACGGATTGTTACGTTGAAAAGAATAAATGAGGAATATGCTAATCAGGAATACTGTTAATATACCATCAAAATTTATCGTAACCTTTTAAATAAAAGAACGTTACATCAAAATTTCAATAAAATTCAAACATAAGTTAATTTTTTTCCTGACTGATATTCGCGGATTTGATTTTAATGTATATTTATCACCAAATAATCTTCAAAAATTTATATTATGACAAAAAAAGCCAAATTCAGCAAAAATGTTTTTCGCATTTTTTCGGGAATATTACTTGTTATTTTCTTCTTTGGTTGCCGGGAAGAATTTCTTCAAATTCAACCCGAAAATTTTGATGAGCCCGAAATGATTGGGCTAAAAAGCGCTCAGACCGGTGATTTTATTGTGATTACCAAATCGGAAACCATTCCCCCGGGGTTGGAAAAGAAACTTTCGGAATATGGTCAGGTTGTCAGTTCTATTCCGGAAATTGGTGTAATTGTACTAAAATCAGGCACTCCCGAACTTGAAACAAAATTAAGTAAACTTTCAGAAGTATCAGCCGTGGTTCCCGACATTAAAACCAAATGGATTGAACCGGTTAAAGCTGTTAAGGGGGCAAATCCGCCAGGCATTGGTGATAATGAACCATTATTCCGTTACCAGTGGGGAATGGATGCCATTGATGCACCGAAAGCCTGGAATGCAGGTTACACTGGGAAAAAGGCAAAAGTTTTTATTCTTGACAGCGGTATTGATCCAACACACAGGGATTTGGCGCCCAATGTAAACACAACGCTGAGCAAGTCATTTGTTCCGGGTGAAGAATTTTATGTGCAGAATACTTCTCAATTTAACCACGGAACACATGTGTCCGGAATTATAGCAGCAGCAAATAACAGTTTTGGTGTAATAGGCGTAGCGCCTGATGCCGAAATTGTGGCAGTAAAGGTACTTACGGAAGAAGAAGGGTCAGGATCCTTTAGCTGGATTAATGCCGGTATTGTTTATGCCGCCAACAACGGGGCCGATGTGATTAATATGAGTCTGGGAGCCCGGTTCAACAGAAATGGTTTTTATTACGATGAAAATGGCAACCTGGCAAAAATTCCGGCAGTGCATATACAGAATTTAATACTGACCCAACAGCGTGCCATCAATTATGCATGGAAAAAAGGCGCAGTAATTATTACCTCAGCCGGAAATAATGGTTCAAATGCCGATGGTAACGGTTCAACTTTTATTATTCCGGCAGAGCTCCAGAACGTGGTGGCAGTTTCAGCCACTGCACCGGATTACTGGTATCGGGATATATCTTTGGGAATAGAACCCATTTTGGATATCCCTGCAAGTTATACCGATTTTGGTAAATCGCTTATAAACATAGCCGCTCCCGGTGGCGATTTCGATTTTTATCCCCAATCCTTTTGGAATTTCGACATGATTATAAGCACCGGTCCCGGAGATTCTTTTTACCTTTCTGCCGGAACCAGTTTTGCAGCGCCGCACGTGGCAGGTGTTGCAGCGCTGGTTATTTCCAAATACGATGGAAAAATGAAACCACAGGCTGTAGTAAAAAAATTATTAAAAACCGCCGACAAAATTGACGGAAACGGTAAGTCGTCCTATTTCGGACAAGGCAGAGTAAATGCCTACCGGGCGGTGACAGAATAAACTGTTTAAATTGAAATAATAAAAAGAGCAGGCTTGAAAGCCTGCTCTTTTTATTTAAAAAATATCTGTGGTTTTTTACCGCAAAAACTTCTTGAACTCCTTGTAATCTTTCACAATTTTTACATTCCTCGGCAGGTCCGGTTGGTGCAAATGCAGTTGCCATCCGGTGATAAAAACTTTTTGACTGCTGAAAAGTTCCTTTATTGCAACCAGATAATTTTCAAGGTCTTCTTTTGAAATGGAATTAATAAATGCAGTAAATACAAAATCGATTTTTATCTGTTTCTGAATTTTTTCAAGATCGTTCCACGGCACAAACTGTCCGAGGTAAATTACATGATACCCCATTTTCAGCGACAAATAGGTATAGAAAAGCAAACTCATTTCATGTAACTCATTTTCAGGAAGAAAAAAGAGAAAAGTTGCCCGGCTGTTGTCACTCATACCCAACTTATCGATTTCGGCAATCATTTTCTGCCTGAAAATATTGGTCACATAATGTTCCTGTGCCGGGAAAATGGAACCTACCTGCCAGTAAGTACCAACCCTTACAAAAAATTCGAAAAACACTTTGGTAACAGCCTCTTCAAAGCCAAGCGAATCAATAATTTCATTGGTTAAATGATAAAAATTCCGGTTATCAAAATTTACCATGTGCAAAATCAGCCGGTCGATATAATTAGAATCGGAAGTTCTTTTTTGAGCTATTTCCAGCACTTTTCCGTTTATTTTTTCTTCGTCCCATTTGGCCACTTTTGATATTTTGTAACCTATACGCACCAGCATCGAAATATTTAACATTCTGCGCAGGTCATCATCCGTGTAGTATCTGATGTTTGTGTCTGTACGCTGCGGAACAAGCAGTTCGTACCTCTTTTCCCAAATGCGTATAGTGTGAGCTTTTATTCCGGATAAAACCTCAAGATCTTTTATTGAGTATCCTCTTTCCTTCATTTATCCTGTTTTTAATTTTAAGTTTTTTTGAAATGTTGATAGTGTAACGCAAATCAACACATTTTTGTTTAAACTTAAAAAGAAAATATTTAAACAGATAAAATTTTAAACTAAATCAATTTTTTAAAGTTGACAAATGCAGTTTCCCAATCGTATCCCGATTCCGGAAAAAATAATTCCATATTGAATGAATTCCTTACAACTTCGCGTATTTCACTTAGCGAACCAACCACATTTAAAGCCTTTGCCTGCATCATAATATTTCCTATTGCTGTGGCTTCTGTTGGCCCGGCAGTTACCTGAATTCCGGTAACATTTGCCGTAAATCGGTTCAGCAGTTCGTTGTTGGCTCCACCGCCAATAATATGCAGCTTTTCAACTCTTCTCCCGGTAATTGTTTCAATTTGCGTAAGCGTATATTTGTATTTTAAAGCCAGGCTTTCGTAAATGCAGCGGGCAATTTCACCTTTGGTTTCAGGGATTGACTGGTTTGTTTTCCGGCAAAAATTCTGAATGGCTTCGGGCATGTTCCCGGGGTTCAGGAATACTGAATCGTCAGGATTTATAAGGCATTTAAAAGGTTGGGAACTGTTACTCAGATCAACAATTTCCTGCCAGGAAATTTCTTTTTCCAGGTCCCAAATGCGTTTGCACTCCTGGATGAGCCACATTCCCATAATGTTTTTCAGGAACCGCGTTGTGCCATCCACCCCACCCTCGTTGGTAAAATTCATTTCCAGCGATTTCGCAGAAACCAGGGGCTGTGAGCTTTCAATTCCCAGCAACGACCAGGTTCCTGAACTCAAATAGGCCCAGTTTTCACCGGACGCCGGCACGGAGGCCACTGCCGAAGCAGTGTCGTGTGAAGCCACTGCAACACACGGAATATTTTCACTTCCTGTTTCTTCCTGAATTTCGGGCAAAATATTTCCCAATATGGTACCAGGCAGTATAATTTCTCCGCCAATTTTCCGATCAATTCCGGCTGAATCAAAAAGTTTGTATTCCCATTCCGGTCTGCCCGGTTTTAGCAGTTGCGATGTGCTGGCAATGGTATATTCATTTTTCTGAATGCCCGTAAACAGGTAATTCAAGGCATCGGGCGTAAAAAGCAATTTTTCAGCCGATTTCAATTCTGCATCGTTGTTCTGCACCGAAGCAAACAACTGAAACAACGTATTGAACTGCATAAACTGAATACCGGAAAGCAGGTAGGTTTCTTTTTTCGGTAACCGTTTAAAAAACTGCTCCATCGATTTATCGGTTCGATGATCGCGGTAGGCAAAAGGCAATCCTGCAAATCTTCCGGCAGAGTTAACCAGCGCGTAATCAACGCCCCATGTGTCAATCCCGATAGATTGTGGCTGAATGCCCAATTCAGAAACACACTTTCTTAATCCGGTTTTGAGTTCGTCGAATAAGGAGAAAATGTTCCAGAAATAAGTGCCGTGAATTCGGATCATTTGATTTTTAAAACGATGAACTTCGGTAAGCTTTAACTTGTCATTATCAAGTGTTCCCAGCATTGCCCTTCCGCTGGATGCTCCCAAATCGAATGCTAAAAAATGGTTTTTGCTCATTTCAGGTTTATTAAAATTCCAACCAAAATAAGAAAATTCGAACCTATTTCCTATCCTGCGCTGTCATGATTTTTTATAAACAAAATAAAAAGTTATTGTTTGTAAATCATCGCGCCGAAATCTTCATTGAAAATTGACTTTTACAATCTTTTACCCTAATTTTGAATGTTTATAAATAAAAATTGTTCTTCAAACTTGAAAAATTGAGTATCATGAAATTACGAATAAACTTTTTAATGCTTGCATTTCTTTTTGTTGCTTTTGCACAAACGGCTAATGGACAGAGAATTCTCAGGAACCTGCCGTCAAAAATTCAGGAGAAAGTGGAAAAGAAAGTAGAAGAAAGGGTTGAAGAAAAAATTGACGAAAAAATTGATGAGGCCATTGATAAGCAACTCGATAAGATAGAGGAATCGCTTGAAAGGGAAAAAGAAAGTGGCACAGATTCTTCAGAAGGCAGCCCCGGCAGAGCCGAAAGAGACCGCCAGCGTGAACAGCGTATGCAAAATATACTGAAAGGAATTGGGGTAAGCGGCGAACCCGTGCCGGTTGCCGATGAGTATTCATTTAAACACATGATTGAGATGCGGGTGGAATCGTTCGATAAAAACGGGAAAAAGCAAAGCGAAGGCGATTTTATAACTCATCTGAGCACAGACTCAAAAAGTATGGCTTACCAGGTGGTTTCAGGCGATATGGGAAATCCCGGACAGGGCATGTTTATTATTGATGCCGAAAACGGCGCCACCATAATTCTGAGCGAGGAAAACGGCCAAAAAACCGGAATTGTATATGGCATGGGCGCCTTTTTTTCGTCAATAGGTGAAACTTACCAGGATGAAACCTGGGATGATTCACCTGAATCTTACCTCGCAAACCCGAACGTGAAAAAGACAGGCCGAACTAAAACCATTGCCGGATATAAGTGTGAAGAATACCAGTACAGCGATGAAGAAACAGAATCGGAAATCTGGATTACCCGCGATCTGAAAATGAACACTCAGGATTTTTTCAGCACTTTGTTTAGAACCAGCCTGTATTCAAGAGGTTTTCCATGGGGATATATGATGGAAGCAACCACTACCGATAAACAAAATGGCGAAAAAACAGTTATGGAGGTGAAACGCGTGGATACCAGTTCCAATAAAAGATTTACACTCACCGATTACCAGATTACAAACCTGGGGTCGTTTACCATGCCCGCCGGAGAAAACTGATTTTTATGAAAATATTACGCTCTGTAGTTTTATTACTGATAGTGAATATTTCTTCAACAGATTCTTCAGCCCAAATCAATTTCGGAGTATTTGCCGACTGCCAGTATTGTGATTGTGAAACCACAGGAAGCCGTTATTACCGAAATTCAATGCAAAAACTGGAAAAAGCGGTTCAGCATTTTAATCAAAATAAAAATCTTGAATTTTTTGTGAACATGGGCGATCTGATTGATCGCGACTTTAATAGTTTTGCCCCGCTAAAACCCATTCTTTCCAAACTGGAAAAACCTGTCTTTCATTTGCCCGGAAACCACGATTTTGAAGTAGAGCCGGAGAATTTAACAAAAGTTCCTGCAGAACTTGGCCTTTCAGAGATGTATTACGCTTTCAGCAAAAAAGGATGGCTGTTCGTTTTTCTCGATGGAACAGACATTTCCTTTTTTTCGGCCGATAAAGAAAAATTAAAACAGGCTGAAAAAATGGCGGGGCAACTTAAAGATGAGGGCCAACCCAACCATCATCCCTGGAACGCAGGAATTGGCGCCGAACAATTAACCTGGTTCGAAAACCAGTTGAAGCAAGCCGAAACCCAAAACCTGAAAGTAGCTGTATTTTGTCATTATCCACTCCTTCCTTTTGAAAGCCATGCCTTGTGGAATCAGAAGGAAGTACTTTCAATGTTGGAAAATTATTCCTGCGTAAAACTCTGGATGAACGGCCACAACCATGCCGGAAATTCCGTATTTCAAAACGGCATTCACTTTATTACTTTAAAGGGGATGGTGGAAACCGAAACAGAAAACGCATTTGCTGAAGTGCTGTTTTCGGAAAATTCAATTGAAATAAAGGGGTTTGGTCGGGAAAAAAGCAGGAAACTTATCATTGAGTAACTAATTTTTAAAACTTTTTTTTACAAAAATCACCTAAATCTGTTTTTCATCCTTTTAAATGTGTACTTCACTCATTGTTATTTGAAACAAATACTGAATCTACTTAATTTTTGAAGATTTAAAGCATTTTTGTATAAACAAACAGATACATTAAGAAATTAACCATAGTTAAAAAAAAATAAAAAAATCAGATTGCTTTTTGCACAAATATTCATATTTTTGATTCGGAGTTTAAGATATTTTTTTATTAATTTAATTGCAACCAACATGAGAAAATTTACCTTCTTTTTAATTTTAATTTTTACCGTCCTGGTTTCTAATGGACAAAACTCAGTTACACTTCAAAAAAGAGTGGAAGCGGCAAAGGAAAAATATTCCCGCGTTTCAGACCTGAATTCTCTGCTAATCAACAATTCTACCCCACTGATGAAGTGGAAATTATCTTCGGAAAATGCATTAAAAAGTGCAGCTGCCACAATGAAACTCGACAGTACAATCACAAAAGTCTGGAGTGATGCAACTCAGGCATTGGAAAATGATTCAAAAGAAGAATTCATGTATGATGCTGAAATGAAAAACACCATGTGGCTTAACAGTGAATGGGACGCAGCTTCCAATTCCTGGATTGTATGGTCGAAACTGGAAATGCTTTACAACGAGGATGGCTCTGTAAATTCAATTAATGTATTCGAAATCGCCGAAGACGACGTAAAACTGAAACTAATTACTGTAATGGGGGCACATTACAACAATGCAGGCCAGCTTGACTCCGTTGTGTACTGGAATGTTGAAAATGATCTGATTGCGATCATTGAGGGCAAGCAGATTTATCATTACAACGATTCAGGCCAGTTAACCGAAATGAAAATGTGGTCGCTCGAAGAGGATGAAGGTGAAGAATACATGTCGGTTATGCAGTTTGTATTCACATACAACAATAGTGGAAGAATGGAAACTTCTTCTATGTTTTTTCTTTTTGAAGAGGAGGAAATACTATTTTTCAAAACTGACTATTACTATGATAGCTCAGACCGGTTAACCTATACAGAAGACTGGTCTTTAAACCTCATGTCCTTCGAACTGGAAAAAGATTTCCGTTCGGATTTTGATTACAATGCATCAGGAGATATTTCAACCGACACCTATTCGGAATGGGACCAGGCTGGCCAGACCTGGGTAGTTATAGAAACAGATGAATATAATTACAATAATTTCAATTATTCCGAAGTATTTTTCCCATCCTACCTTATGCTATTTGGAATAGTTGAAGAATTTCCGGTTTTAAGTAAAGCTGTTGCCGAAATTGAAACCATGGAGTGGATGGAAGGAACTGCCCGCCTTGCTTCAAATACCACTTTTTATTACTCTGCCGGTACAACCACCAATGTTACTAATTTGGAAAATTTTACAGTTTCTGTTTACCCAAATCCGTTTATCGAAACCGTAACTTTAAGGTGGAAAAACAGTTACGAACCACTTAAACTTGAAATTTACCAGATTTCGGGCTCCCGTGTAAAAGAGGTGCAGGCCATTTCAGGTGAACCCGTTTCGCTTGCCGGACTCCAAAGCGGCGTTTATCTTTTTAAGCTTAAAAACAATTCAGAAACACTGCATACAGGGAAACTGGTTAAAAAATAACCGGCAAAAGGAACGGTAATTAAAAGCGGTATTGCTTGCAGCAATACCGCTTTTTTATTGAACTTGAACGAAACCGAAATTGAAAACGAATATGTCAGAAATAACATCGCACAAAGAAAAAGAGTAGAATCTTTTAAATCGGGTAAAAACCAAAAAAATATTCTCATTTTATAAACCTGGTTCATGTTTCAGTTGTTTTGTTCATGTATTAATCAATTTTAAAACATCAGCCATGGAAACTTCAGCCAAAACAATTCTCACCGTATTTGCCACGATTAACGCTCCGGTTGAAAAAGTTTGGGAATACTGGACAAAACCCGAACATATTGTAAACTGGAATCATGCCTCAGAAGACTGGCATACGCCAAAAGCAGAAAACGATTTACGCGAAGGCGGAAAATTCTGCTGGCGAATGGAGGCCAATGATGGCAGTATGGGTTTCGATTTTGAAGGAATTTACAATGAAATTCAACCCCTGAAGCGAATTCTTTACACCCTTGCCGACGATAGAAAAGTGACTGTTGCTTTTGAAAACAGCGAAAGTTCGACAACCGTTACTGAGATTTTTGAAGCTGAAAAAGAAAACCCGGCGAAACTACAGCAGGAAGGCTGGCAGGCCATTCTCAATAATTTTAAAAAGTATGTGGAATCGGCAGAAAAAATGGTAAAGCTCCATTTCGAAACTGAAATTAACGCTCCGGCGGAAAAGGTATTCCGGTTAATGCTTGCTGACAAAACATACCGGGAGTGGACAAAACTTTTTAATCCGACTTCGCGGTATGAAGGTTCATGGGAAAAAGGTTCAAAAATTCTGTTTCTCGGCACAGATGAAAAAGGAAACGAAGGTGGAATGGTAAGCCGCATAAAAGACAATATTCTCAACCGGTTTATCAGCATTGAACATTACGGAGTAATTAACGATGGAAAAGAAATTACTACCGGTGCTGAAGTTGAAAAATGGGCCGGAGGATTGGAAAATTACACCTTCGAAGAAAAAAACGGAAAAACGTTACTTTCTGTTGATACAGACACTACCCCTGAATACAAAACCTATTTTGAAGAAACGTGGCCCAAAGCGCTGAATAAAATAAAAGAGATTTGTGAAGCTTAAAATCAACCATTAAAATGATTAGTTATGGCAAGTGTAAGTATTTATCTGAATTTTCCCAACCAGACCGAAGAAGCATTCAATTTTTACAAATCGGTTTTCGGCACCGAATTTATGGGCGAAGGCATTATGCGGTTTAAAGATGTTCCGGCAACTGAGGGAATGCCTCCCCTGCCCGACGCAGATAAAAACCTGGTAATGCATGTTACTTTGCCAATTCTTGGCGGTTACCTGCTGATGGGAAGCGATGCCCCGGAATCGATGGGATTTAAAGTGAACAAAGGCAACAATGTTTACATCAATCTCATGCCGGACACACGTGAAGAAACCCGCAGACTTTTCAAATTACTTTCCGAAGGCGGGGTTGTGGAACAGGAACTTCAGGATATGTTTTGGGGCGATTATTACGGAAGCTGCAAAGATAAATTCGGCATTCAGTGGATGTTCAACTGCCCGGAAAAACAAGACTGAAAGACAAATACGGCGTTTTATGGCAGATTATTCCGGCCATTCAGCAAAATCTGGTAAACAATCCTAAAAAGGGTAAGGCAGTAGTGCAGGCTTTTATGCAAATGAAAAAGTTCAATATCCAAAAATTGCTGGAAGCATCGGCCTGATTTCCCGAAAATCATTGAATCCCTTTGCTGAAATAGTAATAATCAATTAACAATCACCTAACATACAGTGCCTTGCAAACGGGTTACTTTGCTTTAAATTTGAATTGCAATGGCGGACAAAAACAACATCAGAAAACAAACCGGATTTATCGATGTTTTCGTAAACGAATCCAGTTTTTTAATCTTCATCCTGGTACTGTTTGTAACGGCTGCTTTGGTTTATAACTCGGCACAGGTGGCCATGTGGTTTGGTTTTGCAGTTGCAGGATATTCCGTGGTATCCAACGACAGCATTCAAACCATTGGCACGTTCCTGTCTTCCAATTCCCATCATAAATGGTGGGTACTTTGGCTGTACATTGGCGGTTTGTTTGTTTTCACCGTAACCCTGAGTTTTTTTCTGTTTGATGGCGACATTAGTTTCCAGCGGCTTTCCACCAAAGGATTTAATCAAAACCCCGTTTCATTCGATTTTCTCCAGATTGCTGCCCCCATTGTGCTCATCATCATCACCCGAATGCGTATGCCCGTTTCCACAACTTTTCTGTTGTTAAGTTCATTTGCCACAACCGGTGGAGCCATTCACAAAGTACTGGGAAAAAGCCTGAGTGGATATGTTATTGCCTTTGCAGTTTCCATTGTCATTTACCTGTTGCTTTCAAAATATTTTAAATCGAAGTTTAAAGGGAAACCACACCCGGCATGGAACATCACCCAATGGATTACCAGTGGGGCGCTCTGGTGCCTCTGGATAATGCAGGACGCAGCCAATATTGCCGTATTTCTTCCTCGCCAGTTGAATTACACCGAATTGCTGGCGGTGATTGGAATTATTTTTATTGGCCTGGGCGTAATTTTTTACCAAAAGGGAGGCCGGATTCAGCAGATTGTAACCACAAAAACCGACATTACCGATGTGAGGCCAGCCACCGTTGTCGATTTTATTTATGCTGCACTCATGGCATTTCATCTCTTTTACGATACCGTTCCCATGAGCACCACGTGGGTGTTTCTCGGGCTGCTCGGGGGTCGCGAAATTGCAATGAACCTGACCAAAACGAACCATAAAAGTCTTAAAAAAACACTTCGGATTATCGGGAAGGACATTCTGCTGGCATTCATCGGACTGGTCATTTCCATTGTTATTGCAATTGCTGTAAATCCGATGATTAGGGAAGAAATTACCGGATGGCTGCAATAAAAGACCATTACAAAAATTGTTGATGCGAAATACAAAATGTGTTGGAATTCAGCTTAACTTTACAGCGTGAAAAAAGGATATAAAACATCAGGAGCAATTTTTACAGCAATGCTTTACAGTATTGTGGTTTTGCTGTTTGCGCAACGTGTTACGTTGACTGATTCACCGTTTTCCGGTAAGCAACCCACGGAAAATCAAGTTCATTTAAGAGCGGTTCCTGCCGATTTTTTTGGGATACCCTTAAACCAGGAGCCGGCTTTCAACCTTTTTCGCAGCGCAGAATATTCGGGTTCAGATTTTCAGCACAAAGAATTTTCTGCCTGTTTAAAACATTTCGAAAAAACAATTTCATCTGAATTTGTACAATACATTTTTCAGGCATACAATTTTCCGGTAAAACTGCGAAAAGCCGATCTGCTTTTTCCCTTCCACTATTTCTGGTAATTATTTTTTAAAATGAGGTTTCAAGGAAATGAAAATGGAAAATGCGTTCAGGTAAATCCATTATTTCAAAATAAAACCTGAAACAGTAGTCATAAAATATTCCTTCATTTTACTTTTTCCTTAGTAAACTTCATTCCTGCCGGCCTTCAGGATTTTAACTTCCTGAAAATTTATCTTGATTTTTAACTTTAAAATATTATAAAATGGATTTGGGAACAATTCTTATAACCCTCGTATTTATTGCAATTGTAACGGTGCCTTTTGTTTTAACCGGGTACAGCAAAAAAAGAAAGAAAGATAGTCTTTTCCGCAGGCTCACCGAAATGGCGGAAAACGAAGAATGCACAATTACGCAACACGAATTTTGCGCCGATTTTATCATTGGCCTTGACAGAATGGCAGATCGCCTCTTTTTTTACAAAAAATCTGAAAACCTGGAAATTGCAAAAAGTATAAACTTACAGGAATTCAAAAGTTGCAGGCTTATTAATTCGAACCGTACACTTGGCGAAAAAAAATCAAGTTATAACGTAATTGATAAACTTCAACTGTGTTTTTATCCGCATGATAAAAACAAATCCGAAGTTTCTGTTGAAGTTTACAACGATGAATATGACAGCCTTACCTTATCGGGTGAACTTCAACTGGCCGAAAAATGGGAAAAGTTGCTAAACGAGCGGTTGAAAAAACCTGGAAAACCAAAAAACGGAACTGAAATCCAGTCCGTCAAAGCAGTTTCTGTTAAAACAGAAAAGAAAACCGGTAAAACGGTAGCTGCATAAGAATTAAGCCGGTAATTTTTTTCCAAAAAGCTGCCGGCTTTTTCTTTTTTTAACCAAAACATATCTCCTGTTTTTTCCTGATTTTACTCCACCTTTTTCACAATTATTGCACTAAATTTGCACAAAAATGTATTGCCGGAATAAACAAATTCGACACAACCAAAAACCAGATTAAGTATTAACCGAATGAAACATTTTCTGAACAAACCGCTTATTGTCGTATTTCTTTTACTAATTGTAAATGAATGCTTTGCGCAGGACAGGATAATTTTGAGCAGTGGCGATACCATTCATTGCACCATCACCAAAGTATCAAAAAGTTATCTGCATTACCGGCAGGATTACAATGGCGTTTCTGCCAAAGGAAAAATTTTGAAAAACAACATCAGGGAATGGAATTATTTTATTGCAAAAGATGAACCTGAGCCATTTTTCACTGCCCCTGAAATGCATGTGGTGGATCGGGAAAAAGAACCGGATTTTTTATCTCATACCACGCCAGCCGAAAGGTTCCGGATTTCATTGAATGCAGGGCCCGCATATCTGGTGGGAAACCCGGAAACAGCCGAACAATCATTACAGGAAAAGGGAGTGAGTGCCGGTGATTCAAAACGTTATTACCATAATCTGAAAATGGGACTCCAGGGCAGAGGTTCGGCTTATATACACCTGATAGGCAGTTACTGGCTGGGTGCAATGTACCATGGGTTTTATTCCACCTCAGAGATTACCACTCCAATGGCAATGGACGATGAATACATGTATTACGGCAAATTGGGCGAGCGGTACTTTGTCAACTTTGCAGGGGCATCTTTTGCATCTTCTACCCGTTACGGAGTTTCAAAAAGAATTGGCCTGAACTCCTCTTTTGCAATTGGTCCGTCATTTTACCGTGACGAAGTGGAAATGCTCAACGACCAGGTTTTGATTCAGGGTGTCGCGTTGGGTACCAATCTTACCCTTGGGCTGGAATATTTTTTCAGACCAAACATTAGCATTGGGCTGGAATCCTCGCTTTTTTCTTCACAGGCTCAAAAGATTACTGTAACAACTGCACACTCTTCCCAGGAGATAAAACTGGAGAAGGAAAATTACGAAAACCTCAGCCGCCTTGATCTTTCGCTGGGAATCATTTGGTACTGGTAACACCTAAACAAGAAATAATATGAAAAAAAGAGTTGAACCAAAGCAATATACCAGACAACGATATTCTATAGCAGTTTTAACAGGCACAATGCTCCTGTTCCTGTTATCAGCATGCAATTTCGATTTTCCAAAAGAAAATGAAGAAATTTGGTTTGCAACAGACCTGGAATACCACTTTAACACCGGTTCAGATGGTGGAGGAATAACCCTGGCATTTCCGGAACTGGGAAGTAAAACCTACAGGATTATGGTGTACCCGCAATGGATTGAAACAGGAAAATTGGAAGGCGCTCTGGATAACGGATACGGTTCCATTCCGTTCAGTTTTAAAAACGTTGACAGCTTTATGACCGGAAACAGGGTGGAAGGTTATATTTTTATCAGACTGGATGAAACCATTCTGAGAATAAAAATCAGCTATGGCGCCGGTAAAACTGAAGATCCTCCGGTTGATGGTCAGGTTCCGTTGTATTGCAACACTGCCGAAATAAATTTCGGGACAGAGGATTCCCGTTCGTTTACCATAGCCAACCACGGAGAGGTCGATAAGTCGTGGTACATTTCCAACATTCCTTCATGGCTCGAACTTTCGCAAACTTCAGGCTACCTGGCAGCAGGCGCCTCACTTACCATAAATTGTACAGTTCACCGCCAGGAACTTCAACTCGGTGAATATTCACTAATCATTCATATCGAATCATCTCATCCACAGGCATCGCACGGCATTCGGGTTAATATGGTTGTTGAGGACCCGGGACCGCCTGTAAATTCAGCCCGTTTGAAATGGTTTAGCGGAACGGTGACAGATGCATATTTTTGCAAAAAAACCGATTACCTGTACATTCTCACAAAATCGCCGAATGCATTGTTGGTTAAAACGCCCGAAAGCGATTCACTTACGACATATCCACTTGACCGAATTCCGAATTGCATAGACGTTACTGCCGATGGAAAAACCCTTGCCATCGGGTACAACCAGGCGTTTGTCGATTTACTCGATGCAGCTACTTTAAACCGCATCAACCAATATGTAATTGACTGCGTACCCCACGACCTTGTATTTGGAGAAAACGACTGGTGTTACATGATTCCCGACGCAGACCAGCACGTCTATTTTTACAGCCTGAACCTGACTTCGGGCGTAACTTTCAGAACATCAACCCGAAACTTTGTCGAAAAATCGGTACTGGTAAAAGCGCCTGAAAAACCCTGGATTTATATTACCCGTCCGCAGGTTTCACCATCGGGTTTGCAAATTTTAAACATTTCAGATGGTGCCGTAAACGATACGGTACCTTATTGGCATGAAGATACCGGTGGTGCGATTTGGCTTTCTCCCAAAGGAGATAAAATTTTTGGCGCCAACAAAAAAATTTACAAAGCTCCGGATTACACCACGGAAACTTTCCAGCTCGATTTGCCAAAAACCGGCGAGGTGGATATTCCCCGGAACTTCATAAAAAGCATCGATTACAATGAAACTCTGGAATGTTACTATATGGCGGGGTCTGATTACTGGTGGGGAACCGAAAATGGAGCAACCATTTACCAGGTAAACAAAACCAGTTTTTCTGCTGAAAGATCGGTAAATGTTGGTTTTTATCCCGGCTACTTGTCAGACCAGTTCCATCCGGCCATGGAAACCCATTATGTTTTCAGCAATTCGGCCGGCACCCGGCTATTTGCAATAAAAAATGTTAAACAGACTTTGGAATTAAACAATTGGGCGCTTGAAATTTTCGACCTGCCTTTAAACTAAAGTTGAAAATTCTCCAGTAACAGTATAATTTTTCCTGTTTTAATCCTCCATATTGCTTAAATGCAGTTCGAGTGATTTTATAGAAATCTGAATTTCCCAAATGGAAAGAGCAAGCGATGCGCATAACAGCAACAGCGCCACTGCGAAAAAATAAGATGCAACCAGCAAATACCCAACAAAAAGGAGAAACATGGTGGCGACACACAAAAACAGACTAAATACCCCAAGCAACTGCATGGTACGGATAAGATACAACCGTTTGCGCAGGTTGTTGATTTGACCTTTGAGCACTGAAGTAGGATTCTCTTTATATTGTTTGTAGAGATTACGCACCACGCCGGTGTAAGCAATAAACCGGTTGGTGTAAGCCAGTAAAATCAGCGAAACGGCTGAAAATAAAAGGGCCGGAGTAGTGAGTGTAAATGCTTCGTGCATACCTTTTGGTTTAGTATGTAAAGGTACAAAAAGAAAAAACACAAGGAGGAAAAAACCCAACCATTGCCGGGAATAGAATAAGAAAAAAATACGACTTACCAGTTGATAAAACTGCCGGCAAACTAATTGTCAGCTGCATACCATCCGGAATTGGTGCCTGCTCGAACGCACTTCTCTTGCTGGCACCGATTTGCAATCGGTGCCTGAAAAGTGGTAAAAAAAGGAACATTCCGGTTTTTTGTTCATTAATCAGGAGAATCAAAAAAAATTATTCCTATTTTTCGGAAAATAAAAAAACCAGAAATCATGGATTTTCCGTTGTTTCACCTCGACTTTATGGGCAACCGGATGTTGGTTGCGGTTATTGCCATTTTGCACGTGTTAATCAACCATGCGCTTGCGGTGGGTTTTGCACCTCTGGTTACCCTCCTCGAGTTCAGGGGTTACCTGAAAAGCAAAACCAAACCCGAAGAAGGCAAAGCCTGGGATGAAACAGCCCGTAAACTGATGTTTTTCGCGTTTGTAATTACCACCACCGTGGGTGCGCTCACTGGCGTAGGAATTTGGTTTGCCGCCTCGCTGGCCAACCCGGCATCGCTCGGAAGCCTTATCCGGGTGTTTTTCTTTGCCTGGTTCACCGAGTGGATTGTATTTGTTCTGGAAGTCATATTCATCATGGTGTACTTCCTCACCTGGAAAAAATCCAACGAATCGCCTAAAAACAAAAGGCGGCATATTCTTTTCGGGGTGTGGCTCAGCATTTTCTCCTGGCTCACCATGGCCATTATTGTGGGCATTCTTGGTTTTATGATGGACCCCGGAAGCTGGGTGGAGAAAAAATCGCTGGTAACCGGATTTTTAAACCCGCTTTATTTGCCACAACTTGTTTTCCGCACTCCTGTGGCCATGATGATGGCCGGAACCGTGGCGCTGATGTTTGTGGCTTACATCATGAAAAAACAGAACCAGTGGAAAACCGGAATTCTGAAATACATTTCATTCTGGATATTGGTTTGGATGCCGGTGGCTGCTTCCGGAGCGTTTCTTTACTATTGGCACATTCCGCGCGCCATGATTGGCAACCTGCCCGTAGCGCTGGGCACCCAGCAGTTTCAGGACTGGTACGGCTCCCTCGTTACAGTGATGATTGTGGTAATTGCCATCGGCTTCGCCGTTGGTATTTTAGGCACCTTTTCACCGCGCCGGTTGCCCAAACATCTTCTGATTATCCCGGTTATTGCTTCATTCCTTTTTCTTGGCACCTTTGAAAGAATTCGCGAATTTATCCGCAAACCTTATGTGATTGGCAATTACATGTATGCCAACGGATTTCTGGTGGAAGAGTATCCGCTTTACAAGGAAACCGGCCTGCTACCCCACACGCCTTATGCGTCGATGTCAACTATTACTGAAAGCAATAAACTGGCCGCCGGCGAAGCTGTTTTTACCCTGGCCTGTACCCGTTGCCATACCACACATGGCATCAGTTCGGTGGTGCGGAAATTTGAACGGATGTACGGCACTGAAAATTCGCTGAATGAAGAGGCCATGAAAATTTATATGCAGAATATGCACAACGTGCGGTATTATATGCCGCCCTTTCCGGGAAACGATGCAGAGCTGGATGCACTGGCTGCGTGGATAGCCGAACAGCAAAAACATCCGCACAAACTGGAAGGACCTCAGATAAAGGGAGTTGACGTTAAAAAAATGAAATACTAATCTGCAAAATAAAAATCAAATGATACTTTCCATTTTAAATCAGATACCGATACCGAAAGACATTCCGCTTCCGCTGCCTTTACCCGAGTGGTTGCTGGTGGTTATCATTATTTTTTCTTTTCTGCTGCACATCCTGTTCATCAACCTGATGGTGGGCGGCGGAATTCTCACTTTTTGGTACGAACTGCGTGGCAGAGCAAACAAGGATTACGACCTGCTGGCACGTGAAATTGCAGCAACCATCACTGTTAACAAAAGCCTTGCTGTGGTTTTGGGTGTTGCTCCTTTGCTGTCAATCAACGTATTATATACCCTTTATTTTTATTCGGCTAACGCCCTTACCGGCAATATCTGGATTTCAATAGTTCCGTGGGTTGCCGTTGCCTTTTTGTTTTTATACCTGCACAAATACACCTGGGACCAACTGGCCGATAACAAACCGCTTCACCTGGGAATTCTGGGAATCGGGGTCTTCAGTTTTCTGCTTATCCCTTTCATTTTCCTCACCAACATCAACCTTATGCTTTTCCCTGAAAAATGGGGCGAAATTCAGGGATTTGCAGATGCGCTGACTTTGCCCAATGTATTTCCGCGCTATTTGCACTTTATTACCGCCTGCATGGCGGTAACCGGGGTGTTTCTGGCTTACTGGTTCGGCAGAAAAAACAAAGAATTTGAATCAAAACTTGAATCCCTCACAAAAAGAGATATCAAAAAACAAATGCTTACTCTTGCTCTTGCCACCACCGGTATGCAATTCATTTTCGGACCGTTATTGTTTATTACCCTTCCGGTACAGGGAATCACATGGGGATTGTTCTGGGTAATTCTGGGGGGAGTTACTACTGCGGTTTTTGTTATTTACCTGCTTTGGCTGATGCTGAAAGAACACAGCCCGGTACCCGGAAAACGGTTTTACCTTTTGCTGGGATTGTTTACGGTGCTTGTAGCATGCATGGGTACCGGCAGGCATTTATACCGCGAAAGTGCGCTGTCAACCCACAAAAAGATGATGGCCGAACGCACGGCAGCACACTGGGAGGCAGTAAGAAAGGCACATGAAAATCTTTTACTTCCGCAGGTGGAGTCCGAAGCGGGTTCATTCACTCCCGGTCAGGATATTTTTCAAACCAGTTGTGCGGTTTGCCACGCAGCCACAATCAGGCTGGTGGGACCGGCAATGGCTGAAATAATGCCCGAATATGAAAACAGGATGGACCAGCTTAAACAATGGATAAGGGAACCTGGAAGAAAAAGAATGGATTATCCCCCTATGGCCGGTTTTCCGCACTTTACTGATCAGCAGTTAACCGACGTAGCCAGTTATGTGTTACAGCAAGAATGGCAATAAACAGTTAAATCGAAAAACAGAAATCCCCGAATAACCAAAAAATATTGTATTTTTCGCACTGTTTTTTAAATCATTGAAAAAGCCATGAAGCTCAGTCCGAGAATGCAATTTCTTCTAAAAAACGGGTTAAGAGGATTAGCCTGGCTTGCTGTTATTTTGCTGGCTTACGTTTTTTTCGAAAATATTTTAATTTCAAATGCACCGGATGAATGGGTGGAAAAATTTTATGCCCGCCCTTTGGTTATTTACCTTATCTATTTTGGATCAGAGTTTTTCTTTGGAATTATTCCACCCGAGCTTTTTATGATTTGGGCACTTAAAAAAGGTGGAGTAATTAATTACACACTTACTGTCGCCATGTTTGCCGTGGCATCCTACGCTTTAGGTTATGTCACATTCCTTATCGGGCAATTCCTTTATAAAAAAATTACATTCAGATACATACGCATAAAATACCTCAATAAATCGTGGCCCCAGCTTAAAAAATACGGCATTTTTCTGATAATTGTGGCAGCAGTCACTCCCCTGCCCTGGTCGGCCATCTGCCTGCTGGTTGGCTCAGCCGGCTATCCTTCGGGCCGTTTCCTCCGGTATGCCCTGTTCCGGTTACTCCGATATGCGGTTTACGGGTTTATCATTTTCCAAACGCATCAGATTTAATAAAACAACTGGATTTTACTGATTTTGCACTAAAACTTCTGTTAAAAAAATGGAAGTGAAACTGTAAAAATTTTAATTTCGCTTCATTGTTCCATTAAAACTGCAGAATCATGAAAAAAACTCTATTCCTTTTGGTAACCTTCCTGATTTCACATCAAATTTTTTCCCAGTCAGATTTTAACGGCCTGAATATGAATATGGGCAACATTTTCCGAATGTCGGATGCCAAAACCCGTTCCATCAGTCCCGAAAATTTTACCGGTGAGAAAGGCAAAGGCGGCATGGCAGTGCCCGACCCCAATGCGCCGGTTAATATGGCCAATGCCACAAATGCAGCGCGCGATTTGGGCCAGGGCTGGAAAGTGAATCCGTTTATCCGCATAAAACCGGGAGAAACGTTTACTCTGGCCGAAATTGAAGGACCGGGAGCAATTCAGCACATCTGGATGACACCAACCGGAAACTGGCGGTTTTCCATCATCCGGTTTTACTGGGACGATGAAGAAACACCATCAGTGGAAGTGCCGGTGGGCGACTTCTTTGCCATGGGCTGGAACGAATATGCTCCACTCAGTTCACTGGCCATTTGTGTAAATCCTGGAAGTGCATTTAACTGTTACTGGCCCATGCCCTTTCGCAAAAAATGCAAAATAACCATGGAAAACATCAACGACCAGGATGAAATGAGGCTCTATTACCAGATTGATTACACCCTGACCGATGTGCCCGGGGATGCGGCCTATTTCCATGCACAGTTCAACCGGACCAATCCCAACGAAACATCAGACTACACCATAGTTGAAAACATTAAGGGCAAAGGGCAATTTGTTGGACTTTACATGGCCTGGGGAGTCAACAACAATGGCTGGTGGGGCGAAGGCGAAATAAAGTTTTTTATGGATGGCGACAGCAAATTTCCAACCATTTGCGGAACAGGTACCGAAGATTATTTCTGCGGTTCGTACAATTTCGACCGTGGTGGACAATATACCATTTTTAATACTCCTTATGCCGGTTTGCACCAGGTAATTAGACCCGATGGCACCTACAAATCACAGCAGCGGTTTGGCCTTTACCGGTGGCATATTCTGGACCCCATCCGGTTTGAAAAGAATTTAAAAGTTACCATCCAGGATTTGGGCTGGCGGCATGGTGGCAGGTACCTTCCCCAAAAATCCGACATTTCATCGGTAGCATTCTGGTACCAGGCTGAACCACATGCCATATTTCCGAAATTACCCAAATGGGAAGAGCTGGAAGTGAATTGATAATTAAACCATTTGGAAGCAAAAGAACTATGAATAATCAGCAAATTATACCCAAAGGCATTGTGTGGCCTTTTATACTCCTTACCTCGCTGTTTTTTGCGTGGGCCATTCCCAACAATTTAACCGATACCATGCTGGCTGCATTCAAGCGGATAATGAGCCTGACGGATTCAAAAACAGCCTGGATTCAGCTTGCCTGTTACCTGTTTGGTTACGGAGGATTTGCCATTCCGGCTGCATTGTTCATTAAAAAATACACCTACAAGTCAGGCGTATTAATGGGCCTCGGGTTGTACGCCACCGGAACGTTTATGTTCTATCCGGCAATGCTGCTGGCCGGTGTAAACATCAACATTAGCTTTTTAATGTTTTTGCTGGCACTGGTTATACTTTTTGCCGGACTCTCCATTCTCGAAACCTCAGCCAATTCTTACGTTTATTCCATTGGCCCCGAAAAAACCGGAACCCAGCGGTTGAATTTTGCCCAGTCGTTTAACCCGTTTGGTGCGATTACCGGTGTGGTACTGAGTCAGGTTTTTGTGCTGTCTCAGCTAAACACGCTCAGCGCCGAAGAGCGGGCTGCCCTGCCGGTGGATGAACTGATAAAAATACAGGGAACCGAACTGAATGCCGTTACCGCCACCTACGTGGGACTTGGGCTGGTTATGGTGGTCATTCTGCTGGCCATTTACTTTACCAAAATGCCCTATGCCAAAGAAGAGAATAAAAGGCTGGATTTTGGCGGAACCTTCCGCAGGCTTAAAAAAAACAAAAACTATGTTTGGGGTGTAATCGCCCAGTTTTTCTATGTGGGCGCCCAAATTGCCGTGTGGTCGTTCATCATCAGGTATGTAATGCAGCAAATGCAACTGGATGCCATTGTTGCTGAACTGGGCAGAAATGCCACTCCGGAAGAGATTATTGCCCGGCTAAGACACATTGAACCCATAGCTGCCGGTTTTTACAATTTCACCGAAATGCTGGGAATTAAAGCCTTTTTGCCGCGAACTGCCGAACAGGCCGGAGCAACGTATTACATCCTTTCGCTTGTTTTGTTCGTAATCGGGCGGTTCACATTCACCTGGCTGATGAAATATTTTAAACCGCGCACTCTGCTGACAACCCTTTCGGTATTAGCTTTGATATTCAGCCTTTTAACCATATACGGACAAGGTTGGATTGGCATTTATGCTCTGGTTTGCATATCAGGCTGTATGTCGCTGATGTTTCCAACCATTTACGGCCTGGGAATTGCCGGACTTGGCGACGACACCAAAATTGGCGGGGCAGGCATGATTATGGCCATTGCCGGAGCAGCGGTTCTGACTCAAATCCAGGGAATTGTTTCCGACCAGTCGGGGAGCATAAAGCTGGCTTTTTGGGTACCGGCCGTAGCTTTTATGATTATTGCTTATTACAGTGCCGTAGTCAGTCGCAAAAAAGCGGTTAATGTTTAAAAAGTAAAAACAAGCCCCGGCTTTTGTTGTTATTACCTTTGAGAATTTGAATATTTATTCATGTTAAAAAGGTTAAAAGAAAAGTGGAACATCAAAAGCAACGTGCAACTGGTTTTGATTCTCATTATATTTTCAGTTACCGGTAGTGCGACGCTGTTTGTTCGCAAAGCGGTTTTCGAATGGATAGGAATTAACGGAGACACGAGCCTTTGGATAAAAGTTCCGCTTTATGTGCTGATTATTTTCCCGGCGTATCAAATCCTGTTTTTGCTTATTGGGACAATATTCGGACAGTTCAGGTTTGCATGGGAGTTTGAAAAGAAAGTTTTTTCGCGTTTAAGATTTAGGAGATGAAGGTATTAACACTGATAGCAATAACACTTTTTATGAACATATTTTCGGAACAAAATAAACAGTTGGAACATGCAACACTGGGTGGTGGATGTTTTTGGTGCACTGAGGCCGTTTTTCTGGAATTAGCGGGAGTAGAAAAAGTTGTGCCTGGATATAGTGGAGGACATATTAAAAATCCGGCCTACCGCGAAGTTACCACGGGCCGGACTGGCCATGCAGAAGTGGTACAAATTACCTATGATCCTAAAGTTGTTCGTTTTTCTGAAATTCTGGAAGTGTTTTTCATAACACACGATCCGACCACATTGAACAGGCAGGGAAACGACATTGGTACACAATACCGGTCGGCTGTTTTTTATCACAATGAAGAGCAGAAAAAAACTGCAGAAAAAGTGATTGCGCTTTTTGAACAGGAAAATGTTTATGAGGACCCAATTGTTACTGAAGTAACTCCGTTTAAAGCTTTTTACCTGGCCGAAGATTATCACCACAATTACTTCGCGCGAAATAAAAATCAACCTTACTGCCAGTTTGTGGTAGCGCCCAAGTTAGAAAAATTCAGAAAAGTTTTCAGGGAAAAATTGAAGGATTAAAATTTAACCAGCTTTCCTTTTTTAAAAGCTTCATAGCCTTTTACCAATTCATAAAGGTACAAACCTTTGGGAAGTGCATCAGCCTGTATTGTCAGGGTTTGTTCCCCTTCATTTACATTTAGTTCACGCTCATTTACCAAGGTTCCGTTTACGTTGTAAAGCCGGAACCGAATGTTCACGCGATGTTCCGATGCCACATCCAGATAAAGGGTGGAATAAACCGGATTGGGATAAACCGAAACTTCGAAACCTTCAACAACCGGGGGCAATATGCCACCGCAGTTTCCCGGCAAATTGGCATCGAGCCACCATAGCCGGTTCTCCATCCATTTTTTCATCCAGTTTATTTCACTGTTATGGCTTGTTGCAACATAATAGTTAGGCCATACATATAACCCCAAAACCGGCCACCGTTCAAAATTCCGGCTAACAGCATCTCCCAGCGCATTTACCAAACTGTCGGTCACTTCAAAAATTCTTTCGTTCGACCAATGTAACTCACGCAACGCATTCCACCGGCACTTCATAAAATTTACAAAGGCTGTATCGCCCCATAAACCTTTCCACCAGAAAGGATTTCCCCAACCATCGCCTTCCATTCGCTGGTCAATCTGAAACCCATGTTCCAGCCAGGCATTGTGGTAATCGGCATTTCCAAAGGCCAGGTTAAAATCCCAGATGGGCCCGGCCATCAGTTTTCCGTTTTTGTCTTTATGCAGAAAAGTGCTTAACCGGTAGGCATCAACATTTTTAGTGAGTTCGCTAATAAGTATATAATCTGCAAAAGAAGAAATGTCGATGAATTCGCAGTAACTTCCGGCACCTTCAAATTTTGCGTCATAAACGGCATCTTCAAAAGCCCTTATATAATTTTGAATATACGCTTTTTGTTCAGGAACAATTTCATCGTCAGCAGGCACTTCGTACTGGTAAAAAGTTGAGTTCCCGTTTGCATTCTTATAGTTTGAATGCCATCCTTCACCTCCGCTTCCGGTTGTTTTGTCAATTTTCACGATATACCCACCGGTTAAATCTTCGCCGCTGATTTCATCCGGATTAAGTTTGGCGATATCAACGCGCACCTTGTCGCGTTTTATTTTTTCCATCAGTAAATAAATACCCTGGTATTTGTTGTTCAGAAAAAGTTCCACAAACCGCACACGCGATGCATATCTTCCCAGCGGTTCAGCAAGTGAAAAAGTTAACGCATTCCTGATAAGTGATTTATCGGAATAAGGACCGTAAAAAATCCAGTCTTCTTCCTCGGGCAGGCCAAGCAGGGGAAAGTCAATATCCAGTCCGTCCTCGTCGCAGGTTTCAAACCCATAAGACTTTTTGGGAAACATTTGGGATGACGAACCGCGAATTTCGATAGTGATAAATCCATCGTAATGATTAAAGGGGTCGCGGGTATTGTTCATTTCACCCGATGATTTCCAGACAATTCCCATTTTTGCCAGAATTTTTGGCTCATCCGGGATTTGTCTGCCATCGGTATCAATAAAAACCAGTGGTAAGGCCGATAAAAAATGCCTGTCCTGTGCAAAGGACAAAAGAGTGGCAAAAACCAACCCCCAAATATAAACTGATTTTCTGAACATTAAACCTCCCCCTTAAAAAGAATTATCCCGAAAAGATTCCGGGATAATTCAAAATCATTATTAACCTGAATAGGTTACAACTCCCTGATCCAGATGTTTCTGAAACTTACCGGATTGCCGTGATCCTGAAGAGTGATGCTGCCCGGGCCATGTTTTTTAACGCTGTACTCGGGAATTCCGATGTACTCTGTTGGTCCGCGCACGGCAACATTATTTTGAACCAGTACGCCATTATGTAACACTGTAATTATAGGCGGGGTAAAGTAAGTGCCATCGTCGTTAAACCGGGGGGCGGTGTAAATGATATCGTAAGTTTGCCATTCGCCCGGCGCTTTGCATGCATTTACAAGCGGAGCGTGCTGTTTGTAAACACTGCCTGCCTGTCCGTTACGATAAGTGCGGTTGTCGTAATTGTCAAGAATCTGAACTTCATACCTTTCCTGCAGAAATACGCCACTGTTTCCGCGTCCCTGGCTGGTGCCTTCAATTACTGATGGTGAACGCCACTCGATGTGTAACTGAAAATCTTCAAAAACACGTTTTGTTTTAATCGCTCCCTGACCTTTTACAACGGTAACGTAACCGTTTTCCACTTTCCATCCCGGTTCGCCACCTTTGCCGTTGGTCCATTCACGGCCAATATCAACACCATCAAACAATACTATGGCATCGGAAGGTGCATCAAGCGGAGTGGCACCCGGTGTAACCACCGGCACTTCCGGGTCCCAGATTTCAGTCATTTCGGGCTTCATTGGCATTGGGCCATCGGTTTGTGCAAAAACTCCAAATACTGCAAACAACAGCAGAACAGAAATAATTCCAATTTTTCTCATTTTGTAATAATTTTATTTAGTTGATTTATAATTAATTGTCTGGCTAAAGTCCCAACTCATTCATAATCGCTTCAATTTTAGCATCGGCTGTTTTTTCAGCTTCGTCAAAATCATCCCGCGATTTCAGTTCACCTTTCACTTCAAAATAAAACTTAATTTTAGGCTCCGTTCCCGAAGGCCTTACTGAAATTTTGGTTCCGCCCCTGGTGAAAAATTGCAGCACATTGGAAGTCACTTTCTGGTCGATCTTTTTTTCTTCGTCCGTAATCAGGTTTTTGGCAACAAGGATGGAATAATCTTTTACCCATTCCATTGGTGATCCTCCCAATTCGCGGGGTGGTTTGTTCCGAAAATCATTCATCATTTTTCGAATTTCATCGGCACCTTTTTTGCCTGGCCTGACAACAGATTTCAGTTTTTCTTTGGAGTAGCCATATTCCAGATATATATCCTGCAGTAGTTCATACAGCGTTTTACCGTTATCTATTGCCCATGCGGCAATTTCTGCCATTAAAGCACACGAAGAAACAGCATCCTTGTCACGGACAAAATCGGCAGGCATAAATCCAAAACTTTCCTCCCCTCCCCCGATGTATTTTTTCTTTCCCTCAAGGTCGCGAATTACCTCTGCAATGAACTTAAATCCGGTGTAAACATCGTAATAGCCTATATTGTTTTTCCGGGCAATTTCAGCAATTAACTCTGTGGAAACAATGGTTTTCACCACATATTCATTTCCCTTCATTTTACCGGCTTCTTTCATTTTGGTAATAATGTAGTAAATGAAGATAAGCGCGGTTTGATTTCCGTTAACAATGATATATTTCCCCTTATCGTTTTTTACGGCCACACCCAGACGATCACCATCGGGATCGCTGGCCATAACCAAATCCGCATCCACTTCTTCAGCCTTTTTAATGGCCATTTCCATGGCAGCCACATCTTCAGGATTGGGCGAAATCACTGTTGGGAAATCGCCGCTTACCACATCTTGTTCGGGAATATTGATAATATTGGTAAAACCAAATCTCCGAAGTGCTGCAGGCACCAGTTTTACTGTGGTTCCGTGGATGGGCGTAAAAACAATTTTCATGTTTTTGTGTCTTTCAACCACATCGGGCGAAATAGAAACAGTTTTTACCATTTCCAGAAATTTTTCATCCATTTCTTCGCCCATTATTTCAATAAGGTCATCCGGTCCGTCAAACTTAATGTCTTCCACCTTCACTTTTGAAACCTCGTTCACAATATTCACATCGTGTGGCGCCACAATCTGGGATCCGTCGTCCCAATAGGCTTTGTACCCGTTGTATTCTTTGGGATTATGCGAAGCGGTAAGGATTATTCCGCTTTGGCACCCCAATTCCCTGATGGCAAATGAAAGTTCGGGAGTTGGGCGCAAATCTTCAAACAAATAAGCTTTTATTCCATTTGCAGCAAAAACTTTGGCACTGCTTTCGGCATAAGTCCGGCTGTTGTTGCGGCAGTCGTGCCCAATAGCTACTTTTATTTGAGGCAGGTCGGCAAAATTTTTCTTCAGATAATTGGAAAGGCCCTGGTTGGCAGCCCCAATGGTATATCTGTTCACACGGTTTGTTCCGGCACCCATTATTCCTCGTAATCCACCTGTTCCGAATTCGAGATTTTTGTAAAACGAATCAATCAGTTTGGTTGGATCTGCAGCATCCAACATGCGTTTTACCTCTTTTCGGGTTTCTTCGTCGTAAGTTTCCGAAAGCCATTCCTGTGCTTTTTCGCGAACCTGTTTCAGTAATTCTTTATTTTCCATGGTATTATTTCTTTTGAAGTTTATCTATGCAAATTTTCAGACTTTCTTTCCAGTAAGGAATTTCCAGATTAAAAGTAGTTTTTATTTTCGATTTATTCAATACGCTATAGGGCGGCCGTTTTGCTGCAGCAGGGAATTCTTCCGATAAAACAGGAAGTACTTTACAGTCCATCGGGGCCAGCTCGAAAATGACTTTTGCAAAATCAAACCAGCTCGCCACACCTTCGTTTGAATAATGATAAATTCCGGGAACAAATTTTCCCGGTTGATTTTGAAAAATATTTACCATGACAAGAATTGCTTGTGCCAAATCGGCTGCATAAGTGGGTGTTCCAACCTGGTCGTAAACCACTTTCAGCATTTCACGTTCATGGCCAAGTTTGAGCATGGTTTTTACAAAATTATTCCCGAATGCAGAATAAAGCCATGAAGTGCGAATAATTACCGCCTCCTGGTTTTGCTTTCGGACTAACTGTTCCCCCTCCAGTTTCGTTTTCCCGTAAACTCCCTGCGGATTTACCGAATCAATTTCTTCATAAGGTCTGAAAGCCCGGCCATCAAAAACGTAATCGGTAGAAATGTGAATAAATCCGGCCCCGAAACGTTTTGCTGCCCATGCTAAAATTTCCGGTGCCAGAGCATTCACCTTTCGCGTTAATTCTGCATCCGATTCGGCTCGGTCAACTGCAGTGTATGCCGCGCAATTCACAAAAAAATCTGGTCTGTTCTCCCGGCAAAAATCCTCAACTTTTTTTTCATCGGTAATATCAAGAGAATCCACATCAGTAAAAAGAAATTGCCATTCGGGATAATTAACTGACAATTCCTTTAGCTCGTTTCCCAGTTGTCCGTATGCTCCGGTAACCAGTATTTTCATTGCGCTTGAAAATTAAAATTCATTTCGGCTTCTTTAAATAAAGGGGCGTTCAAATCTTTTTCTGAAACAATTGGACTTTGAGTTCCCAGTTGCCAGTCAATTTTCAGTTCCGGATCGTTAATATTAATAGAACGCTCTGCGTCGCGGTCATATACGTTATCAATTTTATACGAGAAAATGGCCGTTTCGCTCAGCACGGAAAATCCATGCGCAAAACCGCGGGGAATGAAAAGTTGTTTTTTGGACTCACCGTCGAGTTTCATTCCAAACCACATCCCGAAGGTAGGCGAACCTTTTCGTAAATCGAGGGCCACATCGTAAACGCAACCCTCTATCACCCGCACCAACTTGGCCTGCGACCAGGGTTTCAACTGGTAATGAAGCCCCCGGACAACTCCAAATACCGATTTCGATTCGTTATCCTGAATAAAATTTGAATGAATTCCTGCCTTCCCATAATCATCCTGTTGCCATGATTCAAAAAAATAACCTCTTGAATCACCATGAACTTTAGGTTCAATTATTAACAATCCAGGTATATCTGTTTTAATGACCTTCATAACATATTTAAAATGAGAAAAATTGATTTTCGGCCAGTCGCAAAAGATATTCTCCGTACTGATTTTTACTCAGCGGTTTAGCCAGTTCAATCAGTTGTTCCCTTGAAATAAATCCCTTCTTAAAAGCTATTTCTTCAATACATGAAACCTTCAAACCCTGCCTCTGCTCTATAGTAGCAATATAATTGGATGCCTGCAGCAAACTGTCGTGTGTTCCGGTATCGAGCCATGCAAAACCACGTCCAAGCAATTTAACATTCAGCCGGTTTTCCTCTAAATAAAGCCGGTTGAGATCGGTAATTTCGAGTTCGCCACGCGCTGAAGGTTTCAGGCTTTTGGCTTTTTCCACCACATCGTTTGAGTAAAAGTACAATCCTGTAACCGCGTAGTTGGATTTGGGCTTTTCGGGTTTTTCCTCAATGGAAACCACTTTTCTTTCCTCATCGAATTCAACCACTCCATATCTTTGCGGGTCTTTCACAAAATAACCAAAAACAATGGCGCCGTCTTCAAGTTCAGCGCATTTTTCAACAATCGATCTGAATTTGTAACCGTAAAAAATATTGTCGCCCAATATCAGGCAAACATTATCTTTACCAATAAACTCTTCGCCTAAAATAAATGCCTGGGCCAGACCGTCGGGTGAAGGTTGAATTTTATAGGAAATTTTCAGTCCAAGTTGTTTTCCTGTGCCAAAAAGTTCCTCATATAATTTAATATCTGTTGGTGTTGAAATAATTAATATTTCCTGAATTCCTGCCAGCATTAATACAGACAGCGGGTAATAAATCATCGGTTTGTCATAAACCGGAATAATTTGCTTTGAAATCGAACGTGTTATTGGATAAAGCCTTGTGCCGGCACCACCCGCGAGAATAATTCCTTTCATGCTATTTGGTTTAATAATTATTTAAAATGAAGTTCAAAATTAATAAAATTCGTTGGCCTGCTACCAACCAAAGGCAATAAAACCAACTGTTCCTTTTTGGAGGTGTTTTATTTGATGTTAAAATTCCGGTGAACCAAAATAAAATACTGAAAACCTTTGAAATAAGTGAATTAAGTTATATTTTTGCGCGCGATTTGGAACAATAATAATGTCTAACTTATTAATTTATTAAGAATTACATGACTGAAAAGAAAAATGAAAAAGTAGAGCAGGAAGCTCCAAAAGCACCTGAAGTTCCTGTTCAGGAAGAAAAAACTCCCGAAAAAAAGGAAACACCTAAAGCGGAAAAAACCGCTGAAGAACCTGAAAAAGAAGTTGCAGAAGCAAAATCTGAAAAGGCAAAAGTTGATGAGCCGGTAAAAGCTGAAGAAAAAACAGTTGAAGCTGAAGAAGAAAAAAGTCAGGAGGTTACAACTGAAGAGGAAGTAATTTCTGTGGAAAAAAAAGCGGAAGAAACTCCTGGTGAGCCAACTGAAATCAAAGAAGAAAAAGAAACAGAAGAAACTGCCGAATTTGACTGGGACAGCCTGGAAAGCGGATTAGACGCCTATTCCGACAAACAAAGGGGTGATCTGGAAAAAATGTATGACAACACACTCAACACCGTAACCGAAAAAGAAGTACTGGAAGGTACTGTTATTGCATTAAACAAACGCGAAGTTGTTGTTGATATTGGCTACAAATCGGACGGTATTGTGAGTTTGAACGAGTTCCGTTACAACCCTGAGCTGAAAATAGGCGACAAAGTAGATGTTTACATCGAAAGCCTTGAGGACAAAAAAGGCCAGATGATACTTTCTCACAAAAAAGCTCGTGCTACCCGCTCATGGGATCGTGTAAACGAGGCATTGGAGAAAGACGAAATCATAAAAGGATACATCAAGTGCCGCACAAAAGGCGGTATGATTGTAGATGTATTTGGCATTGAAGCATTCCTTCCCGGTTCACAAATCGATGTGAAACCAATTCGTGACTACGACATATTTGTTGGTAAAACAATGGAATTCAAAGTGGTTAAAATCAACCACGAATACCGTAATGTGGTCGTTTCGCATAAAGCATTGATTGAAGCCGAACTGGAGCAGCAGAAAAAAGAAATTATTGCCAAACTGGAAAAAGGCCAGGTACTGGAAGGAACAGTCAAAAATATTACTTCCTACGGTGTATTCATGGACCTTGGCGGCGTGGACGGACTTATTCACATCACCGACCTTTCCTGGGGACGTATTTCTCATCCAAGTGAAATTGTTGAACTGGATCAGAAACTGAATGTGGTTATCCTCGATTTCGACGACGACAAAAAACGCATTGCGCTGGGTCTGAAACAGCTTACACCGCACCCATGGGATAAACTGGATGAAAACCTGAAAGTGGGCGATACCGTTAAAGGAAAAGTTGTGGTACTTGCCGACTACGGTGCATTTGTTGAAATTGCTCCGGGAGTTGAAGGGTTGACTCACGTTTCGGAAATGTCATGGAGCCAGCACTTGCGCAGTGCCCAGGATTTTCTGAAGGTAGGCGATGAAATAGAAGCCGAAATTCTTACCCTCGACCGGGAAGACCGCAAAATGTCGCTGGGTATGAAACAGTTGAAATCAGATCCATGGGAAAAAATCGAAGAAAATTATGGTGTTGGAACACAACACAAAGCTGTTGTTCGCAATTTCACCAACTTTGGTGTATTTGTTGAAATAGCAGAAGGTGTTGACGGATTGATTCACATTTCAGATTTAAGCTGGACTAAAAAAATAAAACACCCTTCGGAATTCACTTCCATTGGCGAAGAAATTGAAGTGGTTGTGCTTGATATCGACACGGAAAACCGCCGTTTGAGTCTTGGACACAAACAACTGGAAGAAAATCCATGGGATGTGTTTGAAACCATTTTTACCACTGATTCCATTCACGAAGGTACTGTGGTTGATCTGATGGATAAAGGTGCTGTTGTTGCCCTTCCTTACGGAGTTGAAGGATTTGCAACACCACGCCACCTGGTAAAAGAAGACGGTACACAAGCTAAACAAGACGAAAAACTGGATTTTAAAGTTATCGAATTTAACAAGTCTGCTAAGCGGATTATTGTTTCGCACTCAAGGGTTTATGAAGATGAAAAACGTGCTGAAGATACTTCAAAACGTAAAACGCAGTCGCGCTCTACGAAAAAAGCAGTAAAAGCAGTGAACGACAACATTGAGAAAACCACTTTAGGCGATATTTCCGATTTGGCTGCTCTTAAAACTCAACTCGAGAAAAAAGAGAAAAAGCAGAAAAAAGAAGATAGCGAAAAATAAATCCAATTCCGGTTACCTAATATTACCGGAATTTCGTAAATTGTACCATGTCAACTGAAATTCTTAAAAAAGAAGGGTTTACTCTTGTTAAGGTAGATGCCGACAGGCTTGATACAAACACTGCACCTGATTTAAAAGCAGAGTTTGTGATACTGACTAACAATGGTGAGAAGAATATTGTGCTCGATTTAAGCCAGTGTAAATACTGCGATTCATCGGGGTTAAGGGCCATATTAGTCGGAAACAGGTTATGTGAAGACATCATTGGAACATTTATCATTTGCGGATTGCAACCTGATGTAGATCATTTGATACGAATTTCGATGCTTCACACTGTACTTCTTATAACAAAAACAACAGAAGAGGCTGAAGCGCTGCTCAAAAAAAAGATGGAGATGTAGGCAGCAATGGCTTTAACGTTAACCATACTGGGAAGCAGTTCTGCTACACCTACTTCTGAAAGATACCCAACCGCCCAGGTGCTTGATGCATCGGGGCGGTTTTTTTTAATTGACTGTGGTGAGGGAACCCAGATTCAAATCAGGCGGCAAAAAATTGGTTTTGGAAAAATTAAACACATTTTTATCTCCCACCTGCACGGCGATCATTACTATGGATTAATAGGGCTGATTTCGACGTTTAATTTGCTTGGGTTAAAAAACGATATCCATATTTATTCACCCTCGCAGCTAAAAGATATCATTCAGCCGCAACTCGATTTCTTAAAAGGTGATTTACAGTTTAAAGTCATTTTTCATCCGCTGAACTTTAAAAAGGCACAACTTATTTATGAAGATAAAAGAATGGAAGTTGTTTCATTTCCGCTGAAGCACAGTATAAACTGCTGCGGTTTTTTATTCCGAGAAAAACAAAAAGAGCGCAATATATTAAAGGAATACATTCAGCAGTATAAAATTCCTGTTGCACAAATAAAAGCCATTAAACAGGGAGCTGATTTTTTAACCGAAAATGGGGAAATCATTCCCAATATTAATCTCACCACTCCCCCGCCGCCGCCCCTTTCGTATGCATTTTGCTCCGATACAGCTTTTCATCCGCCTGTTGCCGAAATAATTAAGGGTGTAAACTTGCTGTACCATGAAGCAACTTTTACAGAAGAATTGCGCGACTGGGCCGACAAAACATTCCACTCCACAGCACTTGATGCTGCTAAAATGGCAAAAATGGCAGAGGCAGACAGGTTAATTATCGGCCATTTCTCGTCAAGATACAAAACCGTGGAACCATTCCTTGAGGAAGCGAGAAATGTGTTCAAAAAAACCGAAGAGGCAATTGATGGTCAATCCTATACTATTAGTTCCTGAACAGCTAATTTTTCTTTTCCTGTTCTTCAAAAAAATTCTTATTAAAATTAACAAGAAAAAGTTTTTCTACCGGGCGTGTAAATGCGGTGTAAAGCCAACGGTAGTATTCCCTATCAAGCATATCTTCTACCAGGTAGCCGTGGTCAACAAAAACCGCTTTCCACTGGCCGCCTTGTGCTTTATGGCAGGTTAGTGCGTAGGCGTATTTAACCTGAAGTGCATTAAAATATGGGTTTTCTCTAATTTTTTTCCATCGTTTCTGTTTATTCCTTATCTCCTGATAATCTTCTGAAACAGCTTCGAATAGCTGCCGGTTCTGCCCGGACGAAAAGGATGCCGATTCTATTGCAAGTGTATCGAGAAATATTTTACAGTCTATTTCAACATCTTCATAATCAACAAACCGAAGGCAAACATCAGCAAAACGAAACCCGTACAATTCCTCGTAACCATAAATAGATATTACCTCAGCAATATCGCCGTTTGCTATAAAATCGAGCTTTTTATCCTCGTCAATCCAATAATAATTGTTTTTAACTATCATCAGCAAATCACCTTTCTCCATTTCATTTTCCCGGTACAGAATAGAACCCCTTATTCCTTTGTTATACAAATTGGCTCTCTTATTTGATCGGATTACAATTGTTGTGTCAAAAATCCCATATTTATCGTAGCATGAGGAAATACGCTCAATAAGTTCTTCTCCTGAAATCCGAACAACATCATCAAAATGATTCAGATTAAATTGAAAAAAGCCTTTTGGATTATCCTCTTCAATATATTTTCTGATTTGAGTGGCACAGGAAAGAATTCCTGAACCGGAAGCTTGCCTGACCACTTCAGTTAATATATATTCCGCCACTTCAAAGCCATGTTCTTTCAAACCAACAGCATTAAGCGCAGGACTTACCGTCAGACCAACCGGAGGAAGCTGTGCGGTATCGCCAACCAGAACCAACCGGCAATTGGTACCTGAATAAACATATTCCAGCAAATCATCCAACAGTCTGCCACTTCCAAAAACTGAAAACTCGTTGTTCTCATTTGAAATCATTGACGCTTCGTCAACCACAAACCAAGTGTCTTTATGCAAATTTTTATCCAGAACAAATCTGCCCATTCCATCAGCAGAAGATTGCTGTCTGTAAATTTTTTTATGAATGGTGAATGCGGGCATCGAGGTATAACCTGACATTACTTTGGCGGCCCGGCCTGTTGGAGCCATCAAAACAACAGAGATTTTCAGCAATTTCAGTGTTTGGGTCAAAACATTAATCATAGTGGTTTTTCCAGTGCCGGCAAAACCTTTTATCAACATTATTTTATCCTGTTCTTCAGAGGAAATAAAGCCGGCCAAACCAGCGATTAATTCTGATTGGCAACCAGTTGGGTCAAAAGGTAACTTCTGGGTTAAAAGTGCCTTTAAATGATTTTTGATCATAGCTGCTAAAATAACAAAGTGCAAAGGAACTTAATTTATTTTTTTTTATAATTTTGCAAGCATCGACAATAATCTTATTTAAAACTATAAAGATGAGAACCATTATTCAGATTTTACTTGTTGTTGTTGCGATTGTGTTATCCTATTTTATTTACAAGGGTATTCAGAATCCTATTGAATTCGAAAAAGCAAAAAATGCGCGGTATGATGCCACCATTGAACGGTTGAAAGAAATCCGTAAAGCCCAACTGGCTTACAGAGATGTTTACGGCCGTTTTACCGGAAGCTGGGACACCCTGATAAACTTTGTAAAATACGATTCATTAAGGAATGTACGAAAAATAGGTGAATTAACCGACAGCATGATTGAAGCCGGCCTCACAGAAAGAAGAGCTATGCGCGAAGGGTTGATTATTCGTGATACCATTAGGGAAAGTGTCCTTGAAACGGTTTTTGGAAAATCTTTTAACCCTGACAGATTAAGGTACATTCCGGTACCCGATACGGTTGCCGAATTTACTTTGGGAGCCAACATAATTACTACAGGTTCAGGAATTAAAGTTCCTGTTTTTGAGGTAAAAGCTCATAACAATATTGTTTTAAGGGGTCTCGACAGGCAATATGTTATTAACATGAATGAACAGAGAAGGCTAAATGAAAGATACCCCGGACTAAAAGTGGGATCACTTACCGAAGCAGTGAACAATTCCGGTAACTGGGAATAAATAAAATGGTTTTTCTGAAAACAGACCCGGATTTCGATATTTACCGGACGAAAGAATATAAGTTATCCATCCAGGTAAGCCTGGATGGATTTTCTTTTTCTGTTATTCAGCAATCTGAAAACAAACTGCTTGCAACTTGTTACAGCCCGGCAACTGTAAGTTCAGTAAATTTTTTAGGGCGCAGAGTTGGCGAATGGATAGACAGTCAGGAAATTCTGAAAAATAATTTCAGCGAAACAAAACTGCTTTACAGTTCAGATAAATTTACTTTGGTGCCTGGAGTTTTTTACGATTACGAAAAACAGAATAACCTGGCATCTTTTGTTTTTGGGAAAGTACCCGGTTTTGAATCCTTAGACAATTATCTGGAAGAAGAAACTGCAAACCTGGTATTTTCCATTCCTGTTTCACTAACAGAAGTTTTTCAAAATAAATTTCCCGGTTCTGCAATTTACCATCCGGTTTCAGTAATTAACCGGAAAATAAATAAGTTGGGAAAACACCTTGACCAAAACATTGCAATTCATTTTTACAAAAACTGTTTTCATCTGCTGCTTTATGCCGATGGAAAACTTCAGATAGCCAACCATTACAGATTTGCTCATCCCAATGATGTTGTTTACTATATTGTTTCAGTTCTTAAATCGAAGCAGTTAAATATTAAAAATACAACTCTGCTGTTTTCGGGAGAAATAATAAAAGAATCTGAGCTTATTATCATACTCCAAAACTTTTTTGACAATATTGAATTTCTGACTCCTTCGCTAAAATTGAATTCTAAAATTTTCGGTGCACAATCGCACCAATTTTTTCCATTGTGTTGACCATGCGAATTGTTAGCGGAAAATACAAAGGCAGAATTTTTACTCCGAATAAAAAGTTTTCGGCCCGACCAACAACTGATTTGGCAAAAGAGGCACTATTCAATATTCTTGCAAACCGTTTAAATTTTTCCGGGATGAAAATTCTCGATATGTTTTCGGGTACAGGAAGCATAGGTTATGAATTTATAAGTCGCGAAGCCGGTGAAGTTACCTTTGTGGAAAAAAATTTCAACCACCTTCGTTTTATCAGAGAGGTTATTGAAAAGCTCGAAATTACAAATGCCCATGTTATTCGCGATGATGTTTTCAGATTTTTGAAAAGCTGCCCGGAAAAATTCGATATTATTTTTGGCGATCCCCCATTCGATGCGCCTTTTATAAAAGAAATTCCAAATGCAGTTTTTGAATCTGGAATTTTGAAAGAAAATGGATTGTTGATTTTGGAACATCCGAAAAATTACAACTTTGCCAATCATCACAAATTCAAAGAGCTTCGCCAATATGGTAAAGTAAACTTCAGCTTTTTTGGGGCATAAAAAAACCCTGCCGGCAGGCAAGGTTTCAACTTACATTTATTGCCAAAATCCGATTAATTTATCTTTCTTTTAATGCTGCATCCAACCGGTTTTGTTTCTGCAACAGCAACTTTCCGGCCATTTGCTACACTTGCTACGGCATCTTTTGCATAAGCTTGTTTTACATCTTTAGCACTTTTGTAATTGTCGTCAATAGCACCTTTGTAAACAAGCTCCATGTTTTTATCGAACAAAAACACATGCGGGGTAGTTTGTCCGCCAAAAGCATTGGCAATTTTGCTTTCTTCGTCAACTACATAATGAAAGTTGTAATTTTGTTCGCGGGCACGCTTCTTCATTTCGTCGAATGAGTCAACCCCGTTGCGGTTGTTGTAATTTGAATTCAAAACAATCATCCCAACGTTATGCCTGTCTGCCCAGTTTTTTAGTTCAATGTACCTTTCTTCCCATGCGATCACAAACGGACATGTATTGCTTGAGAACATAACCAGAAGTCCGTTTTCTTTGGCTGCATCAGCCATTGAAAACTTTTCTCCCGAAACACCGAGCATTTTTACATCGGTTAAAGATGCTTTGCTACCAATGCCAATGGTTCCGATAACGGCCATTGCCGGCATAAAAGAAACTACCATTAAAAACACCAATAATTTTTTCATAGCTATAAAATTAAAATTTTTCAATAAAATACTTCCAACTCCTTAAAAAAACATTTGGGCCTGAAAAAATGTTCATAGGTTTGGCAAATCATTTATTTTTGATTTATAAGTGGTTAAATAAAGTATCACAAAAGGGCCATGAATAAATATAGCAGACAATATGAAAATTGACTCCATTAGAAATGAATATATCCTTTCGGGTTTAACACGAAAAAACGTTAAAAAAAACCCTTTTAAACAGTTCGATTTATGGCTGAATGATGCCATTGAGTCCGGCGAAAAAGAGCCCACAGCCATGTCGCTGGCTACCGTCGGAACAGATGGTTTCCCACATTCAAGAATTGTACTTCTAAAATTATTTGATGAAAATGGCTTTATTTTTTTTACAAATTACGATTCTGAAAAAGGGAAGGCAATTGCCCGGAACAATTTAGTAGGCTTGCATTTCTTCTGGTCTTTGCTTGAAAGGCAAGTGCATATTTCAGGATTTGCTGAAAGAACAAGCTCGGAAATCTCGGAAAATTATTTTAATTCAAGACCCCTTGAAAGCAGAATTGGAGCCTGGGCATCAGAACAAAGCATGGAAATACCCTCGCGTTTGTACCTGGAAAACCGGTTTGATGAATATTGCCGGAAATTTCAAAACCAGGAGCCGGCGCTTCCCCCGTTTTGGGGAGGGTACAGGGTTATTCCGCAAAAAATAGAATTCTGGCAAGGTCGTCCAAAACGTTTGCACGACCGGATTTTATATGAAAAAACAAATGACCACTGGAACATAAAAAGATTGGCACCTTAGCAAGATAAATTAGTAAACTACTCGAAATCGAGTTTGAATTTTTGTTTCAACAGTTCAAGTTTCGGGTTTTTCTTCAGCATTTCCATGTATTTTTCTGAATCGGAATAGATAATTTTCTCCTTTTCAGTTTCTGTTATGCGGGTAATCAACTGAATTTTTGAATTTTCCAGTTCCTTTCGCAACCAGGAAACCAATTCAGGTTTAATGGTATTAATTAAATCGTCCTGAACCGAATTATCAATATCAAGAATGAGCTGATAATTTGGTTCAAGTTGCGGAACATGCGATAAGGTAGATTGTAAATTCGGCCGATCGTTCAAACGAAGAACAAATTCTTCCCATTTCGTTTTAAGGATATCAGTTGTAAAATCTTTTGTTTCACCTGCACGTGTGTAAATTTCGTGCTGTTCTTTTGCAGTGAGTTTCTCCTCTCCCAGATTCCCGGCCAATGCATCTTTAATTGAAGGCCCTTTCATTTGAAGCGACAAACGTCTTACTGTTTTTTTTGTTTCGGGTATTTTTGCAGGCTGGGATTTCTGGTTTATTGCTTGTTTTTCTTCTGTTTTTCCGGAATTATCAGAAAATATCGGCTGTAAAATATCCTCATGTTCCTCACCGTCAGCTATTTTTTTTTTAAGGTTAGTTGGGCTATCCGCACAAGAGCCAGTTCAACCAGCAGCCGTTTGTTTTGGCTGATTTTGTACTGCATGTCACATTCATTACTGATTTCAAGTGCTTTCAGTAAAAAATCGCTGTTGCAAACCGAAGCCTGTACTTTGTAGCGTTCCTTAATTTCGCCGCCCACTTCGAGCAACTGCACGGTAACCGGGTCTTTACAAACCAGCAGGTTGCGCAGGTGGCTGCTCAGTCCGGTTATAAAATGGTGCCCGTCGAATCCGTGATTCAGAATATCGTCGAAAATCATCAGCACATCGGGGACTTCATTTTTCAGAAAATGCTCAACCAGTCTGAAATAGTAATCGTAATCGAGCACATTCAAATTCGATATTACATCCTGGTAGGTAATTTCTTTTCCGGAAAAACTGACGATCTGGTCGAAAATAGAAAGTGCGTCGCGCATGGCGCCGTCGGCTTTTTGGGCAATAATGTTCAGCGCCTCCTTTTCAATTTTTACACCTTCATTTTGGGCCACATATTCCAGATGACCCGCAATATCTGAAATGCCTATCCGGTTAAAGTCGAAAATCTGGCAACGCGACAAAATGGTTGGGATGATTTTATGTTTTTCGGTAGTGGCCAGAATAAAAATGGCGTGCTTCGGCGGCTCTTCCAGCGTTTTCAGAAATGCATTAAATGCCTGAGAAGAAAGCATGTGAACCTCGTCGATGATATACACGCTGTATTTGCCTACCTGCGGAGGAATCCGAACCTGGTCGATTAATACTCTGATGTCGTCAACCGAATTATTGGAGGCCGCATCCAGTTCATGAATATTAAATGAACGACTGGTATTGAATGCCTTACAGGATTCACACTCGTTACAGGCTTCCACTTCCGGAGAAAGGTTGGAGCAGTTTATGGTTTTGGCAAAAATGCGCGCACAGGTGGTTTTTCCCACACCGCGCGGACCACAAAACAGGTAAGCATGTGCCAGCTGATTGTTTTTAATGGCATTTTTTAACGTGGTTGTAATGGACGATTGCGCCACCACCGTATCGAATGAATCGGGCCTGTATTTTCGTGCTGAAACAATAAAATTTTCCATATTTTTTCTGCGGTCTTTCTCCGTGAGCCAAAGATAAACATTTCTGATTTTTTCCCGGCAAAACTTATTAACAAAGCCGGTAATTCCTTTTTCAGAATGTAAACTTTAACTAATTTTCCCCCGGCATTTTAAATTGTTCAATCATGTTGAAAAGACATCATATTTTTGTTTTTTTTCTTTTTTTATCCAACCTGGTTTTTGCACAAAAAACCCTGCATGATTTTAGTGCCCTCACCATTTCCGGCGAAATTCTTGATTTTTCAACATTGAAAGGGAAAAAAGTTTTAATTGTAAATACCGCAACCGAATGTTCGCTTACTCCGCAATTCAGAAAAATGCAGGAATTATACGAAGAATACGGTGGCGATGATTTTGAAATTATTGCATTTCCTTCCAACGATTTTGGCAGCCAGGAACCCGGCACCAACGAACAAATTCTGGAATTTTGCACCCAAAAATACGATGTTAGTTTTTTATTGATGGAAAAAATATCCATTAAAGGCGACGATATGCACCCGGTTTACAAATGGCTGACCAGCAGCGAAGAAAACGGCACGCTCGATGCCAAAGTTATCTGGAATTTTCAAAAATTTCTGATAGATGAAGAAGGACAGGTGATTGAATCGCTTTCGCCCATAACGGGACCGCAAAACAGGCGGATAATTGAATGGCTGGAGGAAGGATTATAGCGGCTCCGATTCGTTCAACATTTCGTACCATAAAAGAAATAACTCTTTTTAGTTTATCTATCATTTCAAAAGTTATTAGGCAACACCCAACAAAAATACATATTTTATTAAATGACGCTTAATAAAAATAAAGCTTATTGCAATGCAACCTTGTAAACTTTCAATGCCCTTTCCCGCGCAAACTTATGTTCCACCATGGGTTGCGGATATTTAACCGTTCCAGTTTCAGGGATCCATTTCCGGATGTAATCTCCTTTATGGTCGAACTTTTTCTGCTGACTTTCGGGATTAAAAATGCGGAAATAGGGCGCTGCATCGCAACCGGTACCGGCAGCCCACTGCCAGTTGCCGTTATTGGAGGCCAGTTCATAATCGAGCAGCTTTTCGGCAAAATACGCTTCGCCCCACCGCCAGTCGATGAGCAGGTGTTTGGTTAAAAAACTGGCTGTTACCATGCGAACCCGGTTGTGCATAAATCCGGTTTCGTTGAGTTCGCGCATGCCGGCGTCCACCATGGGATAACCGGTTTCTCCGTTGCACCAGCGTTCGAACTCTTTTTCGTTGTTTCGCCACTGGATAAAATCGTATTTTGGTTTGAAAGCCTTGTCAACCAACTGTGGGAAATGCCACAAAATAGTACTGAAAAAGTTTCGCCAAATCAGTTCATTCAGAAAAGTTTCCGACCAATCCATCGCTTTTCGGGTAAGCTCACGAATACTTAAAGTTCCAAACCGCAAATGAACGCCAAGCCGCGTTGTTCCTTTAATGGCCGGGAGATCGCGGTTTTCGGCATAATTTCGGATGATCTCTTCTGAAATTTCAAATGGTGAAATTTCGATAGAACTTTTTTCAAATCCCAATTCTTTTAGTTGAGGAAAAGAAAACGGCTTTGTTTTTATAAAGTTCTCCTGTATTTTTTCGGACGGAAAATACTGAATTTCAGTTTCATTAAAAACCTGTTTCCACTTTTTGCTGTAAGGTGTAAAAACGGTGTAAGGTGTGCCGTCGTCTTTTAACACTTCCTTTTCCTCGAAAATTACCTGGTCTTTATACAGATTAAATGGTATGTCTTTCTTTTCCAATAATTCCACTACTTCATTATCGCGTTCTTTAGCATAAGGTTCGTAATCTTTGTTGGCAAATACAGATTGAATTTGATATTGATCGGTTAGATCCCGAAATGCACCGGATGGTTTTGTGTAAAAAATTTTCAGCGAGCTTCCTAATTTTTCCAGTTCCGTTTTAATTTTCTGAATTTCAGCATAAATAAACGAAATGCGAGCATCGGTTTTTGTACTCAGCCTGTCCAGAATTTCCGTATCGAAAATAAAAACCGGTAACACGGGATTACCCGATATCAGTGCCCGAAAAAGTGCATGGTTATCGTGCAAACGCAAGTCGCGGCGAAACCAGAAAACACTTATTTTCTCTTTCATAAAATTTGATTCTGATTACCTGGAAGCACTTGCTGCCACAGCGGCGGAGGATGCAGCAACAGATATGGCCACCGCATGAGCAGCTGCAATTGCAGCACTAACAGCTTCCGAAACCTGGTTCTCTTCCATCATTTGTTTCAGTTTTTTGCCGGCAATTTTCCGTTTATCTTTATCCGGCACAACTCTTTTCAGCAATCCGCAAGGTTTGATAAGGGTTAACAGCATAATTTCCTCCTCGTTACCGGTTCCCTGAAGAATCTGATTTTCGACATCGGACTGTAGCTTAATAACAGCCTGTTTATTCAAAAGAAACGGCTTTTTCCACCGGATAAACAAAAACCGTTTTTCTTCCAAACGAATCATTCGCTTTTGCACCAGGCCCGATTCAATTTCGCGGCGAATGTGTTTAAACGAAAAATTAAATTTATGAATCCACCGGCTAACCTTGTAAGGTTTCTTCGCATCTTTCATCTTGTCAAGCATAAACCTGTGCAGCGAATTTTTACTGTTCAATCCAAGAATCTTCACCCGCTTGTCTTCAACGGCAATGTTTTTCTCCAGAACCAGTTCAAGAATCAAAGCGCCGATGGAAGCATAATTAAACGCGGTACCGGCAGAGAATAAAATCCCTCCTTTTTGCGGATGGACAGAAAGCAAATACAGTTTTTCGGAAAGCGACGTTGATTTTTCCATTTTTATAAACGTATGATTTTTTCTTTCTTTACATGTACATAAATACCGGTTGAAGTTACAAAGAATCCGGTGAATATTAAAAATTTACGAAAAGTATGAAACGGGCATGTAAAATATTTACTCTCAATACGATCATTAAAACTCATGCGAGTTCAATATAATACCATTAAAAACAAACAATTTTTATTAAATGAAAAAAGGATTTGCAAGCGATAACAACTCGGGGGTGCACCCGGCCATCCTGAAGGCGATGAGCGAAACCAATCACGGACATGTGAAAGGATACGGCGACGACCCGTTTACCCAAAAAGCCATCGGTGCTTTTAAAGAAAAATTCGGTCAGGAAACCGAGGTATTTTTTGTGTTTAACGGAACCGGGGCCAATGTTTTGGGACTTTCCACAGTTACCCGAAGCTTCCATTCCATCATTTGTGCCGAAACCGCCCACATTGAAGAAGATGAGTGCGGTGCGCCTGAAAAATTTACCGGGTGCAAACTGCTTCCGGTGGAACCGGTAAACGGGAAACTCAAACCTGAAAGGATTCAGCAACACCTGAAAGGATTTGATTTTGAGCACCATTCGCAGCCGCGGGTTATTTCCATCTCGCAGGTAACCGAAATGGGAACCGTTTATCAGCCGGAAGAGATTCGGGCACTTGCCGGTTTGGCCCACCGGAACAACATGCTGCTGCACATGGACGGCGCCCGTATTGCCAATGCCGCCGTTTCGCTGAACCTGGAATTCAAAACATTCACCAAAGACTGCGGCGTGGATGTGCTTTCGTTCGGCGGCACCAAAAACGGTATGATGATGGGCGAAGCGGTGCTGTTTTTCAATCCGGAGTTGACCACTTACACCAAATACCTGCGCAAACAAAGCATGCAGCTTTATTCTAAAATGCGGTTTGTGGGCGCACAGTTTCTGGCCTATTTCGAAAACGATTTGTGGAAAGAAACGGCCACCCATGCCAATAAAATGGCCAAACTGCTGGAAGCTGAAGCCTCTAAAATTCCGGAAATAAAAATCACCCAGCCGGTGGAAGCCAACGGGGTTTTTGCCGAAGTACCGCCGAAAATAATTAAACCTTTGCAGCAAAAGTTTTTCTTTTACATGTGGAATGAAAAACGTTCGGAAGTGCGCTGGATGACCTCGTTTGATACAACGGAAGAAGAAATTTATGAGTTTGTAGAGTTGATAAAAAAGCTAATTGAAAAAAGCTCCAATTAATCATTTATGCGTTTATTTACTTACTATCCAAGTAATCCGCGCAAGCTGGACCCGGAAATGGAAAAAAGGATATTTTTCCACAGCCTTGTCATTCCGGCAGCGTTCGTGATTTTATTCTGGATGGTAGAAATTATTGAGGTGAGCACCTCGCTGAGCTTTGTAAAGCTTGGCGTTTACCCGCTGCACTGGAAAGGGTTACCCGGTATTTTCCTTTCGCCGTTTATTCATTCCAGTTTCAATCACCTGATGTCCAACTCCATTCCCTTTTTCATACTGATGGTTATGCTCATCTATTATTACCGGCGCATTTCGTACCAGATATTTTTTCTGCTTTACTTTTTATCGGGGCTGCTGGTTTGGTTTGCCGGACGCGAAGCCTGGCATATTGGCGCCAGCGGAGTAGTTTACGCCATGGCTGCCTTTCATTTTGTGAGCGGTGTAATTCGTAACGACCTACGGTTGCTTACGTTCTCGGTGGTTGTGGTTTTTCTTTACGGTGGGTTAATCTGGGGCATTTTTCCCATCGACCCGAAAATTTCATGGGAAGGCCACTTGTGGGGCGCGGTTTCGGGTGTGGTGCTGGCTTTTTATTACCGGAACTACATTATTCGTCGCGATAAATTTGACTGGGAAGAAGAGGAAGAAATTGAGGACATCACCACAGAAGAAGGCGAAGAAGTAAAACAAATTTCAGAACCCACCCGCGAAAACGCAGACAAAAGAAAAAACACAAAAAAAGAGAAACCAAATTTTCCAGGCCATTTCAGGCCCGACAATACAAATCATACCGGAGTGTTTTAGGAAATCCGGTGTGTCGTAAAACAGCCAAATTTCCTGACTTTAACAGAAACCTTTAAAAGAATATCCTGTATATTAACAAAAAAGAAATAACAGGAATGTTAATGAAAACAAGATTGGTGGTTTTACTTGATTTTTCTCCGCAAACAGAGGTTTTGTTAAAGCTGGCAAAAAAATGGTCTGAAATCATTAATTCAGAAGTTTTGGTTATACATCAAATCACATACTCAGTGCCTGCAATGGCTGATATTGTAAGCAGAAGGCGAATCATCCTTTTTGAAAAAAACAAAGCCCTTACAGAATTGAATAGTTTGATAAAAAAGCACTTTGATAAAAATTTTCCGGTAGATGTTCAAATTTTTGAGAAGGAACTCATCGTTTCTTTAAAAAATTTCCTGGGCAAAAAATATAATGATTTGGTGATTCTGGGAACCGAAGGTGCCGGCATTTTTAAAAAATATTTTATAGGTAGCACTGCGCTAAAAATTATCGACAAATTAAATTTTACAATCATTACTGTCCCTCCGCATTACGAAGTACATACCCCGCAAACGCTAACCGTGGCAGTTACTTACAGATACCCACTTAACCGAAAATTATTCAATGACTTTTTAAAAGTTGTTCAGGATTTTATCGAATTAGTACATTTTATTTCAGTGGTTACCCCGGATGATAATTTAAAAAAATCACACGAAATATCTTGTAAATCTTAGCCAGGAGTGCCAGCATAATATTCCCTGCACTTACGATTTATTTGAAGGTGAATCGGCATTTAATGAAATCAGAGAATTTGTGCACGAAAATCCAAATACGATGCTTGTGGTACAAAGGGGTTCGCGGAATATTTCCGACCACTTATTCCGTAATTTTTTGATAAACGACATGGTGCATGATAATTCTTTACCGTTAATAATTATTCCATCATGAACTGGCTGAACATACTAACCGAATATCCTTTTTACGAACTTGCCATCATCCTTTTTTTGGCTGCAATTTTAGGCGCGCTGGGACAATTTTTAAAACAGCCTCTTATTGTCATGTTTATATTTCTCGGGATCCTGGTGGGGCCTTCGGTACTCGATATGGTAAAATCGCATGACAAAATTGATCTTTTGGCCGAAGTTGGTATAGCTGTGTTACTGTTCATTGTTGGGCTAAAACTCGATTTACGAATTATAAAATCGGTTGGAAAGATTGCCTTGCTTACCGGAATAGGTCAAATCATTTTTACATCATTAATAGGTTATTTTATTGGTCTGGGCCTGGGATTTTCTTCTTTACACAGTTTTTACATTGCTGTTGCCCTAACTTTTTCAAGCACCATAATAATTGTAAAACTATTATCGGATAAAAAAGAAATTAACACGCTTCATGGTCAGATTGCAGTAGGTTTTCTTATTGTTCAGGACATTGTTGTAATTGTTGTTATGATTATTATTTCGGCAATGGGAAGAGAAAAGGAACTGAGTTTGGCCGGAGAAATAATAAGGACCATTCTCACCGGTGTTGTTTTGCTGGTAATGACGCTGGGGGCAATGAAATGGATAATTCCCAACCTCAGCAGTTTTTTGGCAAAATCGCAGGAAATGCTTAGCCTTTTTGCAATTGCCTGGGCTGTTACTCTGGCATCGGTAAGTGAATTGATGGGGTTCAGCCGTGAAGTGGGCGCTTTTTTGGCGGGATTGAGCCTGGCTTCATCACAATTCAAAGATGTAATCAGCAGCCGGTTGGTTAGTATTAGGGATTTTTTGCTGCTATTCTTTTTTGTAAACCTCGGAGCTAACCTCAACCTTGCTGTTATAGGCGATCAGGTTTCGCCAGCCATAATTTTTTCAGCGTTTGTTTTAATTGGGAACCCGATAATCGTTTTGATAATTATGGGAATAATGGGTTACCGCAAAAGCACTTCCTTTCTGGCAGGTTTGACGGTTGCACAAATCAGTGAATTTTCACTCATTTTTGCAGGTCTGGGATTGGCAGCCGGGCATATTACAGAAGAAACTGTTGGCTTAATTACTCTGGTTGGACTGATTACCATTGGGCTATCAACTTACCTAATTTTGTACTCTCACACGCTGTTCGAGTATGTTTCACCATTACTGAAAATATTTGAAAGAAAAGGGCCGCTAAAAGAGATGAGTGAATTATCGTCAGTCGTTGAAAATGCGGATGTTATCATTTTTGGTCTTGGACGCTTCGGCAGTAAAATTGCTGAAACAATAGACCAGCACAAACATATAAGTTATTTGGGAATTGATTTTGATCCTGAAATTTTAAAAGACTGGAAAAGAAAAAACAGGAAAATTGTTTATGGAGATGTGGATAATGCTGATATTCTGGAACATATACCCTACCAAAATGCAAAGTGCATCGTAATAACTATTCCTGAAACAGAATATTCATTGCACCTGATAAAAGAACTGAAAAAAAATGGATACCAGGGGAAAATATTTGTTTCAATTCGCAACGAACGAAACATTGGATTGTTTAAACAATATTCTGTGGATGGAATATTATCACCTTACAAAATGGCCGCATCAAACTTCTTTAATACCTATTTGTTGGATTTAACCGAAAAGACGAAAGAAAGTTAAATTCTCCTTCACATATTAAAAAATTAAAGTATTTTTCGTGCCAAAACTACAGGCACCTTTTGTAAGTATTAAATAACGAATTAAAGTAAATGACTTTAACTACTGAAAACATATTACTAATAGGTTCCATACTTTTATTTATTTCTCTTTTTGCCGGTAAAACATCATTCAAGTTTGGTGTTCCAGTGCTCATTCTGTTTATATCCATTGGTATGCTAGCAGGTTCGGAAGGGGTCGGCGGCATTTATTTCGACAATCCCAAAACAGCCCAGTTTATTGGAATTGTTGCCCTAAACTTTATTCTTTTTTCCGGTGGTCTGGATACCGACTGGAAACTGATTAAACCTGTGCTTTGGCGGGGTATTTCGCTTTCAACGCTTGGTGTAATGCTGACGGCATTTTCAGTTGGCCTGTTTGTTTGGGCAATTACTGATTTTACATTGTATGAAGGGCTGCTTTTGGGTTCTATTGTTTCTTCAACCGATTCTGCTGCAGTTTTTTCCATTTTGCGTTCAAAAAGCATTGCACTGAAGGGAAACCTCAGGCCAACCCTTGAGTTGGAGAGTGGAAGCAACGACCCAATGGCCTATATTTTGACCATAGTTTTTACCGGGTTGGTAGTAAATCAGCATTCATCCCTTTTAGGAATAATCCCTATGTTTTTAAGCCAGTTGATTCTTGGCGCAATTTTGGGCCTGGTTTTGGGAAAACTCAGTACCTGGTTCATCAACAGAATTCGTCTCGACTATGAGGGCCTTTACATTGTTTTGGTTATTGCCATTATGTTTTTCACTTTCTCTTTTACCAATTTTGTTGGAGGAAACGGGTTTTTGGCGGTTTATCTGTCCTCGGTTTTTTTAGGAGAACAGGACTTAATTCATAAAAAGAAAATTTTAAAATCGTTCGACAGTTTTGCCTGGCTCATGCAAATCGTTCTTTTTCTAACACTTGGATTACTTGTTTTTCCGAGCCAAATTGTTCCTGTTATAGGAATTGGATTGGTTATATCGACATTTTTAATTTTTGTTGCGCGTCCGTTAAGTGTATTTGTCAGCTTGTCGCCATTTAAAGTGAATGGCCGCAGCAGATGGTTTCTTTCATGGGTTGGCCTCAGAGGTGCTGTTCCCATTGTATTTGCCACCTACCCACTGCTGGCCGGAGCCGAAAAAGCCAACATGATTTTTGATATTGTATTTTTTGTTTCAATTACGTCAGTAATAATTCAAGGTACCACTTTGCCAAAAGTTGCAAGCTTGCTGAAACTTACTTTGCCTGAAGAACTTAAAAAAAGAACGAAAGCAGACATGGAATTGTCAGACAGTATAAAGTCGTTGCTTACCGAAATTCATATACCCCAAAACAGCCCTGTTGCAGGCAAAAAAATTGTTCAATTGGGATTACCTCCTACCACTTTGATTTCTTTCATATTAAGAGGAAAAAAATATATAACTCCGAATGGCGCAACCATTATTGAAAAGGAAGATAAACTTTTTGTATTGTCTGAAAACAAAGATTCACTTTCCGATGTATTTGAATGCCTGAAGATGAACCAAAATTAACGTTGCATTTCTCTTTTTCCTGAAATTTAAAGGAATACTTCAATGTTACTTAAAAAGTGCTATTTTTGCGCACAAAATAAAGAAGTTCATTAAAGCATGATTAGCAGAAGGATTATCCGAACCAAGGTACTGCAAGTGTTGTATGCCTATTATACCTCAGAAGACAAATCGCTTAACAACGCGGAAAAGGAATTGTTTTTTTGCATTCGGAAAACATACGATCTTTACCACTTCTTATTGGTACTGGTTATTGAAATAGCCGATTACGCTGAACAGCGAATCGAAATTAAAAAAAACAAACACCAGCCGACATACGAGGATTTAAATCCGAACACAAAATTTATAAGCAATCAAATAATTCAGCTTCTGCGTGAAAACCGGCAGCTCCATGCTTACATAAGTCAGCAAAAATTAAGTTGGGTAAACCATCCTGAGTTAATTAAAGAACTTTACCTGTTTCTGACAGAATCGGATTTTTACAATGAATACATGGCCGATAAAAACCGCTCTTTTTTAGACGACCGGAAATTTATTGACAAGCTATTAAATAATATAATTCTGTTAGCCGAAGATTTAGACGAAGTTCTGGAAGAAATGAGCATTTACTGGAACGATGACATTGAGTTTACAGTTTCTATGATTTCGAAAACCCTGAAAAAATTTCATCCGCACTCCGGTTCAGACCAAAACCTGATGCCAATGTTTAAAGACCAGGATGACAGGGATTTTGCCAGAGATTTGTTGCGAAAATCAATCATAAACCACGACGAACTTCTTGAACTAATAAAAGAACATTCCAAAAACTGGGATTTGGATCGGATTGCATTTATGGATATTCTGATTATGCAACTGGCTGCAACCGAATTTATTTATTTTCCGTCAATTCCAACAAAAGTTACGCTAAACGAATATATTGAACTTTCAAAGTTTTACAGCACGGAAAAAAGCCGGAATTTTATCAACGGAATCCTTGATAAAGCATTGAAAGACCTCAAAAAATCAGGGAAAATAAACAAAACAGGGAGGGGTTTGATTGGTGAATTACAATAAAATAGATTAAAAGCCAATACTAAAAACCAAAACAAATGGTTACTTTTGCCAGAAATAAAACAAACGATTGATTATTAACATTTAAATACTTAAAAATGATAGACAATTTATTAATGATGCAACCTGAAGGGCAGGATGCCAATCCGTTGATGAGTTTCCTTCCATTACTGCTTATTGTGGTCGTTTTCTATTTTTTTATGATTCGGCCGCAAATGAAACGACAGAAAGAAGTGCGGAAATTTCGCGAAAGCCTGTCAAAAGGCGATAAAGTAGTAACTACCGGTGGAATTTACGGACGTATAATTGAAGTTAAAGAAACCACAATTATTCTTGAAATAGCGAAAGACATTCACATTAAAGTGGATAAAAACGGAATTATTAAAGACATGAGCGATGCACCGCAACAGCGGTAATTAAAGGCTTTTAAAACCTAAAAAGGGTTGACTGGTAAAACCAGTCAACCCTTTTTCGTTCGGAATTATATTCTTCGGAATCAGACTGAAATGAAACCGATTAAACATTAAATCTAAAGTGCATAATATCACCGTCTTTCACAACATATTCCTTTCCTTCAATGGCTATTTTCCCTGCATCGCGGCAGGCATGTTCCGAACCCAGTCTGATATAATCATCGAATTTAATAACCTCGGCACGGATAAATCCTTTTTCAAAATCGGAATGGATAATTCCGGCAGCTTTGGGCGCTTTTGTACCTTGCACAAAGGTCCAGGCGCGGCTTTCATCAGGTCCCGTAGTAAAAAAAGTTTGCAGGTTTAACAACCGGTAGGCAGAATGAATAAGTTTATTTACACCTGGTTCGTCCAGTCCCAGTTCTTCCAGAAAAAGCTGTTTTTCCTCGTATTCCTCCAGTTCAGCAATATCGGCTTCAGTTGCCGCAGCAATAACCAGTAATTCGGCATTTTCATTTTTAATTGCCCCCTTTAATGCCTCAACATATTTATTGCCTGTTCTTGCCGAAGCCTCGTCCACATTGCAGGCATACAATACCGGTTTGTTTGTAAGCAGGAAAAACTCTCTGGCAATACGTGCCTCTTCTTCATAAAGTTTTAGTGTGCGGGCCGACTGCCCTTTTTCAAGTACTTCCTTATATCTGACAGCCAGTTCATACATTTTTTTTGTTCTGGGGTCGGTGCCATGTTTGGCTTGTTTTTCAAGTTTTTCAATACGCCCTTCAATGGTTTCCAGGTCTTTTAACTGCAGTTCGGTGTCAATCACTTCCTTGTCGCGAACAGGGTCAATCGAACCATCTACGTGTGTAATATTATCGTTATCAAAACAGCGTAACACATGAATAATTGCATCGGTTTCGCGAATATTGCCCAAAAACTGATTTCCAAGTCCTTCGCCTTTGCTGGCGCCTTTTACCAAACCGGCAATATCCAAAATTTCAACAGTTGTTGGCACAATCCTCCTGGGTTTATCAATTTCAGCCAGTTTAATCAACCTTTCATCAGGCACCGTAATTACGCCCATGTTCGGCTCAATGGTACAAAAAGGAAAGTTTGCCGATTGCGCTTTGGCACTCGACAAACAATTGAATAATGTAGATTTTCCCACATTAGGCAAACCAACAATTCCGCATTTTAAAGCCATTCTTATCGTTTAAAAATTTGACGTGCAAAGGTAATGGTTTATTGATTTTCTGAATCCCTTTTCTTAGAAAAACTTCTTTAGCAGAATAATACATTATTTCCTTCAATTTTCTTCCTTAAAAGCCACAAAATAAAATTCCAATTTGTACATTTGTTAAAACATAAAACTTATGATTCTAAGAAATATTTCAGTCGATTGTGTCATTTTCGGATTTAAAAACAACAAGCTAAATGTTTTACTTTGGCAGGCAAATCCTGAACTCCTGGAAAATTTTCTGACCACAAAAGCAGAATACGAACAGGTTAAAGATTTATTTGAAAAAAATCCGGCCTTAAAATCAGATGAATTTTGGGGGCTCATAGGTTCGCATCTTCCTACTGAAGAAGACCTGGACTGTTTTGCAAAAAAAATACTTCAGACTGCCACAGGTCTGAATAATATCTATTTGAAACAAGTTAAAACATTTGGCTCACTTAACCGTGTGCCTCATTCACGAGTGCTTACTGTTGCCTATTATGCACTGATAAATCCCGATTACCACGACATGAAACTTTCTCCCCTTGCAAAAGTGGTAAGATGGTTCGAAATTGATAACCTGCCGAAAGTTATTTTCGATGTAAAAGATATAATTGGCAACGCATTAAAAAAACTGAGGGAGGAGGTACAATACCACCCGGCAGGATTTCACCTGCTTCCTGAAAAATTCACCCTTACCCAATTACAAACCATGTACGAAGTTATTTTAGATAAAAAGCTGGATACCCGAAATTTCAGAAAAAAAATTTTAAAAATGGAGTTACTGGTTGATACAAACCAAAAACAAACCCATGTGGCGCACCGTGCAGCCAAACTTTATTCATTCGATGTAAATATTTATAACCAACTGGTTGAAGAAGGACTGAATTTCAGAATATAATACAATTAAACCTTTACAGGCACATCAGGTCTTACTGTTAAATGATTATATGGAAACAGACGACCGCTATCTTATTTCCGAACTAAAGCAGGAAAGCACGAGAGAACTTGCTTTTAACCGGTTGGTAAAAATTTACCAGGAGCGGTTGTACTGGCATATTCGAAAGATTTTGCTAAACCACGAAGACGCCGATGATGTGCTTCAAAATACCTTTATTAAAGTATGGAAAAGCATAGAAGGCTTCCGGGAGGAATCTTCGCTTTACACCTGGCTATACCGGATTGCCACCAACGAATCCATTACATTTTTAAATGCAAAAAAACGCAGAAATTTACTTCCGCTGAACGATGTTAGCGATTATCTGATGGAAAATCTGACCTCGGACCCCTATTTTGAAGGGGATAAATTGCAGATGAAACTTCAACAAGCTATATTACAATTACCTGAAAAACAACGCCTTGTTTTCAATATGAGATATTTCGATGAAATAAAATATGAAGACATGTCCAAAATTCTTGATACTTCAGTAGGTGCGTTGAAAGCATCGTATCATCATGCAGCCAAAAAAGTGGAAGAATTTATTAAAAACAGTGATTAATTTACTGACATTAAACTTTTTTTTATTTAGAAAGTCAAACTTTTAAATTTTGTAAGAAATGAATAAGTTAAAAAATATTGCACCTGAATTGTCGAAAATAAAAAAGGAACAACCGTTTGGGGTTCCTGACAAATATTTCGATGATTTTTCTGCCCGGCTGCATCACAGGCTTGAGACAGAACGACAACCTCTGCCTCAAAAACAAAACCGTGTTATCAGGTTTTTAAAACCTGCATTGAGTCTGGCTGCAAGTTTCGCATTAATTTTTATGCTGGTTTACTGGCCTGTAAAATCATTTCTGCCCAATTACCTGGCAAAAACAAATACCTATATTGAATCACCATCCGAAGAGAGTACCTACTTATCATTTATTGAAAAATTAGATGAAAATTCTTTTTTCGCACTGCTGTATGAGCCATTTGTTAGTGAAGAAACAGATAGTTACGATTTTAATGACGATGAGTTGCTGAATTTTCTCAGTGCCAACGTTTCCGATTATGAAATTTATTTACAAACTGAAAATTAGAAAATCATGAAAAAAATAATTGTATTTTCTGTCATTGCTTTAGTATTTTCTGTTTTTGTGTCGGCTCAGCCAAGAGACAAAGACCATGAGGACAGATGGGAAAAGTACCGGTCAGAAAAGGTAGCATTCCTAACCTCTACACTCGAACTCACCCCAACCGAAGCGCAAAAATTCTGGCCGGTTTACAACCAGTTGGAAAAAGAGCGCTGGGAAGCCCAAAAACTGCGCAGGGAAATGGAAGAAAAAGTTTTAGAGGCAGAGGAAACTATGTCGGATAACAAAATAAAACAACTTACGCGTGAATTTGCCGGCAGTATGCAAAAAGAAGCGAACATGCTGGTCAATTACAACGAAAGATTTTTGGAAATTCTTCCTGCAGGAAAAGTTTTAAAACTATATAAAGCTGAAAACGAATTCAGAATGTATATGATAAAAAAATTCAGAGATAGAAGAAAGAATGGAGATTAATCTGCAAAGGATAATTGAAAGACAAAAGACAGGTGCTAACCTGTCTTTTTTTTTATAATCCTTTAAACCACTCCTGAAAATATTTGCCTACAATCGGTGTTTCTTTCTTTTCACCCTGAATAGAGCCTATAAGACTCATGATCCAAAACACGAAAACCACAATATTAAGAATCCATCCTACAATTGGAATGATCCATAACACAAGGTTTAGTAGGTAAAGACCAAGCAGTTGGCGAATGTAGAAACTGGCAAATTCATCTTTTTCGCTGCTGTTAATTACCAAAGCAATAATCCAACCGATAAACGTGATGTGCGCAACAATAGCTTTTGTTTTTCCATCCATATTTTTTAGTTTTTAATCATTTTGCCGAAATTTAAGGAAATATTATTGTTTTACCTTGCCAATCGGACAGAAATTAACTCATTATCGTTCCTGACAAAAATATATCCGTTTGCAAAGGCAGGATGCGACCAGGTAACCCCACGGGGCAATTGTTTTCTTGTGGGTACTATGATTTTTGTCCGGCTAATTTCTCTAAATCCATCAGACGAAAGACTTGCAATGATAAGTTCACCATGTTCATTAAACATCCAGGTGTGTTCTCTGTTTTGAATAAAATGAATATTGGCCCATCTGTTTTTGTTAACAGCCGAAAGGTTTTCCCATATCCGATCGCCGGAAAGCAGTTCAAGGCAACGCAATTCACCGTAACTATCAACACCGTAAATAAAATCATCTAAAATAACGGGAGTGTTCATCACACAGTGAAGCGCATCCGTATTACGTTCACTTTCACCACTCCGTTGCCATACTTTCCGGGCTGTGGTATAGTTTTCCCCCAAATCAATCAAAAGCGAACCATCGTAGAATGCGCTTACAAAAACGTAATTGTTATACAAAACAGGTGTGGCAATTCCCATTGCCATTTTCAGTTTCCAGGGAAATTTCCAAAAAACTTCTCCGGTTTCTGGTTCCATTCCGGCCAAATGGTCCTCTGTCCATACTACTAAAACCCGTTTCCCGTTTTTTTCGAAAATAACCGGAGCGGAATAGGAAGCACCGTCATTCAGGTTTCGCCATATTTCTTCTCCCGAATCTTTATTCAGGGCAATCACACAGGCATTTTCGTTGCCGCCAATCTGTAAAATGATTTTTTCTCCGTCGATTAACGGAGTGGCAGCAATTCCCCATATTGGCATTTTTATTTGATATACCCGGTTCAAATCCTTTTGCCATAGTACCTCTCCCGAAACAGCATCGAAACAATACAAATTTCCCATGGTTCCCAACGACCAGACTTTTCCTTCATTTATTACCACTGAAGCCCTTGGCCCGGCAGGATAGCCCACTCCTTCATAAATGCTGGTGTAACGAAATTCCCAAAGTTTTTTCCCCGTTTTTTCATCAAAACACAATATCCCTTCTGTTTCAGTTGGTTCTTCAATTCTGTCGGTAATATAAACTTTTCCATTTGCAACCGTTGGGCCGGAATAACCAGAGCCAACGGCAACCCTCCATTCGGGCTGAGTGATTTGACTTTCAAACTTTTCAATCAAATTTGTGCCTTCCCAAATAGCATCGCGGTTTGTACCCCGCCAGTCGGGCCAGTCTTGTGCAACAGATTGTACAATAAAAAGAAAGAAACCCAAAGAAACCGTCAAAAAAAAGCGCATAGAAATACATTTAAATTGCCTTCGCAATAAAAGGAAATTTTGTAAAACCCAGAAAAGAAAATTCAAATATCGTAATTGAAATTTTTCAGATGGTGGCCCATCCTGTCGCGTTTGGTTTTTAAATATTTTTGGTTGAATTTGTTGGGCTGAATTTCAATTGGAATAATTTCTACTACTTCAAGACCAAAACCTTCCAACCCCACTCTTTTCACCGGGTTGTTTGTGAGCAGGCGCATTTTGGTAACTCCCAAATTTCTTAAAATCTGGGCACCTACCCCATAATCGCGCTCGTCAGCTTTGAATCCTAAGTGCAGGTTCGCTTCAATGGTGTCAAGTCCTTGATCCTGCAATTTATAGGCAGCAATTTTATTAAGCAACCCAATTCCTCTTCCTTCCTGCATCATATATACAATTACCCCTTTACCGGCCTTATTAATTAATTCCATCGACTTATGAAGCTGGTCGCCACATTCGCATCGCATCGAACCAAAAATATCTCCCGTCATACATGATGAATGTACCCTTACTAAAACTGGTTCGTTTACCTCCCATTTCCCTTTAATAAGTGCAACATGCTCGGCACCGTTGGATTTTTGCCTGAATGGTATAATTTTAAATTCACCAAAATGCGTGGGAAGCTTTACCTCTTCACCCCTTTTAATCAGGCTTTCACTCTGAAAAAGGAAAGAGATCAAATCTTTGATGGTAACAATTTTCAGGTCAAATTTTTGCGCCAACTTATAAAGTTCGGGAAGTCGGGCCATTGTGCCGTCATCATTCATAATTTCAACCAATACGCCTGACGGGTATAAACCTGCCAGTCTTGCAAGGTCAACAGCGGCCTCGGTATGTCCGCTTCGCCTTAAAACCCCACGTTCCTTTGCCTTAAGCGGAAATATGTGGCCGGGCCGCCCCAATTCCTCCGGTCTGGTTTTTGAATTGACAAGCATTTTTATGGTAATGGCCCTGTCACTTGCAGAAATTCCAGTGGTAACGTCAGGGTGCAGGGCGTCAACTGAAACAGTAAACTGGGTTTCGTGGAAAGATGTATTCTGACCAACCATCAGGTCGAGTTCCAGCTCTTCGCACCGTTTTTCGGTTAACGCAATACAAATCAACCCTCGCCCGTGAATGGCCATAAAATTGATAATTTCGGGTGTTATGAGTTCTGATGCTACAATAAAATCGCCTTCGTTTTCCCTGTCTTCGTCGTCCACAACAATAACCAATTCGCCTCTTTTAATGGCCGCTATTGCTTCCGGGATTGTGTTCAGCTTTATATCTGTCATGGTCCCCCTTCTTTAAAATCAGCCGCAAAATTACAACAAATTATCGACAATAAAATTGATTCTTTCCAGTGAAAGCCGAATGATTAAGGAACTTTTCAGATACTTTGATAACTAAACTCACCCGGCCCTTTTCGATTTTTCCCAACTGGCCGACTGTTTTCCCCTGAAATACCTGTATATTCCCCTTACAGCAGCATAATTTATAGAAACAAAATAATAGGGAACAAAGAGTGTTTTGAAACGAAGCTGCCTGTTCTCTATATACCAGCCAAAAAGCGCCAATACATAACACAAAAACTGAAAACAAAAAAACAGAAAATAGAAATTGGTTATCTGGTAATTACCTTGTACAATAATTATTGCAGCATTTACAATAAATAACAGAAAAAGAGCAACGGGCGCGAGGGTCCAGCGAAGCACTTTATGCGAAATGTACTGCCAGGATAATACTCCGTATTTGAAAGGATTCAGAAGACTTTTGAGCCGAAACAGTGTTTGAATGCCTCCGGCAGCAATCCTGATCTTTCGTTTTAGTTCTTCCTTAACATTCAGTGAAGCAGTTTCTTCGGCATAAGCGTTGGGAGTATAAGCAATTTTATACCCTTTTTGTGCAATGCGTAACGATATTATAAAATCATCGAGGATTGTATCAATTTCAACTTCGTTAAAAAGTTCGCGACGAATTGCAAACAACTCTCCAACCGCCCCAACTGCCGAGTTTAATTCCGCATCCATTCTTTTCACCCACGATTCATATTTCCAGTAAAGGCCTTCACCGGCAGCAGCAGCACCATCAGCTTCTTTTTCCATAATTCTTTTTTCACCCGCCACACAACCTGTTTCGGGCTTACTGAAACAGGATACAATTTCCCTAACAGCTTCTTTGTTTAAAAGTGTATTGGTATCAGAAAAAATAACTATGGGAGCCTTAACGAACTGCATTCCGCGGTTCATGGCATGCATTTTACCTTTCCGGGCAGGTTGGTGATAAACCTCCAGTTTTTCATATTTTTTAAGCAATTCCGGCGTTCCGTCGTCCGATCCGTCAGTAACCCAAACATACTGAACCTTATCTTTTGGATAATCGAGCTGAAAAGAATTTTCTACCTTCTGATGAATAAAATCTTTTTCGTTGTAAGCAGTTACAAAAAGGCAAATCTCCGGCTCATAGCCCGGGTCGGTTGGTTTTAATTTTGGCGAAAAATATTTTTTCAAAAGCGTTAATCCAAACAAAATGACCGGATATCCCAAGTAGGTATAAACTAATATTAAAAAGAATACCCAGAATAAAAGCTTTAAAATCATTCGGTATGCGTTTTATAAAAGTCGGCAAGTGCACCGGCAAGTGCTAAGTTATCAAATTTTTCGTGGATGTATTCAATGGCATTCCGGCTAATGTTATGAAACAGATCCATGTCGGTAATTAATCTTTCAACATCCTGAATAAACTCCTTCTCGTTATCGGCAATTAAAATATTTTTGCCCGACTGGGTTGAAATTCCCTCAGTGCCGATTGGTGTTGAAACAATTGATTTTCCCAGCGCCATACCCTCAATAATTTTAATTCGCATACCGCTCCCTGAAAATAGTGGCACCACCATTATTGATTTTGAGTTCATAAACTGGTAGGCATCATCTACCTCGCCCTCATAAACAATATTTGGAGCCTGAAATCGCTTCACAAGCCAATCAGGAGCATTTCGGCCTGCAATGTAGAATTTTAAATCAGGAAATTTTTCGGAAATTTTTGGCCAGCATTTATCTGTAAACCAAATTAATCCTTCCTGGTTGGGCGCCCAATCGAGTGAACCTATGTGAAAGAGTGACGGATGTTCCAGGTTTTTTGAATGGGGAATTAACACTGTGGTATCGATACCTGTTGGTGAAACGTGTGCCGGACGATTATTCCCCATTTTATCGAGAATTATCCCGTCGCGTTCGGTAATCGGTACAATTAGATCATACGTATTAATAAAACTTTTCTCGAATTTTTTAATTCGTTTTGCAAGAATTCTCAGGTAAAACCGCTTGAAACCTTTTGAAAGTGCAGAAGTCCGTTCCCATATCTCATGTTCAATGTTGTGTGCCCGGTAAACAATTTTTGCTTTGGAATATTTTCGTATCACCGGAATATACGGGCAAACATATAATCCTTCAAGCTGAATTATATCAAATTTCTTTTTCCGAAGCAATTTCTTCAATTCCGCTTCAAAAGGTTTGGAAATAAACCTTACTGCGTTGTATGGTTGTCCTGAAAAAAATAGATTTAAACCGGCTGAAATAGCAGAGATACGGGCTGGAACCTCAACCAGTCTGAAATCGGCCCAATCTTTTACTGATTCAGGGATTTCAGAAAAATCGGTTTGGTGCTTCTGAGTATTCATAGCAAGCACTGTAACCTTATGCCCAAGCAATGCAAACCCACGGGTAAGATTCATACACGCAATGGCACCGCCGTCGTTGGCCGGATAAGGCACCTTATTTGTAACCTGCAATATCCTCATTTCCGCCTTTTAAATTTTCTGATAACCCAATCAAACCTTATTTTGTTAAAAAACTTAGTGTAGGTTTCTGCACTCATTAATGCTGCATCGGTAGCAGCCTTGTATGAAAGCCATATTCCCACAGGTAAAAATATAAAGGTTGAAAACCACATGCCGGCAAACATATCCCAAACATCTTCCCTGGCTGATTTTTCTCCGGTCATGGAAACAATATAATATGCTATAAACAAAAGAATTGAGACCACAACTGGCATTCCCAATCCTCCCTTACGAATAATAGCTCCCAACGGAGCTCCAATAAAAAAGAAAATAAGCACCGCCAGCGACAGTGTATATTTCCGGTGTCGTTCCATTGTATATTTGTTCAGGTGCTTTTTACGGTTATACAATTCGTCGTCATACATATTCAAGGTTTGCACATTGTTGCGGGCTTCCGTGAGGGCCGCCTGGGCTATTTCGGCTTTAACCCATTTATCCTGCCGTTCAAAATATTCATCGAAATTAAAAACAGAATCCTGTTTAATTTCAATTTCCCGTTTAAGTGAATCGTGAGAAGCTGTGAGGTTGTGAACCCTGCGGGTTACCGGGGAGTTTAACCTTATTTGCATAACAAAATTCCGGAGCCTGCCATGGTAATCAGTCCCAAGAGAATCTTCCATAAACCGGAGCTGTTCTATATTCAGCATTCGGTATGTGTTTCTGAAAATATTTTCGTCGCGCCGGTTAAAATCAAATCCTCTAACCTTTACTCTGATGGTTTGTTCCTCAAAATTATCGCGCCGAAACGGATAGGTTTCCTGACCCCTGCGCTGGGGTTGTCTGGCTTCTTCGGAATAGTTTATACCATTATACAGGTTGAGCACCATAAATTTTTTGTCTTCGGTAATACGCAAAAAGCCTGAATCTGCAACCGTTACGCTTTCGTTCAACCGGTTCTGTGTGTGATCGTATATAAGCAAATCATACAAAACATTTGTTCTTTTGTTTTTGCTTCCGACACGAATGCTGAAGCCGTCTATCTCATTGGTAAATATACCTTCCTGCAAAACCAGCTCCGGACGCTGCTGTTTAACACTCCAAAGCAGCGTTGTAAACCTCAGATTGGTATGAGGCAGAATATTGTTGGCAAAATAAAACGCTGTAACAGCAACAAACAGAGCAATCACAACCAATGGCTTCATGATTCGGTAAAGTGAAATACCGGATGATTTCATGGAAACGAGCTCATAATTTTCGCCAAAAGAACCAAATGTCATTATTGAAGCAAGAAGCATTGCAAGTGGAAATGCATAAGGCAAAAGCCCAAACGAAGCATAAAACAGCATTTCACCCAGAACTTTCATATCGAGGCCCTTACCTACCAGGTCATCAACATATTTCCACAGGAACTGCATAAGCAGTACAAACACCACAATAAAAAAGGTCATAAAAAATGGCCCTAAAAACGATTTTATGATGTACCAGTGTAACCTCTTCATTTATAGTTTTCAAAATATTGCAAACTTTTGCAAAACTAAGCTATTTTAAGGATTTGCAATCCAAAAAAAAGTTAAGAAGGCTGAAAGAAACTTCAATTTATAGTTTTGGAAAGAAATGAATTAAATCTGCACCTTTTCAAACACAGCCTATGAACCCAAAATATGTTTCAGGTCGGCAATTTGTGTATTCCACAATTCTTTTGTTTCATCCTCTTCGTCTTCTTCCGAAAAATCTACAACAATAAGCGAAACATCCCCGGTTAACTCATCCTGGGAAATTTTAAACTCGAAATAAGTGTCGGTGTTATCAGCCCAGTTAAAACGAACCAGGCGGTTTTCTTTGCGCAAAGTCATTTCAGCAGTTTGCTCAGAACCTTCCCAAATAAACGTGTAGCGTTTTCCCTGCACACGAACATCGTCGGCAAACCACTCAGCCAGGCCCGATGCGGTGCTAAGCCTGTTGTAGAGAACCTTTGGAGAACAGTTAATAAGATATTCAAATTGGACTTTTACCATTTTAGACAAGTTCAGTTTGGCGGCAATATAACTATTCTGTTTTTAACAAACAACAACTTGCCAAAACGCTGTTTAAGTTTAAGGCAAATTTTTTTGAAATAGTCATGCCCAAAAAAAATAAATGCTATATTTGCACCTCGAAAATTTTAAGGTGCCGGCTTTAGAACAGCAGGTTTTACAAGCTTTCACCAATGAAAATTAAAAGTTCAGAAAAAATAAATAATGGCGAGGTAGCTCAGCTGGTTAGAGCGCGTGATTCATAATCACGAGGTCGGCGGTTCAGGTCCGCCTCTCGCTACCTGGTAATGAGGCAGTTACAAGAAAAAGATTGTAACTGCCTTTTTCTTTGAATACATATTTGAATACATGTAATTAAGTTATCAATATTTGTAATTGGGTTGAAAGTCTCCATCTGGATCAAATATCCAGTAGAATATATCTAAACCAAGGGTTGAACCTCCATACCAATTTATTTCATGAACAATAAAATTGCTTTTTGCTGTTTTAAAAACAATATGATGATTTAACTCTTTACCTTCAGTAAAATCTGGTACGGTAAACCCTGTTATTTGACCATAAATCCATGGCAAATATACATGTTTAGAGCTGTATTCTAATTTATTACCAAATAAGTCCGTTTTATTATAATAAATTACTTCTAAAAATTTATTAATTCTGATTGGCGTGGGAAATTTTGCCGACAGTTTTAACTTTGTATATACTTTCATCTTAAATTCAAATGAGTAGGATTCCCCAAGTCCTAGAGTAATTGGTTTTGGAAACTTTATTGACATCTCATCAAAGCTGTCCTTTAATTTTTTTTCAGTAAAATCAATCCAGTCGTGTTTTGGAAAATTTTGAATATAGGGTCCAAAGGTTCTGTATTCTAATAAAGTTAAAGGATTCTTACTAATATTTGTTACTGTTGCTATTAATCTCATTTGAAACACATTGTGATGTCCTTTTGCCTCTGAAAAATGCGCCCCAACAACTGTTTTGTATTCTTCTTTTAAAAGATTAATATCGGTTCTCAAAAGTTCTTTTTCTGAATCTATATATGTAATAATTCCTAAAACTAAGGAGGAAATTGAAAACACTAAAGAAATAATAACGGAAACCCAGAGACCAATGGTTTGACTTTTTAAAAATCTTAATTCTGGTGAAGTTTCTTTTTTTCTGTTTGAAAAGATTCACTCTTTTTAACATTTAATTTGTTAGATTCTGCCATATTACTCATTGAATTGAACTTTTGAGTTTCGGGCAATTTACAAAATTTCCTTTTTTAAGGTCTCTGAAAACTCAGGTTCTTTAAACTTAATGCCTAAAAAGTTACGTCCTTCTTTGAATAAATAAAAAAACAGGAGATAATGGATTCATATTCTTTAACTACAACCAGAAAGATGATTCAAAAATAAATCCCAAATCTGGGAACTTGATAATTTCATCAACCTCATTTTTCCTATTTTAAAAATGCTATATTTTTTTAATTCAGTTGTAATTAATGACGCATCTAAACAATATACAACCAAAAGAGCTGGGAAGGTAAAAACGAATATTGCATCTCTCCCTCTAACTGGTTGAGCTATATACTGTTTTAATTTAGTATCCTTTCCACAATCAAGCATAAAAAGCATTAACCAGTCTAAATTCTCTTTAGGATCTCCAAATAAGATCATTCTACGCAATTCCTCTAATTTCTCCATTTCAAAGTTCACTTCTTTAAAAAAAGGTCTTGTTGATATTGCAGCCCTCCATAAAATTGATAGAAAAAACAACTTTATTTTTTTATAATCAATATTTTTCATTACTACTTCACCTGGAGGAAAACTCAATAAAAAGGCTTCGTCGGGAGAAAGTTTTTGACTTCCCCAGATTACTTTTTTAGCATAATCCTCATAGCATTTAATGATTATACCATCACAATGTTGACAAAGAATATTTCCTTCATATTCTCCGCTATACTGGCGAGATTTTTTATTAGATATTCCTTTTAAGGCTTTTGCCAAGTTTATCTTTTGAATAGAATGGTCCGTATGATATATATTACCATCCCTGTATATAAAGTCAGGAATAATGTGTGACTTCTTTAAAAGTGGTTTCTCATTTAAGCAAAGTTTACAAATTCCTTTTTTCATGTTGATTTGAATATTTTAGTTCCGTGAAATTTACGAAATTCTTTTTTTTTTAAGGTGTAAGATTTGTAACCTTTTCTCCTGTTATACTGTGTCCGAAAACTCCGGTTTTTCCCATAGCAATTAAATATTTTTCACCTGTTTTTGTGCATAATTTTTGGCAGTTATTGTTTTTTGGTGTGGCAATAAAAAAAGCCGGTTCAGATCTCCTGGCCAGCTTTTGGTTCTTCCTTTTTTTATGCATTATTCTATAAAAACATTAAAATCAAAATCATAGATTAACCTAACAACCTAAAATATAATACGAACAAAAAAACCTAAATTGGGAAATAAAATATTTGAGCTTTTTATGTTTTTATTCTGAATTGGCACACTGACTTTTTTATTTATTAATCAGATTTTACATTCTATATCAATTCTAAATCCTATCTCACCTTCACATCCTTAAACATAAACGCATTGTCACTAACTCTCAAATCCTTACCGCTGGCAGTGGTCACATTTTTCAGAATAACTTCTTTAGTTATGATATACGGAAACTCCTCCACGTAGGATTCATCGGTCATTTTTGGATTGAAATTGGCAAAAATGGCCGGTCCCTGGTAATTCTCCGGATGGCTGGAGTCGTCGATATGCAGGTTTTCGATTGTAATCCGCTCCGGCATATAACAGGTGTAACCGAAATCATGTTGCCCGGAATTGGATCCTCCAAACAGATTTGCACTAACTGGTCTGCCACCGGCAGGCACGAAAACGCAGTTACGGATAACGAATTCTCCCTCCCATGTACTGCCATAATCGGAGCGCAGGTTGATGAGGGTCCTTCCCCTGATGGTGGAATTCTCCACAGTAAAGGTCCCGGAACCAATGGCATTGATTCCCATGTGACCGAGGATTGAATTACGGATGGTGGCATTGGCAACTCCCATGTGAGCATCGAACCTGGAAAAAGTGCAATTGTCCAAAACAAGATTTTTGCAGAAATTGGACCCCATAATTCCCCAATAAGTTCCATCGTTAATATCATTTGTCTGGCTGCAGTTTATAAATGACACATTGAGGGCCCGGTTGAGGGAAATATCGTAGGTACCCATGGAAACCGGAACTCCTGCCGAGCCAATGGTCCGGTAAGTTTTGTGTCCGGTCAGAATGGTGTTCTGTACCGTCACGTAAGCACAGTTGCTGACGTTTATGAATCCGCCATAGGGCGCGCCATGGTCTCCTTCGCCGGTAACGCGGTGTTCCAGACCATCCACAAGCACATTGGAGCGCCTGATGGCGATTCCCCGGCTGTAATAGGTATATCTCGATTCTGCCTTATTGGCAATGGTGGTGAATCGTCCTCCTGTGATGGTTAGCGTTGTTTCGTCAATGGGGAGTGCGGTGATTTCCGTAATCTGGTCAAAATCCCAGATGATTGGGGCATCCATATCCACGTTGCCGTTTTTGTCGACAATAAAAATATCCGTCTGCGATGATCCACTGTTTTGGTTCGGCCCAAACCGGATGTAACGTTTTACATTGGCATCGGTGACGGTTATCAGACAAGTTCCCGGCAAAGAGATATCAACTTTTTCCTGATTCCTCTCAAGTGAAGTTATCCCTTCAGGTTTGAAGGGCTGCAGACCTGAACTAACCATAAAAACATGAGCATTGCGATTTTCGACGTTGGTATCATCAATAATAAAGGCAGCCGTTCCAAAATCCGTATCGGTTTGGATGACCGCTGTGCGATCCTTTCCACTGATAAAATAAGTTGCACCTTCGTCAGCTTTCACAGAAAGACCGTTTTGATTGGCAAATGCATGGGCCGCAGCAATGGCGTCCATATCATCGGTTTTGCCGTCGCCTTTGGCACCAAAGTCACTATATCGGACCAACCCGTTGGATCTAAATTTTCGAACTTCCTTTGGGGATACATTTACAAGTAATTCGCCATTTTCATTTGTACTTACCCGGGTTTTATTCCCGTTGGATGTTATAACTACATTTTCAAGCGGACTATTGTTCTGGCCGATTGCCATACTGAATACACTGAAAAATAAAAAGAAAAATAAAAGAAAATGTTTCATCACGAAAGTATTTTTATTATGAATTAATTTTTGAAAAGCTCAATAAAATTGCTCGATATTAAGTTTGAGGGTAAATATTATCATTAAACGGCAATTTTTAAGCATAATCACAAAAAAAATTCAACTCCATGACTTAATGAAATTAAGACAATGGTTTTTGGAAAAACGTTTTTTCATTCAGTATCAATGAATCAGGAGCACATTTTTGTCTTTAAAAAGTGAAAAGGCAGCAACGCAAAAAGGCACAAAAACTAGTTAAACAATATATTAATGTCAATCTATACGATAATTCCATTCGTCTACTCAAAATAACTTTTCGTCCACTAAAAATGAACATTTGGCAACTTTAATAAAATAAGACAAAAAGATGTTTTAATTTTATTTAGGCAATCTTAAATAATACTGTAATGAAAAAAAACACTATAATTAAAGTTGGGAGAATCAGGCTCATTTCATCTTACAACTTCTCAAAAGTTTATAATTACTTGTTATTAATTACTTTCTTACTTATACTAGTTAGTCTTGCAGGTTGTTCAGATGAGATTTTAACAATTAATAGCGACCAATCATTAACAACCATAGACGGTGACGCCCCAAATATAAAAGCTGCCGTTCAGCCCCATACCCTTATGGTTTGGGGAGACGACACATGGGGCCAGATATCGAATGCCCCCGAAGGAAAATTCAACGCCGTTGCGGGCGGCAGTATCAATGGTTTGGCGCTTCGCTGGGACAATACACCCGTTCTTTGGGGATCTGGTCCGATTGGACCTCCACCTATCCCCGAGACGCTCGCTACTGAGAAATTTAAAGCCATTGCGATCAGCCGGGATGACGCCGTATTGATACGCCAAAACCAAACCCTCGCGGCCTTTGGTCAGAATGAACTTTTGACGAACGTTCCCTCAGGTCTCTATGATGCCGTCGCAGTAGCCAGTATACATGCAGTTGCTATCGCGGATGACGGAACGCTCAAGGCTTGGGGAAGTGATAGCTATAACTCACCCAGTGGTCCTCTCACGGGTCTTCTCAACGCGCCAACAGGAGGCCCGTTTGTAGCGGTCGATGCAAGAGTCCTGTACTCACTCGCCCTGCACGAGGTTGGGACACTCTACGGCTGGGGTCATGGAGCGAGTGGGGTTAACGTACTCGACAGATGGACGTCAACCCCAGAAGACCAAGAGATCTTCTTCATCCCCGACCAGAAATTCAAGGCGATAGCAGCAGGAAACGCACACGCACTCGCCATCCGGGCAAACGGAACAGTTACGGGATGGGGTGATGGAACGAGCGGCGCATTAAATGCCCCGTCACATGTTCGTTTTAAGGCGGTCGCTGCAGGCTGGGGTTTCAGCATAGGTATCTCAACCGACGGGACGCTTTGGGGTTGGGGAACTCCGGTCAAACACCCACTTGCGACTGAAGGATGGACATTTGCCACGCAAGGTTGGACGCGCTACAACAACACCGATCATTTCTATATACCTGACAAACGCTTCAAAACGATCGCAGCAGCCGCCTTTCATATCATGGCGATCACACAGGGCAGTTAATCCCGCGATAACGATATGAAATATATATTTCTGCTTAAAATTCAAATAAAATTAAATTCAGTTTTTATTAATCTTAAAATCTCACAATTATGAAAAAAAAATTAAAGTTTCTTGGTAGCATTTTAGCTGTGTGTTTCGCAATGATTGCCTGCGAATACGATGAACCGGAACCATTTACGGATTTTGGTGACCTGAAAAAGGCAAATCTGGGTATGATAAAGTCATACGACAATTCCATGGTTTTAAAATGGAATGAATTACTTAGTGACTCAATAGATAATAAACTTCAGGCACCGGTTGAGTCAAGGATATATGCTATGTTAACCCTGGCCATGCATGATGCATTGAACAACGTTGTTCCAATATACGAAACTTATGCCCTCGAAAACAGTACTCCAGACGATAAAGCTGTTTCCAAAAAAACAATTTATTCATTTGCTGATCCTGCTTTAGCACAGGCTGCCCATGATGTTCTGGTTGTTTTATTCCCGGGTTGGAAAGATGATGTAGATAATCTGTTAAACTCCAGCTTGTCGGAAATTGAGGATTCTGAATTTAAAACGATTGGAATTCAAATTGGTAAAGATGCAGCTGTCGCTGTTTTAGCAAAGAGGCAAAATGATGTATTGCCCGGGTTTGAAGCGTATCCGCAGGGAACGGAACCGGGTCAATACAAATCAACCTTTCCTTTTGTACCTCCCGTCTTCCCTGTCCCCTCTGTGTATGGACGCCATTGGGGAGAGACGGAACCTTTTGGCATATTATCGGGGGACCAGTTTCGGCCAAAACCACCATATGAGATTAATTCTCCGGAATATACTGCTGATTACAATGAAGTCAAAACCATTGGAAGCAATACAAGTACCCTAAGAACTCAGGACCAAACAGATATGGGCAAGTTTTTTACTGAAAATATGTCCAGCATGATGAACAAGGTTGCAAGAATAATGGCTGTTCAGGAGGATTTGGATGGCTGGGAGACCGCCCGGTTATTTGCACTTATCCACATGACCGTGGCAGATGCGCTTATCAGCGCGTTTGACGGCGCCTATTATTTTAATTTCTGGAGACCAATTACCGCAATTCAGGAAGGTGACAATGATGGAAATGACGATACAGACGGAGAAGTTACCTGGACCCCCTCATCAAGTCCAAGGCCAACGCCACCCTTACCATCCTATCCTTCAGGTTATGCGGCAGCCGGAAGTGCAGGTGCAGAAGTGTTTAAAATGTTTTTCAAAAAAGACAGCAAATCGTTTTCAATTGGGAGTTATACCCTGCCAGGTTCAGAAAGAAGTTTTACAGGTTTTTCTCAGTTTACAAATGAAATGAGTGTATCCAGAATATATGCAGGCCATAATTTTCGAAACGACAATATTGCAGGAACTATGGTGGGGAAAAAGGTCGCGTCATTCGTTTTTGATAATAATTTAAGAGAAGTGAGAATTATTAGTAATAATGGAAATGGAAAAAGTTCCCAATAAAGAAGTTAATGATGAATATTTTACAGGCAGTATACTTTGACAGCACATGAAGACCACCAATAAGACTCATTGACGTTATGAAAAAATCTGTATGGTTGATTTTATTTATTACCTGGTTGTTTGCCTGTACAAAAAACGAAAGCAAAAATTATAGGCCTTACTCCATAAGTAATTACTAATCAAGTTTTTATTTCGATATAAAATCAGCTAATTGGATTTCTTATTTAGAAAGTGGTTTTAGTGTGTGGTGTTTTTTTAGGATTAATTTGGATTAGCCAGTTTTGTAAAAGTCAGGCAGCTAACCTGACAATTATTTTCAATCTGAAAGAACCGGATAATCTCCCGTAAGCTTTTTAAACACATCCGGATAACTTTTTCCAATGGGCAACTCCATTTTTCCTATTTCAACATCGTGGCTGGAAAAGGCTGTTACTTTTTTTATGGAAACAATAAAAGACCGGTGAATGCGCAGGAATAAACGCTGTGGCAGCATATTTTCCACACTGCTTATTGTATATTTTACTTTCAAATCGTTTTCATTTTGGCGGTGAATTATTACATAGTCCTTAAAACTTTCAATGTAAATAATGTCCTTTAAATAAACCTTCACCATTTTCCGGTCAACCCGGAAATATAAAAATCCCGGGCCATTGGCAGAAACAGTTGATTCAGTTGTATTTATCTGGCAGAATTTGTTTACAGCCTTTAAGAAACGTTCAAACGAAATTGGTTTTAACAAATAATCAACGGCATCCATTTCAAAAGCTTCAAACGCATAATCTTTATGCGCAGTGGTGAAAATTACTTTTGGAGGATGCTGTATAGTTTTCAATAACTGGGTTCCCAGTAATTTGGGCATATTAATGTCGAGAAACATCAGGTCAACTTTTACACTGTTCAAAATATCAAGGGCCCGAAAAGCATTGTTGCAGGTTCCAACAACTTCCATATAATCCAAAGCTTCAATATAGCTTTCCAGTATTTTAACTGCCGGTGGCTCATCATCCACTATAAGACATTTCCAATTTTTCATACTGTTTTTCCAATTTTTCCAATGTAATTTTGAGATCAACTATAAAAACTTCCTCCAGTCTTTTTGTTTCCAGACTATGTTTGTCCTTGTACAAAAGTTCCAGACGTTTTTGAACATTCTGCAAACCCAGGCCGCCAAGTTTTGTGGTGTCATCATCAGTCTGAGGTTCAATACTGTTAATGAGTTTAAAATGCATCTGTGAATTTTCCACAGAAATGTTCAGGCTAACCCAGCACTGGTCCAGTTGTTTACTGGTACCGTGTTTAAATGCATTTTCCAAAAAAGGAAGCAGCAGAAAAGGTGCTATCTGGTGTTTTTCAATGTCACCATCTACGTTAACCGAAATGTCAATCCGGTCGCCATAGCGCATCTCTTCAAGGGTCATATAACTTTGCAATACATGTATTTCTTTTGTTAACGGCATTTTCGGAGTATTGCTCTCATAAATCATAAACCTCAGAAGTTCAGAAAGTTTCATTACAATTTCCGGACATCTGGGCGACGCTTCAAGGGAGTGTGCGTATAAATTATTCAGTGTGTTAAATAAAAAATGAGGGTGAAGTTGTGCTTTTAATAGTTGTAATTCCGCATCGGTTTTCTGCTTTTCTGCCTCCAAAGTTTGCTGTTTCTGCTGATACCAGTAAATTAATAACCGAATTGAAACGGCAATACCTCCAACATGTAAAAAGGGTAATACGTTTCGGCCTTCAGATAGTGTCATTCCTCTGAAAGTTTTGGAATCGGCCAAAGAAAGCTGCGCCAGAATTGTGTACAACATGCAAATAGCCAGAACAATGAATAACCCGGCAAAAAACGCCAGAAATTTTCTTTGAAGCAGGTATCTGGGAACAAGAAAATACAACAGTGAATAAACCATAATAAAAAATCCAGGCAGAAAAAACAAGGCATTAATAAACGACCTTACAGGGTTAGATTGAAAACCAAACCCCCACGCAAAATAAGTTACAATGAAAATCCAGAATAACAGATGCAGCAGAATGGTTTTTATCAGTGAGCCCCAATCTAAACGTCTGGTTGTCATATTTTTATTTTGAACTAAAATTAAAGAAAATTTCTGAATAAAAATACAACTTCCCGTTCAGAAAAATTTTTAGTTGTAATTCCTGTAAACTATTTTAACCTTTTTACAACTAAGATGTTATAGTCTTAACAGAATTTTCTGGCAGTAAAATTTTTAATTTTTTAACTGATTTATCCGACACCATGATGCTGACGAAATTCTACATTCCGCATGTTCTGCTGCAGGATTTTATCCAGTGCATCATGGTTATTCATGCAGAGGTGGAATCGAATGGTTCAGCAGTAATTTGCCCTTATCCGCCTGCTCCTCAGGATTCACTTTTCTTTTATATAAACGACCGCGTTAAAGTAAAGAAGTCGGAAGAAACCGAATTCAGTCTGCAACCCCGAAGTGTTGTTGTTGGGCCGATGATTACCCGGGTTATGCTCGACATCAATAAAAACCACAAGGCAGTTAGGGTTGGATTTCATCCCGGCGGCCTGCACCGGTTTTTGGGGTTGCCAATGACCGAAATGATTAACGGGCATTACGATGCTGAAGATGTTTACGGAAGTGAAATGGAAGAAGTAAACTGTAAACTGCAGGAAGCAAAACACTTCGATGAAATAAAAGATATAATTGAATCCTTTTTACTGAAAAAAGTAAATGTGCTGAAAAAAGCTTTGCCTTTTGATAAAGCAATGCTCGAACTGATGCAATCCAGCGGAAACATGTCAATGGAAAAAGTGGCGTCGCTGGCCTGTTTAAGTATCCGCCAGTTTGAACGGGTCAGCAAAAAACGTATTGGTGTTCCCCCGAAATTCTTTGCCCGGCTGATTCGCTTTTCCAAGGCCTACCGGATGCGGGAAAACTTTCCTCAAATGAGTTGGACCAGCATTGCCCACCATTGCGGTTATTTCGACCAGATGCATTTCATCCGCGACTTTAAGCAATTTGCAAATGTGGCCCCAGGAATTATTGAACGCGACCTGGAAAAAGCCCCGGTAAAGTTGCAGGCCGAATTAAGGATATAATTGTCGTTTTTATACTATTTTCACTCATTCAAAACATCGAAATTTGAAAAAAATAAATTTTGATGTGATGAAGACAACTATTTTTCTTTTCGCGATTGCTGCGTCAATGCTGATACAACCGCTAAATGCACAGGATTTCAGCCAGTTAAAAACAACCGACGAGTACAATTTTCGGGTTTTTTACAGTCAGGATTGCGATGAAAGGGCCCGATTGATTTCCAACCGTGTTCACAAGGCCAAAAATTATTTTGAAGAACTGCTGGATTTCAGCCCAACGGTAACATTACTTGTTTTAAGCGAGGATGATTGGCCGAAGTTTACAAACTTTCCGGTTTACGGAATGCCCCACTACAACGGAGACAGCATTTTAATTGTAGCTGCAAATGACAATCCTTTCTGGAAAAGTTTTGTGCCACCGCCTGACCAAATACCCGTTAATCTGCAGGAACAAATTCATAACGTTTATCGCACCGAATCGGGTGAACTGAGTATGCAGGCCTTTTTTGATTTGCTGGCAATTCATGAACTTGGGCACGCTTTTCATTTTCAGACCAATTTAAATATGCAGCGCAAATGGCTGGCGGAGTTGTATGTGAACAGCCTTCTTCATGCTTATGTTGCCGAAATTGAACCTGAATCACTGCCGGCCCTCACACTGATTGCAAAAATGGTTCTTGGCGCAGGAACCAACGGGTTAATCTATACCAGCCTCGAAGATATTGAAAACCGATACTTTGAAATAGGTCAGAAATACCCGAACAATTATGGCTGGTATCAGTTCAGGTGGCATACCGCCGCAGGAAATATTTATGATTCCAATGGAGCTCAGATTAACCGAAAATGGTGGGATGCAATAAAAAGCAGAAACGAAAAACTTCCAGATGCAGATTTGTTGTTGTTTCTTGAATCTGAAATCGGCAAAAGTGTAGCTGATGTGATGCGTTACTGGGACCGGGATACGATAAAATGATGAAATTATTATTTTCAAAATGTTCCGTAAATATAGTTTCCCCATTTTCCTGTGATCTCTATATTGTTCAGGCGGCAACATTACGGAAATTCATAAATAATAAGGATATATCCAATTTTAGCGACTACCTTTGCCAAAAATATAAACGAACAAACAATGCAGGTTCCAGTAAACAGGAAGAATATAAAATTCCTTCCGGATTCATCGAGGGTAATTGCCCGGTTTCTTTATACCGGCGACGAAAGGGCGCTAAATACAATACGTTCTGTACTAAACATGTCTGGACAATCGGCTTCTAAGGCCTTAAGTCCAGTTCTCAGGGATTTTTCACTGCGGCACAGAAACATTTCCAGAATTTTCGAAAAACATTATAATAAAATCGCCCATTTATTAAAGGAACTGGATGTTGATCCTGAGTCGCTGGATGTTTCGCAAAAGTCGCTTATCGGCTCCTATTTTACAATGGAGTATTCCATTGAAGCGGCTGCTTTTTTTAACCCGTCAATTGTGGAACACCCCGATCAGTCGGAAACAGGTCCGGGTGAAACCAGGGTCATTCTCAGTTTCAGGGCAACCGGAGAAGGCCATATTTCGTCCATCGTTTTCCGCACCGGCGTGCTGGATAAAAACAACAACCTTTTTATTGAACCGGTAGGTCATATGCTGGAAGAGGCCAAGCAAATACGAAAGCATATTTACGATAAAGTTTCGTTTAAAAGCAAGCTCGATGACATGAAGGATTTCAATGCCTTGATCCCTTCGGGTTTTATCCTGGACAAGCTAAACGATACATTTACGTACGGAGAACTCCGTGATTGTGTCAGGGATGCAAGGAAATCACTTCACCTTACCGCCGATAAAGAAATTCTTTTCAATCAAATCATGTGGCTGGCCTTGTCGCATTACGAACTTGATTTTTCACTGGATACCAACATTTCCGAACGGGTTATATTCCCTGTTTCGGTAAACGAGAGGAACGGGATTGAAGATGCCCGTTTTGTTAAGTTCACGGATGATAACGGTGAAACCACTTATTATGCTACATATACCGCCTACGATGGAACCACCATATTACCGAAAATGCTTGAAACCCGTGATTTTTATCATTTTAAAATATTGCCCCTCCATGGCGAAATTGCCCAAAACAAGGGCATGGCACTTTTCCCCCGAAAAGTGAACGGGAAATATGCCATGCTGTGCCGGCTGGATGGGTCCAATAATTACATTTCTTATTCCGATAATATCAACATCTGGCGTGAAGCTAAATTGCTGCAAAAGCCTGAATTTCCCTGGGAGTTTATCCAAATCGGAAATGGAGGTTCGCCCTTGGAAACGCCGGAAGGCTGGCTGGTGATTACACATGGGGTTGGCCCCATGCGCGAATATACTCTGGGAGCTTCGTTGTTCGACCTTAAAAATCCGGAGAAAGAAATCGGGAGGTTAAAATCACCGCTACTGGCTCCCAATGCCGAGGAGCGGGAGGGATATGTTCCCAATGTGGTTTATTCCTGCGGGTCCATGATTCAAAATGACGAATTGATTATTCCTTATGCCATGTCCGATTATGCATCCACGTATGCTACAATTAATTTGCGTGAACTTTTGAACGAACTAAAAAAATCGAAAGAGGATATAAATTGACAATAAACAAATCACAAAAAATTTCCAAATACCAATTCATTAAATTCCAATATGTCACAACTTATTGATGTTATTGTGTTTTAGAGTGACCATCATTTCTGAGATTAAAAAAAACAAATTTGAAAATATTTATCAGAGACTGTTTTGATTCAAATTTATGGTTCTCACTATTAAAGAGGTCGTTATGGCCTCTTTTTTTATTTGCCTGACGTTTGGAATTAAATCTGGCGGCATTTTTTTTTCATTCTTAACAAGGAAATAAGGGTTGAGTCAATTTGGGGTATGCCATTTTACTGAGGTTATGAATTGGAAATAAGGTTTTTTGGAATCCTTAAATTTCATAAGGCATAGTAAAATTTTCTTGCACCTAAACCTTATTTTTTTCTCCAACCTACCATATAACTAAAGCAGTAAGCTACAGCGTCGCAATACTATTTGTAGAACAAATGCTATTGATTCAAAAAAAAACTGACAGGCAGAATGTGTGAATAATGTAATTATTAAAAGAAATTATGTAACACTTCTTAGCGATTATCTTATGAAATTTGTACTGTGAAGATTTTTTCACACCTGTCCCTCCAGTTGAGGTAATAAAAAATTAAATAATATGAATACTACTGAAGCAAAGGGAAACTGGAAAGAGCAGAAAGGTAAGCTCAAACAGAAATTTGCTGTCTTAACAGACAACGATTTAATGTATGAAGAAGGAAAGAAAGAGGAAATGTTTGGTAAACTTCAAAAAAAGCTTGGTAAAACGAAAGAAGAATTAAACAAAATTGTCGATTCACTATAAACTGTTTAATAATTTAAAATTCACAAAATGAAAAAAGTTATTTTTTTTGTATTCGTAATGCTTTTCACTCTGAGTGCAACAATGGCATTTGCAAACAATTCGGATTCAAAGACCGAAGCGGAAAAAGCTGTTCCCGTAAAATCAGAAAACAGACTGACTGATGAAGAAATTGACCGGATTACCACACGTGTTGAAGAAATCCGTAAAATGGATAAAAGCGACTTGACTGCTGAAGAAAAAAGCGAACTGAAAAGTGAGCTGAAAGAAATGAAAAAAGATGTAAAAAAAGCCAACGGAACGATTTACATTGGTGGCGCAACTCTACTTTTAATTATCATCCTGGTACTTTTATTGGTTTAATCGAGGTAGTTTAAAATTTGTGCAATTCTTTTTATAAGGTTGCACAAATTTTTTTGTTTATTCTATAACAGAAATTGCAGATATGAACATTAAGAATTTGAAGCAAACAACAAGTCAATATTATGCAAGGACCCAGAGGGTTCAAATGTTTATAGCCAGATAATCTGAAAATTATGATACGACCCCGCCGGGGTCGAATAAAAACCAATAAACATTTCTATAAACATTCGATACCTCTGGAATCGAAACATTTGTATATAAATGCTTTAACGTTATTGAAAAAACGCCTGATTCAATTAAGATTTTCCATTTCGCTAAATAAAAAACCATGGCAGGAACCCGTTCATTAAAAATATCATGAAAATACCTTCCATCACCTGCGCTTCCCGGAGGTTATTTCTATTTTTTTTGTTTATCTCCCTGTCATTTTACCAAACTTTATCCCAGGATTATTTTCAGCAGGAAGTCAATTATAAAATAAATGTTTCCCTAAACGATACACTCCACGAACTACATGCGTTCGAAAAATTGCAGTACATCAACCATTCTCCCGATACGCTTTTTTTTATCTGGTTCCATCTGTGGCCCAATGCATACTCCGGCAACAACACTCCATTAGCCAAACAGGTATTCCGGGTAACCGGAAAATCAAAGTTATTCGATGATCCGGAATTGAGCGGTTTTATTGATTCGCTGGACTTTAAAGTAAACGGCAACCAGGTTCAGTGGAACATCTTACCCGGCCAGCCCGACATCTGCCGGATTGACCTGAACGAACCACTGAATCCCGGCGACACAATACTTATTACAACCCCCTTCCGGGTAAAAATTCCCAAAGGCGTAACATCAAGGTTGGGCCATATCGGCGAATCCTATCAAATTTCGCAGTGGTATCCCAAACCGGCCGTTTATGATATGGATGGTTGGCACGAGATGTCGTATCTTGATCAGGGTGAATTTTATTCCGAATTTGGACGTTTCGATGTAAGTATAACATTGCCCGAAAATTACATTGTGGGTGCAACCGGAAACCTTCAAAACCGGAACGAAATGGATATGCTCGAAAAACTTGCCGCCGACACCTCATGGACAAAAGCTTCGCACATTGGAAATGTCCCTTTCCCGGCGTCATCAAAACAGAAAAAAACACTTCAATATATTGCAGAAGGGGTGCACGACTTTGCCTGGTTTGCCGACAAACGGTTTAATGTAAAAAAGGGGAAAGTAAAACTTCCCGATTCAGGCAGGGAAGTAACCACCTGGGTGATGTTTACCAACCGGCAGTCAAATCTTTGGAAGGACGCTTTGGATTATATGAATGAGGTGATTTTTTGGGCTTCCGAAAAAATTGGCGATTATCCGTATGAGAGTTTCACGGCAGTTCAAAGCGCCCTAAGCGCCGGTTATGGTATGGAATACCCGGGGATCACAGTAATTGGCATGGTTGACGATGCCTACTCACTCGACGAAGTGCTGGTTCACGAAATTCTTCATAACTGGTTTTACGGGGCACTGGCATCCAATGAGCGAAAACATCCGTTTATGGATGAAGGTATAACGAGCGCTTATACAGCACGATATATGAAGGAAAAATATCCTCTGAAAAAACTTTGGCAGATTTATTTTAAGAACTGGAAACTGGCCCGCTTTTTAAATATCGACCAATTGCCTGTGGAACGTATGCAGGAACTGGAATGGCTGGTTCAGGCCCGCAATAACCTCGAACAGCCGATGAATCTGCCCGCAACCGGGTACAACGATTTGAATTATGGCATTATCCTGTACAATAAAGCTACAATAGCCTTTAATTATCTGCGGGCATCCCTTGGAGATTCGCTTTTTGATGCCGCCATGCGCGAATATTACCAAAAATGGAAATTCAGACACCCCCACCCCAACGATTTGCGCAGTGTAGTTGAAAACATTACAGACAAAGATTTAACCTGGTTTTTTGATGATTTAATGGGAACAACCCAACGGCTCGACTATAAAATGGTTCGTGTGGAGAATCAAAAACTACTTGTAAAAAATAACGGAGAACTGGTTTCGCCGCTGGTCATAGCAGGAATGACCGGAGATTCAATCTTTTTTGAAAAATGGGTGGATGGTTTTGAAGGAGAGAAATGGATTGAACTGCCCGAAGGTGATTATTCAGAAATAAAAATCGACCCCGGACATGTAATGCCCGAAATTTTCAGGAAAAACAACAACATCCGAAAAACCGGCGCTTTCCCCAGGGCAGATCCCATACAAACCCAACTCCTCTTTACCATTGATGATCCTGAAAAACACACGCTGATGTATTTGCCGGTTATCAACTGGACCCGCGAAAACGGTTTTATGGCGGGTTTGGCGCTCCATAACGGCTTCATTATCCCAAAACCGCTGGAATATTTTGTGATGCCGTTTTATGCATTCGGCAATAACGATTTGGCCGGGTTTGGCAGGGTAACCTATAACATTACACCCTACGAAAAATTCATCAGGCTGGCGGCCCTTTCTTTGGAAGCGACCCAATTCGGCGCACCGGGTAACCAAAACTACCAAAAGGTAAAAACCGGTGTGGAGTTGCATTTCAGAAACCGGGACATGACTTCTCCGTTAACCCAAAGTGTATTTGGGAATTACATTGCTGCCTCCGGCCTTTACCAGATTGAATTTCAGGAGAAGGCAAAAATGGATACCTATTTGCAATTTGGTTACAGGTTGAGGAAAAACAGTATGATGAATCCATTTACCCTGCAGGCAGATTTTGAATCCGGAAAATCACACCAAAAAACTTCGGTTGAATTCAATTACAGACTGAGTTACCATGGACAGGATAATGGACTTGATATGCGGTTATTTGCCGGAACCATGCTGAAAGAGAATTCGGAAACTCCTTTTTACTCGTTTTCACCCGGTGGAAGAAATGGCCGCGAACTGTATCTGTTCGAGGGAACGTACCCCGACCGCTTTGCCGTTTTTCCAACCAGTTTCTGGTCGCGGCAAATGAGCCTGTCCGAAGGAGGTTTGGTGTCGCCGGTGAACGACAGCCTGGGTTACAGCCGCTGGCTGGTTTCCCTTTCATTAACAAGCAGTTTGCCCGGCAAAACCAGCCGGTTGCCTGTGAAACCATTTGTTAATTTGCTTTTAAACGATAAAGGTTTTAGCAGTGGAAACAATTCACCCGTTTTTTATGAGGCAGGATTTAAAGCAGGCATCGGAAATATTTTCGAAATTTATGTTCCATTGCTGGTTTCCAAAAACCTGGATGCAGCCAGTGGATCATTCAAAAACCGGATTCGTTTTGTTTTTTCACTCGACGCGTTTGGCAAAAAACGGTTTCTCTCGGAATGAGGATTTTTAACTGTAAAATAAGGAATGTAAAAACTAGCCTTGGGTTGTCAGTTTTTGGCGCAAAGCCGAAGGGGGCCAATTGTATTTGTTGGGGCCGAAAAGGCAAACTGGAATTAAAGAATAATACAAAATAGTTTTATGTTTCATGAACTCATACGCTCATTTTATGTTGAATAAATGAGTATAAAAAATGAATTTCAACTTTGCGAAAATATAATGGGTTAGGTGTTTAAATGAAAAGTTTATTAATTCCTGAAAACCTTTACGGCCGGGAAAAAGAAATCGTAACACTTTTTGAATCATTCGAAAGAATATGCAAAGGAGTTGGTGAAATATTAACTGTACCGGGAACTTCCGGCGTTGGGAAAACCGCGTTGGTTCAGGAACTTGAAAAGCCTGTTAAAAACGAAAACGGATTTTTTATAAGTGGAAAGTTCGAACAATTTCAGCAAAACATCCCCTATTTTGCATTTCGGCAGGCACTTACAACCCTTTGTCATATCATTCTTGCAGAGGATGAACCCATTCGCGAAAAATATAAAACTGAAACTCTTGATGCCGTTGGTTCGCAGGGTCAGGTATTAATTGATTTGGTACATGATTTTGAATTGCTGCTCGGTGAGCAACCGCCGCTGGGTGAAATCAGTCCGCAGGAGGCACGGTATCGTTTCACCGACGTTTTGCGTAAGTTTTTAAGTGTTGTTTGTAAACCGGAACATCCGCTGCTATTGTTTATCGATGACTGGCAATGGGCAGACACAGCCTCATTAGAGCTGCTGAAACAACTGGAGGTTGGAAATACATTACGTTACATGCTGGTCATACTTTCTTACCGCGACAACGAGGTGGATTCCAGCCATCCGTTTACAGCAGCACTGGAAGAATTAAAACGTAAAAATATAATCTTAAACAGGCTAAAGGTGAGCAATCTCACCCAATCAGACGTACAAAACATTTTGGAAGATACGCTGTTGCCTGCCGCAGAAGATATAGAAAAACTGGCTGCCATTATCCATAAAAAAACCCTTGGGAACCCATTTTTTGTCCACGCAGCAATAATTTATCTGTCAGACTTTAAGCTGCTCTGGTTCAATGAATCAGAAAACAGATGGAAATGGAAAACCGATTTGGAAAATGGCAGTGAGTTTCCCGAAAATGTTGTCGATCTGTTTGTGCGCAAATTTCAGGGAATGGACCCGCACGCCCAAAAATTATTTTCGCTGGCGGCATGCCTTGGAAACCGGTTTCACGTTAAAAACCTCGAAATAATTAGTGGCTTTAATTTGGATGAATGCAAATCCATATTAGACTCGCCTGAAGGGAAAGATATTGCAATTCCGTTAAAAGTGATTCAAAAACGGGCCATCAGCCATGACGAGACGGAGACCGATGTTTTTATTTTCCGCCACGACCGGCTGCAGCAAGCGGCATTTCAATTAATCGGCGAGGAACGCCACAACAAGATTTTAGTTGAAATAGGCAAATTACTTTTGACTGAATTATCTCCTGAACAACTAAATGAACGATTTTTTGAGGTTGTTAATAATTTGAATGCAGGAATTGACCAAATTGAAAATACCAGCGAACGGGAAGAATTATTCAGGTTGAACATTCAGGCGGCCAGAAAAGCCTACTCCGCAATTGCCTATTCAGCAGCGTTACAATTCTACCACAACGCAGAAAAAATTCTGGAAAAAGAAGATTTTTCTGCACTCATGTGGCAACAACACCACAAACTGTTATTGAGTTATTTAAACGAACGGGCAGTTTGCGAATCTCTGGAGGGCGATCAGAAAATTGCGGAACAATGCGTCCATCAGGCAGTAAAAAAAGCCAACAACGCAGTTGAAAAAGCGGAAGCATACAATATTTTGATTGTTCAGTACACGTTGCTGGCGCGATATCCGGAAGCAATTGAAGCCGGAAAATCTGCTTTGAAAGCGCTCGGTATAATTTTACCTGAAAAAGATTACGACAAAGCACGCGACATCGAAATTGCAAAAGTAAAAGATCAACTTAAAAATAAAGAAATATTAACGTTAAGCCAGTTGCCGAATATGAGCAACCCGGAGATGTTAACGGCATGTAAAATACTGATAACCATGGGGCCTCCGTGTTACCGTTCGCATCAAAAACTTTGGAGCGTGATAGTACCCATTGTTGTTGGACTGACGTTGAAATACGGGAACATTCCGCAGGTTGGATACAGCCATACGGCTTTTGGCGGTTTGCTGGGCTGGGTTGAAGGTGATTATGCCTCGGCTAAAAAATTTGCAGATGTAGCCACTCAACTGATGACTGAAAAATTTTCGAATCCTTCTGACCAGAGCGTTTTCTACCTGATGATTGGAAGCTCCATTCGACACTGGTTTAAACACCTGAAATACAGCTCGCAGGATTACATTGATGCGTATGAAACCGGACTACGTTCGGGCAATTTGCAATATGCTGCTTATGCTTTCGGCCATAACATGTATTGCAGGTTTTACCAGGGAGTTTCTTTGGAAGCGCTTAATTTGGAGACACAACGATCGCTGGAATTTAGCAAAACCAGGCACAATCAGTGGGCAATCGATTTGTTTAAAGGAGGCCTGAGAATAGTTGAAGCATTAACGGCAAACAGCGACAGTCATTCAGTGAAAAAAACCGGGAACGATGGTGACTACATCAAATCGGTTGATGCGCACAAAAATATTCAGGTTAAATGTATTTACAACGTTTTAAAAACTTTTTCGTTGCTCATACTCGGCAATCATGATGAGGCGCTTGTTGTATCAAACGAAACGGAACCAATTATTTACACCACAGGTACGCAGGGACTCCTGCCCTGGCCCGAGCATGTTTTTGCACGGATACTTATTTTGGCACGGCTTTATCCGGAAAAGGAACCTCCGGTGCAAAAAATATGGCTGAAGGAAATAAAAAAGGGAATTAAAAAACTGCGAATCTGGACAACATTCTGTCCCGAAAATTTCGGGCATAAATATTTACTGGCAACTGCCGAACTGAACATTATCGAAGGCCACCCGGCTAAAGCCCTGCAAAATTACAACAAGGCTGCTGATGCGGCTCAGAAAAACGAATTTTTGCAGTGGGAGGGTTTGGCAAATGAACGGATGTATGAATTCTGGTTACAACAGGAAAATTACCATTTGGCATTTCATTACTGGAAACAGGCGTATATATGTTACCAGCATTGGGGAGCAACCGCCAAATTGAATCAAATGGAAAATAACTATGTTGATTACCTGAAAAAAAGCATTTCGGCGATTGATCTGGTTAAAACAAAAGGAGAAGAAAAAAATAAATTCTCAAAATGGCTCATAGAAAAGCAGTTAAGCCAAATTCGAAATCTGGCCTCGCACCTCTATCAATCCAAATTAAGCCAGCAAGCCATAAATCAGGCAGAGGAGCTTGCCAGCGCAACCAAACGACTTAGAACCGAAATTTCATACAGAAAACAAGCCGAAGAGGAAGTAAAGCGTAAAAACAGTGATCTCGAAAAAATAAATGCCGAAAAGGATAAATTCTTCACCATTATTGCCCACGACCTGAAAAGCCCGTTTAATTCCATTTTGGGATTAAGCGAATTTCTTGTAGAAGGCACGAAGAAGAAGAATTACGAGAATTTAGAAGAATTTGCAACTTTAATCCAACAATCATCAAAACGGGCAGTGGATTTACTTTTAAACCTGATGGAATGGGCGCAATCGCAAACCGGCAGGATGATTTTCGCTCCCGAAGTTTTCAACCTTGTTGAACTCATTAATGGAATAGTTTCAATGCTTGAAAGCTCTGCTTTCCAAAAAAAGATACAGATTAAAAAATTAGTGCCTGCTGATACTATGGTATATGCAGACAAGGCGATGATAAGTACAATTTTGCGGAATCTGATTTCAAATGCCATAAAATTCAGTTATCCCGAAGGAGAAATTTCTGTTTCAGTAACAAAAAACAAAAACGGATTGGTTGTGGCTGTTAGCGATACGGGCATAGGAATACCAAAAAATATCATTGGTAAATTATTCCAGATTGACCAGAACATTACAACTACGGGTACCCAAAACGAACAGGGTACGGGCTTAGGGTTAATCCTCTGCAAAGAATTTACAGAAAAACATGGTGGAAAAATGGGCGTTGAGAGCGAACCGGGAAAGGGCTCAAAATTCTATTTTAATATTCCCCATTGAAAATAAGGTTTTTGAAAACCTAAATTTTTATTTGGCAAAGTAATTTTCTTGTACTAAAACCCTATTTTTTTTTGCAACCTTAGTAACCAGCCGAAACTCCAATAAATTAATACCTTATTACCTAATTTGAAAAGTTTTGTTTCTATCGTATTAATCCGACACACAATAAGGGAATAAGGTCTGAGTCAATCCGGGGTCTGCCATTTTACTAAGGTTAGGAATTGAAAATAAGGTTTTTCTATTTTCAAATAAACCTTATTTTTTCCCATCAAACCTCTTAGTAAAAGGCGAACAGGGGAAAACTAACCTTATTACCAAAATTTGAATGTAAAATGGTATAACTCGGGTTAATCCGGTATTATATTATTACTTCCGGGTTTATCAATCTGGTAATGAAAATCGAGGGCTACCATGTACACGCTGTTGCCATAATCATCATTTACATTTGAACCATTTCTGGTTAACGAACAAAGCAAAACCGAACTGCCTTTTTTCCCGGTTCCACTGATTGCAGCAATTTCTCCAATTGTGTGTTTATTTATTACTCCCGTTGCTGCGGTTTGTGTATTAACAGTTGTTTCATCCGGATAATTATCTCCAATATTTGCCCATGAATAAGTAAAAGTCCAGTCCACATTACCCGTGGTACCATCCGGGTAAACAAGATGCACATGAAACGATAAATCAGTGCCGTCTTTATATTTATGCGATAGTTGGGCAGTAAAATACATTTCGTGAGAGCTGTTGTTTTCAAAACTTAAAACATAGCCACCTTTATATAAAACCCATTTAGGTTCAAAAGAAGGTTTTAATTTTGCTGAAGCAATATTAACCTGTAAATCATCCCAATAGGTATCGGAATAATGAATTGATTTCACGTTCATGGTGTCTGCCATAACTGATTCAAATGCCGCATCAATTGTTCCGCTCCTAATATCGTATTTTGTTCCTATTACCGTTGTATCAACTTTAAGCACATTTCCCGAAGTTCCATCGCCGGTTAAAGTATTGTCGCTGATTACCACGTCAGACCCCCAGCCATCGCCCCCTGAAACAATGCTTCCGCCTATTTCCTGCAGTGCTCCTTCAACATTGGGAGAAATAAAGTAAGCGCCGGCATCGGCAATGGAAACTTCGCCTGCTGTCTGGTCGTCGGTGCCAGACAGCGAACTCAAATCAATCTGATGCGTTGCTTCACCATCATCAGAGAGTGATAATTCCAGGTTAGTTCCTGTAAGTTGCGCAACATCCAGAGTTTGATAATCTGTGTTTGCAATTTCTTTGTAATCGACATTCTCCGTTACCGACGATAATGATTCAGTTCCAGGTATTCCTTTAAGCATTAAGTAAGTTCTGTCCGTACCTAAATCAATCAGGATATTTCCTTCGGAAAGCGGCTCTGAAAAAATGGTGGTGGCATTTGAAACACGAACTACCTTGGTATTCGAAACCTGGCTAAATGTTTCAATTGAGAGCAGGCCAAACAATAAGATTAAACAATATTTCATGTTTTTTTCTCTAATTGATTCAATCTAAATTGATATAGAATTGATTACTTCAATTTTATACTTGCTAAAAAATGTATTTAGCAACAATTAAATCGTATTTATACACAGGTACTGAAAGTGTTACTGTATTTGCAGCAAAACTAAAGTTTGTAGTTATTACACCATTAATTGATAACTGAATACCATATTGAGTAATCGCTGTTTCTGATAAAGCGTAATCAGATCCATTAAGATCATCAGCGTTAATTTCAAAATTGTCAGTTTTTGAAGTTAGATTTTCTAATGCTGTAATATTGTTGGTATTAAGAGTAATATTTCCTGCGTTTGCAGTTATACCTTCACTATTGGTTGAAATATTGGTTGTATTGTCAATAATATCAGCAGCATTGGTTGCAATATTGGTTGCATTGGCACTAATGGCATCAGCATTTGTTGAGATGCTCGTTGCATGTGCCGCTATGGAAAAACCCACTTCCTGTAATGCACTTTCAACGGTTGTACCTGTATAATACTCCCCGGCATCAGAAATATTCACTTCTGCCGCTGTTTGATCATCGGTACCTGAATCGTTTAATTTAGCAAACGAAGCTGTTGCATCTGAAAGGGTTGCCGTTGAAACAACTCCAGCGGTTGCCACCCAATAATCACCCGTGGCAATATTGTACACTTTTGTTCCAACAGGAAGATTAACACCAAATGCAGTAGTTGCATTTGCAACCCTGAATTCACCAACACTTGTAACCTGTGAGTAGCCCAATAAACCTATCAGAACAATACTCAATGTAATCACCAACTTTTTCATTTTTTTACTTTTAATTTATCGAATAATTTTGTTTGTATTTTGAATTTTAATATTTGTGTACCAACCCCCGACCATTCGCCGGAAGGCAGTGCAATTCCGTTTATAAATATTTCCGAAGTGGACGCCAGCTCGAATCCAACATCAATGTTGTTTTCGTTATCGGTGAGTTCTTTTTCGAAAAATTGTGCTGGCGAATCGGGATTCGGATTAGCGCCGGTAATCCTTTCGGCTGTTTTGGCATGAATAGCAAAAGGCACGCTTAAAAGCTGGCTGGTGCCTGAAATGGTATATCTGAACCCCCCGGTTGGATCGGCTTCCGTATGCAGAAAAAATGGGCCATTTGCCCAGTTAATATTTTCGAATTCACCAAAACGGTTTATTCCATTTCCAATTTCAAGGGTTATCAATCCATTTTCATTGGAAACAGGTTGATGAGTTTCCCGGTAAATAACAGCGCCTGTTTCGGAAGTTTGTAAAATACTGATTTGAATTCCAATTTCAGAATGGGCAACCAGATTACTGTTCTCATCGCGGATAACCGCCTGATAACTCATTTTGGCGGGCGCCTGCGCAGTTGCCCTGAATTGAAATAAAATCAACAATACATTTGAAAAGATAAAAATGAAGTAGATTTTTTTCATATACGGTTAATGTTTGATGATTTTAAATGTTTTTACATTTTCCCGCCTGGTAATCACCTTTAGAAAATAGATGGCAGAAACATATTCCGACATTGAAATTGTAGTTTTTTCCGCTTTAACCTCCCGGGTTTCCAGCAATCTGCCATTGGCATCGTATAACTGATAAACCAAATCATTGTATTTTAATGTATTGATTTGCAGAAACAAAAAACTGGTTGTTGGATTTGGATATACGGAGCAGTTTAAAAGTATATCTTTGGTATCCTCTGCTTCAGTAATTACAGAAATTTCGTAAGGGTGTTGCAGGCCCGCTGCAACTGATCCGTTTACACCTGATTGTGTAGTAAAAACCACCTGCCCTGTTGAAAAGCTTATGAAACCTCCGTTGCCGGTTAAATCTCCGCCCGAAGTAATTATTCCGTTTTGCCCGTTCGCAATTACGACGGAGAAGAATAAATTAGAAATACATAAGAGAACAGTAATAACTTTCATTAAATGGCATGTACCAAAAAAGTGAATAATATGACGTTGCAAGGTAGGTGGAGAAAGAGTTGCAATTTGAATTATAATTGCTTGATTAAAGTGAATCAATTGCTGATAAATGCCTTCAAATAAACTGATCAATTTTTTCTTCCAAATGTGTGAATTATGTAACTCTTTTACAAAATGATGTAATACTTCCTGGCAGGATTAACCTAACCTTTATGTGGTAGAATTTAGAAACAATTTAAATTTATTATTATGCCCATTTTAACAGTCATTATCGTCATTCTCGTTGTTGGGGTTATACTTTGGCTGATCAACAGCTACATTCCCATGCAACGAACAGTTAAAGGAATTCTGAATGCAGTTGTAATAATCATTTTGGTGATTTGGCTGCTGAAAGTATTTGGACTTCTGGATAGTTTGCAAAACATAAAAATTTAGCAGACTGTTGCAATTTAAAAATTTAAAAAACTGACCCGCCAGACGCGGGAAATATCTTATACATAAAAAAATGATTAAAACAAAAAATCTATATGTCGCACTTTCAATAGTTATTGCGGTATTTCTGCTGTTGCCAGGCAGCGGTTGTAAAAAAGAGGAAGATCCTGCCAGAGAAACAAGTTACAACCTGAAGGTACAGGATGTTTTGGGCGTTACCGGCATTGCCACGTTTATTGAAACCAGCGCCACTGCATCAACCATTACGTTAAAGTTGTCTGGCGCTCCTTCAGGAATTCATCCTGCCGCGTTATACATGAATACGATAGCCGAAGGCGGTGCGGTTGTTGTTGAACTGAATCCGGTGGATGCATCGGGAACCAGCTCTACCAGCGTAAATTCGTTAACATACAATCAGTTAATTGAATACGATGGTTTTATAAGAGTACTTAAAAGCAGCAGCGAACCCGATGTAATTCTGGCCCAGGGCGATATTGGCGGAAACGTGATTACCGATGCCAATGTTACTTACACATTAGGACCTGTAGGAAATTATGGCGTATCAGGAACAGCGTTGTTTGAAAAAAGGGAAAACGGAAATACGCTTGTTACGCTCAATCTTGCAGGAACTATTGCCGGAGAATTCTATCCTGCAACCATTAACCTGAGTTCAGTTGCAACCATAGGCGGCGGGCCGGTAACAAAAACACTGAACAGTGTGAACGGCACCACCGGTAAAAGCTATACCACCATCAGGAAACTGGATGGAGGTCTGAATATTACTTACGACAACTGGCTGGTTTACAACGGGTATATAAACATTTACCAAACAGCAGCAGAATTTGAAAATATTATAAGCCAGGGAAATATAGGTTCCAATGTAAACTAAAGTTCTATGGCCCAATGAAGATGAGAATTATTGCAGCGCTAATCAGATTGGCGCTGCTTTAACAATAAACTTTATGAGAAAGTCAACATTTACAGACATTCAGGGGGAAAATCCAGGGGAAAAAAAATCAATTTTAAGAAATGAACGAAACGCTTCTGAGATTCGTTACCGCCGCTTGTTTGAATCGGCCAAAGACGGAATTCTTATTCTCGATGCCGAAACCGGGAAAATTGTTGACGTAAACCCGTTTTTGATAGATTTGCTGGGCTATTCAAAAAAGGAATTTATTGAAAAATCAATTTGGGAGATTGGCGCTTTTCAGGATATTATTGAAAACAAGGATAAATTCCTGGAATTGCAGCAAAGTGAATATGTGAGGTATGAAGATTTGCCATTGGAAACATCGGACGGACGCAGAATTCATGTTGAGTTTGTAAGCAATGTTTATTTAGTAAACGACGATAAAGTTATTCAATGCAGCATACGCGATATTACAACAAGAAAAGAGACGGAAGCAGTTATCGAAAAAACCCGAAAAGAACTTGCGGAGATTAAAATAACCGCCGATGAAATCAATGAATTCACGGAGAATATAATTAACACGGTACGTGAACCTCTACTTGCCATTGATAAAGATTTAAGGGTAATAAAAGCCAGCCGTTCATTCTATCATTTTTTCAAAGTAACCGCCGAAGAAACAATTGGGAAACTTATTTATGAATTGGGAAATCACCAGTGGGATATTCCAAAACTGAAAGAACTGCTGGAGGAAATCATTCCTGAAAAAAATTCCTTTGATAACTACGAGGTGGAACACAACTTTACTACCATCGGCAAACGGGTGATGCTTTTAAATGCACGGCAGGTAAAAAGGGCATTTGGAAAAGAGCAAATCATTCTACTTGCCATTGAAGACATTACTGAACGAAAAGGCAGAGAAGATTCCTTAAAAGAAACCCATCGTGCAACAAGTGAGTTTTTAAACATTCTCCTGAACCATTTGCATACACCAATTATTGTATGGGACACCGCCATGATAATAAAACGTTTCAACCGCCAGTTTGAACTGCTGAGCGGTTATAATCTGGCTGAGGTTATCGATAAAAAAATTGATTTTCTTTTTCCAAAAGATAAAATTGAATCAACCCTTGAATTACTGAAAAATCATCTCGACGATAAACTGGAAGTAGCTGAAATAGATATTCTGACAAAAGACAATACCATCAAAACAGTTTTGTGGAATTCATCGCGTATTCTCGATGAGGAAGGAAAAAATATTATTGCAACCATTTCACAGGATATAACAAAACGCAAACGCACAGAGGATGCGTTGAATCTGTTGGAAACACGTTACCGCCGCTTGTTTGAATCGGCCAAAGACGGAATTCTTATCCTCAATGCCGAAACCGGGAAGATTGATGACGTGAACCCGTTTTTAATGGATTTGCTGGGCTATTCAAAAAAAGAATTTATTGAAAAATCAATTTGGGAAATTGGCGCTTTTCAGGATGTTTACGAGAACAAAGAGAAATTTCTGGAATTGAAGCAAAAAGAATATGTACGCTATGATGATTTACCGCTTGTTACTTCAGATGGGCGTGAAATCCATGTCGAGTTCGTCAGTAATGTTTATTTGGCAAATCAAATTAAGGTAATCCAATGCACTGTCAGGGACATTACCGAACGTACGCACATACAAAACGAAATAAAATTTCAGGCTGACCTGATTAATAATGTTGGCCAGGCTGTTATTGCCACTGACTTGCCGGGCAAAGTTACCTACTGGAACAATGCCGCAGAAAAAATATACGGGTGGTCTTCTGCCGAAGCCATCGGCCAAAATATTATGGATTTAACGCCTGCCCTGCAAACCAATGAACAGGCCATTGACATTATGCAAAAATTAGGCGAAGGAAAAACATGGGCCGGAGAATTTGATGTAAAAAGAAAAAACGGAAGCAGTTTTCCGGCATTTGTAACCGACACACCAATGCTCGACTCAAATGGAAAACTAACGGGCATTATTGGAATTTCAAGTGATATTACCGAACGGAAACGTGCCGAAACGGAATTGGTGGGGGCCAAAGATAAAGCGGAAGAGAGCGACCGGTTAAAATCAGCGTTTCTGGCCAACATGAGCCACGAAATTCGCACTCCCATGAATGGAATCCTCGGGTTTACAGAACTGCTCAGCACTGCAAATTTAACTGGCGATGAACAAAAAAAATTTAAAGGTATCATCGAAAAAAGCAGCGAACGGTTACTCAATCTTATAAACGACATTATCAGCATCTCAAAAATAGAATCAAATCAAATGGAAATGTCTTTTTCGGATGTGAACATTAATTTACAGATCGTGGACGTTTTTAATTTATTCCGGTTAGAAGCTGAAAACAAAAAATTGAAAATCTCATTCAAAAATGATTTGCCTGACAATGAATCGATCATAAAAACGGATAGTTTAAAAGTATATACAGTGCTCACCAATCTGGTTAAAAATGCCATCAAGTTTACACAGGCAGGTTTCGTTGAATTGGGTTACTTAAAAAAAGACGATTTATTCGAATTTTATGTAAAAGATACCGGACCCGGAATTCCTGAAAAGCAAAAAGAAATCATTTTTGAACGGTTCAGGCAGGGCAGCGAAGCATTAACCCGGAACTACGAGGGATCAGGCCTGGGATTGTCCATTTCAAAAGCCTATGTTGAAATGCTGGGTGGAAAAATCTGGATGGAGAATAATGCCGAAAGGGATATAAATACTTCGGGCGCCACATTCTTTTTTAACATACCGGTTTACCCGCCTGAGAAAGTGAACGCATTTATACCAGGAACAATAAAGGATAACAGACCGGTAAAATTTTACAAGTTAGAGCAAAACGATAATATATTTCAGTATGAATAAACAAAAACTAACAGAAGACGAATCCCGCAAACTGCGGCAGACTGCAGAATTATTGCTAAAGAAAAAAAAGCAAGTTCCAGATGCGCCTGCAACCGAACCCGATACTTTAAAACTTATTCACGAGCTTGAAGTGCACCAGATTGAACTGGATATGCAATATGAAGAACTGCAAATGCAAAATGAGGAACTTAAACAGGCCAAAGAAAAAGCTGAACTTGCAGAAAAAAAATATACTGAATTATATGAATTTGCACCTTCTGGATACCTGACTCTGACAAAGGAAGGTGAAATAACAAAATTGAATATTAGCGCAGAACGTATGTTGGGGAAGGAACGTTCGCATCTGATAAAAAGCAGTTTTGGTTTTTTTGTATCGCTTGATACCAGGGCCGTTTTTAATCATTTTCTGCAAAAAATATTCGAAAACAAATTAAAAGAAACCTGCGAAATTAAACTGGAAACAGACGACGGTTCATTAAAATACGTGCTCGTCAGCGGTATAATCAGCAATATAGACGAAAAATGCCTGGTGACCCTGGTTGACATTACAATGCGCAAATATGCCGAGCACGCATTGATTATAGCCAAAGAAAAAGCGGAAGAAGGGGACCGGCTGAAATCGGCTTTTCTGGCCAACATGAGCCACGAAATCAGAACACCCATGAATGGCATATTGGGTTTTACCGAGCTGCTTAAAACGTTAAAGCTAAGAGGCGAAGAACAGCAAAACTATATTGGTATTATTGAGAAAAGCGGCGCCCGCATGTTAAATATTATAAACGATATTATCAGCATATCCAAAATAGAATCGCAGCAAATTGAAGTTTCAATTTCAGACACCAATGTAAACGAACAGATGGCTTACATTTATCACTTTTTCAGGCTGGAGGCTGAAAAGAAAAATTTGCATATTTCTGTTAAAAATCAACTTCCCCAAAAAGAAGCGGAAATTAGGACAGACCGTGAAAAGGTATATGCAGTGCTCACGAACCTGGTTAAAAATGCCATAAAGTTTACGCAAACCGGCTCCATTGAATTGGGTTATTTTAAAAAGGACGGATTATTCGAATTTTATGTAAAAGATACCGGACCCGGAATTCCTGAAGAACAGAAATCAATCATTTTTGAACGGTTCAGGCAGGGCAGCGAATCATATAATCGCAATTACGAAGGCGCCGGGCTGGGATTGTCCATTTCAAAAGCGTATGTTGAAATGCTGGGAGGAAAAATCTGGGTGGAAAACAATGCAGCTAATAATGGTAATCCGCAAGGCGCCACTTTCTTTTTTACCATACCGGCCAATCCGGCTAAGAAAACGAAACATGCCACCCGGGCTGACTCACCGGAAAAAACAACAAAAAATAAAACCAGAAAACTTAAAATTTTAATTGTTGAAGATGATAAAGTTTCGGAAATTCTTATAACAGAGATGGTTAAAATGTTTGCGAAAGAATTTTTAAATGCGACAAACGGAGTGGAAGCGATAGAAGCCTGCCGGAAAAATCCGGACATTGATTTGGTGCTGATGGATATTAATATGCCGGAAATGGGCGGCTACGAAGCCACCCAAAAAATCCGTGAGTTTAACAGGGAGGTGGTGATAATTGCACAAACCGCCCATGCTTTAGTCGGCGACAGGGAAAAGTCGATAGCTGCAGGATGTAATGATTACATCTCCAAACCAATAAACAAAACACAATTAAGAAAGATGGTAACCAATTTTTTTTCAGAATTGCCTGAACATAAAAATGTGTGAATGATGTAAATCATTCTCAAAGTTATGTAACAGTTTAGGCGCTAAAGGGAAATATCTTTGTATGTGCAATAAATTAGTTGCGCTGTTAATAAATGAAATAATGAAAAAAATAGTGATCACTCTGGCTGCAACAGCTTTTTTCGCCGGAATTCTTTTTACAAGTTGCAATTCACCGTCGCAAAAAGTTAAAAATGCAGAGGATAAAGTTCAGGAAACAAAAGCGGCCGTTATAGATGCAAAAATTGATTTGACCCTGGCACGCCAGGACTCAGTATCTGAATTTCAGCTTTTCAAAACAGATTATCAAAATCAATTCAGAAACAATGAACAAACCATTGCCGGGTTAAAATCAAGTATTGCGGATGCAAGCCGGGAAAACAAGATTGTTTACGATAAAAAGCTGGCTGAACTTGAAAAAAGAAACAACGAGCTTAAAATTAAACTGGCCGAGTACAAAGAAGGAGATAACAGCCAGTGGCAAACATTCAAATCGGAGTTTAAACGCGATATGGATGAATTGGGAAAAGCATTTTCCAACTTCACAGTTAGTAACAAAAAATAAAACAGAATACGTTAAAAAATGATTCTGATGATGAAGCCCAGGTCAACATTTTTACACAGCACTGCCAACGATCCAAAACTCCGGATAACGGCAAAAGTCTGGAAGGTTCAGATAAGATTCCCTTGTGGTTTTTGTTTGAAAGAAGATGTTGTACACTTTAAATCAATAAAATGGGCCATTTATCAGGTATTAAATTAAAAGCAAAATTTTGAAATAAAAAAAGTTAGACTGGAAAACTATATTCCAAATAATTATTAATAAGTAACATTTAAAAATTAAAGTCATGGGAAATTTACTTTACATCATCGCAGTAATCCTTATAATTGCATGGGCAATTGGATTTATAGGGTACAGTGCAGGAGGTATTATACACGTTCTGCTGGTCATTGCAGTAATTGCCATAGTAATTAAGCTTTTACAGGGACGAAGAGTTTTATAAAAGCTTTGAAATTAAAATAACAGGTTTTTGGACATCGCAAAATGTCTATGGTTGGTTCATAATTTGGTTTGGTTAGGTTTGGTTTGATTTGGTTTAGTTTTTAAAATGTGGGTGTTTTTTAATGCCCACATTTTTTTCCAAAACCGGATACCCATTTAAAAGTGTGAATTATGTAAGATTATTCAGAAATTGTATAACAATCATCCAGCCTTCATTTTTTATCTTTCCTGAGCATTTTAGCAAAAATTAGATACTATGAACATATTGCTGGTATATCCTAAATATCCTGATTCATTCTGGAGTTTCACACATGTGTTGCGGTTTATTTCCAAAAAAGCCGCAGTTCCACCTCTGGGTTTGGTTACCGTTTCGGCTATGTTGCCTTCAACATGGAACAAAAAACTTGTTGACCTGAATGTTACATCGCTTCACAACAGCGATATCGCCTGGGCCGATTATGTTTTTATCAGCGCAATGTATATCCAGAAAGAATCGGTGAATAAAATTCTGGAAGAGTGCTTGAAAAACAAGGTTAAAGTTGTAGCCGGCGGTCCGCTTTTTACCCAGGAATACACCAATTATTCGCAGATAGATCATTTTGTATTGAACGAAGCAGAGATTACGCTGCCCCTGTTCCTAAATGATCTGGATTCTGGAAAAACGCCTCAGCGTATTTATCAGACCAGCGAATATGCCGATATAACAAAGACCCCTACCCCCGACTACCAGTTATTGTCGGCAAAAGACTATGCTTTTATGAACATCCAGGTTTCGAGGGGATGCCCGTATTCCTGCGATTTTTGCGAAATTACTGCCCTTTTGGGCCGCAAGGTGAGAATGAAATCCCCACAGCAGGTTATAGCAGAATTAGAGGCGCTTTACAACCTGAACTGGCGGGGCCCGGTGCTGATTGTTGATGACAACTTTATCGGAAACAAACATGAAATAAAAAACAACCTGCTTCCGGCCATGAAAAGCTGGATGCAAAGCCACAATCATCCGTTTAAATTCAATACGGAAACGTCCATTAATCTGGCCGACGATGAGGAATTAATGCAACTGATGGTGGAAACCGGTTTTACGTCCACATTTGTCGGCATAGAAACACCCGAAGAAAAATCGCTTCAGGAATGTCAGAAAAGCCAGAACAAAAACAGGGACCTGCTGCATAGCGTAAAGAAAATACAGAACGCGGGCATGCAGGTATCCGGAGGTTTTATTGTCGGTTTCGACAGCGATACCCCTTCCATTTTTCAGCGGCAGATTGATTTTATTCAGCAAAGTGGAATTGTATCTGCCATGGTTGGACTGCTAAACGCTCCGAAAAACACAAAACTTTATGAAAGACTTGAAGCTGAAAACCGGCTTACTGTTGAATCATCGGGCAATAACACAGATGCATCGATGAATTTTATCCCAAAAATGAACCATCACGAACTGCTCGACGGGTATAAAAAAATTATTACCGGCATTTATTCTCCAAAACCCTATTATCAGCGGATACGCCAGTGTTTAAACAATTACAAACGTCCCAAAACCGGGAACGGAAAAGTACAGTTGAACTACCTGGCAGGTTTTGTTAAATCTGTATTCATCATCGGAATTGCCAATAATGGCCGCCGTGAATACTGGAAATTTCTGTTTTGGACACTTTTCCGAAAACCCGGATTAATGATTGATGCCATCACCTTTGCGGTGTATGGTTATCATTTCCGTACAGTTTACGGGTTAAGAAACAAAAGCAAATAGTAACGTAAAAAAAAAGAAAATGAAAACATTTCAACAAACAACAGGGGGTAAAAACCGGGCAACAAAACCTGGCCTTCAGGTTATTAAAAAACACTTTTTACTGATTCTGGTTTCTGCTTTGCTGGCAGGATGCGCGTTAAACCTGGTAACCGGCCGAAACCAGTTGAGTTTGGTCCCTGAATCGGAATTGCAATTAATGGCCTCCAGCCAGTACAATGATTTTTTGGCGGAACACAAGGTATTAAGTCCGGGCCATAAGGATGCTGCCATGGTTAACCGGGTAGGAGAGCGTATTTCAAATGCAATTACAAAATATTACAACAGCCAGGGACAACAATCGGTATTAGAAGGCTACAAATGGGAGTTTAATACCGTAGATGACCCGGCAGCTAATGCCTGGGCTATGCCCGGAGGAAAAGTTGTTGTTTACACCGGCTTATTGCCCATAACGCAGACTGAAACAGCGCTTGCCATTGTTGTAGGCCACGAAATTGCCCATGCCGTTGCCAAACACGGCAGCGAACGGATGAGCCAGGCTATGATGCAACAGTTGGGAGGTATGGCCTTGCAGGTTGCCTTATCGCAAAAACCCCAGGAAACACAAATGCTGTTTATGCAGGCCTATGGAATTGGAAGCACAGTTGGTGCAGTTTTACCCTGGTCGCGGCAGCAGGAAACGGAAGCCGACCAGTATGGGTTAATATTTGCAGCCATGGCCGGCTATAACCCACAGGAAGCCATTCCTTTCTGGGAAAGAATGTCGAATGCCGGCGGGGCAAAACCTCCTGAATTTTTAAGCACCCACCCTTCGGACGAGACAAGAATAAGAAAGCTGAAACAATTTATGCCCGAAGCCATGAAATACTACAGTAAGTCGAAATAATTAATCTGAATGGGAAATTGGAATTCAGTAAAAAACCTGTTTTTTTCATTTGGCAGGAAACTCAGGAAAGACTTTCACAAAAACCGGAAATACCTTTTTTGGACAGCCATTGCTATGGCAGGTATTCAGGTAACACTTGTTGTGGCTTTGGTAATTTCAATAAACCAGGGATTGTTTGGAACACTTCCTGATAAATTCGAGCTTCAAAACATCGAACATCCTGTTGCCACTGAAATATATACCTCAGACACAATATTGATAGGAAAATATTATTCACAAAACAGGATGGACCTTTATTCGCACGAATTAAAACAGGAAATAATAGATGCAGTGATTGCCACTGAAGACATTCGTTTTTATAATCACAACGGAATAGATGGAAAAAGTTTATTCAGGGTAGCAATTAAAACCATCCTGTTACAAAAAGACCACTCAGGAGGTGGAAGTACCATTAGCCAGCAACTGGCAAAGAACCTGTATCCCCGAAAAAAAATACCCGGTCGGGTCGCTGGTCATAAACAAATGTCGCGAAATGGTTATAGCCGTCAAGCTTGAAAATTACTACACAAAACGGCAAATCCTGTTACTCTACCTCAATACAGTTCCTTTTGTTGAAAATACTTACGGATTAAAATCAGGCGCCTTGCGTTTTTTTAATAAAAATCCCACTGAACTAACTACTGAAGAAATTGCTCTTTTGGTGGGAATGTTGAAGGGATCGTCGTTTTACAATCCGAGAAATAATTACCAGCGCGCCTTAAACCGTCGGAATATTGTGTTGAATCAAATGAATAAATACGGCTTCCTAACGGATGAATTAAATGACTCACTTACCAACATTCCAATCAAACTCAACTACTTCCGGATTTCCGAAGAGCAAAGTATCGCCCCGTACTTCGCAGCTAAAATCAGACCTGAGATAACAGCCATTCTGGATGATGTTAACCAAAAAACCGGGTCGCACTATAACTTAGATAACGATGGATTAATTATTTACACAACCATCGACTCACGACTGCAAAAATACGCCGAGCAGACGGTTAACCAACACCTTCAGGTTATTCAAAAAACGCTTGACCAACAATGGCAAAACACCAACTGGCAAGAAAATGAAAGATTATCGAATATCCTCAACCGAAAACTGAGAAATATTAGTGAGGACAGTTTGCACATGAAACAAAAAACCAAAGTTTTCGACTGGAAATCGGGAGAAAAAGACACTTTGCTCACTCCCTATGAAAAAGCAATTTATGAAGCTAAACTATTGCAAACCGGTTTTATTGCTATTGAAAACAGAACCGGAAATATAAAAGCCTGGGTAGGTGGAATAAATCACAAACTATTTCAATTCGACCATGTGACGGCCCGCAGGCAGGTCGGTTCAACTTTTAAACCATTTCTGTACTTAACAGCACTTGAATCAGGTTACCGTCCTTGCGATTTATTCAATAATCAGCGGTATCAATATGCAAATTTTGAAGATTGGTCTCCACGCAATTCAGACAATAAATACGAAGGCATGTACACCATGAAAGGTGCACTTGGCAATTCGGTTAATACGGTTAGTGCTATGCTTATATCAAAAATAGGTGTTTCAAAAGTAATTGATATGGCCCGCAGTGCCGGCATTGATTCTGAGCTTCCTGATGTGCCGTCTCTTGCATTGGGCACCGCAGAACTTTCTTTACAGGAAATTGTTGGTGCTTATCAGACTTTGGCCAATAAAGGACACAGAATAAAACCCAATTACATTTCTCAAATAATCAATAAAGAGGGAGATATTATTTTCAGAACCTCAGCAGATGCAAAAAACGAACAAGCCCCAATTGCTTCCAGTCAAAATATTGAAATTCTAATCGCCATGCTTAAAAACGTTGTTACAAATGGCACCGCTTCCCGTCTCAGATATAAATATAACATTTACTCAGAAGTAGCAGGAAAAACAGGAACTACTCAAAATTATGCCGACGGGTGGTTTATTGGTTTTACCCCGGAATATACTGCCGGTGCCTGGGTAGGCGCCGATTATCCCGATATCCGTTTTAAAACAAAATTTGGACAGGGAGCCTATACTGCATTACCCATTTGGGCAGGTTTCTTCAACCAACTATACAACGATAAGCGATTTAGCAGTTTGGAAACCAGCCGGTTTTCAATTCCTGATTCTGTTGCAGCCATGTTGGATTGTGAAGATTACATAGAATTACCTGAACTGAGAGTAGTAGATGCCCAGACAATGAAAACGATAAAAAATCTTCCGGCAAAAATGAACAATGTGGATATATTAATTACAAAAACAAGCGAATCATGGGTATTAAAATAAAGCCATAAAACATGTGAATGATGTAAATCATTTCCGAAATTGTGTAACGCTATTCATTGCAGATTGGCTGATATTTGTAAGTATAAATTATTTAATCAATATAAAAACAATTAAAAATATGAGTTCAGGAAAAGTTTTTTTGGGCGTATTGGCCGGAGCAGCCACCGGCGCATTGGCAGGGATTTTATTTGCCCCTGCAAAAGGATCGAAAACCCGGAAAAAAATAACAAGGAAGGGTGAGGACTATTTAGACGCGGTAAAGGAAGCATTTAACGATTTGCTTGATACAATCACCGAAAAATTTGAAAAGGTGAAAGAAGATGTTTCTGAATATGCCGAAAACAAATTGGGTAAACCTACAGATGCAGAAAAGGTAACAACAACTTTTGAGGGTAAAAAGGTTTAAAAAATGGGAGTATGTCAAAAGAACCGTTGAATACAAAATCCTCCGGAGAAGTTAACAGGTCGTTTAATGTTTCATTAAGCACATTCAATTTGCTGACCCTGATTGAAAAAATGAAAACTAAACCGACCATGATCGATGGAGATTTACATTCAATGGTTCTTTTAAACAGGCCCGACAAGCAGATTGTGCTTACTACATTTGACAAGGGAACAGAAATTAATTCATTCCAGTCGAATGAGAAAATGATCGTTCAGGTTATTTGGGGGAAATTAAGGTTTCATACGCATGAAGAATCGCTGATTTTAAGCCGTGGAGAATTGCTTACTGTTCAGAAAAAAAAACCTTACATTTTAACAACCGGGGAAAAAACCGTTTTTCTTTTAACACTTATTTCCGGTAGCCTGGGGCAAACGAATATAAATTTCACTGACGATGAGTTAAGATAATTCAGGAATACTATGGATGATAACGTGAAATTAATTGAATCCCTGCTGGAAAGCACCTTCAGGTATGGAGTAAAGGAACTAGAGCTGTTAAAGCTTAAAACGATAAACAAAACATCAAATGTGGTTTCCGGTATGGTACCCCATGCAATTGTTTTAATTATTCTTTTTTTGTTTCTGCTTTTTCTCAATTTTGGCCTGGCCTTTTGGCTTGGTGAAATCCTGGGCAACAATTTCTACGGTTTTTTTGTGATAGCGGCGTTTTATGCCATTGTGGGGCTTGTTATTCACTTTTTTATGCATAAGTGGATTAAAAGGAAAATTGGCAATTTTCTGGTAAAACAGATTTTTAATTAGATTGATATGAAAAATATATCTACTACTGCTGAACTTAAAGAAGCGATTCAGTTGATGGAAGCGCAAAAATCTGTTCATCTTCAGGAAATGAGGGAAAATTTTTCTCTTACCTGGGAGAGCCTTAAACCCGCTAATATTATAAAAAGCACAATGAATGAAATTGGTTCTTCCCCCTATCTTTTCAATAATATTCTTAACGTTACCCTGGGTCTGGTCGCAGGCTTTCTTTCAAAAAGAGCACTGATGATTGGCAGGTCAGACAACAAATCCAAAAAACTATTGGGTTTAGTATTACAGTTAGGCGTTGCAAACCTGGTTATTTATGCTCCAAATGCGATAAAGTCATTTTTCCAGAATAATTTCGGTAAAAGGGAAAAAGAAACGAGCATGGATAATTTTGAATGAGATGAAATCCAATCCGGCTAACCGTGGCTGTTAAAGAATTTGCAATTTATCATGAAACGCAATAAAGACAAGGGCTCAGCCATTAATCAATATTTGTAACCGGACACTACTGATTTCAAAGCTTATTTCCGATCACAAAAAACTGTTCCAACCCTTGCGCTTCTTAATGGGTTATACCCTGTTCTCACCATTGAGAATGATTCCATTCCCCAAAAAACAAAAACCCAAATATGTGTGAAAGATGTAACTTTTATCCTGAATTGTATAACATTTCCCGGCGAGTAAGGCATTAACTTTAGCAGGTAAAAAATTATACGTCAAATTAAAAAATGTTCAGGATGAAAACACAAAAAATAAACAAACTGTCAAAAAGTATCTTCTTAGGTATTTTAGCGACTTCGGCGATATTTATATTCACATCATGTGAAAAAAAGGTAAAATTTTTAAATTCATCTGTTGTCCCGGCAGCAAAAGGCACTGTAAAAGTAAAACAAGACAACAACAAGAATTACGTGGTTAGGGTGAAAATTGTAGATTTAGCTGAAGTTGAAAGATTGCAACCTGAAAAACAAACCTATGTGGTTTGGATGGAAACGGAAAGCGGAAATACAGAAAATCTGGGCCAGTTAAAAAGTTCTGGAAGTTTTCTTTCGAAACAAAAAACAGCGTCTTTGGGAACAGTGTCCTCTTATAAGCCAGTCAGAATATTTGTAACCGCAGAACAAGACATAAATGTTCAGACCCCGGACAGGAAAGTTTATTTGACAACAGATACGTTTTAACCTGCATAAATAAATATCAGAATTCGTATTGCTGTCAGTTTTTACATTGCGGAAAAAAAAATTTGACTCTGATGAGTTGATAATCCAATAAACATTTATGGTAAAAATCAAAGTTCCGGTAAAAAAAATAATTCCAAAACTGCCCGATTTAACGAAGCACGTTATAAAGTTGAGCGAGAAAACCATTGAAAAAACTCAAAAGGCCAATGTTTTCTTTTTAGAGACAGGCAACTTTTTTATATTCCTGTTTAGTGCAACCAGAGAGACATTTTCGCGCCATTTTGAGTTCAGGGAATTCCTGCGTCAGTGTTATCAGATTGGCAACAAAACATTACCGCTCATTTCGGTAACCGGCCTCATAATGGGCCTGGTACTTACCATACAGTCGCGGCCTGTTTTGGCAGATTTTGGCGCCGTGTCCATGCTTCCCGGAATGGTTGCTTTATCCATCATCCGCGAAATGGGACCGGTAATTACCGCATTAATTTGCGCGGGAAAAATCGGTTCGGGCATGGGAGCCGAGTTAGGATCAATGAAAGTTTCGGAACAAATTGATGCGATGGAAGTATCATCCACCAATCCGATGCGGTTTTTGGTAGTTACACGGGTTTTGGCTGCCACGTTAATGATACCGATTTTGGTTTTATATGCCGATGCACTCGGCATTTTGGGCAGTTGGGCCGGGGCAAACATAAAAGGGAACGTTACTTTCACCCTGTTCATTTCGCAGGCATTCAGGGTGGTCGATTTTATGGATTTTCTACCTGCCGTAATTAAAACGTTCTTTTTTGGGGCCGCAATCGGATTAATTGGAACTTACAAAGGCTATACAGCAGGGAAAGGAACAGAGAGTGTGGGCAAAGCGGCAAATTCGGCGGTGGTACTTGGTTCACTGCTGGTAATAATTATTGATTTAATTGCAGTTCAGATAACGGATATGCTTTTATAGAAAAATTTTAAAATGGTTAAAACTGAAATGGACATAAAGGATACAGAAAAAAAACCCGAACAGATTATTGAAATCAATAACCTCAGTAAAAGTTTTGCCGATTTGGATGTACTAAAAAACCTTTCGTTAAAGCTTTATAACGGCGAAAATCTGGTGGTGCTCGGCAAATCAGGCTCCGGAAAATCTGTTCTCATAAAATGTATTGTCCGTTTGTTGAATCCCGACCAGGGAACCATTCATGTACTTGGCAAAAACGTGAGTAAATTAAAAAGGAAGGAATTGGCATTGATGAGGGAAAAAATCGGGTTTCTGTTTCAAAGCGGTGCGTTGTATGATTCGATGACCATAAAAGAGAATCTTGAATTTCCACTGCGCAGAATAAAAAAGAATCTCACAAAAAAAGAAATGGACGAAAAAATTCAAGAAGTTTTGAAAAATGTGGGATTAACCGACACGCTGCATAAAATGCCATCTGAACTTTCGGGCGGAATGCGCAAACGGGCAAGCCTGGCCCGAACCATTATTGTCGATCCGCTAATCATGCTTTATGACGAACCCACAACCGGATTAGACCCGGTAACATCGGATGGGATTAGCGAGCTGATAAATGATGTTCAGGAAAAATACAACACTTCATCCATCATCATTACACACGATATTGAATGTGCCCGGGCCACTGCCGACCGAATTATTATGCTGCAGGACGGCGAGGTTTATATGGAAGGTAACATCGATGATTTCGAAAATTCAACGGATGAAACGATTACCTCTTTTTTCAAACAACAAGTTCATAACACTCAAAAAAAAATTATAAAAAATGGATAATTACACACCAGGATTTAAGGCACGGTTGGGAATTTTTATTACCGTTGGAATTGCAATTTTTGTAATCGCAATTTTTATCATAGGAAAACAGCAGAATTTATTCAATCCGGTTTTTAGAGTTACAACCAATTTTTATAACGTTAGCGGCGTGCAGGTTGGGAATAATGTCCGGTTCTCGGGCATCAGTGTCGGCACCGTGGACAACATTAAAATAATCAATGATTCAACGGTGCAGGTTGATTTGCTTATCCGGAAAGATGTACAGCAGTTTATAAAGGCTGACAGCCAGGCAAGTATTGGTTCCGAAGGAATTATTGGCGACCGCATTGTAATTATTACACAGGGAAGCGATGGTGCGCCTGTAGCAGAAGACGGACAACATATTTTGTCTAAAGAACCGATTGAAACCGATGATATTATGAAAAGCCTGCAGACCACGGCAGGACATGCCGAAGTTATTACACTTCAACTTGCTGAAATAATGGTAAATATTAACAGCGGACAAGGAATGCTGGGCAGGCTCATTCAGGATTCAACCATTGCAGAAAATGTGAATCTGACCATTGAAAACTTCAAAAAAAGCTCCGAAGGCCTGGATGAAACCATAGAAGTTACCAAAGAAAATGTGTTTGCTTTTATGGAGAGTCTGCAAAAAACGGCCTCAAAAACTGAAGTGGCTTCCAACGAACTTGGTGAAATTATGACAAAAATAAACAGTGGCGAAGGAGCTATTGGAATGTTGCTCAAAGATACGTCTATTGTTAATAACATCGATGCAACCATTATCAACCTAAAAGAAAGCAGTATAGGGCTGAACGAAAATATGGAAGCACTTAAACACAATTTCCTTTTCAGGGGGTATTACAGGCGAAAAGCCAAACAAGAGGCCAAAGAAGAGGAAAAAATGCGAATGGAAACTGATACGATAATGACGGAGGAATAGAATAACTAAAGTTTCGAGCATAAAAGTGTGGGTTGTGAAATATTGATAAGCAGTAATTCATCATTAAAAAAATAATGAAAGTTGTCAAAAGTTAAAAGTTATCATTATTCAATCCCCCTATAATTCCCCCTTCGCCAAGGGGGACACGCACTGATGCAGCGCCGAAAGCATAATGAAGCGAGTCCTCCTTTTTAAAAGGAGGTGTCCCTTGGCTGACGGACGGAGGATTATATTAACGTTCAACTTTTGACAACTTCATGATTTTAAAAGAAAAGCGTTTTTAAAGGAGAAAAATGTGGATAAAAAGTGCGGCAATATTATTTTTTATTTTACTCATAACAAATGATTTCACATTTGCACAGGATACTATCGCCCAAAAAGATTCCACCCATCTTTACGAGAACATTGAAACGTATGCCGAAAAAAGCCGGTTTACCCAATTTATGTTCCGGCTGTTTTTTAAACCGGTAGCGCCACCACCTGCACAAAAAATACTGAATAAGCGACTGATACAGAAACCCTACAGCTCATTTGAAGGAAAAATCATCCGGAAAATCGATATTATTACACTCGACCCGTTTGGATATTCCATAGGCGACACCATTTCAGCGTCGCTCAACTTTATATCCAAAACCGGAAACAAATTTCATATTAAAACATATCCATTCACCATTCGCAACCTTTTACTTATCCGGAGAAATCAACCCTTCGATTCGTTGTTGGTAAAAGAATCGGAACGGTTGGTGCGCAGCATGAACTACATTACCGATGTCTCATTTTTTGTGCAGGTTGCAGATGAAAACTCCGACTCGGTTGATATTTTCATCCGCGAACTGGACAGCTGGAGCCTAATTCCCGGCGGTTCAGTTTCTGCTTCGCGCCTTACTTTAAAACTCAGAGAAAACAATTTTATTGGCCTGGGCCACACGTTCCAAAATGGGATAGTCTGGAACCATTCAACCGGCGACTTTGCCTACCGGACAAAATACTTCGTACCCAATATCCGCAACACCTACATCAATTCCACCCTGCAATACGGCACCGATGAATACGGTAATTTTATTAAAAGCTTAGCGGTTGACCGGCCGTTTTTTTCTCCTTTGGCCAGGTGGGCGGCAGGCGTAAATTTTTCGCAACACCTGCACAAAGATTCAATCTGGACCATCAACACGATGCCTTTTAAGTACAACGCGCAGGATTACTGGGCGGGCAGTTCCATGCCGGTTTTCAGCGGAACTTCAGAATACAGCCGCACCACCCGGTTTATTTCTGCCGCGCGTTTTATCCGCATCCGTTTTCTTGAAAAACCACCTGAAACCATTGACACATTAAGCTTTTACAGCAACGAAAATTTTTTCCTTGCCAGTTTAGGCGTAACAACACGGTTGTATGTAAAAGACAACTATATTTTCAAATTTGGAATAACAGAAGATGTGCCGGTTGGAAAAGTGATTGGCCTCACCGGCGGTTACCAGGAAAAAAACAGTTTGGGGCGTTTCTATGCCGGAGCGCGATTTTCTTCGGGCAATTATTATAAGTGGGGATATCTGAGCTCCAACATCGAATTTGGTACGTTCCTCCGGTCGGCACAGGCTGAGCAGGGGGTTTTCAGGGTTGGGGCCAATTATTTTACGAACCTGATTGAAATCGGACAATGGAAATTCAGGCAGTTTATTAAACCTCAGGTAATTATTGGCATCCACCGCACCAGTTACGACAGTTTAACCATAAACAACGAATACGGGTTAAGAGGTTTTAACAGTCCTGTATTGTCGGGCACCAGCCGGTTGTTGTTTACAGCGCAAACACAATCGTATGCTCCGTGGGATTTTATCGGGTTTCATTTTGGCCCCTATCTAAACTTTTCGCTGGGAATGCTTGGCGATGCTACAAAAGGTTTCCGGAACAGCAAACTCTATTCGCAAATAGGCCTGGGCGTTTTAATAAAAAACGACAACCTGGTGATGAATGCTTTTCAAATCTCCATTTCCTTTTATCCCGTAATTCCCGGTAAAGGGAATAATATTTTCAAGTTGAACTCCTTTCAAACCACCGATTTCGGCTTCCGCGATTTTGAAATTGGAAAACCGGGACCGGTAGTTTTCCGATAATGACTTTGCTAAACAAACTTGATTTTATGAGCCAGGTTTGGCAGAGGGCGTGATTTTTTTTTATATTGCCCCTTCCCGCACACACCGCGCCACCACCTCGGTAATGTTGTTACAACCCGATTTACGGAGTATATTTTTTTTATGCGTTTTTACGGTGTGCGGAGAAATAAATAGTTCCGATGCAATGGAGTTAATATCCTTGCCCTCCGCCATTTTTTGCAGGATTTCCGTTTCCCGCCCCGTAAGTTGTTGTTTGCAGTTGTTTTTCAGTGGTTGAAATTTATCGTCGGTGTCCAGGGAATAGAACGAAGGCCGTTTATTGCTGATAAACGAAATTCTATGATCAACCTGCATATTCAGGTAAGAAACATCGGTATGAATATGCAAAACTTTTTGAATCTTTCCGTCCTCCGACACAACCAGTGTGACAGCCTGATGAAGAATGGTTTTGTAGGTTCCGCCGGCGTGCTTTAGCCGCATCAGGTAAACTACTTTATAAAACGGTATATCATTCTTTGTGATTTTATTCAGCAGAAAATCGGCAGCTTTTGCCTCTTTTTCGTGCAGTCTGTCAAGGTCCTCCGGATGCAACAGGCTTAACAGTTTATTCACCGTCAATTTTTCAGGCTCTACACCCAACACCTTTTTTACATCCTGGTGTACAAGCTCCATTTCAAGTTGTTCTAAATTAAAGATGAAATAGTAGAAAGAACCGGCGGTAAACAGATTGGCCATCTGTTCGATGACTTCAAAAAACAACTCTTTTTTTGCGGGCCGGGTAATTTTGTTTTTGGTTTCCCAGACGTTGTAAACGTTTTGAATAGCAGTGTACTCCATTACCTTGTAAAAGTTTGTTTCAGCAATAATATCAATTTCAGCCTGAAGTTAGTAAATAATGTTAAAAATACCTCGATCAGGGTATTTACTTGAATACAAATATTGCCATAGATTTGTTCCCGAAATTATTTATTAAGATTTAATAAAAATTATAACCATTGATTTTCAGCAATTCACAAAAACTATGCATTATTTATTTAATAACATTAGAAACTCAGACAAATGAAAAAATTTACTTTGCTTTTTGCTTTCTTTCTCTGCACAATGACAACCATTGTAGCTCAAAACATTCAGTTTGAACAGGTATTTCCGCCTGCGCCGTTTGCCGATTTTGAAGTACATTCAGGTTCCATCGCCTTTGCGGATGTGGATGGCGATAACTACCCCGATGCGCTGATTACAGGATTCAATGGTATTAAAGGTACCGCAAAACTATACAGGAATCTAACAGCAAATGATTGTACTCCTATATCTATTACTGCAAATGTCGCTACTTTACCTGATTTAACAGCAGAATGCGAAGTAACCACTTTAACGCCACCCACCGCAACAAACAATTGCGGAGAGCAGGTTACAGGTACCACAAATGCTACATTGCCCATAACAGCATCAACAACAATAACCTGGACCTACGATGACGGACATGGTAACACCACCACCCAAATACAGAATGTGATAATTGACGATGTATGTTCCTTTATTACCACGTGGAAAACCGATAACCCGGGAACTTCAAACAGTTCATCCATTACAATACCCACAACCGGAACAGGATACAACTACGATGTTGACTGGGACAATGACGGCATCTTCGATGAATTGAACATTACCGGCCCCGTAACCCACGATTTTGGTAGCCCCGGCACCTACACCATTCGCATAAGGGGAGATTTCCCGCGAATCTATTTTAATAATACTGGAGATAAAGAAAAAATTCTTTCAGTGAATCAATGGGGTGATATCTCATGGAGTTCAATGGCTCGTGCATTTTTTGGTTGTAAAAATCTGGCTGTAAATGCGGTTGATGCACCAGACCTTTCAAATGTTACTGATATGTCTTATATGTTTGCACGTGCTTCTTCTTTCAATCAAGACATTGGAAATTGGGACGTTAGTCAGGTAATAAATATGGATGCAATGTTTATTTATGCTTCTTTTTTCAATCAAGACATTGGAGGTTGGGATGTTAGTCAGGTAGAAAGTATGAATTCAATGTTTGGTAATGCTTCTTCTTTCAATCAAAACATTGGAAATTGGGATGTCAGCAAAGTCACAAATATGAGTACAATGTTTGCTAATGCTTCTTCTTTCAATCAAGACATAGGAAGTTGGGATGTTAGTCAGGTATTAAGTTTAAGTGGAATGTTTGGTAATGCTTCTTCTTTCAATCAAGACATTGGAAGTTGGGATGTCAGCAAAGTCACATTTATGAATGGAATGTTTCAAATTGCTTCTTCTTTCAATCAAGACATTGGAAGTTGGGATGTCAGCAAAGTAACTAATATGGCAAGAATGTTCTATGGTGCATCTGATTTTAATCAAAACATAGGAAACTGGGATGTTAGTCAGGTAAAAAATATGGATGAAATGTTTACTTATGCTACTTCTTTCAATCAAAACATTGGAAGTTGGGATGTCAGCCAGGTAACCAGAATGGCAAACATGTTTATTGGGGCATCGCTTTCTGTGAAAAATTATGACAATCTCCTGATCGGTTGGAGCACTCAAAATTTACAACACAATAAATATTTCCACGGGGGCAACAGCAAGTATTGTGCAGGAGCAGCTGCAAGGCAACAAATTATAGATGATTTTGGCTGGAACATTACAGATGGAGGCCCGGCGGGAGGAATAACTTTAAACCAGAATCCTCTGCCGGATATTACAGAATCCTGCGAAACAACATCCATAACAGCCCCAACTGCGGTTGATTGTGCGGGAAATACCATTACCGCCACCACAAACGACCCGGTTTATTACGATACTCAGGGAACATATACCATTACCTGGACTTACGATGACGGGAACGGAAATCAGGAAACCCAGCAGCAAAAAGTGGTTGTAAATGATGTTACTGCACCGGTACCTGATGTTGCTCAGCTTCCTGATGCAACGGGTGAATGTGAAGTAACAGTAACAGCGCCAACTGCAACGGATGTTTGTGCAGGAACCATAACGGCAACCACAAACGACCCGGTTTATTACGATACTCAGGGAACATATACCATTACCTGGACTTACGATGACGGGAACGGAAATCAGGAAACCCAGCAGCAGAAAGTGGTTGTAAATGATGTTACTGCACCGGTACCTGATGTTGCTCAGCTTCCTGATGCAACGGGTGAATGTGAAGTAACAGTAACTGCGCCAACTGCAACGGATGTTTGTGCAGGAACCATTACGGCAACCACAAACGACCCGGTTTATTACAATACTCAGGGAACATATACCATTACATGGACTTATGATGACGGAAACGGAAATCAGGAAACCCAGCAGCAGAAAGTGGTTGTAAATGATGTTACTGCACCGGTACCTGATGTTGCTCAGCTTCCTGATGCAACGGGTGAATGTGAAGTAACAGTAACTGCGCCAACTGCA
>JAWLCW010000020.1:0-118298 GCA_041686935.1 Mariniphaga sp. | reverse complement strand
AAACGTCTATGGAATTCTATTGCATTCACACCCTTGAAATCTAATTCTTTTCTCATTCAGCAAAGGTAAATTTTTGGGATACCTATGCGCCTATACCTAAACTTTTGTTTTCATGATTTTCTAATTTTTAAACGATTACATTTTTTTACTATTTGCTAATCTAATCTGTAAAAGAATATGCAATTACCATACCTTTTTATCTTAAATTGTGAAATTATCAAACAATACATAGAGAGTCAGTTTCAAGTTGAACTAATTCTTTACAATTTCTGTCCTATTCCACCACTTCTATTAAAATCTGACACTTAAGCCTCCACCCCAACCATAATGGTTATTGTAATTGGCCTGAATGGAAAAATTACGGGATACAATATATGAAGCTCTAATGAGCCATTCATCTTCTCCTTCAAAGTTTTTGTTTTCTTCTAAATCATTCACCCAACCAAAATCTGCCCGATATTCGTATTCTCCTTCAAGAAAAATTCCTGGGAACAGAAGAATTTCTTTAACTAGCCGAACTCTGGGGCGAAGTTGATGGTCTATGCTCACATCAACATAGAACATGTAAGGGGTGAAATACTTTAAACCTGCTAAACCAACAGTGTTAAATTCATTGTAAGAGTCGGGAATTTTATTTTCTGAATTTACACCTGCATAAATTCGTACCCAATCGTTCAAATACCGGTTATAGCTAAATTCCACTTCTGAATTCCGGTTATAATCGCTTTCCACACGTAAGTTAAATTCATTACGAATATTGCTGGATGTAAGCCTTAATTCAGAGAAACTAGAACCTAATTGAGCCGTACCCCAGGAGTAATAATGGTCTGTTTCGTCAAGAAGTTCCTGTACCGGGAAATCTTTCATGCGTTCATCTCTTGGCGTGTCATAACTAAATATCCGGGCCATACCGCCCATCATGTGGTAAAGTACGTGACAGTGGAAAAACCAGTCGCCGTATTCTTCATTGTAAAACTCAATGATTACTTTTTGCATTGGGGGTACATTTACTGTATGCTTTAACGGGGAATGCTCCCCGTTTTCGTTGATAACCCTAAAAAAATGTCCATGAAGATGCATCGGGTGATGCATCATGGTGAGGTTATTCAATGTAATGCGTGTAATTTCTCCTTCTTTAATTTTTATGTTGTCGGCTTCTGAAAGTGGGATGCCGTTTAAACTCCACACGTAACGGTTCATATTACCGGTAAGGTTTAAAAGTATTTCGTTTACCGGGATATCCGGATTAAAGTTTGTTTTCTCTTTTGCTTCAATGAAATTGTAGTTAAAATGCATCATGCGTTCATGGTGAGTGAAATCGCCGGAAGTGTCTTTCTCTAGCATGGTGTTATGGTTCATGTGTCTCATATCCATTTCATGAGTTTTTGGCATGTCTCCTTCTTTTTTATTATCCATTTTGTGGCCATCCATGTTCATTTCCATGCCATATTTTTTCATCAGGAATTCGGGTGTATTTTTCTTTTTATTTCCAATTAAAGAAGGAGCGCCCATTTTCATATCCATTTTTGCCATTTCCTTCATCATGGCCACCTTGTTGGGTCGGTCAATTACTTTTGCGGCAAATAAATTTCCGCTCCCCAGATGAATGGTCGAATGTCCAGAGCCATCTTGTGCCGTGGCAATAATTTCGAGTTGGCCTTCGGGGATGGATACAATAACATCAAAGGTTTCGGCAACGGCAAACAGAAATCTGTTTTTGTGTACGGGTTGAACATCAATACCATCGCTTGCTACCACCATTGGATTGCCTGCACCAAAATCCATCCAGTAGTAAGTAGAGGCAGAAGCATTTATGAATCGCAGCCTTATTTTTTCACCTGGTTCGAAATCAGGATATGCCGCCAGTTTTTTTCCATTACTTAAAAAGGCCGGGTAATAAATATCGGCAATATCCGCTCCTTCCATGCGGTCGCGCCACATCTTAAGCTGTGCACCAAATCCTCCTTGAGAAATAGCCCGGCTCAGTGGAACAGCGGTTCTTTTTTTAATTTGATACCACTCGTTGCCTCTCTTGAGATTTCGCAGCACATTCATCGGTTTTTCATTGGTCCAGTCTGATAAAACCACTACCAAATCTTTGTCATACTCCAGGGTTTTCTCTTTGGGTTGAATCACAATAGAACCATACACTCCTATTTGTTCCTGTAACATGGTATGGGAGTGGTACCAATAGGTACCCGATTGATTGATTGGTATTCTGTATTGAAACGTAGTTCCGGGTTTAATTGGAGGTGTGGTCAGGTACGGAACACCATCAAAAAAGTTTGGAAGAATTATCCCGTGCCAATGCACCGAGGTTTCAACATCCATTTTATTGGTCACATTAATTATTGCAAGGTCTCCTATTGTAAACTCAAGAACAGGCCCCGGAATACTACCGTTTATGGTCATGGCTTTTGCTTTTACGCCGCCAAGTGTCATTTCATTTTGCTCTATGGTAAGGTGATATTCCTTCACAGGCCTTCCTTCTTCATTTCTGTCGTCGCCGTTTGTACCCACCTGGGCAAAACTGACTTGTGAAATGAATAAGGCTATAACGATTCCTGAAAATTTCACTAAATATCTCATAATGAATAGATTAAACTATACTTTCCTTAATCGTAATGCATTGGCAATTACCGAAACGGAACTAAAACTCATGGCAGCCGCTGCAATCATGGGGCTGAGCAGAATACCAAAAAACGGGAATAAAATACCGGCTGCAACCGGAACGCCTAAAGAATTATAGACAAAAGCAAAAAAGAGGTTCTGTTTGATATTTCGCATCACTTTGTGACTCAGTTCCCTTGCCCTGACAATGCCGTTCAAATCGCCTTTTACAAGCGTGACTGCGGCACTCTGCATGGCGATGTCGGTACCGGTGCCCATGGCGATTCCCACATTGGCCTGCTCCAGCGCCGGAGCGTCGTTAATCCCATCGCCGGCCATCGCCACTATTTCTCCTTTTTCCTGTAGTTCTTTTACCTTTTTGAATTTATCTTCAGGCAGGCAATCCGCTTCGTATCCGTCCAGGTGTAGCTCTTCGGCTACCGCTTTGGCAGTAAATTTATTGTCGCCGGTAAGCATATACACTTTTAACCCCATTTTCTGCAATGTTTTAATTGCTTTGGCCGAAGTTGTTTTAATGGTGTCGGCCACACTCACAATGCCTTCCACTTTGTTGTCAATTAGCAAGTACATCACAGTTTGCCCGGTTAACTGCCACTCTTTCACTTCTTCATCCTGCTTTTCTAAAAGGCTTGCCCCAAAATCTTCCATCAGGCGGTTGTTTCCGAGGGCAATTTGTTTTCCCTCGTAAATACCTTTTACTCCTTTTCCTGTCACCGATTCAAAATTTTCAACCTTGGAAATTTCAATTCCCTTTTCTTTAGCCCCGGTTACAATAGCTTCAGCCACCGGGTGTTCGCTGTGCGCATCAACCGAAGCAGCGAGGCGTAGGATTTCCTCATCTGCCAACTTTCCAAATGATTTGTATAATTTCAAAGCAGGCTTTCCTTCAGTAATGGTGCCTGTTTTATCTATGATGAGGGTATTTACTTTGTTCATTTCTTCGATGGCGCGGGCATCTTTCACCAGCACGCCGGCCTGTGCCATTCTGCCCGAACCAACCATAATAGACATTGGCGTTGCCAGTCCCAGCGCACATGGGCACGCAATAATTAGCACTGCTACTGCATTCACAAAAGCGTAAACATAGGCAGGTTCCGGACCCCAGATTGCCCAAACAGCAAAGGTGACAATAGCGATTGAGATAACGATTTGTACAAAGTATTTTGCAACGGTATCTGCCAGTTTTTGAATTGGCGCCCTTGACCGGCTGGCCGTGTTCACCATTTCGATAATTTGGGAAAGTAACGTGTCGGCGCCCACTTTTTCCGCTTTCATAACAAATGAGGTTTTGCCATTGATGGTTCCCCCTGTCACTTTGTCGCCGGTTGATTTATCGGCAGGAATGGGTTCGCCGGTTATCATACTTTCGTCTATGGTTGCCGTTCCTTCCGTTATGGTACCGTCAACCGGTACTTTTTCGCCGGGCCTGACCCTCAGCAAATCGCCTGTCTGAACTTCCTCCATCGGTATTTCTTCCTCCTCTCCGTTGCGGATAACCCTTGCAACCGGTGGAACAAGATTCAGCAGAGCTTTAATGGCCGAATTTGTTTTACTGTGCGCCCTGAGTTCGAGCACCTGGCCCAGCAACACCAGCGTTAAAATGACAGCGGCTGCTTCAAAATAGAGGTGTACATTTCCGTTCGCATCTTTAAACTGATCGGGAAAAACGCCCGGTACCAGCAAGGCAAATACACTGAACAGGTAAGCGGCTCCAACACCTATGGAAATGAGCGTCCACATGTTTGGCATCCATCTTAGTATGGAACTCCACCCGCGCTTAAAGAATTCCCAACTGGAATAAAAAACAACCGGTGTGGCGAGTGCAAACTCAATCCAGCCCAGAATTTTTTTTGAGGCAACGGCTTCGAGATTAAGAAAACTGACCATATCCGACATGGCAATCACAAAAACCGGAACGCTTAAAATAACCGCAATCCAGAATTTTTTTGCCATTTTTTTATAGGCTTTTTCATCCTCGCTGGTTTCTTCTGCTTTTTCAGGAACTAAATCCATTCCGCATTTCGGACAACTTCCGGGTTTATCCTGTTTGATCTCAGGGTGCATGGGGCAAGTGTAAATGGTTTTTTTGCTACCCGGTAGCGGACGGGATTCTTCCTTTCTCAGATGCATCCCGCACACCGGACAATCCCCTGGCTGATCATATGTTTTATCGCCTTCGCAACGCATGGGGCAGTAATATTTTCCGCTACTTCCCGAATGGGTTTTATGCCCATGTTCATGGTTGTGTTCACCATGATGAAGTTGATCATGACTATTCTTATGCTTGTGTTCACCATGTTTGTGAGGTTCATGCTTATGGTCATTACCGCCAACCGGAACCAGGTGCATATTGCAAACGGGGCAATCCCCGGGCTCATCATATACCTTATCTCCCTCACATTTCATGGGGCAGTAAAATTTGTTCTGCTCTTTTTTTTCCATTTCGTACAATTGTAATAAAACACAGAGGTCCTTTTTTTTCATTTATCAAACTCGCCCGGGCGAATCGTTTGTTAAGAATATCGGTCGCCGTTTTATGATTTAATTATTTTTTCCGTTTGGATAAGCGCACAACGGCCCAGATTACAACGGCGAACAAAACAAGCCCAATTATCCACCACCAGCCCATTCCGAACATCGTACCATCAATTCCATGTTGCATTTTTTTTCCTTTCTTATTTAAAATTATAACGATGCGATAACCCGCTCAAGTTTTATCTTAATGTCGCCGGCAATACCTGCAATTTCTTTATTGTCAACGGCCATCATGGAGACTACCGGATCAACGGCTGCCACCTCTACCTTGTTTTCGCCAATTTCCTGCACGATTACATTGCAGGGAAGCATGGTTCCAATTTTGTCTTCCTGCAGAAGCGCTTAATGTGCACTTGGTGGGTTGCATGCGCCAAGAATTGTATATTTTCTGAAATCAACGTCCAGTTTTTCATTTAACTTTTCCTGAATATCAATCGTGGAAAGTACTCCAAAACCTCCTTTTTTTAATGCTTCTGTTACCTGTTCTACAGCTTTATCAAATTCTGCGGTAATGGTTTTATTTATATAATATTTCATGAAATTAAATTTTTAGTGATTAAATAGTATTTAAATTTAACTACTTCAAAGATACCATGGTCATGTTTTTAAATTGTTACACAATTCGTTGGATAATTTATATAATTCTCAGTTTTAAATCGCAAGTATTCCTTTTTCGTCGTTTCTCACTTTGTAAGCTTCTTCCACATTAGAAACCTGCGCCGTTAAGTGCATGGTAAACTTCTTCCACTTTTCTGTGCCTGATATAAGCTTTAATATGTTTCATAATTTATACATTTTAAGTTCGACATCATTTATTTTGTTTCCGGGCAATCTGCAACTTCCTTCAATTCGCAGGTAGAACAGCCAGGCTCTCCTTTATCGTTCGTTTTTTCTTTGAACACACAGGATTGCATTTCAAATTTTGCATTTTTATCAAAAAATAACTTGATTCCCAAAGCCAGCATTACAATTGCAACAAGAATTACTGAAACGATTAATAATTTTAAAAACATAACTTAGAATTTTTATAAGTTGATAAACCATTCACCGACACCAGCCGGCTGTTTAAAGATGACAGGTTCAGAACCAAAAGATATATTGAATCCTGCCTGGTAATTCAGAACGAATGGTTAAAGGAGAAAGCGCTGTAACTTTGCCAGGTCCGGCTGATCCGAAAGTGGAATTTTAAGTACAGCAATATTCAGCAGTTTCTTCAAAATTATGGCTTTTTTAAGGAAAGCCTGTTACAATTTTGAAGTTTCTAAAAAGGTTGCCGGAAAGAGTTGGCCGGCACTGAGCTGCGGCCAGCCGGACTCCTGCCGGACAACGTCTTTTTTCCGACTAAACTAAAAACTATCCGCAATTTTTAATGCGAATGCCCTTCATGTGAGTCGCTTTTTTTGTCGTCTGTTCTGTCATATTTGCAGCACCCGGGAAGCTTGTTGTATGCTTCGTCGGTTGCTTTGTGCATATCAGTATCATAACCAGCCTTGGCAATGGCCATGTGAACCTTGTGCACATCAGTTTTTGAATCATCAAAAGTGACTTCCATCATTTTGGTTTCCTTGTTCCAGTCGGCTTTCGAAACACCTTCCACCGAATATGCGGCTTTTTCAATTCGTGTTTCACACATGCCGCAATTACCTTTCACTTTAAACTTTTCTGTTTTTTCTCCGGCAAATACCGTGAATGTTCCCAGAACGAACAATACAACTAAACTTAAAATTTTTGTTTTCATTTTTTTGAATTTTAAATGGTTAATAACTAACTACTTCAATGATTGTGTCCCGCAGCCTGTGTGCTTTGATTGTCGGTAGTTTTAAAAATCCGCTGTCCCTTGCGATAAGTCTGTTTTACTTCACCGCAACGCAGCATCATGTCGCCGAAATAGGGATTCAGTACTTCGTCGGATTCGCTGAGCCAAAACGCACCTTTGTCGTCGAACGCCATGGGGCAAAACAATCTGTATGTCCTTTCGATTTCCAGTCCGAACGATTCGGTGGCTTCCAGCATAGCTTCGGAAAGCATATTGAAATGCTCCCGCTGTTTTTCAATAGCGGCTGTTTCTGAAATTATTTTGGCAGCTTCTTCCAGTTGGCTATGTAAATCCATCCAATGGTGGTGTGCATCGCCTTCCAGCAAGCTCATGTCCACTTTTTCCAGCGTACCCGTTAAACTGCCGGCGGTTTTTTGCGCTGTTCCGGCATCATCGTTCACCAGTGCATTTTTCACTTCAAAATAAGCTTTGGCTACGGCAGTAATTTGTTCACGGAAAGCCTGCGGCACTTCCATGGTTTTGCTTTCGGGCTTTTGCATCATGCTGGGTTTCCCTGCCAGTTGAGCTGCAGCGTCGATGCTGAATGTTCCGCTGACGGCAATTTCTTCGCCTTCGTCCAGGCCGCTTTCAATCAGGTAACTGTCGCCCAGTGCCGGACCCAAAGTGACTTCGCGCATCTTAAAGTTTACACCGGTTTCGGTTTTTGATTTTACATACACGAGCGAACGTTTTCCTGTCCACATCACGGCTGTTTTGGGTACCGAAAGATTACCGGCTTTTGCAGGCAGTTTTGCTTCCACCGTTCCCGAAGCAAACATCTCCGGTTTCAGTTTCAATCCACTGTTAGCCATGTCAATTCGTGCTTTGGCCACCCGTGTTTTCGCATCAATTACGGGATCGAGAAAAGATATGGTCCCTTCAAACGTTTCGCCCGGAAGCGACTGAATGGAAAATGTGACTTTATCGCCTTTTTTTATCCACGGTATATCCTGTTCATATACATCGAACAACACCCACACTCTCGATAAATCAACAATTTCGTAAATCGATTGTCCGCGAGAAATGTAGTCTCCGACATTTACTTTACGGTTGATTACATAGCCGGAAACATCAGCCTGAATATTAAATTCTTCTTCAGTTTGCCCTGACTGTAAAATTTGTTCAATCTGGCTTTCTGTTAGTTTCCAGTTTTTCAATTTTTCTTTGGCTGCATTAAACAGTTGCGGCTGCGAATCTTTGATTTTTTCCGCTTCAAACAACTCCTCCTGGGCGGTGACCAAATCGGGTGAATACACAGATGCTATAGCCTGGCCTTTTTGAACATACTCCCCGGTAAAACTCACCATTAGTTTTTCAATCCTTCCCGGAATATGCGACGACTGGGAAGCAATCCGGCGCTCGTCGGTTTGCACTTTCCCGTTTAACCGAACTGTTTTTAGCAGCTCGGCAGTTCCAACTTTGGCCGTTCTCACGCTGGCCAGTTGCATGGCAGTTTCAGACATTTTTATGGACAGCGGGTCACTTCCTTCGTCCTGTTCGTCATCCAACGGGATCAAATCCATTCCGCAGATGGGGCAATCACCGGGGTCCGGTTGCCTTACTTGCGGGTGCATGGAGCAGGTCCAGATTTCTGTTTCACCGGTTGCTTCCATTACATGGTCGTGTCCTTCGTGGCTTTCTTCGGTTGAACTGCCGAAAACGAGCCAGCCAATCAACAACCCAAATAAGAGGGTTGCGAGTGCAATTATAATTGTTGATTTATTTGTTTTCATCATTGATTGTTTTTGCCGTTAAAGATTTGATTTTTGCCAGGGCGATTTGAAATTCAGAGAGTGCCGTGGCTTTATTTTTTTCATATTGAAGAAGTTGTTGCTGCATGCGCAGTACTTCTTCGAATTCTTTGCCCGAATTTCCGTAAGCACTGAACAGCAGGTTTAGCGATTGCCGGGTGGTGCTGATTTGCTTATCATATAATCCGACCATTTGCTGTTGCTGTTGCATTTCAAATTTTGCCCGGTCGAATTCCGAGACCAGCGTATTGAGCACATTCTTTTTCTGAAGGGAAAAATTTTCCTGCATCAGTTGGGCCTCTCGTTCAGCCGCTTTGTATTTTTTTCGGAATAACGGAATACTCACCGAAATCATCGGCATCAACACATCTTTTCCGTTATCGGATGAGGTCATTACTGAAGATTTTCCAACCACTACATAATCAAGTCCGACACCCACATTGGGGAGACCCTGTTTTTGAGCTATGACTTCGCTGGCTTCGCTGGCACGGGTTTTCAGTTCCAGCCCGGATAACGCCGGATTATGAGCAATCAGTGAATCCCTGGAAACCGGGTCGGGGAAATTTTCAACCGAAAGTGAACCGGCCACTTCAACCGGTTCGTTTTCATCGCGGTCCAACAGGTTGTTGAAAGCAGAAAGCAGCGGTTTCTCTTTATCATTCAGAATTTTCAGGTGGGTTTGGGCATCATTCAACATAATTTCCACCCGCAATACATCTACCATTGAGCCGTTTCCGTTTTCAAATTTCCGGGTTGCAATGGTTTTGTATGATTCAAGAATGTCGATGTTTTCCTGTTCAATCTGTATCCATTTGTTCAGTTCATACAACGGAAAATAAGCCGCAGCTACCTGGAAATACAACCGGTTTCGCGCATCGAGAAAAGACTGGTATCTGGCTTCGGCCAGCAGAGTGGCCGCATCGCCGCGCGCTTTTAACGTACCAAACCACGGAAACATTTGAGTTAGCGAAAACCTTGCCCTTTGCGGACCAACCCGTGTTTCCACCGGCGATATAAAATAGCCAAATGAAAAGTTTGGGTCGGGCAGCGCATTCACCTGAGGCACTTTTTGTATGGCTGCTTCAAACTCTTTATAACTGGCTTTCAGTCCGGGATTGTTCTCCGCTGCAATGTTGAAATAATCATCCAAAGTCTGGGCAAAACTTACCGGAGTTGCTATCACCAGAATGATTATAATATTAATAATTGTTTTCATGATTTTCTGTTTTTGAGTTTTCGTTCTTCTCTCAAAGAATAGAGCGTTGGCACAATAAAGTAGGTGATGGCCGCTACCAGCATTCCGCCGAATGCCGGGATAGCCATAGGAATCATAATGTCGGCTCCGCGCCCGGCAGATGTTAAAATGGGCAGCAAAGCAATGATGGTAGTAGCCGAAGTCATAACGGCAGGTTTAATCCTGCGCTGTCCGGCTTCCACCACGGCGGCACGCACACCTTTAAGGTTGTCGGTTTTGTTGCGCGAAAAACTCTGGTCGAGGTAGGTTCCCATCACCACGCCATCGTCGGTAGCGAGGCCAAACAGAGCAATAAAACCTACCCAAACGGCCACACTCAGATTCACCGGGTTCATTTGAAACAAATCCCGCATGTTGACTCCGAAAACGGAAAAATCGGCAAACCAACCTTGACCGTAAAGCCACAGCATAATGAAACCGCCACTAAAGGCCATCGCAATTCCAGTGAAAATCATCAACGAAGTTGTCACGGATTTAAACTGAAAATACAAAATCAGAAAAACAATTACCAGCACCAGAGGTACAATGATGGACAACCGTTTTTCGGCTCGCACCTGGTTTTCATAACTTCCTGAAAATTTGTAGCTTAAACCTGCAGGAACGGTTAATTCACCTGAATCTATTTTCGCCTGAATGGCCTCGCGGGCATCGTCCACGACAGTCACTTCGGCAAATCCGTCTTTTTTATCGAAAAGTACATACCCTACCAAAAAGGTTTCTTCACTTCGTATCATTTGCGGTCCACGTACATACTCCACCTCAACCAACTGGCCCAAAGGGATCTGTGCTCCGGTTGGAGCGGGAATCAGTATCCTCTTCAGCATTTCCGGGTCGTCGCGCAGCTCGCGCGGGTAACGAACCCGCACCGGGAAACGTTCGCGGCCTTCTACTGTTGAAGTAATTTTCATTCCACCCACAGCCGTCTCGATGGTTTGTTGCACATCTTCCACATTCAACCCGAAACGTGCAATTTTATCCCGATCGATGTTCAGATGAATGTAGGGCTTCCCTACAATACGGTCGGCAAAGGCAGCCTCACCTTTTACCGATGGTACTTCTTTCAGAATTCCTTCCAGTTTCATTCCAAATTGTTCGATGGTATTTAAATCCGGTCCGTAAACTTTAATACCCATCGGCGCGCGCATCCCGGTTTGCAGCATTACAAGCCGCGTTTCAATGGGCTGTAGTTTTGGCGCCGAAGTAACCCCGGGGATCCGAGTTTCCTGAACAATTTCGTTCCAGATATCATCGGGCGACTGAATGTGTGAACGCCAGTTGCGGTAATAATTTCCCCAGCGGTGAGGAATCAATTCATCCTGAGTGATACCCAATTCGAGCGCTTTTTCATTCGTGAGCGAATCGCCCGAAACGGTAATAAAACGGTTATCCTTATCTGTTTTATAACGAACCCGATGCCCCCGTTCGTTCAGCATGTATTCGGGCTTGTAATTGATTACATTTTCAAACATGGATATGGGAGCAGGGTCGAGCGCCGATTCCACGCGGCCCAGTTTTCCAACGGTCAGTTCCACCTCGGGTATGCCAGTTACCAGCATGTCGAGTTGTGCCACAATCTTTTGGTTGTATTCCATGCCTGAGTGGGGCATTGAAGTGGGCATCAGAAGAAAACTTCCTTCGTCGAGAGAGGGCATAAACTCCTTGCCAATTCCCGGAAACGCATGTGCCATACCCGACCAAACACCGGTGATACGCACATTCCAACCCAGTTTATCGAACCCTTTTGCCGCAAAACCAAATATTGTATTGAATCCCAGCCAGATAACCGCGCCCCAAAGAATAAGAAAAGAGGGAATAGCCAGGAAAACAGCTTTGTGATTCAAACACCATTTCAGGATAGGTTTATAATAATATTCCAGCACGGTGAATGCCCCGAGAATGACACCCACCAGCAACACAACAAAAATAAGGTTGAGAAAAAGACTTTTCCCTGCGCCAAGTGGCATCCAGTAATTGGCCAGCAGCCAAACAACGCCCAGGCCAACAATGATTAACCCTGAATGGTTCAGCAACCAATTCATCCATTGTGTTTTGTTGGTTTCTGTTTTGTAGAAAAAGTCTTTCAGCAGTCCGGTAATTCCAAACAAAAACAACAAAGCGCCGCCCCAGTAGTACCCTGCAAACAGTGAAATTACACCGATAACGGTCAGGGCAACGTTCGCCCATTTTGCAATAACTTTATTTTTAATGCGGGCGCCAAAAAACCAGTGCGCGAATGCCGGCAGGATAAAAAGTGCTACAATTAACGCCGCAACCAGTGCGAAGGTTTTGGTAAAAGCCAGCGGACCGAAAAGTTTCCCTTCGGCGGCCTGCATGGTAAATACCGGAATAAAACTTACAATGGTTGTGGAAACCGCAGTTAAAATGGCCGAGGCTACTTCTGAAGCGCCATTGTAAACAGTTTCAAGCATTTTCTGGCCTGGCGGCGCCTCATCTATGTGCTTCACAATATTTTCAGAAAGAATAATACCCAAATCGACCATGGTACCAATGGCAATTGCAATACCTGAGAGCGCCACAATATTGGCATCCACACCGGTGTAGCGCATGGTAATAAATACCATTAAAACGGCAATAGGCAATAAACTGGAAATGAGCAGCGAAGCGCGCAGGTTGTAAATCATCACAATAATTACGAGAATGGTAATCAGAATCTGCAGCGACAGCGCCTCCTCGAGGGTTCCCAGTGTTTCATAAATCAACTGGGTGCGGTCGTAAAACGGGACGATGGTCAACTGGCTTTCGGTACCATCGGGTAGAACCTTTTTGGGCAATCCTGGAGAAATTTCAGCAATTTTATCTTTTACGTTATTGATAACCTGGAGCGGATTGGAACCGTAACGGGCTACCACCACGCCGCCCACCACTTCGGCGCCGTCTTTATCCAGGGCACCTCTCCGAGTTGCGGGCCCCAGACTGACAACACCAATATCGCTGATACGGACCGGCACATTTTCGTTAACGGCGACTACTGCTTTTTCCAGGTCTTCCACGCTTTTGATGTACCCCAACCCCCGGACAAGGTATTCGGCCTGGTTGATTTCAATGGTTTTGGCACCAATATCCCTGTTTGAATTTTTTACCGCCAACATCACTTTGTGCAACGGTATGTTGTAGGCAATTAAAGCATCCGGGTTCACGTCGATCTGGTATTCCTGCACGAATCCGCCGATGGAGGCAACTTCTGAAACATCTTGGGCTGCATTCAAACCGTATTTCACGTAAAAATCCTGTACGGTGCGAATTTCGTGCAAATCCCAGCCACCGGTAGGATTTCCTTCTTTGTCGCGGCCCTCCAGTGTGTACCAGAGTACCTGGCCTAACGCGGTTGCATCGGGCCCCAGAGCAGGTTGAACATCTTCGGGCAACAAACCCGCCGGCAGTGAATTGAGCTTTTCAAGTATTCGGGACCGCGACCAGTAAAATTCCACATCTTCATCAAAAATAATGTAAATGCTCGAAAACCCGAAAATAGAGGAGCTCCGGATTGATTTTACACCTGGTATTCCCAGTAAATAGGTGGTGAGCGGATAGGAAATCTGGTCTTCAATATCCTGCGGTGAACGGCCCATCCACTCGGTAAAAACAATCTGCTGGTTTTCGCCTATGTCGGGAATAGCATCCACCGGAACCGGGTCTGACGGCAGAAAGCCGGTATTCCATCCAAACGGCGAAGTAATAATTCCCCACCCCACAAAAAGAGTGAGCAATAATACTGTTACCAGCTTGTTTTCAAGAAAAAAACGTATGATTTTATTCAACATATTTTGTCACTTTATGATTTTATTCCTTCAATAGTAGAACAGATGAATTGAAATTCAGTTTTACCAAATATTCTGAGGGGAAGAAGTTAAATCATAAAAGCCAGGTCTGCTTCATCGAAAGTACCTTTGGAATTTTGGGCGGAGGGGGTAAATCTCTTATAATTAAAAAAGTAGCAGATTCGTCTTCCGCATTCAAAGTGAGAGAATACCCAAGTTTATCAATAAACAAGTCAATGTCCGAAACAACGGGTATTTGGGAAAAACCGGGTGAAGCAAATTCTTCATCCACCTGATAAAATGCAGTTTCGTTGTGGCAGCAATTAACATCATGACAGCAGGTTTCCGGTTCGGAAAACAGTGAAGTTGAAATTAAATACTCTTCACAAAAATGTTTGGATACAGCCATGCCGGTTGTTGCAGTTAGCAACAAAAAAGACAAGATGATATGGCTTAAACTTCTAAACATTATATTTTAGTAATCAACAAAATAACAGTTAAATACTGAAATTTGTTTTACACAATTTTGAATAAATGTTATAAAATTTTATCTGTCGAGCAGTTTGCGATTCAATCTAAGAACTCCGGCGTATCACCCGAATGAAACTCTTTTCGAGAATCCGTCACATCTGTTTAACATTATTCCATAAGCGGCATCGAACCGCAAGTGGTATGGAGAATCAATCCTGCACTTGCACCAAATCATCCAGTTTTACCTGTTCCTCCATTAAGTCTTTAATTGTAATTGATTTAAAGTATTCAACAATCTGGTTGTTCAGTTTACCCCAAAAGCCCTTGAGGGAACAGAATTTTTCCCTGTCGCATGAAAAATCCAATGACACACAGTCGATAACACAAATGCCTGGTTCAAATGCAACATGAATATCGTAAATAGTAATATCCGATGGTTTTCGTGTTAAAACATATCCACTTTTTCTGCCTCCGGCTTTGGTTACCAGTCCTGCAACTTTTAAGGCATTGATAATCTGATCGAGATATTTATAGGAAATATCCTGATTTTGGGCAATCTCTTTCTGATAAATTCCATTTTCTCCGGCATTCATGGCAATTTCCAGAATTGCCCGTATTCCATACCTTGTTTTTGTACTGAACTTCAAAATGTAATTTTTTCGGTTAAAGTTTCTTCGTTTTTTAGTTTAAAAGCAAAGTTAATAAAAACCTCGTTGCTAACTTTTATGGCACCGAAAACTTTTACCGGTGGTTTTATATTAAAATCGGAAAGTTCAACTTCCAATTCGCCTTTCAGAATATATCCTGAGTTTTCACAAAATAAAATTTCGCAGGGGACAGTATAAATTCTGGATTGCCCAGCCAGTGAAATTATAGTTCTAAAATTGGTATTACCTGATGTTTCATCAAAATCTGCCTTTTCTTTTGGCTCAATAGAGATTTGGATGTAAGGAAATTCTGATGCACTGACCATTTCATAAAAATCGTTCAGCATCCGATTATTAGGGCCTGTAAAGTCATAAACCGGGATTCTGATGTGCTGATAATTGGCCTGGTCTTCTGAAGCGTTAGTTGATGGTTTTATTTTTAGATTATGATTAACAAATTGAAATTGGTTGATGTTTGAAGACCCATGTATCGACATGTAGTTTTTGCAAACTTCTATTTCCCCGGCATTTTTTTTATCAGTTGCATTTCCGTAAAAACACAAAAGCAAAAATGCCAAAAGAGGAATACTGTATTTAAAAAACTTCATCATGGATTTTTCCCTTGTTAATTGATACAGGTTATCCGGAATATTAGCTTCCGGACAACCTGTATGATCTTCTAAAAATTTTTAGAATGAAATGGCAGCCTCGAGCACAAGGCCATTAAATTTGCCACCCCCGATGCTTCCGTGAGCTGGCCCTTCGTACTTTTGAATAACATAATCGAGTTTGATGACGACGTTGTCAACCATATACCAGCCGCCACCAAGGTTAGTCCGGCTTACTGTTGAACCATTTTTATTATCCACTTTATTTAACCGGGTACCTGCATAAAAGCTACCCAAACGGTAAATTGCCTGCAGGGCAGTTTGGGTAAAATTTTGGTCGTTCCCGCTCCGAACTCCTTTCATGGTTTCATAAACACCGAAAACCTCCAGGCCGTGGAACTGAGCAAAAATATTGGCCATGTAACTGTTCATTTCGGTCTGGTTGGCGCCCGGGCTCCATCGTCCAGAACGAAAATTGTCACCCTCAGCTTCGGCAGTTTGCATTACGTTGTAATAACGGGCACCTGCACGGTCGCCATCCCACAAGGTTGAACCGCTGTGGCCTTCGCCAACATGGTAGCCTGAAAAACTGGCACGTAATCTTAAATCTTCGGTGATATCGGTATCGTAAGCCAGTTTCCAGTTAAAAACCAGATCTTTACCAATATCGTTTCCGCGACCGTAGTTCATACGACCATTATTGGTTCCCACAAGCGCTAAAAAGCCTTTGTTGCGGTACATCACTTCCAACCCGGGATTCGTGGTATAAGCATCCATAATCCAGTTGCCAACAAACGGGTTATTATTAACGGCAGCATTGTTGCTCCTGTAAAAATGTGCATCACCATAGTTCGGCATCATTACTCCGGCTTTAATAGTCAGAAACTTCATCAAATTGCCTGATGAGGGCAGAAACGGCATTTTGTCAATGGTTAAATACCCACCTTCAACCCATGCTTCGTTATGATGGCGCGAAGACATGTAGTTATTGATATACAACTGGATTCCGGGAGCCAAATCTGCTGTAATGTTCAGGTTTGCCGTTGGAAGGTTAAAGTTGTTTTTCAAATCGATTAATTCTACCGGAGCTTCATGATCAATTGCCTGAAGTTGAAGTGCGAAATCGGCACCTACTTTGACTTTTAGGTTATTAAATTCCTGGTCGTCAATTTGTTCTTTTTCAAACTGTTGCGAAAAAGAAGACATGCTAATAAGCATTGCAAAAACTACAATGAATAAATTTTTCATAATTAAAATGATTAATAAAAAGGGATTTAAATAATAACTATTTGTATTTCAGGAATTAAAAGTTACCTGTATATTCCTGATTGCTTTTTTGAAATTCAAGATTAAAACTAATAACCACTTCATCACCCGTTTTTATGGTTCCCATCATGGCAGTTGGCGGGTCAACACCAAAGTCGGACATTTTAATTGGGACACTTCCGCTAACCAAAAATTTTTGCGGATTTTCAACATCAAAACTGGCGGAAACGTTTACCTCTTTTGATTTACCTGCAACAGTTAACAGCCCGTTAAAATTTGCTTTGGCACCAGTAATGTTCAGGTTGTTGTTTTTATTCAACGAGAACTTAATTTCAGGAGATTTTTTTTCCTTTAATGCATCGTGGGCTTTTTTATCCATAATGTTTTTACCGCTTTTTAATCCCGAAACCGGTGTGGAAAACTCAACTTTACTAATTTCTGAAATTGCTCCCCCTTCAACTTTCAGCAGAGTTTCAGCGTTGAAGTTTTCCGCTTCCATTTCCCAGTCGTGAATAGATGAAGTTCCTTCAATAATGAGTTTACTGTTTTTAGACTGCAGTTTGTAAAATTCCTGCGCCTGGGCATCCACCACAAATAAAATGGCTATGATGCTTATTAAGAGAAAATCTAATTTGAAATTTTTCATGATATTAATATTAAAATGGTTTGTCCTATCAATCCTATCACTTTGGTAGGACAAAAAAACAAAAAGTATTTCAAAGGCTTTTTCTTTTTGTGATGTTGTGCAACAGATTTATAAAATTCAGGATATTCTAATATGGAATAATCTTAACTATCTAAAAGACTTACATGTATATAAATCAATTAATTGTGTGAGTTCTGCAAAAAAGCTGACCGCTGATTTTTTTGTGATTATTGATGATTTGGCAATGTAAACTTAAAGTTACTCCCTTTCCCCGGAGTGCTTTCAACCCAAATCTTTCCACCGAGTTTTTCAACGTAAAGTTTACAAATTAACAAGCCCAGCCCGGTTCCTTTTTCACCTTTTGTTCCACTTGAAGAATATACACTAAAATCGTGAAACAGTTTATCCTGAACTTCAGGACTTATTCCAACCCCGGTATCAGAAACAGTTACTGTAATCTCCTGTTTATTTTTCTCTGCAGAGATATTTATCTTCCCTTTTGGCGGAGTAAATTTTATGGCGTTGGACACAAGGTTTCTTAATATTGTCTTCAAAACCTGATTATCTGCTTTTACATTTAATTCAGCAGGAATATGACAATTGAGTGTTATATTTTTATTGACAGCATAAAATTTCAGGTCTTCTTTCATATTTTCACAAATGTTTAGCAAGTTTAACTTTTCAGGTTCAAAATGGATAAAGCCAGACTGCGCCTGAGTCCAGATTAAAAGGTCTTTTAACAAATTAGATGCTGTTTTTGCCGACTTGTGAAGCACAAGAATTTGTTCTTCAGTCTCATCAATAGTAAGTGCCCGAAAATTGTCTTTAATTAAGTCGATGAATCCAAGAATGGAATTAAAATGGTTGCTTAAATCGTGGGCAAGAATTGAGATGAAAAGGTCTTTATCATTATTTAATTTACTTAATTCATCGGCATACTTTTGTATTTTGTTTTCATGTTTTATTCGCTCGGTAATATCCCTGAAAATAGATTGATAAGCACCGTCGGGCATCATTTTGGTGCGCATTTCAACCATTAAAGTAGAACCGTCGGGTCGTAAAATTTCCCTTTCGCTAATAACAGTTTCCCCTTTTTCAAGCAAATCGAACCGAAAAGGTACTTTTTCAATGCTTTCGGGGGTGAAAATGAGTTTACTGAGGCTGATATGTTTTCCAATAAGATCTTCCTTTTTTCTGCCGATCATCGAACAAAAACATGAATTTGCTTCGATAATGTATCCTTCGTGCGACCCAATCAGAATTCCATCAACGGCAAATTCAATCAGATTGCGAAATTTATTTTCGCTATCGGTTTTAAAAAATTCAGAAATATTTTTCTTTTCAAGATTTGATTCCTCTTTATCGGGAATTTCTGTTTTTTCGACATGTTCAAGGCGGTTCATAAGGAAAATTTTTAGCTTTAATCAAATTTAGTGAAAAAACAGATTCAAACAGATAAAAATTCTAATTTTTAAGATGCTTCAGATTAAAAATATTTTTTAACATAATAAAGGAGTCTGCAAAACTTAACAGTGGCGTTTCCGACGACGTGTTTAAAGTGGAATACCGAAAAATAAAACTGGCCTCAATCTGCAGAACAGAAAAGAAGCCATCCGCAAACAACGAATCGCATTTTCTATTCCAAAAAAATTAAAAGGGTAAAACCTTGAAGCTAATCCTCCACCGGCCTGTACGCCCCGGGTCTGATCACAGTGCCGGTTTCGCCCATTATTTTTTTAATGGATTCAGGCAGTTCGGTGGCGGCTTTTATACCCTCAAAATTATTCATTAACCGGTAATTTCCCAGATGAACTCCTTTAAAAAGCGGGCCCCGGTAGTTTTTCAGGCCGATGCTTTTGGTTGCATACGACGCAACTGTTTTGTTCAGTTCAACCGGAGTATTAAAGGCGGTCTGGCACTGGCCGCCGAGATCCTGGCTCAGCAGGATTACCGGTTCCGCAACCGTTCTTGTTACATACACATTGTTATCCAGACGCTGAAGAGCCGGTTCCTTTAATCGTTCGCACATAAAATTGGGCTGCCACACAAAAAGCAGCGGTTGGTTAAAATCAGCATCTCCGTATAACAGATTGTTTACAAATTCGTGCCCGGTGCGTTCCTCAACATCGGGACCGGTACTGGGATGCCAGTCGAAGTGATCGCCTTCGGCACTGCGCTGATCGCGGGCAATGCACACCTGGCTGTTAATAAAAGTGTTCTGGTAGATTTTTACATCTGAGCTGTTCAGCACCAGAATGCTGTGGTCGCAATTCACAAACACATTTCCGGCGCAAACCGCCCCTTTTGAAATTTCAAAAAAGAACCCGTTCTGGCCGGGCCAGATGCTGTTCGGATTAAATGAATGGTTTTGTTTACCCACATTCTGCACCCAGTTGTTTACAAAAATACCGTCTTTGTTGCCCACATCGTACCAGATGCCGTTGGAGTAGGGATGATCGATCACCAGATTGTCGTTGCATATTACTCGGTGGGTTTGATTGAAAATTTTAACTGCAGCGGGGTAAAAGCCGGTCCACCGCTCGATGTTGTTGTGAGCAAAAATATTTTTCTCCAGCAGCACATCGGCTGAAGCAACTATGTAAACGCCTTCGGTATTGGTGTTGCGCACCTCGCAGTTTCGCATAACCAGACTGTCGCTAATGGCAAAAAGGCCTATCCTGAAGCAATTTGAGAAGATGCAGTTTTCGAAAACGGTTCCCACCAAATCGCTGGCGTCTTGTTCTATAACCCAAAAGTCGTCGCCAATATGTACCATGGTATCGGGATACTGAGTGATTTCAAGGCCTCGGATGATGGGCCCGTATTTATCGGGCTTTTTACCGCGTACTTCTGCATTTGGGCGAACAATAGCCTTCCTGAAAGCGGTAATTTCAACAAATTTTCCTGAAGGATCGACACCGATGTAAATCTTTTCGGCATCATAATCTACAAAATAGGTTCCCTCGTCCACTTCCTCTTTGCTACCCACCGATTGAAGGTATTTTCCGTCAATAAAAATACCGTCGTTGTTAAACCGGTGCAGGGGTGTAAAACGTTCTTCGCGTTCCCTGCGCCACCAACTCTCGGGTTGTCCCGGGAACAAATGTTTCCAGTTTGTTACCCACAACCCTTCGCCGGCCTGCTGCCAGTCGTCGGCCACCTGTGTGCCTTTCAACACCGGATGTTCGTCCTGATAGGGCTGAATAACGATGCGCTGGTTAAAAGTAAGATTGCCGGTCCTGTAAATTCCGCCCCGCAGCACAATGGCGTCGCCAGACACGGCCCGTACAATGGCCGATTCTATAGTAGTTGGCGCTTCGGGTGTTAATCCGGATGCACCGGCATCGCCTTCTGGCGATACAAAATAAACTGAGCCCGGCACATCAGGTAATTCATAATATTGCTGAACCGGACCGTAAGGCCCGTCCGAGGGCTGTGCCCGAAGGTTTGAGTGTATTAAAAATATTCCGAAAAAAAGGAGAAATAGAGAAAATCCTGAATTTTTCATTTCAAATCTGATTTAGTTGATGGCTTAAAAATACAATGAATTTGTATCATTTACAAAACTGGCAGAACGTTGTGTTTTGTTTTTGAACCAACGTGTTTTTAAACGGAAATCCCAAGAAATCAACAAAGAAGCCTGAAATCAATGATTTCAGGCTTCTTTGTTGACCCAAGCGGAGCAGTATCGAACTTTTTGTTGGAGGATTTTGAAGCTGTATTGAAGTTTATGAATGCTGTGGTGCAAAAGAAAAAACGTAAGTTATAAAAGATTAACTTTGCTTTTTTGCAATTTATTAAAATAAATGCCGGAAAATCAAAATATTGAATGGAAAGAAAATTGGAGGGATGAATACCTCAAATGGATTTGTGGTTTTGCCAATGCCAAAGGTGGAAAAATTATCATTGGGAAGAACGACAATGGAGAGATTGTAGGTGTGGCAAAAGCAAAAAGATTGATGGAAGATATTCCCAATAAAATTCAAACTCAGCTTGGAATTATCTGTGATGTAGATTTGAAAAACGAAGACGGGAAAGATTTCATCGAAATTGATGTAAAACCATACGATGTTCTAATTTCATATCAGGGCAAATATTATTACCGAAGTGGAAGCACCAAACAGGAACTTAAAGGAAATGCTTTAAATAATTTTCTGCTTAAGAAAGCTGGTAAAACGTGGGACGATGTTGTTGAACCACGTGCTAACCTGAAGGATATTGACCTTTCCGCAATCGAAGCCTTTAAAAAAGGAGCTACCGCAAGTAAAAGATTGCCTTTTATTGCAGAAGAAAAAAACATAGAACAAATACTTGATAACCTTTTACTGTTGGAAGATGGTAACTTAAAACGTTCAGCAGTTTTGTTATTTGGCAAAAACCCATGTCGGTTTTTCATAAATGCTTTTGTTAAAATAGGGCGGTTTGGACAAACAGATGACGACTTGCGTTTTCAGGAAGTAATTGAAGGGAATGCTTTTCAATTGGCAGATAAAGTCCTGGAAGTTCTTGACCGAAAGTTCTTTGTTTCCCCAATTTCGTATAAAGGATTACAACGGGTAGAAAGTTGGGAATATCCTTATGAAGCAATTCGTGAGGTTATTCTGAATGCCATCGTTCATAGGGATTATTTGGGAGCCCCCATTCAAATAAGTGTTTACGACGATAAATTAATTGTTTGGAATGAAGGCTCACTGCCAAAAGATTTGACATTTGAGGATTTGAAAAGGAAACATTCATCACGTCCGCATAATCCAATTCTGGCAAGTGCATTTTTCAAAGGTGGATTAATTGAAGCATGGGGACGTGGAACAATCAAAATAATCAATGAATGTAAAAAGGCTGGACTACCGGAACCAATAATTGAATATTCTTCAGGTGGTATAAGTGTGACTATTTTGAAGAGTCAGTTTAACGAAAAAAGCCTGATAGAAATTGGATTAAGTGCAAGGCAAATAAAGGCTGTGAAATATCTTAAAGAAAATCAAAGTATAACAAATAAAATTTATCAGGAAATTTGTGAAGTTTCAAAAGCAACAGCAACACGGGACTTAACAGAATTAATTGAAAAATTCAGGCTATTAGAAAGGTCAGGAGAAGTTGGAGCAGGAACATCTTATAAATTGATTGGCTCATAATTGGCTCAATTGGCTCATAAATGATTCAAAATGGACTCAAAAATAATTGATTTAAGAAAGCTTGTAAAAATGAATATTTTAATTTCTTCGGGAGCAAAAGAAGCTGGGGCTTATTATGTTTTGAAATAATTGCGTAACAGAGATTCAAGAATTATTTTTATAAGAGTCTAAAGGATGATAAATTAAGGCTATTTTTATGCAAAGGAGTTGGGTTAATTCAAAAGAAGGGAAACGTAAAGGAACATTCTATAAATTGGATATCCAAAATATTTCAGATTTAAAACTTCATAAAAAAAGAGTACTAAGACAAATAGTACTCTTTTGACGACAAGTTGACCCAACCGGAGAAGTATCGAACTTTATACTTGAAGATTTTGATGCTGTGTGGAAGTTTATGTATAATGAAAAGCAGAAGAAAAGAATAATTTATTGAGAGGTAACGCTGGTTGGCGCATTTGGTGAAAATTGTCTAAAAAACAATTCTGAAGGCTTATCCCCCATCTCAAAAACAATTTGTCCGCCTTTTACCAAATTTTTAAAAGATATCCTCGGATTTTCCAGCAGCCTGCCATTTAAACTGACGCTTTGGATATAAATGTTTTCTTTAGAATTATTCCTTGCTTCAATTATGAATTTCTTTCCTGAATAATAATTTTCATCAAGGCTAATGGTAATTTTGTCAAACACTGGGCTTGTAAGTTCCATGGACAGATCGGGCGATGTGCCTCCGTTCATTTCAAACAATCCCATCGACGACATTACATACCAGGCCCCCATTTGTCCTTCGTCTTCATCTCCTTCCCAGCCATGATAAGGAGTGGAACCATAAAAAGCATCGAGTATTGCCCGGCTGTATTTTTGTGTCAACCAGGGCTTTTTAGAGTAATTAAATAGAAAGGCTGCCTGCATATTCGCCTGGTTTCCGTGATTGATGTAATATTCAAAAGCTGTACGCTGAGAACGGTCGAAAGCGTGTGCGGCAAATCCCTTTTTTGTTGCGCGATGAAAACCTTCTTCGAGCCTTGAAGTAAACAAATCAATTCCCAAAAGATTTACCAGTGCGGGAATGTCGTGGGGGATGTACCATGAATATTGCCATGAGTTGCCTTCAGAAAAAGAATAGCCGGAAAAAGGATTAAAATTCTTTATCCAGTTTCCCTCTGAATCACGCGGAACGATAAACTTTAAATCGGGATGCCAAAGGTTTTTCCAGTTCTTTGAGCGACTCATGTGAAACTGAAAATCTTCCTCGTTACCAAAAACTTTCGCCAATTGTGCAAAACAATAATCGGTAAATGCATAGTTTAACGTCCGGTCGGTCCGGCTAACGTCGAAAGGCACATATCCCAGTCTGTTGTATATATCCAGGTTATCCATTCCCGCCAATCCGGAACCAGGCTGGCGCCCCCCCTGAACAGTTGCAACCTTTTTAACGGCATTGTACAACTTTTGTATGTCGTAATTACGAATGCCTTTCATATATGCGGAAACCATCAGGGCGACTTCGTGGGTAACTTCCATAACGCCTGTATGTTCAAGCCCGGCAGGGCCATTATTGGTCCACCCGGTTTTGTCGAAAAGTTCGAGTTGAGTTCGCACCCAGTTGTTCATGATCTCCGGTGTAATGAGTGACCATAGTCCGTTGAGGTTCCAGTATGAATTCCAAAAGGCATCACCTCCATACATCACACCTCCTTCAGGCAATTGTTGAATGCGTTCCATCGGGTCCCGGTAGCGGCCATCCACATCCGACCAGGTTTGTTTCTGGGAATAACTCCGGTATAAATTGGTGTAAAACTTTATTTTGTCGGTTTCAGTGCCTCCTTCAACAATTATTTTACTCAGCAATGCATTCCATTCCTCTTTTGCCTTTTCTGCCACCGTGTCGAAGTCCCAGCTAAATGGACTAAGTTCCGTTTCCAGGTTTTTTCGTGCACCTGCCAAATCCACCAGCGAAATACCGGTTTTTAAAAGTATCTGCTCTCCCTTTTTTGTGTCGAAAGTGATAAAAGCCCCAACATCGATGCTGTCTTTAACGGATTCAATATCCGTTTGAATCCCGTTATTGAACGACCACCCGTTAAACGATTTAAAAGGTTTACTGATTTCTATTACAAAGTACAATGTAAAATCGTTGTAATAGTTGTGTGAAGTAGCGAAACCTTCAATCGTTTTTTCATCGACTTTGGTAATTTGGGCAACATTCAATTTCAAAGAATATTCATCCGGAAATGCCAGGTCAATCATCAGCCTGGCATTTTCCAGTTCTTCAAAAGTGTAGCGATGAAATCCGCAATGAGCAGTTGCTGTAAGTTCCGCTTTGGCATGTGCATCCTAAAGGTAAACCGAATAATAACCCGGATAAGCTTTCTCAGTATTCTTTTCAATCCGGGAATGATAACTTGCTCCGGCCCCCCTGTAAGCCGCATCCACCGGAGAATCTTTTACCGTTAAATCCTGGGCAGCAGGCATAATGGCCAATCCGGCCATGGTCCACGCATGTATATGGCTGAAAGCGCTCACATTGTTGATGGAATATTCATAACCTCCCATCCATACACTTCCCTGGTTATCGGGTCCAAGCTGAACCATGCCAAAAGGGACACAGGCATAAGGCCCCAGCATCCAACGCGAATTGGACGTACCAATAAAAACATCGACATAATCAACAGGTAATTTTTGACCGAAAACTACAGAATGAATTTGAAACAAAATGACTAACATCAATCCTTTGAAAGGATTAAACACGGGGATTTTTCTACGGGTGAAATTCAGCTTTTTTATAGGTTGCTTCATTTTTCTACTATTGATTGTATGTCTTCGGTTACCGAAAGCTTTTTAGTTATCATTGTCCATACTTTCCAGCATTTCCTTTAACCTGTTATTTTCAATTAAAGTTCTGATTCGTAGTTTTTCACTGCTTTCAGGTTCTGTAATTGGTGGCATCATGTGAGTTGGACAAAGATTTAATTCCGCCATAATAGATTTTAATGTTGCCAATGACTCACCAAGTGTTTTCCCTTTTTGATAAACTTCCGACCAAAAGGCCGTTTCTCTAAACATTTTTTCAATTTTATTTTTATTGCCTGCTTTACATGCTTTGTAGAGCTCTACATAAATATGAGGAATAAAGTTTGCCGTGGCCGGTACCATCCCTTTTGAACCTGATAAAATACCATCGGGCATCAATGCATTCACCCCGGTAAAATGGAAAAAATCTTCTCTGTCACGCCATAACTCAAGTGATTGAATCAGCCTTTCCTTATCCAGTTCAGAGTCTTTTATACCAATGATATTTTTCTCATAGCTTAGTTCCTCAATAATATGCAACGGGATGGACTGATTTACGGTTTTGGGGATATTGTATAGAATGATATCCCCTTCAATTCTGTCAGAAAGTGTTTTATAAAAATGATAAATCTGTTTGTCAGTCAGGAAATAATGATAGGGAAGCGTAATAACAACCGCATCAATCCCTTTTTTAAAGAATTGGTTGGCTTCGGCAACCGTATCGGGAACGGTAAGTCCAATCATACCCGTAATTACAGGAGTTCCATTTCTTTTTAACCCGGTAAGTATTTGAATTAACTTATGTCTTTCCACCGCCGGGATAGAAGCTGCCTCGCCTGTGGTACCGAGAATAAATGGGATGGTATCGTTGTTCTGAAGAAAATTTATAAGTTTTATCGACGATGACTCATCAATGTTCCCTTCCTTAGTTAAGGGAGTAACCATTGGTACAATAACTCCTTTATAAGTATTTGCTTTTGTATTCATATTAACTTTTATTTTTCGATAGTTTAATTGCGTAAGAAATTGCCTGTTGCATACTTTGAGGATTTGCCAAACCTTTTCCGGCTATTTCGAAAGCCGTGCCATGGTCAACCGACACCCTGACAATGGGCAATCCCAAAGTAATATTAATGCCTGACAATCCCTCCCATTCATTTTTTTCATTATTATACCTGAAACCCAACAATTTAACAGGTATGTGTCCCTGGTCGTGATACATGCAAACCACCATATCGTACAGTCCCCCTTTCATTTTAGAGAAAATGGTATCCGGAGGTTGCGGCCCGTCTGCATTAATACCTTCACTTTGAGCCTGTTTAATTGCCGGAATAATGTGGTTTATCTCTTCTGTGCCAAATAATCCGTTCTCTCCTGCGTGCGGATTCAATCCATTCACTGCAATCCGGGGTTTTTCGATTCCCATTCGTGTTAGTGCTTCGTCTGCCAACCTGATAACAGAAAGTACCCGTTCTTTTGTAATCCTGTTAATGGCTTCCAGCATGGATACGTGAGTATTAACATGAACCACCCTGAATGAGCCTTCAGCAAGCATCATGGCATAATTGGCTGATCCGGTAAAATGCGCAAAAATTTCGGTATGACCTGCAAACAGAAAGCCTGCTTTATGGATTGCCTCCTTATTTATCGGTCCTGTAACTGTGGCATCCACTCTTCCATCGAGCGCCATTTCGATAACCTTTTTTACGTATTCAAACGAAGCCTTTCCTGCGATTTCTGAAACCTTTCCATAACCAAAAGTCCCGGGATTGGCATTCTTTAAATCAATAACGTCAACCGTCCCGTAAACATATTTTCCTGATCCTGGATCGGCAATAGCATTAATTTTTAAAGAAAGATGAAGCAAAGCAATTATCTTTTCCAGTACCCTGGCATCGCAAACAACCAAAGGCCTGCAACTTTGATAAACTCCTTCATTATTCAGCGCCTTCATGGTGATTTCAGGTCCGATACCTGCAGGATCTCCCGTGCTAATGGCAATAATAGGTCGGTTCATTCTGTTTTTAAATTTCAGAATTGATTTCGATTTTTCCATGGTCAATGAATTCATTTTATTTTGCCGATTTTAACTGTTCTGTTTTCTATGTTTTCTGCCCGACCAGCCATAATATGTAAGGCTCTTTTCAACATCCTGCTTTTTATAAAAAAAGCTGGCGAAATAACCCACTCCGAATAACACCAGGTGGCTGTAAACTCCAAGCATGTATTTATGTTGCACAAAATTCAGGCTTCCCAAATCGAGGATTACTTTACCCCCAATCTTAGTTGAAGTCAGCACTGCATATCCGGTAAATAGAATACAGGCTGCTATACCTGTGCACAGTCCCTTTTTGTTTGCTCTGGATGAAAAAAGGCCAAGCAGGAACATTCCGGCAATTCCGCCAGAGAAAATGGCATACAAACCAAATACAATTCCCAATACTCCTTCACCACCAAGCTCAATGTACAAAGTCGCCACCAGTAATGCCATAATTCCTGAAACAACCACCATTGCCTTGCCAAAAACCAGTTTTTGTGAATCATCAGCTTTTTTTCTGATTTTTCCATAAAAATCTTCTGTTAGCACAGCAGAAAGGCAATTTAAATCAGAATCAAGACTGGATATGGCAGCAGCAATTAATGCTGAAATGATTAATCCGGTAATACCTGCAGGCAATTCCTGCATTATAAAAAGCGGAAAGACAGCGTCTGCTTTGATACCTTCAGGTAAAATAGCATCCGGTGATAGTTTATAAAATGCAAACAAAGCTGTACCGATAAACATGAATAAAGTCCAAACAGGGACACTTAACAGTACGCCAATTAATGATGCCTTTATTCCATCCCTGTTCGTTTTGGCAGCAAGATAACGTTGAACCACAGTTTGGTCAGTACCATATTTCTGTATTGCGTAAAACACCCCGTTGATTGCCATCACCCAAAAGGTAAGGTTCACGAAATCCCAGTCGAATGAGCCAAAGCCAATTCTTCCGTTTTCCTTTGCCACCTGCCAAACGGCTGCGGGTCCGCCTTCAGGCGTAAAAATCAAAATCAGAAAAGCGATAATTCCGCCTGCAATGAGTAAAAAGCCCTGAATAACATCAAGCCAGATTACTGCTTCAATCCCTCCCAAAAGTGTAATTACGATTATCAGAATGCCCAAAATCCAGATTACTGTAAGTGTATCGAAGCCAAGCAAACTTGCTATGGCCAGTCCCAAAAGGTAAAAAACCGTACCCATTTTCGAAAAATGTGCGAGGATAAAACCAAGCGAACTGTAAAGCCGTGCAAAATACCCGAACCTTCTTTCAAAATATTCATAAGCGCTGATTCCGATAACATTTCGATACAAAGGAACAATCCCCCAGATAATAACCAGTAAAACAAGCGGAACCATTAATCCCTGCACCAATAAAATCCAGTTGTTTGAAAAACCTTCGCCGGGATATGCAAGGAAGGTAACACTGCTTACCAATGTTGCCAAAATTGACATACCAATAGCCCAGGCCGGAATATTTCCATCGGCTGCAAAATATCTTTTGGTGGATTTCTGATTTTTCGAAAAATAGAAACCAATGTATAACGAACCGGCAAGAGAGATTAAAATTATTATGTAATCTATAATGTGCAGACCATTGGAAACGCCAGTAGTATTTAAAAGTGGTACCATATAAACTGTTATTATTTATTGTTTAGCAAGTTCATTCAGATAATCTTCAAGATTTGTGTAACCGTCGCCATTTCTGTCTTGGTTACCATCTGCATGATTCAAGGGATTTAATCCACTTAGCTTTTCCCATTCATCGGGCATACCGTCATTATCCGAATCGGCAGGTGCTGGTGAACTTTTGAGTTCGGGCCATCCTTCGGTTTGATCCACCCGGTCGATCATTCCATCACCATAAGTAGTTTCGCCTGTTCTGACTTCCCGGATAATTCGTTCATCAATAATATCTCTTCTGGGTAAAACAGCACCCACACGGTCAAGCACCTCTTCATAGATTTCATCAGCAGCTCGGACTACATATTCTCCATTTTCGAAAGGTGTATAGCTCCTGTTCTTCTCTATGCTGGTCCCCTCGTCAAAATCCACTGCCCCGCTCCAATTATCCTCCGAATATTGAGGATAGCCTTCAATGATATTGTCACTGATGTACCATTTTGAGATATAACCATATTTGGATGCATCTTCGATTTTCACCAGTCTTCTTTTCACGTGTTCCCTGGTGGCGGGGCCTGGTTTATAATAGTTTGCGGTAAAATTAATTCGATCGGGTTTCCCGTCGCAGGTTCTGTGTTGCCAATTGAAAACTACGTTATTACTGAAATCGAAAACCTTGTCGCTCGCTTCTAATCCCGCTGATAAACTGGGATTTCTTCCTGCTGCATTGGCAAACAGGTTGTGATGGTAAGAGGCTCTTTTTCCCCCGATCGATGCAGCATAGCCATGAGGTCTGCCAAATAAGGATAGATTCAAAGGCTCTGATATCAGGCACCACTGGACTGTGATATCGTGACTGCCATGCCAGGTATTAAGGGTTTCATCTGTCGACCAGCTGGCCGAGCAATGGTCAATGATTACATTTCTTGAATATCTGATATTGATGGCATCATCCGGAGTACCGGATAGAATTCCAGGCCTTATTCTGAGAAAACGGATCACAACATCATGGGTATTTTTTATCTTAAGTGGATAATTTTTCAGGCAAATTCCATCTCCGGGTGCGGTTTGTCCTGCAATAGTAATATAGGGAGAACTTATTACAAGGTCAGACTTCAGTTCAATGGTTCCTGACACTTTAAATAACACCATCCTGGGAGCAGTATCCTCCACAGCGGCCCTCAGGCTGCCCGGTCCACTGTCATTAAGATTGGTCACATAAATCACCTTTCCTCCACGCCCCCCTTTTGCGTAAGCTCCAAAGCCCTCGGCACCCGGAAAGGCCAGCTGCCGCCTGGTAAGATCAGGGCTGATGCCTTTGTGCCGCTCGTACTCCATGCTTGCCCAGATGAATGGTCCGGTTCCTTTGGGATCGTCTTCACAAATTTCTTCAGTGATGTAGTATTCAAAACTGCCATCCCTGTATGGATCTCCACCCAGGCCTGCACCACAGCAGGTACTGGTCAGGGTTATCGTTCCATCTTCATTCTCCTGGATGAAGGTCTCCAGGATTCCAAGGTACCCCTTCTCTGCTGCGGAAAGGTAACTCTCATCCAGGTAACCCTTACGGACCGCCTTGAAAAGGAAATAGACAAACATGCCGGATGCAGAGGACTCCAGGTAATTTCCCTCCCGGTTGCCCTGATCCAGCACCTGGTACCAAACACCGGATTCCGGGTCCTGGTATTTCACAATGCCATCGGCGGTCTTTTTAACAATCTCCAGTAATTGAGGTCGCTGGGGATGGTCCTCCGGCAGAAAATCCAGGATATCCACCTGGGCCATGGCAAACCACCCCATGCCTCGGCCCCAGAAATGGCGGGACCGTCCGGTTTCCTTATTCGCCCATCGTTGCTCCCGGCTCTCATCCCAGGCATGGTAGAATAACCCGGCGGCAGGATCGTAGGTATGTTTTGTCATCAGGATCACCTGATTGGCCACATCATCAAACAGGGCGGGTTCATTGAACTCCTTTGCATACTGGGCAAGGAAGGGAGAGCCCATGTACAGCCCGTCGAGCCACATCTGCCACGGATATCGCTTTTTGTGCCAGAAACCTCCCTCTGAAGTGCGCGGGTGTAAAGACATCTGACGCCTGAGGGTATCAATGGCCATCCTGTATTTCTTCTTTCCGGTTTGCCAGTATAGGGTGAACAGGTCCTTCCCGGGGTTAACATGATCGATGTTATATACCGACATTTTGTAGCGGGTGATATTGGCCGAGTCATCGATCATCATATCGTAGTAGGGTTCCACATAATCGAAATATTTCATATCCCCGGTATACTCACACATATCCATCATCGCCTTCGTATATACCCCGATGTGGTAGTTCCATTTGGTATATGTGGCATATTCCGTCATCCAGGGTTCCTGAAAGCGTGACATTTCTGATTCTGCCATACGAACCGAAAATAATGTATTGACCCTCTTATCCGTATTATCAGTACCTGAACATGCCGTTATTGTTACCAAAATAGTAAATAACAAAAAATTGATTGCTCTGATCATTTTCTTTCTCATTTTGTAAAACTTTATTTTAATTTATTGTTTCCAAGTGATATGTTTGATATTTATACAGAATTCATTTTAGTTTATTAATACCTTCAAATTTCTTTCTAACTGATTGCTGCTTACTTTTAATATGTGTAATCCAGGTTTTAAATCCTCTTTTCCAAGTGTCACCTGATTTACACCAACCGGATACAGATTATTGCAAGCCACTTTTAACAGTTTCCCTTGCAAATCATATAATTGAATCATTACATCCGATGATTTGATGAGTTCAAATGAGATGGTTACATAATCTTCAAATGGATTCGGAAAACATCTGACATTTATAGCCGGTCCAATGTTGTAATCATCTGTTTTTGAAATAGGGCTTTTGATAATTTCAATCTGATCGATATAGCCCAAATCATCGCCGGTAGTTTCAATACGAATCGTATTATTGGGACCCGCCACAAGGGCTCCAGACACTTCAAGTTGGCTCCACTCCGACCAGGATTTAGTTGTAGTCATCGTTATCGTATCCCGTACTCCATTAATGATTACAATACCCTGCCTGGCCTTGTCATTGAGAGAATAGCGTATTTTTACAATGTAATTTCCCCCGTCTTTTCCGTCAATATTGTTGTACTGAACGTATGCGCCTTCATCGTTGCCGAAATTAACATACCCCAAGCCATAATAATTCGGATAATTTCTTTCAACCTTTGAGGCTTCGTCCCTTGTGGTTTCTTCTGCCTGGTAAATGTCCCCTTCACCCGAAGAGGGCATTTTATACACAGGATCAAGCACAATACTTGCATCGGGCATGAAAAAATTAAACCTGCTGCTTTGAGAGTCAAAGGAAACATTACTGATACAGTCATATTCCCAATGAGAGAAAATACCTCCTCCAAGCGTATCCTTTGCTGAAACTTGTATCTCATTTCCTGGAGTGAAATAACCACTTCCGGTACCGTTCACCACCACAAGAAAGTATGCTGTGTCTTGTTTGGCATTTTTGTACGTTGCCGTGATAGAAACATTTGTGTCGGGCATGGCTACAAAAGTAGTTGAGGAATAAATATCGTTGAGGAATGTTGTATCTCCTATCCATTTTTCAAAAACTTGTCCATCAGGCGGAGTATCCGCAACTACCATGATTTTTTCACCCAAATCAGGATAATATTCTCCGCTGCCACTGCCATTTTCAACCGTAAGTGTTTTCGAAGAAACCAGTTCCAGCAATTCAATTTCGATGAAACATATCCTGGACTGTTCAACGCTTGTCAGGGTAAGCTGCCCGTCCAGAACAGGGATGCTATCCAGGATGTGCTCATCCAGCAGATCAACGCCATCATTATCCTCAACTAAAATATCTTCCACATTTATCTTTAATTCCGTTTCTGTTGGTAACCCCAATAGCAATTTACCCCCTAAGCCCAGCCTGATTTTATAAATGCCTTTTGGTAAATCTATCGCCCAGGTATATGTTTTCCCGGAATTTTCGAAATGCCTGAATGTTTTCCACACCCCGGGCTTGCTAATGTTCAGGCCATAGGAAGGATTGTATCCTTCGATCCAGCCATAGGAATAACCAGTCCACTTTTCACTGTATTCACCTCCATAATCCGGGATGTAGCTTTCAGGTACCGTATAGTCTTCTTCAGGCTGAAAGTTAATTTTTATTGGATAAGACCAAATATTTCTTTTTTCAGAGTCCTTGACAAAAACAGCTTTTAGGGTGATGTCTTTTGCTGTTGTAATTTGCAAATCATTGCGTGACGTTTCGATGTCTTTAATCCAACCTTCGAAAAGATAGCCCTTTGCTGGTATTGCAGTAGCTTTAACAAGCACTTCTTCGGAATAAATTCCACCTGGAGGTTCCAATTTCACCCGTCCATTCGGTGATTCTTCAACATTTATTTGTACTTTCTTTGAGCCTACATAAATGGTGGTTTTATCCACTGTAACGTTGCCAGTGTTATCTGTAGATTTTATGGTTAATTGATGCATTCCGGGGGTGACATTTTCCAGGGTTGTAATGATTTTTGCAGAATCACTATTCTCAGAAACGAGCAAATTATCAAGATAAAGTTCCATTTTTTCAACAAATCCACCGTTGTAATCATTGGAATAGGCTTCAACATGGATACTTGTATCGGCACTTGCCATGAAAAACTCATTTTTTTGTGGCTTAACCACATTGAGAAATGGTTTTGTATTATAATAATCAAGTGCCAAACTGTTGATATACTCTTCTATGTTGGTATATAAATCATTATCCCTGTCCTCATTTCCATCGGCAGGATTATTTGGATTAAGTCCATTAGCAAGCTCCCAATCATCGGGCATACCATCGCCGTCTGTGTCGGTTGGAGCAGGCAGGGAATTCAGCACAGGCCAGCCTCCAACAGCTTCCTGTGTATCAATGTACCCGTTGGTGCTTCCATTTCCCCCATCCATTACGCTGGCAGTACCGGTCCGGGTATCATGAATAGCACGTTTATCAACGGTATCGCGCACCAACGAAGCCCCGGCATACTCCAATACCCTTTCATAAGCTGTCGCTGCATCGTCGGTTGTAATATTTCCTTTTTCAAATTCAACCTCACTTTTTACACGTTCAAAGTTTGTCTGAATATCCCATGTGACACCTCCATTCCAATTGTTGTTGTTTACGGTTTCGTTCCCATTCATGTAATTTCCGTTAACATAAAAAATTCCATGTGCTCCTTCCAATTCCAGCCAATTGTATTCTGCAGTGGCTGCATTTACGTGCAATAACTCTTTATTATTTATATTCCCTGATGCCGGACCATATTTATAATAATTATTCACAAAATTATAGCTGCCCCCTCCTTCTGAACCATAAGAAGTTCCCGCAAAATTATATATTACATTATTGCGTAAATCCACCAACTCAACATCTGTCTGTCTATTTAGTTTATTTCCCCTGAAGCGTGGATTGCGATTGCTGTGATGTGCCAGCAGATTATGATGAAACGAGGCCCTGTTCCCTCCCCAGATACCACCAAAACCATGTGAACCTTCATGAAAAGAATTCCTTAAACTCTCCGTCATCAAACACCATTGCATCGTAAAGTTCTCATTGGCATAAAAAGATGCACACTCATCGATTGACCAGCTCATCGAACAGTGGTCAATGATCATATTCCTGCTACCTTGTCCACCCAATGCATCATCAACCTGCTGAGCCTCGTCACCCATACGGAATCGCATATAACGAATAATGACATTGGAGGCAGTGATATACACGCAATAATTTTTCACGCATATTCCGTCCCCCAGCGCGGTCTGCCCTGCGATAGTAATATCATCATTTCTAATGTACAATTTGCTTTTCAGGGCGATGGTCCCCGAAACCTCGAACACAACGATTCTCGGACCAGACGCTTCGATAGCAGCCCTCAAACTACCCTCACCACTGTCGTTAAGGTTTGTCACTTTAATAACACGTCCGCCACGACCACCTGTGGTATACATCCCAAAACCTTCAGCGCCCGGGAAAGCCGGCACCTGTGCCCAACCGGTTTGTGTCAATAAAACCGACAGTAAGAGAATTAAATATTTTGGTACAAATTTATGCATTACACATTCTGTTTAATTTTTATTCGTGAAAAAGATTTCAATTGTTCAAAAAGGGTTTCCGGCCATGGATAACTGCCGGGCTTAATAACCACTTTTATAGTTCCAGCCTGGTTTATTAGAGCAACAATACCCGGCCCAAGCACATCAGAAATTAAAAGTGTTTTCCATTTCATTTCCCTGAAAAAGTTGGAGGCTGTTTCACCGCCTTCCATCATTACCAGGCTTCCCTCAGGCAATTTACGGACTAACATTCCGGCGGTTTCCACGATTCTTTTTCCGGCATTGAAGATTTGCAGGGGATCTTCCAGATTTTTAAGAGGTCCTGAAATTGCAACTGGAATCTCATTCATCAACGCTTCATTTATTTTTTCACGCCATTCGTCGAATTTTGCTGAATTATCGATTGCCGGTTTCGGTAAACGAAATACCGCGTAACCTTTTTTAGCCAGAGTATTTATGGTTTTCCGGCTGCCCATGGAATTGCTACCAACAACAAATGATGTATGGGTAAGCTTAATTTCACTGAACGGTATCTTTTCAATTAATCCGAATTTTTCCATCAGGATTTCCCTGAAAAAATCGGCGCCTCCTCCGGGTAAAATTTTACTTCCGGGAAGATTTGTGGCTATTCGATTTACATCGTTTATCGAAGAAATATCGGGTATTGAAATTCTATTTTTGCATGAAACTCCATTATCGAAAGAGGAGAAAACATTGTCCTTATTATCGGCAATTAATTCTTTTACGTCATTTGAAAGCCGGGGGAAATATGGGTCGAACCTGAATCCGGTGTAATGCAGCGGGACGTCATCAATGAAATAGTGTCCTGAGCGGATGATTCGTTTTTTTGATGGATTTGCAGGAATAAGAAGTGTTGAATCACAATTGAGTACTTTTGTAAACGCTTCCATTTCAGTTGATATGTGTCCACGAAGAACAGAATCTACCTTTTTGTAAATAAGGGAAAATTGTGAAAAATCAATACCTGATGTCAGTTCCGTAATCCGTTCATAAGCTTCATTGGGCTTTAGGTTTCTGCTATTTGAGTCGATTACAATAACATCCTCATTATGCATTGCCAGGTTCTTCGTAGCAAACAATATTTTTACCGATAGTCCAAACTGAAAAGCAATACCTCCCAACTCAGATGCCCCGGTAAGGTCATCAGCCAAAACAAATATTTTGTTCTTGGTTTCCTGCATATTCATTCTCTTTACTATTTAGTACTGCCGGTTCGATAACCGATATGGCAATGTGCTCTTCAAATTTCTCCTTAAAAAAGGTTTGAATATATTTTAATGATGTCATTCTCCAACAATTCCTTAGGGTTATTCACTAATAGCCGTTGTACCTGAAGAGCCGATTTGGCCAAATCAGAAACAACCGAAAAAGGGATATCAAAATCCGTCAGTTTTTCCGGAATTTCCAACTTTCGGCAAAGCTCCTTTATTTTTGCAATTCCTTTAACTGCTTTATCCAGTTCCGAGCCGCCATCTTCCACACCGATTGCAACAGCCATTGCACCATATTTTTTCACACCTTCCGGCAGGTTATATTCCAGCACATGCGGCAATAGCATTGCATTCGACAAGCCATGCGCAAGACCGTATTCACTTCCCAAAGGATAGGAAAGGGCATGCACAGCCGCTGTATTTACAGGGCCAAGACAAAGGCCGCCATACATACTTCCCAGAGCAATCTTTTCTCTTGCTTCGGTATCCTCACCATTTGCATAAGCTTTTGGAAGATTCTCAAAAAGCAGGCGGATTCCCTCAAGAGCGTACATATCGATAACCGGGTGAGCGTTTTTGTTGGCAAAAGCCTCGATGCAATGGGTAAAGGCATCAATTCCGGTAAAGGCCGTTACCGTTGGCGGAACGGTGTGTGTCAGCACCGGGTCGATGCAGGTGACATCGGGTACAAGGTGCGGACTGATGACAGCCTTTTTAAGTTTATCCTGCGAATCCAATAAAATGGCATTAGGTGAGACTTCGCTGCCGGTTCCGGCTGTTGTTGGCAAACAAGCCAGAAATAACTTCCGTTTTTCCACTTTTCCTTTTCCAAAAACCTGTTCAACAGCGGCACCCGTGCAACACAGGGCCGCAACAAGCTTGGCAATATCCAAAACACTGCCACCTCCGACGCCAATAACGGCATCGACAAAATTCTTCTCAGCCACGGAAAGTAATCTGTTAAAATCATCAACTGTCGGTTCTTTTGAAATTTCCGTATCCAGCACATAAAAAATACCTGCTTCCTGGAATCCTTCAAATAGCTTTTCCAACGCGGATTTTACATGCGGATCTGCAATAACCATTACCTTGCGAAAAGGTAATTCACAAAAATCTATTATGAATTCGTCCAGGCAGTTGTTCCCAAACAACAGTCTTTTTGGTAAATCGAGGTTAATTATCTGCATTACTTTTTAGTTTATTTATTGGATAATGCCGATTATCGACATGTGCCTCGTTAAATATTTTCAAGCCTTCTGAAACGATATCCGGATATAAATCAGCAATATTCAAGGACTCGCCTGGATCAGTTTTCAAATTGTACACTTCAACCGAAGAATTAATTCCAGCGTTTCTTATAACCTTCATATCTCCCATACGGGCTGCCTGACTGGCCACACCTTTCCTGGAAAATTCCCAGTAAAGATATTTATGGTTTTCCTGGTCTGTTTTCCCCAATAGTGCAGGCAAATACGAAATACCATCTGTTTCCCGGCATTTAACTCCGACAATTTCGGCCAGGGTTGGCATAAAATCCCAGAATGCCGAAATATGTTCAGTAGTTGTTCCGGGTATAATTTTTCCCGGCCAACGGGCTATAAGGGGAGTGCGTATCCCTCCTTCATACAAATCGCCTTTATGCCCTTTAAAATTTTTGTGTGATTTAAAATAGTTACCGCCAAAGTTTGCAGGATTTACTGCACCGTTATCACTGGTGAAAATTACCAGTGTATTTTCGTCAATCCCTGTTTCTTTCAACAACATCATGATTTCACCAATCTGTCGGTCCATGCGGGTAATCATCCCTGCATAAACCGAGCGAACAGAATCGTATCCCATTTTTCCGTCGCTGATAAATTTTCCTGCAAAGGGCTCGCTGTCTTCCGCCGGTACCTGGTACAAATCATGTGGAATTGTATAAGCAAGGTAAATGAAAAAAGAAGTATCACTGTTTTCTTTTATAAATTGTTTTGTCTTCCCGGTAAATAAATCGTGCGTGTAAACTCCTTTTTTTCCATTCCTGTTTGCTTCTATCCAAAATGTATCGAGGTTTTCATACAGGAAATCGGTATAATAGAATTCACAGTGGTCATTGTTCAAATAACCAAAATATTCATCAAAACCTCTTTTATTCGGAACACCTTCCGTACCGTCTTCACCAACGCCCCATTTTCCGAAAGCAGCCGTTTTGTACCCTGCATCTTTGGCAAGTTGCCCTATGGTAAAATCGGCATGTGACAAACTAACTCTACCTTCTCCAATCTGAGAATGATTTTGCCTGATGGTGGCATGACCAGTATGTTTCCCTGTAAGTAACACGCACCGTGATGGGGCACATACAGGAGCCCCTGAATAATGATTGGTAAACATTATTCCTTCCATAGCAAGTATGTCAATGTTTGGAGTTTTAAAATTCGACTGGCCATAACAACTCAAATCACCAATCCCCAAATCGTCGGCTAAAATAAAAATGATATTAGGTAAATTTTTTGTCGTTTTAGTATCGCTGATGTGAGAATTACAAGCCGAAAGTAAGATAAAGGGAAGAAGAAAAAGATATATTATGCGATATTTCCATTTATATTTCTTTACTATTTCAAAACATTCAATCATTATCTTTTGCCTTTTTATGAATTATACACCGGTTATTAGTGCAGCTTCGATGTATGAATGCCTGCATTCTTCGGTTGCGATGTAATAAAGTGCCACTAATTCACCTTTGTTGTTTTGTAATAACTGGGGGTATCCCATATCGTAAGAAAACGGATTATCTCGTACAACGATTTCCTTATCCCAGGAAGCCCCATCATTTTCACTGATTCTTAATAGTATTTTACTTGATGTGCGGTTGGCAAAACAACATGCCAAACGGCCATCGTTCATAATTGCTAAACCGGGAGGATTGCCATTATTTAATCCGGTATCCCCTATTTTGCTTAAAAACGACCAGGATTTTCCGTTATCCTTTGACACAAATGCATCAACCCAACAGGATTGTTCATTATCCCGTGGATTCCGGCGACGCAGTGCCATTATCAAATCTCCCTTTTTGGTTTGAACAACCGATGGCATAACCGCGCGGTACTGGTCGGTCCATGGGACAACCCAGCCTGCAAACCGAAAAGTTTTTCCGCCATCAGTTGATTCGGCAATAAAGGGTTTGTCAAGTCTGTTCCCAAAATCGATATCTTTTCTTCTTGCTGTCATAAATAGCTGAATTGAATTTCCCCTGGTAATTTTGTAATTGGTTCTGGATGTAATTTGCATACCTTCCAGGTTTTTATCGTCATTCAGTTTATTAAAACGGTAAGGGCCCTCCCATTTTTTACCCCGGTTGTAAGAGATAAAAAAACGGCCATTTTTGTCTTTAGTTCCATGATAACCGATAGCTGCCACGCGCAATGCAAAATCGGGGTGACCAAAATGAATATTGCCCGGTGAAGGTTTTACTTCTCCATCGTCACCCACAAAGTTTTCCGGGTCTTCCAATTCCCAGGATTTGCCTCCATCTGTGCTTCGTGCCAGATTGGTCAGTTGCTCATCTCCAATGTTGTGCCCGTCCTGTTCCTCAAAATTGCCGTTTGTATAACCAACAAGGATTTCCTTGCCGTTATCCCATTTCCACAGGCCATTATTTGCAGGCCATCCGAAAAAACGGCCTTTTTTGGCAGCTACTGTTAAATACTTTATACTTACTGATTCTTCCGTCTGTAAATTACTGGAAGACCTTATACATGAAGGGAAGGCGACAAAAGCGCCAGTTGTAAAAAGAAGACTCTTTTGAATGAAGTTTCTCCTGTTTTGATTGGTCTGTTTATTCATGATTAATCAATTCTTAAAAACATTTATATTCTGTTTACAAATTCATTTTCCTGGTCTCTACCTGCAATTTTTGTTTCCTATTTACTTCCAATGCCCAAATATTCAATTACAGCCTTATCCCCCAGTAATAATCCTTTGGGTAGTGGATGTTCACTATCAAAAACTTCGAGTTCTTCCCGTGGCAATATTTTTACAAAATCTTCTTTGAAGCCATTTTCGTAAGGTGCTTTGTTATCGCGAAGATTCAGATAATGTGCAAAAAAGTTATAAACCGCAGCTCTTTTAGAATAACCATAATCGTGTTTTTCAAGAGGCAGATGTACATTATTTACACGGTGTTCGGCATTATAAAGAGCGTAAACTTTCTGAATATACGGGAACTCAATGTAAGGCGTATTATGCGTCGCATCGCCGCCCACGGAAACCAATAACATGGGACGCGGAGCACAAAGCGCTGCAATCTCTACATTATTGGTCTGATGAGATTCGCTTTTATGAATTGGCATACCGCTTTCGCAAACACAGCCGCCAAAAAAATGTGCAGAAACCTGGACCACCGGTGCAGAAACTTTAATTCGGTCATCAATAGCTGTAAAAATGAAAGTTTGAGTTCCGCCACCTGAACCACCAGTCATTCCAATTCTTTCATTATTTACATCGGATCTCGAAAGTAAATAATCGAGTACCCGTTTACTGTTCCAGGTCTGCAGTAAAAGGGCAATAGGCATTTTATGATTTATCTGAGTACATTCTCCGTATCCAACCATGTCATATGCGAAAACAATAGCTCCCATTCGAGCCAAAACAGCAGCCCTAATCTGTACAAAATCTGTAAATCGTTTATTTTCCAAATGTCCGTGAGGTGAAAGAACTGCAGCATATTTTTCAGCCTTAAATGCCGGTCTGTAAAGGTTGCCGGTAATGTAAAACCCGGGAAAACTTTCAATTGCAATATTTTCCACAATGTAACCGTCCATATGTTTTGCACTGTGAATAATTGCATTAAAATTACCTTCAATTTCAGGCATTTTATTTAGTTGCATCCCATCAACAATTCCAGTTTTTATTTGCGCTGCCCTATTTTCCCAACTTTCCAAATCATTCCATTCCGAGGCAAACTTTTTCATCATCAGGTTGGCTTCATCTTCAGTCCAGTGGTGCCCTACGCATAGGTTTTCCTGTCCTGAAGCATTCAGGAAAACTATTAAACTGACAATAAAAACTGATATTTTTTCCATACTTTCCAGGTATTTAATCTTATACTTAAAATTCCAAAATGTTATTTAGTACCGATTTAATTGTTTAGCATTAAAAACTCACTTCACAGTTGAAAAATTCCGGATATAGAATACGGCCTCTTCCCCGGGAAAATCGGCATTTGGTTCGTCAAAGCCCGGAATTAATTCTTCACCACTTTTATACTCCGATATCTTTTTGTCCAGGCGGTAATCGCCTGTGCGGAAGTCAATTCGCTCGGGAAAGCCTACTCCTGAAAACTTCATCCCGCTTTTCAACATTTCGTTATTCACAGAAATTTCGTAAGCCGAGGTTTGTGCGTTATATCCAACAACAATTTTGTGCCATTTCCCCTTTATTATTCCTTTTTCATTTTGAAGCGTTTTTTCGCCATTGTTTAACCGGAGATTACCATTGTTATCGATAACTAATTTAATCAACCGTTTCCCTTTTTCATCACAAATATCTGTTTGAAAACTTACCGGATTTGATTCAATAAAAAGCTCGAATGAAATCTGCTGTTTTGCAGCTTTGCCAAATACCCGCGTTGCCCGGGCATAATCGTATAGGTCGGCATCTTTTAACATTAAACTTTTGCCGTTTGGGTTGGGCCCATCCACAACTCTTACCGGGCACCATTTCGGTGAATAAATGTTCCAGTTTTTCACCACTCCACCGGCCTCCATTTCATCAAAATTGTCCTTAACCTGTCCTTCAATGGTTCTTCTGACAGGAACAGGGATCCTGGAAATCCAGATATCCTCTTTGCTTACGGAATAAACCACCCACAAATCATCACCGGGAGGATTACCGTTGCCTTCAATTATGCCTCTAATGTATTGAGGCCCGGGACGTTTTTCAATTCCCCAGAAACGCTTCTCCGGCACTTCTCCATGAACTACAGCCATGTTATCGAAATTCAGTCCGTCGTTGCTGGTAGCTATGCAAAGTGGCTGACGGTCGCTGTTGTCGGTTGGATTATAAACCAGCGCATACTGCCCGTTATCCAATTTTTGTCCCCATATCTTCGCCCCGCCATGGGTAAGCGATTCTGCTTTAAATGGTTCCTTCCAGGTTTCTCCTCCATCTTTTGTCCAGGTCATCAATCGCGATTTAAATAAACCTATCGTAAGTGAATCGGAAATGGTATAAAAACAAAATGCTTTCCCTCTTTTATGAGGCATATAAAATTCAGCGGCATCTTCGGCCAGAAAATCCTCTTCCCACCATTGTATCCGTCTTATTTTATCAGAAAGAAATGAATTACAGGCCTCAATAAAGCCAGGATCATCTGATTCAGTGAACATTGGGTATGATACTTCTCCTTTCCATTTGTCACTTAAACGGATAAAATAAATCGGCCCAAAAGTAAAATCATCGTGCATTTCCCTCACCACACGGCCAATGCTATTTCCTCTGTTATCGCCATAATGTCCCATTACCAGCAATTTCCCGTTGGGTGCAACATAAAAACCCATCCGCTGGTGCATGAAATGGTTGTGCACTGTTAATTCATCATCAATTACCTCGGTAGTAAAATAGATGGGAAAAGCGATTTGCGGTTTATCCCAGTTCATCCCGTCTTTTGATTTTGCAATCAGTGTAATACCTGGTGGCACATGCTCTCCCATCGGATTAGACAGGTATTCACAGATAAAATGGCCGTTCCAGTATGCCAGCATTGGTGCATGATTGTAGGTCCATCCCGTACCTTCCGCCATTTCGGGATTGGTCCGGTTCGCACGCAGGATCTGGTAATTATGAGTACCGATTGCAGGCCTCATCTGCCCGTCGTGGTAACTTGAATTTGCAATTTTATCCTGACCGATATATTTTATAATCAAATCATCATCAAGATTTTGTCCGTTTACAAAAACAAAAGAATAAAGAATTAAACAAATTGAATAAATATACTTCATATCAGTAAATTTTTATTAAAATATTTCCAACAACGTTTTTAATTTTGAACTAACCATTATGCCCGAAAGAATATTCTTTTTTTGTACATATAATACAAGAGTAAACATATTAATCCAAGCTTGCTGAATTGATTAAACAAATCGCCATATTCTCCCAAAGCTCTGGCTATCCAGCCAAAAAATTCCTTATTAATATCACCAACACTGATGAAATGAACCAACAGGTAAACAAAAAGTGCGTTCATTCCAAAAAGTCGAAAAGGGTATGCCCACCCTCTAAATTTCCAATGGTCGATTATCAGGTATAAAAAGGCCAGCAGGAGAACGCTTGTGCCGCCGGCAAGTAAATTAAATGTTGAAGTCCAGCACTTTTTAATCACCGGATAATATGGTGAAAGCAGAAGGGCAAGTGCAATGCTTAAAATTCCTGCAATACCAAGAATACCAAGCTTTTTATAATTATTCCACTTTTGCAATCTCAAAATACTTCCTGCAATTGCTCCCATCAAAGTAATTCCAATTGCTGAAATGTTGCAAAGAATACCTTCCGGATCGAATAGTTCCTTATGCAACCTTCCTGGCAGAAGGTGCCTGTCGATATACCCGTTTATGCATCCCTCTGGTGTTAATACTCCAGCACCTACTCCCGGAACAGGAACAAACAGTTGAATAATACCAACACCAGTCAAAATTGAAACCAGCCAAATCAGGCGGCTGCGAATTGTGGTGGTTTGCATAGTTATAAGCGTAGCAAAAAAGTAGGCAATGCCAATCTGTCCAAGAACGCTGGCAATTCTTGCGTTGGCCAATCCCGTCCGAAAACCGCCGTTATATAATATGCCTAACAAAATCAGGATTACCATACGTTTAAAAGCCTTCAGCATCAATTCATTTTTAGGCACGTTTTTTTCAAGTTTCGATTGAATTGAATAGGGAATTGCCACTCCCGAAACAAACATAAACAAAGGGAAGATAAGATCATGAATGCGAAATCCAACCCAGTCAACATGCTCTTTTAAATTTACACGCAATGGTTCGGCATCAATACCTGTTACCTGCACCAGCGAAACAATCAATGATGCTCCTCCAACCAAGATAAACATATCCAGACCGCGAAGTGCATCCAGAGAGTATAGTCTTTCCCGGGCAGAAACTCTCATTTCTTTTTTCTCCATTTCTTTAAATGCTTTTTGTTTGTTTACAATATTTCTTTAGCATTTTACCTGATATTAAATCAAATGATTAAATTATTATTCTTTGAATATTTTGATATTTTCCATGACTAATCCATCCACTCCCTCAATTAAATTATCATTTTCCACATGGTTAAATGTGGAGTTGATGATTTTTACATTTTGTATTGGTTCTTCTTTGGTACCCAGAATTTGAATGGCATAAGGTGCTTTATCGCAAGTCAGGTTCTCAACAAAAATATTTCTGAATACCGTAAATCTTTCGGGACTATACACTACATCGCTTTTTTCCTGGTAATTCTGATTGATTTTTAAGACGGTTTCACCTACCTGACCCACTTTAATATTTCTTATATAAATATTCTCCACAACACCTGCCCTATATTTATTAGATTTTAAACGAATGGCACGTTTTAGCTTAGGACTGTCCATTTCACAGTTTTCGGTATAAATGTTTCTAATTCCACCCGACAATTCACTTCCAATGGTGATGCCTCCATGCCCATCCTTCATTTTACAGTTGCGAATAATCACATTTTCTGTAGGGATTCCCAACTCGTAGCCTTGCCGGTTTCTTCCCGATTTCAAAGCAATGCAATCGTCACCAGTATTAAATTCGCAGCCTTCAATCAAAACATTTTTACATGATTCCGGATCGCATCCATCTCCGTTTGGTGCCCCAATACTAAACATTTTTACATTTCGAATCGTAATATTTTCAGTCAATACCGGATGAATCATCCACATAGGAGGGTTTTTAATCGTCACATCTTCAATCAAAACATTTTTACATTCATAAGGTTGTACAAAAGAAGGCCGTAAATAGGCTCCTTTTCCAAAAACACGTTGTTCAACAGGTACTCCTTTTTCTGAAAGTTCAAAGAGACGCGGAAATGAGCCGGGATCATGCCCCGATGGCATTCCCGGCTTCCATCCAAACTGTTCCCTTCCTCTCCATTTCCACCAATTTTCCTTCGAAGCCTGTCCATCGAGGATTCCCTTTCCGGTTATGGCTATATTGTCTTGCTTATATGCATAAATCAAGGGTGAATAATTGTACAATCCCAATCCTTCGGAACGCGTTAAAACCACAGGCAGGTAATCATCCGGATCGGTACTGAACAGTATTACGGCCCCATCCTCCAAATGAAGGTTTACGTTGCTTAATAAATGAATGGCACCGGTAATAAAAGTATCGGCGGGAACAACAACACGGCCTCCACCGGCTTCATGGCAGGCGGCAATTGCATTGTTAAATGCATCTCCACAATGTTCGCCTCCTACAGCGCCAAAATCGGTAATACAGAATTGATTGTCGGGAAATACCGGAGACTGAATGTTTTTTAACAATTCTTCCATTTCTGCCCATCCCGATTCCAAATCAGTGGTTTGCATGTTGCTTTTGCATGAAAACAAGCAAATCGCAAACAGTTTACATAATAATATTCTTCTAATAAAATTCATTTCTCATTACAGTTTAAAATCAACATCCTTTTGAATTTGCAAAATCCATCAAAGTTGTTTCTAACTCACGTTATACTTTTATTCCATCTAAATAATTAAATGTCATCTTCATTTTTATACTCTCAGAAAAATTTTCCTCTTGTACAGGAAATACAATAATGCCCACTGAAGAGCTAAAACTCCTGATGCGATAAAAACCAGGCCCCATTTTTCAGAGATATGTACCTGAGTCCATCCCAGAAAAAAAGTACTGATCCCCTTAAAGCTGATAATCTTGTTTGCCATGTAAATTGTAATTGAATTCATACCAAAAACACGGAAAAATAAAGTCCAGTTTTTATAACCTTTTATATCAATCAGATAATAAAATATTGATAACAAGATTGCACTTATTCCACCCGTTAGCACTATAAAAGTTCCGGTCCACATTTTTTTAATAATCGGATAGAAAGGACTGACAAGCAATGAAAGGGTTATTAAAAAAGCTCCAAAGATTAAGAGATATAAAGCTTTTTTGTGTTGTGAGACTTTAACGCTTCTTATCAGATATCCTGCCAGTGCTCCCATTAACGTAATTGCAATGGCTGAAACCATGCACAATATTCCTTCGGGATCAAATCCACCTAATATTATATGGTCTATCCATGTATTTATAGAAGTATTTTTCTCAAATGTACCAGATCCAAATCCAGGAACAGGAACAAAAATATGCAATATTGTTACTCCAGCCATGATTCCCAAAAGCCAATAAACTATATTTTTTATCTGCTTTGTGTATAAGAAAATCAGGGCGGCAAAAAAGTATCCAAATCCAATCTGTGCAAGCACACTGGCATATCGTGCATCATTGAATCCGTCTCTAAGTGCCTTGTTATAGATTATTCCCAATACCACCAGAACAACTAACCGGATAAATATCTTTCTTAAAAGAAGTGAAGCTGGCACACCTTTTTCAAGTTTTGACCGGATTGCATAGGGTATAGCTACACCAGAAACGAACATAAATAACGGAAATATCAGATCATAAAATCTGAAACCTTCCCAACTCACATGATGAAATTGTCTTTCAAGAGTATCAAGCCATTTCCAATCTGTTGCATTGGCAAGCATCTCTACTATTCCACTAATACCAACCAGTATTGCCATATCAAGTCCCCGAAGGGTGTCAAGAGACAATAATCTTTGATTACTACTATTATTCATCTTTTCTTCACTCAGGATTTCTAATAAAACTATCTAAAATTTTCTGTAAGTAAAGTCTAGCAGTTTATTGGCTTTGTCTTCCCTAAACTTCGCTGATGCAATATCCCAGTGTAATGTTTTATTTGGGAACCGGTTTGCAATTACACCAAGCAGTATAGACTCAGTAAGTCGCGCGGAATAGTCGAATGAAGCACTGCATTCATCTTTACCCAAACAAGTATCAACAAATTGGTGGTAATGGTCGGTCAACTCCATTTCAGGATAATCTATTGGTTCAAACTTATTGTTCACTATTAATTTTGGATAATCCCAGTGAGGAAGGAGCAGATTTCCTTTTTCACCAATAAATATGGCTCCCTGTTCCGGAAGTGTTTCATTATCCGGCAATTTCAAATCTTTATGTTTTTTTGGAGCACCTGGTCCATCATACCAAACCCATTTGAGGCTATTGGCAGTATATTTTGTACCAGGAAATTCGTAAGTCACCACATTGTTTACAGGATGACCAAATCCATTGGGTTTTCGGCATTTCGTTTTAATGGTTTTTGGTACATTCAATTCGAGAGCAGTATATGGAGTATCGAAAATATGTACTCCCATATCACCTAAAGTTCCGCAACCATAGTCAATAAGCTTTCTCCAGTTCCCCGGATGATAATATCCCTCTTTATATGGTCTCTCCGGAGAAGTTCCCAGCCACAGGTTCCAATCTAAATTTTTTGGTACCGGGTCACTACCAACGGGAGCAGAACCATCATATCCCCAGTTTTTAGGCGACCATGCCCGAACAGTTTTTACCTTACCAATAATTCCTTGTTGAATTAATTCAACCGCTTTTTTGTACTCGTCGCTCGAATGGCACTGTATCCCCATTTGGGTTATCAGCTTGTTTTCTTCAGCATATTTACGCATAGTCCGGGCTTCCGATACATGGTACGTAAGTGGTTTTTGGCAGTAAACCGGTTTACCTGTTTCCATGGCCATAATCGATGCCGGAGCATGAGTATGGTCAGGAGTTGATACAATTACAGCGTCAATATCTTTCCCTATTTTATCGAAAAGTAATCGGTAATCAACAAAAGTTTTTGCATTTGGGTACAATTTGTGGGCTTCAGCCAATCTCACTTCATCCACATCACATAAAGCAGTTACCTCAACCATTGGATGTGAAGCTATTGATTTCAGGTCGGAAAGTCCCATACCTCCAACCCCAATATGAGCCGTACGTAATTTACCATTTTTTGTCAGTGCCCATACTGATGAGGGTATCATTGTAATTGAAGCGAAAGCTGCTGCGGTTTTAAGAAATCCTCTTCTTCTCATTTTAAAATTATTGTTTTACAGTTATCAGGTGTTTAGAAGTTAGACTCGCTTTTGATTCAGATTGCTGGTTTTTTATAGTTTTCTGATTTTGATATTTTTAAACTGAGTAAGCCCACCATGATCCTGCAGTCCAATATGACCATTTTTAGCCATGCCGTAAAGTGGCTTATTCTTCCATTTGCTATTATTTTTGCGTTCTTTCCAATCATCCGACCACAGTTCATATTCCACAACCTTTTTCCCATTCAGGAAATGTTGAACCTTGCTCCCTTTTACAATAATCCTTGTAGTATTCCATTGCTCCAGAGGTTTTACTTCAGCGCCAACTGGTTTGTGCATAGCATAGTTGCCGCCAGAATACTGACTGTCTTTTAATTTTGAAGGCCAGCCATTATCGTCCAGTAGCTGGTATTCAGGAGCAGTTTCGTAAATTTTTTTAGTATCACCTTCCTGTACCCGGTAAAATATTCCGCTGTTTCCTTCGGGGCCGATCTTCCATTCAAGATATAATTCGAAATCATCAAACTTTTTTGTTGTAATAATATCTCCTCCATGGTCACTTCCAATGCCAGAGTTATTCAATATACCTTCTATTACATGCCATCCTCTGTTCACTTCACCTCCCTGAAAAAATTTCCAGCCATCAAGGTTTTTACCGTTAAACAGTAATTCCCATCCTGCTTTCTTTTCTTTTTTGGACAATGTATTGGGTTTTTGGGCTTGACAGAAAATTCCCAAAAACAATAAACTCACCATCAGTAATACTTCCTGCTTCATATTTTTCAGTTTAAAACCTTAATCTTTATATTTTTATACCAAACCTCATGTCCGTGGTTCTGAAAATCAATGTGGCCAAAAGGAGACATGCCGAAATAGGGGTTGTCCTTCCATTTTGAAACGGCAACGGCCTGATTCCACTCTTCTGAGTGCATCTGACACTGCATCACAATCACTCCGTTCACCCAGTGGGTCACCAGGTTATTGGAGATCCTGATCCTCCCGCTGTTCCATTGCATGGCGGGATTCAACTTCTTGGCTGCTGAAGTCGGAAATACATCATAAAGGGAGCCTGTTGAGTTCTTGCCATTTTCTCCCGGATCATCCATGACCTGGAATTCGGGCCCCGTAAGATAGGGTCTGTTCCACTGCCTGCCTTCCCGTGTCCTGTAAATGACCCCGCTGTTCCCTTTCTCTGCAATCTTCCATTCAAATTTCAGATCGAAATCGGCAAACCGCTCAACCGTAATCAGGTCGTCTCCCCCTTTTGCCCCATCGCAGTAAATAGCATTGTCTTTCACCGTCCAGCTTTGTGGTTCATCCCCGTTATAAGCTTTCCATCCGTTCAGGGTCTTCCCGTCGAACAAAAGCATCCAACCCGTGGCAAATTCCTCCTGGGAAAGGGTGTTGTCCGTCTCCTGTGAGTAAACCGGAAAGAGGAAAATCGCGATCATTGCTAGTACAATTAGTGTTTTCATAGTTCAAAAATTTCTGGTGACTTGTATGTAATTCCATTCAGAGTGTCCATTCGTTCTGATACTCGTGCCTGATCCACTCCTTGCTCATTTTCAGTGCGTTTTGCTCGACCCAGGTCACTGCATCACGCTCGACCTGTCTGGTCACTATATCACTGGCATAGGGGGCAAGTTGTGCAGTTCTGATCTTTTCATCGTCCCCGATATTGGTCACCCTCATTTGCTCGCTATCCCAGATCAGGGTCTTCTGCAGGGATTGCAGCCTTACGGCCAGGTTGCCAATGACGACCATTTCATTGAACGGACCGGCATAGTCAAAACTGGAAGCAGGCTTGTCCCCGTTTTTACAGCACTCCACAAAATGCATTTCATGCCTTCCGCCGCCAAGCGGATGATCAGTAATTCTTCCGAGGTCTACTTTCGTTTCGGGGATAAATTGTACTCCATTTTTATAGGTTTTCCATTCATCCCCGTAGGTTTTGGCAATCAGAATCGCGTCGGATCCGACCATCATAAAACCACCTCCCGGGTCCATCGGGGCGTCATCGGGCAGGTTAAAAGGACGCGCAGGCATTAATCCCCCGTCGTACCATGTCAGCTCCAGTTCTGGTAAAGCAAGATAGGGAAGGTTTTCCCTTGCAGGGAATTTGTAACTGACTTTCGCTGAAACAGGTGCACTCTCAGTGTTTACCAAAGATGAACTGGCCTGGAAAGCTACAGGCGATCCCAGCTTCAGGGCAAAATTCGGAACATCAAGCAAATGGCAACCCATGTCACCCAGGGCTCCGGTTCCAAAATCCCACCATCCGCGCCATATCCATGGGTGGTATTCAGGATTGTAGGCACGCATCTTTGCCGGACCGATGAACAATTCCCAATCCAATGTTTTCGGAACTTTCACCTCCTTTACAGGCTTGGGCATCCCCTGTCTCCAGATAGGTCTGTTTGTCCAAACGTGTACTTCCCTAATGGTTCCCAGGCATCCACTCTGGACAACTTCAGCCACTTCATACACTGTATCTCTTGAATGACCTTCATTTCCCATCTGAGTCACCACCCCCGTTCTATCAGCCAATTTTGTCAGGTAGCGCGACTCCCAAACCGAATGTGTTAAAGGCTTCTGTACATATACATGCTTACCAAGTTCCATGGCAGCAGCTGCCTGAAGTGCGTGGGTATGATCAGGAGTGGCAATCACCACGGCATCGATATCCTTCTGCTTCTCCAGCATTATCCGGAAATCTTTGTACTTCCTTACACCGGGATAAGTCTCGAAAACCGGTGCAGCATATTCATAATCCACATCACAAAGGGCAACAATGTTTTGCCCGACCATGTTTTTCAGGTTGACCTTACCTTTTCCCCCGATACCAATGGCAGCAATATTCAGTTTATCGCTCGGAGCGAAATGTCCCAAACCTGATACGGTGAAGCTGGGAACCACCGTTAAAGCAAGTCCGGTTGTACCTATATTTTTTACAAAATTTCTTCGTTTCATCTCTTCTGTTACTAATTAACTGGTTATGGTTTTTTGACCTCAATGCTTACAGGTTTTGAAGGCACAGAGGTCAGCTCGGAGTTAACGGCATAAACCCTGTACACAATAGTCCGGTCAGGTCCGGGTGGTATATCAGTAAATGAGGTCACATTCGCCTCTACCACACCGATGGTCAGGAATGTACCATCGATATTGGTCCGCTGGATGACAAACCCTAACTCGTCATTGGTGATATCTTTCCATTTCAGTACTACCTTTTTGCTATTCTGCAAGCTGGCTTCAAGGTTGACAGGAGGAAGCAGGTAGGGCTTGTCTGAAGCCAGGCTGTTCAGGTAACGCTCCAGGTTGTCATACACCTCCCCCGGTTTAATATCATAACGGTCAGTCGGATCATTGGGATTCAATCCTTCCGAAATCTCCCACTCATCAGGCATTCCGTCGTTATCGCTATCCACCGGCACATCGTAAGTTAATAGCTCCGGCCACCCTTTCACTTGCTCCACCCTGTCGATGATGCCGTTACCAAATGTTGCAGTGCCTGTCCGAACATCCTCTATTACGCGTTTGTCCACCATATCCCTTTTTGGAACAGTCACACCGGCGTGATCCAGCACCTCAAGGTAGGCTAACGTGGCATCGCGGGTCATGTAGTTGGCGTTCTCAAATGGGTCGTATTCCCTGTTCTTTTCCATGGAAGTGCCTTCATGCTGAAACAGCACGGCCCCTTTCCAGTTGTCCTTAGACAGCTCGGGGTGCCCGCTTATATAATTGTCACTTACATACCATTTGGAAGCGTAACCGTATATTTCCGAATCCTGGATTCTCAGGACAATGGAATTAGTATTCAACGATGTGGCAGGTCCCTGCTTGTAATAGTTTGCCACAAAATTCATCGTATGTGGTTTACCGTCACATACCCGCGATCCCCAATTGTATACCACATTGTTAGTGAAATCAATTTCGGTCTGCCTGCCTCTGTCTCCCCCGCCAATACTCGGATTTCTTCCCTTATTATGGGCCAGGAGATTATGATGGTAAGAGGTTCTTTCCCCTCCCAGGGTGGCGGCATATCCATGTTCTCTTCCCTGGGTGGAATTATTCAGCGATTCGGAAAAAATACACCACTGCACTGTGACATCTACTGCCTGGTTATTCGTATTGAGAATCTCATCAGTTGACCAACTGGCGGAACAATGATCGATGATAACATTCCTGGACCACTCTACAGCAATGCCATCAGTACTGCCTCCTTCGGATAATAATTCAATACCTGGCCTAATCCTTATTCCTCTCACGATAACATCATGTGTACGATGAATTTTTAAAGGGAAGTTTTTCAGACAGATTCCATCTCCCGGTGCAGTTTGACCGGCAATGGTGATATATGGGTTCGTTACCCTTAATTCGGATTGCAGTTCAATGGTGCCAGAGACGCGGAAGATTACTATCCTGGGATCAGTATCCACTACTGCTGCCCGAAAGCTTCCGGGGCCATCATCTTTCAGGTTTTCCACGAAAATCACTTTCCCGCCTCGTCCCCCTTTGGAATAAGCTCCAAAGCCCTCTGCCTGAGGAAAGGCCGGAAGTTCTTCCAACGGTTGTGCGATTAAACTGAAAAAAATCAATCCATTCAATATCAGAAAGAGAGCAATTCTTGTAATAAGTTTACATCCCATATTTACATACTTTTTTGTAAAACTATTAATGAAAAATCTTTATTTTAATGCATTAGTTTCAAAGCGATTCATTACAAATTCTCAGTTATCAGGTATCGTATTTTATACTTAATGCATCAAATTTGGAATTTTTCACAACAATAAATTCCATTGAATCCAATCCTGACTTATGTTAGTTTATTACCTAAAATGGAGTCACCAACCAATTTCTACAATGAGCATCTGTAGTAGTCAAATAATTGTAAGAAGAAAAAGAGGTTGCAGTATGTTTTAACCTCTTTTTCAATACCTAAAACTATCGGATCTAACTAAATTTTAACGTTTGATGAATTTTTTAACCAGTTTGTTGTCATTCATATCCCTAACGGATATAATATAAATACCAGATTCAAAATCACTTACATTTAAAACTCTTTTTGAATTATCATTTGACTGATACATCAGTTTACCTGTGATATTATATATTTCCAATGCTTTGTATTCTGTATCAACATGCAGCAAAGAGGATGTCGGGTTAGGGTAAACAGATAAAGTGTTCTCATTTACTTTTAAACTACTAATACCCACAGGTACCCAATTCGTATAAGCACCAATCGGACGCCCATTTCTTCCTGCTGTGGCAGAAATTGCATCCTGGTTATAAGTAAGATCGTAAAGTGATGTTGGATTTTCTGTAACCCAATACATGGTATCGGAGGTTATTTCCATATTTGCAAAAATGTTAGTGCTCCAATTACTCTTTATTAATGCAGATACATAAAGTTCAGGATAAGCTGGTGGATTTGCGAATGTTAGTTTCTCACTGAAGTTATTTGAGAAAGTAACAACTCCCGTGTCCTGAAGTGATAACAAGGCCGGAGTACCATCCCAAAGTGGATCCAGATCTTCATCCATTAACCAAACATCTCCCACAATGTATTTCCAAGGGATTTCCTGATAGGTGGTGTCCTCACCTGTAATGACCATGATTTCACGGGACAAAGTATCCCTTGAGGCCTCATAATTATCCTCATAAATCTGTGCTACAGCATCATCAACGTGCCAGTTATTGTTTATGAATTTAAGATCGCGTTCAGCGTCTGTAAACGGCAAACTGCCTTGATCTTGCAAGTTTGCCCTGAAAAATGGATCATGATAGGAACTATTTCTTCTAAAAGCGGCGTTGTAGAAAACATTGTCAGCTATAAGAGCCTCCTTAGATCGTCCTACATCTACTCCCTGGGATTGGCCAAATCCAATATTCATAAATGTACAATTGCTTACCTCAAAATAGTTCAGGCCATTCCTTACATTTTGGAACATGAAGCTGTTCATGTTATAAAATGTACAATTTTGTACAACCAAAGTGTCGTTGTAAGTATTTACACGAACAAAAACTCCGCCTCCAACAGGCTCTCCCATGTTTCTTACAATGGTGTTTATAAAGTATGCCTTCCCCCCATTTTTTTGCATCCTCAATACTCTGTCTCTGAATCTTTCGATAATACAGTCTTTTACAATTACCCTTAAGTTATCGGCATTTGTTCTGAGAGCCTGGTCTAACTGCGATCCTTCCGTTGTTGTTCCCATAATATGTAAGCCTTCCAGCGTCATATTACCAGTAAACTCATAAAAGATTTGGGCAAATCTGCCATCATCAGGATTAGCCGCTGACATAATAATGGGCCGACGGCCTGTCCCTTCTTCAGCCCTAACATGCAAGTCTTGCTGGTCAGGTCGTATTTCTCTAATCGAATAATAGAACGCATCCCGTTCCAACTCGAAAATTACGTTACCAGTGCCCTGGTTTGTGGCAACCGTAGCAATAGCTTCATTCAGGTTTCCCACTGTACCTGCTCCGGCTTGACCAATCTTGTAATCAGGGGTAACCTTGATAATTTCTTTTTGTGCATATATAGTCAACGAAAAGAGGACTAATGTAATAACACACAACACTTTGTAAAAATTTTTCATAGTCTATTGTTTTTAAAATGTTAATAAATGTGAGAATTATCTCAAATTAAACACTAAAAGGCCCCACATCCTTTCAGCGTTATATTAGTAAAATATTCAGATTAAAAATTTTTTAACCATCATTGTGACAAACTTTAAACTTCTTAACTTCATAAATTTTAAACTCATTTATTTACAACCTATACCTCAATCCCACGCGGTAATTAGCGCCGTAAGACTCCACTTTCGTGTTGAACCCATTGGCTACCTGAACTGCCCTATCTGGCTGATTAAAGACATTGGAGATGTTAAAAAATAGCGAAAGCCGTTTGTAAAGCCGTTGTGTACCTTGAAAATCGAACCGATAATAGGCCTCTGTTATTCTCAAATTCCTGTCATCAAGAGCAGCCGGCTCATTTGTGAGAATATCGTCCTGATAACTAAATGAGAGTCGGGTGGAAAGTCCTATTCTTGCATTATCATAACCAATGCCTACATTGCCAAGGTAACCTGGCTGTTTTAACATCCTATCGTAAAGAACAGTATCCACATTGTTGAATTCAAAGATAGGCTGAAAAGTAAAAGGATCTATTCCAATTTGTTTATCTAATTGATATACAAAGTTATATCCCAGCTCTGATTGCATGATAGTAAAGTTACAATCAAATACAAATCCCTTAACAGGTAAAAAGCGCATATTAGACTGTATTTCAAACTCTAATCCTTTTACTTGTGCCTCATTAGGATTATTAAGTACATATTCAATTGTACCTTTTTTTACCTTTGAGGTTATTTTCTCAGGTAAGCCAAAATTGTTTACATCCATTGAGGTACCTGGTATTACACGTGATGATCTTCGGTAAATAAAGCCTTCTATATTTTTTTGAAATACTCCTACACTTATCAGACCCATCTTTTGTGTGTAAAATGTCATTATCAAATCCAAATTTTCAGATAAAGCAGGATTTAATTTCGTGTCTCCTTTTCTAATTTCATGTCCTATCTTAACTGGTCTAACTGCAATTTTTGGTGCTAATTCACGATAACTTGGTCTTGAAATGGTATTGGTGTATGCCAAACGAACATCCAGCCAATTAACCGGTTTAATTTTAAGGTGTATCTGGGGCAACACATTTAGATAAGTATTGTCATCAAATATTTCTTCAAAAAGATCAAAAATTTCAGCATCCCGGCCTTCATCTTCCTCCAGTTCCTCCTGACTAACACCCAGTATAGACTGATATCCTGAATAATTTACATAGGTTTGTTCAAAACGTACGCCGGGAATAAACTTCACGTATTTGCCAAAATCAATTTCCACCATGGCATAATTTGCCCATATACGTTCTTCGGCGGTATAATCATCTTCTGCGGCATCTACCCTGTTTAAATATATTGATGATAGTGCATTATTATAATGTTCCTGAACCAGACTATAATCAAGAACATTGTCGAGGTTTAAGTACTTATACTTCCCATTCATAAATTCACGTGGCACATAGTTATTATCCAGGTAGTTGAGAATAGATATTTGGTCTGGGAACGGCGCTCCCTGTTGCACATCTCCTTGTCGGATTAAATCCGGATAGGCAAGCAAATAGGATTCGGTCGATTGAAAGCCCATATCACCCTCATTATGGTTAAATTTAGTATCTCTCTCTCTTCTTTCACTGTACCTCTCTTTATATCGTAATTTAGAACCCAGCTTTACATATCCTGATATGAAAGTGCCTATATTAAATGGTATTTCCCAATTTAAATAAGCACTCATCTCTGTCTCCCCACTGGCAGTAGGTCTTGACCTTGCTCTTTCGAGATAATAGTGGTTAATATTATCATTCAGAAACTCGGGATTAAAAATGCTGTATCTGCCGTTGTTCAGGGGGTCTTGCGTCCTTACAATTACACCCTCATTTTGTCTAACATCTTCCAAAATGCCTGCACTACCCGGATTCTGTCCCGGATAAAAAGCATTCCCTTCTTTTCTGAACCGCAAAGTATTTTGATAAGGCATTTCCTCCTTGTTTTGAGACCTGCTTAAACCCCAATCTAACTTGGTGCCAAGGAAAAAATGTTCAACTCCAATGGAATTAGATAGCATAAAACTATTGCTTTTCGATTGGTCTAGTTCGTAATCTATTATGTTGGATATGCGTTTACTTCTGTCAGCCGAATTACTGTTAAGATAAGTAAAGAAGTTACTTGATTTGATGGTTGTAGAAGGATGTATATTCCAGTCCAGCAACAAACTGGTTCCCATTCTGTCCCTATTTTGGACATTAGCTTGTATTCCTGCATTGTTTAACTCCATAACGCCAAATGTTCCAATTCCATAACTTGCATTAAAGGCATCAGACTCCCTTTTGTCATAATCATAGTTGGCAGTCCACATCACCCCCAACTTTTTATCAAAAAAACGATTACTGACATAAGTTGAAGCCCTATATTTGTTAAAGGCGCTCATCAACGTGTTGTATCCGCCCTCAACTTCAGCTCTTGCGCTGAGTATTGCCGGAGCCTCCCTCAATGTCAGGTTTACGGTTCCTCCCAACCCTTCGGCATCTACATCAGCGGTATTTGCTTTGAGTACTTCCACTCCTCCAAGTATTTCATTAGAAATCATACCCAAACTTGTACCCCTGTCATCGCTGGTAGAAGGCAGATTGTTCCCTCCAACGGAAATAGAATTGTACTGGGGCGCTAATCCTCTAATAATAATAGAATTTCCTTCACCTCTGCTCCTGTCAGTCATCAAACCCGGCAACCTTCCAAGAGATTCGGCTACATTTGCATCGGGTAATTCTCTCAATTTCTGACCCGATACAATATTGACCACACCCGCGGCATTTAACTGTTGGTTTATTGCGGCCTGTTGTCCCTGTCCCTGCCCGTAAATAACAACATCCTGCAATTCTATGGCCTCTTCTTTCATCGTTACATCCAGCACAACCACCCCACGTGGAACAATTTCTACCTGATGTTCTTCTTCAATAAATCCTACAAAAGAAACTACAATTTCCTGTTTCCCTGCCGGGATATTCAATAACTCATAATTACCGTTAACATCGGATATTGTTCCTGTTGTAGTGTTTTTTAAAACAATGGTAGCACTGGGCACAGGCATCCCATTTTCATCAATAATGTTTCCTCTGAGTGTTCCAGTTTGGGCGACTACTGATGTCAAATTGACAACAGTAATCAGAAAAGTGACAAGATTCAAGTTTAATATAGTTCTCATATTGACAATATTTCTATTTACAAAGATTTATAGTTTACTTATAAAAAACTACAATAATTTTTTAATTCTTTGATACTATTTTTATTATCTTTGAGCAAAAAAATATCAAACAAAAAATAAATCATTAACATAGTATCGCAAAACACGTTTTGGCTTAAACTATTTTAATGTATCATTTATTGACATCTTGTAAATTTAGGTAATGGAAATAATAGATAGAAAAGTTGTATTACCCGACAATCAGTCATTTATTTCAAGAGTGCTGGAATTGAAAAATAACACGGGAGTTATTCACACTCACGACAAATATGAATTAAATTACATTATTGATGCCCATGGACGGCGTTTTGTAGCAGGTACTATTGAACGATTTTATCCCGGTGATTTGGTCTTTATGGGACCCGGTGTTCCCCATTGTTGGGAAATCGACAATAAAGAGATAAAACCCCGTGCCTGCACAATTCATTTTAAAAAGGACTTTTTTGAAAATGCAATTCTCAATATTCCCGAGCTGGCACTATTTCATCCCCTAATTAAAAAGGCAAGTAAAGGAATTTGTTTTAAAAATTTTGAGAAGGAAAAAATTCAGAATAAATTTTCCGAATTGAATACCCCTAAGAGCAGTTTCGAAAAAATTATCAATGTGTTAAGTTTATTAAAAACAATTGCGAATGTTAAATCCTACCAATTTCTTTCAACCAAAGCTTTCCAATGGGATTCGGACTTTCCCCAGAATCAACGCCTAAAAAAAATTTACGAATACGTTTTTTACAATTTCCAAAATAACATTAAACTAGGCGAAGTTTCAAGTCTGATAGGTCTTTCAGAAGGTGCTTTTTGTACCTTTTTTAAAAAAAATACTAAAAAAACATTTTCAGAATTCATTAAAGAGGCAAGAATTGGTTATGCATGCAAATTATTAAGTGAAGACCCGGATCGACAAATTTCAGATATATGTTTTGAAAGTGGCTATAATAATTTTGCCAATTTTAATCGTCAGTTTAAGGAGATTATAAAAATGAGTCCTAAAGAATATCGGGTAAGTTTAGTTGAATAACTTAAAGTGGGACAAAAAACTACGATTAATCGGTTTTGATTTTTCACTTTTGTACCGATTCGATTATGCATTTTATTCCGGATTAAAATGCACAATCTACTCCAGAACCCATTACTCTGTTCCAAAATTAAAATATTAAATCGGGTAGATGGTCAGTGAGATAATTTACTATCTCACTGATGCACCTCCCACACCACCGTACGTACCGTTCGGTATACGGCGGTTCTTTAATTACACTCTCACTTGCTTATAGTATTCGGTGAAGAAAATATAACCTGCCTGTTTTAACCGGTCATTGGTTACACTTCTGGACAGAATTGGACTTTTAGCCGTCCGCCAATACGACTTTCGGGTATTGGCATATTCCCATGCTTTGTATTTTTCAATACCCAGCTTAATGAGATTACGCCATTTCGTCTTTATCTTCTTCCATTGCTTCCAGATTACCATTCGCAACCTTCGGCGATACCATGCATCAATCCGTTCCATTAAATTCAGCATATTTGTAATAGTTTAACCACCCTTTTATAAAGGATGATAATTTACTTTTACGCTTTTCATTTCCCCAACCGTTGCTCCTGCTGGTAAGCTCTTTTAATTTTGCTTTCAGCTTCGCAACGCTTTTGGGGTGAATGCGAAACCGGATTTCTCCCTTGATTTGATAAAAGGAGTATCCCAGAAACTTGATGCGGTTGAAATAAACCACCGAGGTTTTATCCCTGTTGACTTTCAGAAAAAGATGTTCTTCAATGAACTTAATCACGCTGTTCATTATCCGTTCTCCTGCCCTCTTACTTTTACACAAAATGACCAAATCATCTGCTTATTTCAGCCGAAAAGTATACCAGTAGTTCAGTCCAAAAGTATACCATTTTTTTAAATAAAAAGTGCAGTACTCTTCTGAACGGGGTACCCCGTTCAGAAGAGTACTGGTGCGCGGATTTTTCGGTGCTGGTTTTTCATTTTTTCATCATTTCTTTTGTTTCCCTTAAGCGGTACGATTCACCGTTCATATTTACCAGATGTGCCTTGTGGGTCAGCCGGTCAACCAAAGCGGCAGTAAGTACCGCATCGCCAAAAATCTCTTCCCACCGGTCGAATCCCAGGTTTGTTGTGATAATGGTTGACTTGCGGCCAGCCCGGAGCGAGAGGTGGTTAAAGAGCAATTCGGCCCCCTGTTTGTCAAAAGAGATATAGCCAAACTCATCACAGATGACCAGGTCATATTTTTCAAACCTCAGTTCCATCTGCCGAAGTGTTCGCTGTGCATGAGATTCGCGCAATTGGGTAAGCAGCCCGTGCACGGTGGTAAAATAAACCTTGTACCCTTGCAGACAGGCTTTCAGGCCCAGTCCGACAGCAATATGGGTCTTACCTGTTCCCGGGTTTCCTGCCAGGATGATATTTCTTCCGGAGGGCACAAAGTCAAGCCGTTCGAGCATAGTGAGTTTTTCTGCCGCATCTGCAGGGAGCAAATCACGCTTTAAATCGTGCAGGTATAGTTTGGCCGGAAAACCTGCCTGCCTGACCTGTGCTTTCTTCCGGTTCTCCAGGCGGGTATCATATTCCCGTTCCATTAACCGCAGAAGGAATGTTTCATAGTCTGCACTTTCTTTAGCCGCATCACGGGCCACCTGTTCAAACTCGTTGCGGAAAACAGGTAGCCTGAGTTCTTTGCTGTACCGGGTGATTTCTGTTTTTATTTCGTTTTGTAGTTTCATTTTTTCGAATGTTTTAATTCATTAATAATGCTGTGACCTGTTTGAGTTGTTCCTGTGCCATATAAGCCGTTTGGTTATTTACTGCCACCGGTTTGGCATCTTCCCCGGATTTATTGCCCAGAAGGGCTGTTAGCTTCTCTGTGGTTATACTTTGGGGGCAAAGGCCAACCAACCGGGTTACGGTTGCTTCCAGGCGTAACGAACAAATTTGTGACCTCGCTTATGAAGCTCTTTGTCGAGTTCATTAAGCATGATGTTACTCAGTAACGGACTTAACGGCCCGCCCTGTGGAACACCTGCTTCCGTTCTCTCAAATTTATGGCCCACTTCAACACCTGCATTCAGGTATTTGTGTACCAGCGAGATTACCCGACCATCTTTCACTGTTCTTGACAGTATCTCTATCAATTTGCTGTGGTTGACCGTATCGAAGAACTTTGCCATATCCATGTCGATGGCGTATTTATATCCTTCTGATATATAACGCTTACATCGGAACAGGGCTTTATGCGTGCTTCGTTTAGGTCGGAAACCAAAACTATTGTCCGAAAACTGTCGCTCGTAAACAGGTGATAAAATTTGATGTATCGCCTGCTGGATTACCCTGTCAATTACTGTCGGAATACCCAACGGACGCTTTGAATGGGCATCTTTAGGTATCTCAACTCTGCGGACAGGGTTCGGGCGATACTTCCCGCTTCGGATGGATTTTATCAGGTCAGAACCATGCTGTTTTAGATATTCCCTCAATGATTCGATGGATAATCCATCAACACCATGACTCCCTTTGTTTCGACAAACCTTTAAATAAGCTTTGTTCAAATTGTAAGGATTTAGAATCTGACCTAATAATCCATCTTCTTCGGGCAGTGCTACAGTATTGTTTTCAGTTATCCATACAGAAGTAAACCCTCTCACATATCCTCCGTGTTCCGCACTTCCTTTCTGCAAGCAGGCTCCGGTTTTATCCGAAGTTTTCTGTTTTAATCCTCCCATAAAGTAACATTCATTAATACTGTTAATTAAAGTTCAGTCCTTCTCCACCAACTGGCGAATACTATGACTTCGGCTGACTTCTCACAATAAACCTTTTTCGACCGTATATCTTACTCCGTTTCAATACGTCTGTGAGACCTCCCGTGGTAAGGCAACATGCTTTCCCTCCAAGTCCCCGCCGCATTTACATCCCGGTGTCCGTGTAATCTTTGGACTTCGATTTGTGTTGCAATCTCATCCCACCGGTTATGCCTTATGCGATTCGTATTCCTCGGGGCAAAGGTTTGCTTCAGGCTTCCTTCAGATTCCGTTTCACAACGGACACCCTTGCCATTAGCTAATGGTTGGCGACTACAAACCCCCATAGTGGACTCTCACCACCAAGCCTGCTACCATGCACGGCACACAACGACCAAAAAAAAGCCCCGAAGGGCTCTTTCTAACTCATCAACCCGTCATCGGCAAAAGAGAAATAGTCATCTTCTGTGAGTATGATATGGTCCAGAACTGCACAGTCGAAAACTTTTAATGCTTCAACTATTTTCTTTGTTATTGCTTTATCTGCTTCACTGGGAATTAAAGCACCTGAAGGATGGTTATGGCATAGAATCACGGATTTAGCAAGTGCCTCTACGCAATACTTGGCAATAATAGTAGTATCGATAACCGTTCCGACAATACCACCTTGTGAAATTTTGGCATAACCGATTGTTTTGTTGCTTCGGTTTAGCAAAAGGATGAAAAAACTTTCAAAAATGCCGATATCATCCGAATAAAAGTTTTTTACGAATTCATAAGCATCAGCAGATTTTTGGATTTGAACACATGGAAAATCAGTCTTAGTTTTCTTTAAGGTAATCAATGGAAGTTTTTTACTATAAATTTTCATTGTTTTTGCCGCTGCCCTGCGGACTTTTTGAGGCATCTGGCTCGCCAGTTAATTTTGAACCGCGAACCATTGAGCAGACCGGATTCTTGTCAAGGGCGAATGTCATAAAACCTAACCGCCACCATGTTTGAAAATATCGAAAGGTTAGGTTTTTGACCGAGCGCGAAGCGTGGCCTGGCAGAGGAAATTTGGGGAGGAGGCCACCCTTGACTTTTCCGGGATGCGTAAATAACTTTGTGTAAAAATTGAGTGGAGTAGTACTTTAGAACCTCATAATAAATGTTCTTCCGCCAGGAAATTAATTGACAGGAAACCTTTTTCAAATTGAAACATTCTGAGCAAAAGGTAAACCCAATTGGTGAAAACAAACAATAATATTTAATCGCTTGTTACATATTTCAGGATGCGCATAAAATCTTATGAATTAATGTTCGGGATATAGACATAATTTAGTAAGAATTCTTATTGTTTATTTCAAAACTAATAACTATGAGGAAAGCAAATTACCAGGATAAACCTCTTATCGTTGATATTCTCACCCAATCATTTGAATCCAATCAAAGCGTGAATTACGTAGTAAAACAAGATGGGAAACGAATCAATAGAATCCGGGCTTTAATGGATTATTCATTTGAAGTATGCAAGATATTTGGTGATGTATTCATTTCTGATGACAAAAAAGCCTGTGCACTCATCATGTACCCCGACAAAAAGAAAACTTCACTGAAAGCGATAATGCTGGACATCAAATTAATTATTCAGTGTGTAGGTATCAAGAATATAAAAAAGACACTGAACAGGGAAGCATTGATTAAAAAGATTCAGCCCAAAGAACTGATGACTTATTTATGGTTCATTGGAGTTAAGCCGGAAGATCAAAATAAAGGTTTTGGCAGTAACATGTTACAATCCGTAATTGACTACAGCAATCAAAATAACAGGCCAATTTACCTTGAAACATCGACGGTCAGAAATCTTCCCTGGTACAAACGATTTGGATTTGAGATTTACAATGAACAAGATTTAAGCTATCGTTTATATTTTTTAAAACGGGATCAAAAAATGAAATAAGATGTTGGTATTTGGAACACAAATGCACATTGTCACATTTCTTTTTGTGAGTGTAGAAATAGTGATTCTTTTATACCTGGTAATCATACGGCTGGCAAGACCTGCCGACAGAACGGTATTTCTTAATATGGTACTCATTTTTTTATTGCTGGTTTATAATATAAGCAGTGGTCTTTTACCTGACCCCAAATTACCCGGTTCGCCTTTTTCACAATTATCGGTAGCTTATGCAGCCGGTTTTATTACCCCCTGTTATTTTCCTTACTATGTTTACAAGGCATTTAACCTTGAAAGGTTGAAATTTCAGGCTTACGTGGGTGTATATCTGTTTCTGATAATTCCGTTAATCATTTTTATAGCTGTCTTTGCATGGACCAAAGATTTAAAAGTAGCTCAAATTGTCTTCATCATACCAATGTTGTATGGTTTTTGGATTATAAACCTGCTGTTTCGTTCAATCCGCCACAAATACAATAACAACTTAAATAGTACTGAATCAAAGCAAGAGTTAATTGTCCTACTTCTAAGTATTTCTCCCTGGGTCAGCCTTCCGGTTATAGATGTTCTGAATCTGGGACAGGCAACAGAGACTTCTATAACCAATTTCGGCTTTTTAATGCTATTCAGCTTACAGGTAAAAAGAAATATAAAACAATTCAGAATTGATCACGAAAAGCTGATTGATTCTGAAAATAAATTGAGATCCCTAAACACTAATCTGCAGGAAAAAGTATTGAAACGCACAAAGGAACTGGAAGAAGCAAACCAGCTAAAAACCAGAAACTTTATCAACCTTGTTCATGAAACTAAAACTCCTTTAACCCTGATTAAAAATTATCTTGACGAATACATAAATAAATACGGTTCAGAAGCGGAACTCGATATTATAAAAAGTGGAATCGACAAATTAGCAGAAGATGTAATTAATTTATTCGACATTGAAAGATTCTCCAAAGGAATTGACGTTTACAGGCACAACAAGATTTCTAATTTTAGTGAAATATTAAATAAAAGTCTTCCTTTATTTAAATACTATTGTGATAAACAAAGCATTAGTTTGCAGGTATTTATAGAAGAAGATATTTATATTAAAGCCGATCCAAATGCCATTAACCGTATCGTAAATAATATCATCGAAAATGCCATCAAGTTTACGAAAGAAGGTGGTAATATAATAATTTCGTTATTCTATTCGAATGAAGAAATCGTGTTTTCAGTTCAGGATGATGGTGTGGGAATTCCCCTATCTCAACACAAAAAAATATTTGAGCCATATTATCAAATTGGCAATAAAAATACAAGCCTTCAGGGAATGGGGCTTGGCCTGCCGATTGTAAAAAAAGTTGTCGATAGTTTGAATGGAACGATCGAAATCGAAAGCAATCCAAGGCAAGGTCCGGGAACAAAAGTTGTCATTACACTGGCAAAACATGATTTAAAAACAGAGGATTCACCTGCTCAATTTGTAAACGAACCCAAAGCTTCATATTACCAACTTATTGATTTTAAAACTGATGATAGTGAATATTCACCCGACAGACACACAATTTTGCTGGTTGAAGATAACAAAGCGATGCTTAATTTTCTTATAACGAAACTTCGTAAAAAATACAATGTTTACAGTGCTTTGAATGGCGCTGAAGGCATAAAGAAACTCCGGGAGTTACCAGTTGTTCCTGATCTTATTCTTTCTGACATTATGATGGATAAAATGGATGGTTTCTCGTTTGCCAAAATAATTTCAGAGCAATCAAGGTATAATCACATTCCCTTTGTGTTTTTAACAGCAAAATCAACATCTGTTGACCGTATGAAAGGATTGAAGCTTGGGGCGATTGATTTTGTGTCGAAGCCCTTTTCATTTGATGAATTGAATCAAAAAATCGAAACCATTCTATTAAATGTTTCAAAGCAGCAAGAAGCCATTTTAAAATCTTCCATTTCAAGCTTAAAAACGCAAAAGCACCTTAAAACAGAAAATACGCCGGTTACCTACAATTCAAAATTAGAACAAAATTGCAGGTTGTATATGCTGACTCGCCGGGAGACAGAAATATCCAGACTGATTGTTAAAGGGAATACATATAAAAATATAGCAAATGAATTGTTTATTTCAGAAAAAACAGTAACCAAACATATTCAAAATATATTTGGTAAAGCTGGTGTTTCAAACAAAGTAGAACTCATTAACAAACTAATATATTAGCAGTTAATAAGAAAAATACTTATTTATTCGTAGGAAAGTAATATAAACTACGTATCATTTTCAGACTTAATTATCCGAATTTTGGAGTTGACAGTGTTTGTCATATTTCAAAGTGAGGATTATGGGCGAAGGATACGTTTTGGAATGGTTGGATACTTTGATTTCTGTAACATTAAACCCCGAAAAAACCGATGTTACATTGTTGCAATTCGAAGACATAGCATTGCATCGAAATAGTATTGATGATGAAAAGAACAAGGTGATGACTTTAATTAAAAACCTGGTCTTCAAAATCGACGATGAATCAAAAATCAAAACTACTGTAAAACTTTATTATTCCAGTCTAATTGTGTTGTTAGACCAGGCCATGAAAAATCAAATTCAAAATTCGGGATATTCTCAACTTAAAGAAATTTCAGAAGAGGTTATTGACTGTACCAATGAAATACTTTTTCTGATAGAAGACCGGTTCGGAAACTATTTGGATAACCGGAAACGTTTGCCAATAGCTTACCTTAATCCCGTCAGGAAGGAGCTTTTAACGAGAATAAATATGATTGAACAGCAATTAAACAATTATCCGGCATTTAAACCGGCATCAGATATTACAATTCAGGTTCTAAAAAATTTTCTCAATTGTCCACCGGACGAACATTCATTTACTTTTCAGGAGATTGAGTATGTTAAAGAATTGTGTTTGGAGATGGAGCAAATAGAGTATTCAGAGAGCAGTAAAATTTTTTCTACACTCGATGAATTGATAATCTATATGAATTTTAACAGCAGGCGATATTTCGATAATCTTACTCAAAGGCTAACGAATGAAATCAACAGTTGTGAAAAAAGGGACGATAAAATAGAACGGTTGCTGTTCTTTTTCAAATCATTTAAACAGTTATCAAAGAAGACGAATGTAGTTTTCAATCCCAAACTGCCTGATTTAAAAAAGTCCCTATCCAATTGGTTTCACCATGAATTATTATATCTCGAAAAAAAGAGGTATTTCTCAGTCAGGGCAACAAATTTAAGTACACAAAATGTTCTATCTGAGAAGCCCAAACAAAAAGTCACGTGTGCCCTTTCAACCGACCAAACCGGATTGATAATAAGAGCGGCTGACGAATTACGAATATTGATTGCCAAATCAATGAGCGAAGTTTTTAAAACCATCGTTCCAAATTTATCGACTCCTTATAAAAAAGACCTTTCATACGATGGAATGCGCAGTAAATCATATGTCGCTGAAGAAAGGGACAAACAAATAGCCATTCAAACCCTGCAACGGATTATTAAAAAGATTGAGGAATATTGACATTTTTAAACGTCATTATTTATGCGGAATTCCAGGGTTCCAAAAAGGGTACAACAAAATATTGGACTTGTGGCGCCTTTTGTTACGTCGTTTCTTTGTTTCCAGGATTAAAATAAAATTCATTCCCATGTTTATCGAAGAACGAAAATTTGATTATTGGATGAACCGCCTTGTTGCCCATTTTGAAACGGTAAACAGGAAAATTGACAAACTTTCCAACACAGAGAATAAAATTAATGATGAAGTCCTGTTGGATAATCAGGACCTTTGCCTGCTTTTAAAAGTCAGCAAAAGAACGTTGCAAAGATTTCGCAGTTCCGGCAAATTACCCTATAAACGAATTGGCAAAAAAACGTATTACCTTGAATCTGATGTTCATAAATTTATCCAAAATGGATTTTCAAAAACTTAAAACAAGCCACCTTGTTCTTAAAAATTCAGACTCTGAATTGTGCTTTTATTTCAGCTACTTCAACCATATTCTTTTCTGGGGAAACGTGGAGATTTTGAGAGGATCCATTACTGTTTTGCCCATTTGTATCTGTTGAATGTTCACCAATTGTCATTTGAATTTTCCTGGACAGCGCGGCCATATCACTTTTTAGTTTTCTGAGTTCATCTTCTTTTCTCCAATGGTTATTTACCACTTCTTGCAAAACCGGAATATCTTGGGCTGATTTTTCTAACTGCCTTTTGTGATTATCAACCAAAATCGGAATACGTTCCAACGCTTTTAGAAAACTGGCAGTAGCCAGTTTCGGGTCTTTGGCAAGATGTCCGTTATTGTAAGTATATTTTATTCCGCTTTCACCTTCAACAAAAAAGCGGTTTTCTTTAAAATCAAAACCATCCTTCATGCTTGCTTCGGTTTTGACAAGAAGATTAAATTCATACAGGCTCCCGATTTTTCTGTATTCCTCATTCGTTTGGACGATTTCGTTAATTTCATTCAGTTTTGTCCCGATTATTTTGGGGTCGGAACCTTTTACTCCATCCAACTGAACCAGATTAAGAACGTTTCCTGAATCGTCCCTCATGACTCTGTTGCGAAGTAAATCCAAATCTTTTTGCATCCGGGAAATCATTTCATTATTTGAATCAATACTTTGCTGAATATTTTCCAGCCTGAAACGGGCAGTTGCCTTGCTCCGGTTAAAAGCCTGTTTTTCGCTCTCCAGAACCGTGATTTGTTTTTCCAGTTTGGCTTTTTCAAGCAGGTCGGTATTACCGGAAAGAATGGCAACATACTCTGAAAAGCTCATGCCCGATTTTTCATCCATACTCCCTTCGTCGATAGTTCTTTTTCCAAGGTTATTCGTTTTTAACTGACGGATAAAAAGTTGTTTGTTATGCAACAGATTGAATTTATACGAATCCAGGCTTTTCTCCACTGCATAAATAATTACATCCACTTTGTTTTCTGCAAAAAACTTGGCAATCTCGTTGCCTTTTCGGATGGCCCGACCTTCCCGCTGTTCCAAATCCGATGGTCTCCAGGGAGAATCGAGATGGTGGATAGCGACTGCGCGTTTTTGTGCATTCACACCGGTTCCCAGCATATCTGTGGAACCAAACAGCACCCGGATGCGTCCTTCGTTCATTGCTTCAATAATATTTTTTCTCGCCTTTTCTGTTTTAGCTTCCTGGATAAACCGTATTTCGTGGGCCGGAATGCGATGGTCTTCAACAAGCTTTCGTTTAATTTCACTGTAAGGCGTCCATTTGCCGGGTTTGTAAGTTCCCAAATCAGAAAATACAAACTGGGTTCCTTTATAGTCGTTATACTGCCTGTAATATGCAGCTATCCGGGCAGCGCAATGCGAAGCTTTGTTATCCACATGGTCATCATAGTGGGGGCTTATCATCCGCATGTCCAGACTCATTTTTCGGGCATAGTCGGTTGCAATCAACATTTTGGCCTTTTCTTCGCGCTCAGAGAGTGGCGCCCTGCCCAAAATTGTTGCATCGCCGTTTTTGGCGAATATTACCAGTTTCCGGATAAATTCTTCCTGTTGCGGTGTCGGAGGGATGTTATGCAGAATTTCATTTTTTTCGGGCCGGTCAATGCCAATATCTTTTGCTGTGCGGTAATCAGTAATTTCATTATAAAAAGTTGCCAGTTCAGGAACTTTTATGAAATACCGGAACCGTTCTTTTTGAACAATTTCATTGGTCACCGAAAATTCATAATCAGTTGTCTTTTTTGCATAAACGGCAGCCCAGGCGTCAAAGGTTTTAATCTGCTGGCGTTCCATCTCTTTTGGCCGGAGATATTTAAATATGAGGAACAATTCGGTCAGGGAATTGGAAATGGTCGTCCCCGACAAAAAAGTTGCTCCCAAATCTTTTCCGGTTCGTTCCTGAATCGTTCGAATGGCAAACAGCATATTTAATGCACGTTGACTGCCCTGCGGATTTCCCATTCCTGCAACCCTGTCGTGACGGGTGTTAAACATCAAATTTTTAAACCGGTGGCTCTCATCTACAAATAAGTGGTCTATCCCTATCTTTTTAAAATCCACTACGTCATCTTTTCTGTCCTCAATATCATGTGTGATGGTTTTCAATTTTACTTCAAGATTTTGTTGACGTTTAATCAGTCCTTTCAGCATTCCCCGCGAAACTTCGCCTTCCTGCCTTTTAACAATTTCGAGATTTTCTTCCACACTGTCCAGTTCTGCCCGTAAAATCTGCTGCTGCACTTCGGGGGACTGGGGTATCATTCCAAACTGTTCATGGGTTAAAATGACTGCATCCCAGGAATTGTTTTTTATTTCATTGAAAATCTTTATGCGTTTTGCCGGGGTAAAGTCTTGTTTCCCCGGATAAAGAATTTTTGCATGTGGATAGGCCGTTCGAAAGGTTTGGGAGATTTCATGGATGTTGGCTTTCAGTCCAACTATCATCGGTTTATTGGCCAGTTGTAAACGTTTCATTTCATAAGCAGCACAGCACATAATCAGCGTTTTGCCGGAACCTACTTCATGATCGCAGATGCCACCCCCGTTTTGTTTCAACATCCAGATGGCATCTTTCTGGCTCGAATAAAGGTTGGGTATTCCCAGTGCCTTTAAATCAAGGCCGGGAAAAGACTGGTGCGAACCATCGTATTTTGGTCGCACATAACAATTATATGTCGAGTTGTATAATCCGGCCAGATTTTGTTTGAACTTCGGACTTTGTTCATTCAGCCAGTCGGTAAAACCGTTTCGTATTTCATCGATTTTGCTGTTGGCCAGTTGAATGGCTTCACTGTCCCTGACTTTTACTTCTTTGTCGTCAACAAAGATCTTTTTGGTGATATTGGGCGTTGTGTTTACAAGCGCATTTTTCATCAGGGCAATTCCATCATATAAACGGCTTTGCGACTTGACAGCGTATTTCTCGTAAATATTGGCGTTGGAAAATTGGGCTTTTACCGAAAATTCATCAACAGACGGGGAATAGTGAATATCCACCCCGGTTTTAAACAGGTGAGAGGCATACTGGCTGTAAATGTTTGCAGGAATCCACCGTTCTCCAAAATTGAAATCCAGTTCTTCAAATGAGATAGGTTCAGGGATTGAATCTTGAAGGGCTTTTAAAGATTCCTGTGCCGCAATATCATTGGAATGTCGTGAGAGGTAGTCTTCAATGTTTTTAACTTTCTCAACAACATTTCCGGCAATAAACTTGTCCGCTACTTCATAATTTTGGATAAGCGGGTTAAAATATATCTTTTCATGAAGTTCCTGAACCAGTTCTTCCCGACTTTTTTCATCCAGCAGGGACAACATGTAATCCATTCTTACTTCCCCGAATTTATTCAGTGAAGCGGCAAGCGCTTCTTCCGAAGTTTCCACTTGCTCCAGTTCCCTGACATTAAAAGCAACAGGCTGGTGAAAAATATCGGCTTTTACCAGTTCTCCGTTTACAACACGTTCGAGTGCGAGCACTTCATTGGACCCGGAGTCCATTTTCAACAGCCCCAGGTTTTTGGAATCGTTCAGATTTCCATACTTCTGAAAAAAAGTATCATAGTAATCATTTAGTTGGCGGCGGTTTGCCGCATCTTCATTTAAACTTTCTGCCTCGTTGTTATACAGTTGATGGTAAGAATCCCTGATTTGGATAAAAAGTAAAGCTTTCGCCTCCTGCACCGGACTCAATTTTAACCGCTCGAATGTTGTCGTATTTCTGTCACGATCCTTTAAAAAACCAAGCTGGTTTTGGTCTTTTACCAGTGAACCGGTTCTGAGATGGCTGTATAGCTCTCCACTAAATGGTCTGATATCTGGAATGGGAGTAATGATCTCTTTGTTTTTCTTTCCGTTTACCGGATTCGGTTGGGAGAATAGATTTAGTTGTTTGTTTTTGGGTTTTAGAGAATTTCTTCTCCGGACAGATTTATGCTGGATGCGTTCTTCCTGGCTGAGACCAAAGAGATCATAAAGAGTTAGTTCCGGTTGATTTGCTTTCTCCCCGGTTTTGTCAGGAGATGGAACTGATATCGACTTTCTGTCGGAAGTATGTTTTTGAAACAACTCAACATCGAGTTTTTCCCGGAAATCATCTTCCAGCATTTTCTTCAAATCCGAAGCAATTCCCTGGATTCCGTCTTTATGAATAAAAACCTGCGCCAGTTTTCCGTATGGATCGGTATCAATAAATCCTTCCGTGTGAACCACCCGATGAAAATTGTTGAAATAGCTGTTGTTGAATACTCCGCTCGAAAGCTTATCACTCTGAACAAAATCTTTTTCTTTTTGTGTTAACTGGTTTTTACCTGATTCTTTTTGAAGTATTATCAGGTCGCTGCCCACTTCGGTTCCCGCATATTCACTGAAAAGGTTGTTGGGTAGCCGGACTGCCGAAACCAAGCGGCTGTTATCCATTAGCCATTGACGCACCGGTTCATTTTTCAGAGAATTCATTACTCCCTGTGAGGTAATAAAAGCCAGAATTCCACCTTCACGGAGTGTATCCATTCCTTTTAAAAAGAAATAATTGTGAATACTCCGGGATGCCTGCTGTCTGACCTTATCCGTGCTTTTCAAAAAAGAAACATCAAAAACTGCCACATCACCAAACGGAATGTTGGAAGAAACCACATCGAAATGGTTATTATAGATGCTTTCAATTTCTTCAAAACCAGTACTCCTTATTTTATCATTGGGATAAAGTTTGGATAATATTTTGCCGGTCAGTAAATCCTTTTCAAAGCCGGTTACTGACAGTTCTTCGTTTTGATTTTTAAATGCTGTGATAAAAGCGCCCAATCCGGCAGATGGATCGAGAAAACTTCCGGGAGTTAACTGGCTTTGTTTTAATGTTTCGGCAAGAACCTTTACAATTTCAGGAGGCGTGTAAAAGGCGGTCAGGATGGAATTCTTCAGACGGTTTACATATTGCTTGTACTGCTGTTCTGATTGAGCGTTGTTTTTTAATATATCATGCAATTCAGTAACCAAAGGAAATAACCCAATTTCCGAGTTTGGCCAATGTACAATGTCGGAAAGGCTTTCCGCCGGATTAAGGATACATTTTAAAGCCCCGAAACTGGAGTACTGTTTCAGGGCTTCCTGTTCTTCGTTTGCCGGGCTTCGTTTCTCTCTTTCAAGCTGAAAGACAAGTTTTAACGCCTCAATATTTGCCCGAAGGTGTTTTTCTTTACTGAAGCTCATGATCTTCCAGCCAGATTGAAATTGCTCCGGTTAATTCCGTGTATAAACCGTTAAAATTCGGGCTAAATGCAAACTCATCGTCCAACTTATATTTGGAAAAAACATGCCTGACTTTCGGAAGTAATTCGATGGCAAATTCTTTTGCCAGTCCCATGGGAACCTCTCTGGAAAATTCATTCCAGAGAATAGTTACCAAAGTATCGTGTTTGGAGAAGTGAAGTCCCCGATACAGATCTTTAAGCGCCAGTTCTTCCGCTTCTTGCTGTTTGTGCCCGTTTTTTACGGCTTCGGAATAAGTTTTTGAAGCAAGGTCGCTACGGGTATGGAGTAAATCTGCGTCGTCGGTTAACTCGGGATGACTTTCGTATAAAAAATGCAAAAGCGACAGTTTGAACCAGGATAATTCCTGAAAGCTATTGTTCATGACTTTCTGAGTTTTGATGTTAAAAATTAAATGATAAAAAGACGCCCAGGGTATAAATCCTGAACGCCTTGAATTATTCACACATAGAAACTTTTACACGGAATGCGCTTTGGAGCGGTTTCGTTTAGCTGTTTGTTGCTCTGTGGGATTGACCTGCTCCTTTGCCAAAGGTTCTTTCACATGTTTGGTGGCTTCGTTGGTTTTCCCTTCTGAATTCACAGCCACCTGTGTTTTGCTGTTTTGGTCAGGAGTAACTTCAGCCCCTTTGGTTTGGGCCTTGGCAGGATTCCATTTGTAAAAATCAAGTTTCGACTTCTCATCGTTTATTTTTACGTAGGCATTAAACTCCTGGCCTTCCTTGTCCTTCATACCGGCAACATAAATGGTCTCCTTTTTCTCCAGTTTTTGTTGTTGTTCATCGGTAAGCTCCTTTCCCAGCAAGGAGTTGGGGATACGTACCTGTTTTTGGTCATTCACATTTTGCTTTTGTTCCCGCTGCTGTTCGAAACGGAACCCGATACCCCGTTTATCAGCGTCAACCTGTAACCAAGCACTGAATTCGTTTCCGCTGCGGGCTGTCATACCTTCCACAAATATTGCCCGGCCTTCTGCCAGCTCTTTTTGCTGGCTTTCGTTCAGCTTTACTCCTTTTATTTCATCCGGGATATTTATTTTATCAGCGCGGGCGGCGACAAGCTCATTGGTCAGTTTGTCGATGGAAAGAAATACCGGTGTTGTTTCCCCTTCTTTGTATTGCGGATGAAATATGCGCCCGGCGTTACCGGTTTGCAACAGGTTGTTTTTATCTTCATCCGTTAGCGTAACACCAAAATAAGGGCGGTCCAGTTCTGGTCTGTTTCGTACGGCGTAGACCGCAACCTTAAAATTACCGTCTTCATCCTGTCGAAAAGCCAACCGTGCATCGGTACGAATGGTAATATTATCGGTTTTGATGGTGATAGGGATTAAATCCGGTGATTTCCGGAAGTTAAGCATGGCCTCCAGATTTTTGGTGTTTTTCAGAAAATCTTTCGACACACCCAGCTTTTCCAGTTGTTCCCAGTCCACCTTGTTTTCATCAATCAGGTTCGATCGTTCCTGTTTTTGCTCTTTCTGGAGATACTGTTCCGGCTTAACTTCGTGTTTGTCCAGCATTTCTTTATTGGACGATACTTCAGGATTTTGCAACATCTTGTCCAATACGGTGGCCGTTTTCTCTACAATGCTGGCAGGCACTTTAAAAAACCGGAAGTCGCTTGGATTTTGATACTGCCGCTGGAAATTGGTGAAAAAGTTTTCCAACGGATTGCCTAACCTGTCGATCTTTAAAAAACCGGCAGCATTGGCCTGTTTGGGAAGTTCTGTTTTTAACTTGCCGTCGTTATCAAAACCAACTGCGGCTTTTATTTTACTCTCATCTTTTTCTTTTACCAGTAACACATCCTGGTCATTCGTTTTTTGTTCCATGATACATTTCTTTTAATGATTTAAAAGCTAATGTACCGGAGTTATTAATGAATTCAGGACAGGTGGCACTGTTTGGCGTTGAGAGGGTGGGTGTGGCGTTAAATAGCTTAAAAGATTGTAAAAAGTGGTACCTTTTTACCCATCAAATTTTTTGTTTAGAATTTCACGTAGTAAGCATTTAAAAAACTGTAGAGCATAACCTATATTGGTGAGTGGGGAAAAAGGATAGCTAAAAGAGTTGACAAAAAGATACAATTATATGTGCCTTTTTCCTAAAATTGATATATTTAAAAGCATTCATCATTAAAATCAATAATAAATGGAAATAGTATTTTTATTAGAAACAAAAAAGGGACATGTCGGAGACTTTCATCATGACTGGCAATGTCCTTTTGTTCCACGTCTTGGAGAAGGCGTTCATATTGAAAATATTTTTGACGAAGGCCGTTTTGTCATTTCTGACGATGACAGAATCAAATCAAAAGTAGATGACGTGGAAAGCTATGTATTAGACCAATTTTGGAAAGTAACCGGTATTACCTGGTGCAAAAAAGAAAAATATTGTATGCACGTAAGTTTATTCGGAGAATGAAACAGAATCTCTGATTAAGAATTGGTAATCAGGGACTCAGTATATCCAATAAACAGGAAACTATTTATTAGGAAAAACTTCTGATTATGACTCATTTTTAATCCGTTCCAGTTCATCCATAATAATTTGTGCCGTTTCATCTTTTATTCGCCGATAATTGTATTCAATCTCCTCCTGTAAATGGTTTTTTCCATCCTCGTCTGTAAAATTTGTAATAACAGGAATAGACTGGTATCTGGAAATTTCTTTTGTCACTTTCTCATTGTCAATTACAATTTCAGCATGAAAAATTTTCTGTTCGATGCGTTCCTCAAAATTGTCAGAAACGGCACCGACAAAAACGCCCTGCGTAAGGTTGCTGATTTTTGATGCAGGGATTAGAGTATCCATTTGGGTATTAATGGAAGTGGATTTATCCTGCCGGTTGATGGTCATTGACTGCCGCTTTTGAAGGACTTTTCCAAACCGTTCCGACAAAGTTTTTGCTGTTTCGCCTACTACCTGACCGCTAAAAATATTGCCAACGGTGTTCATGACCACCTTGGCTTCCTTATCTCCGTAATCGCGGTTAAGCTGCGAAAAGTCCTGGAATCCCAGACAGACAGCCACCTTATTACTCCGGGCTGTGGCAATCAGGTTGTCCAGACCGCGAAAATAAATGGTTGGAAGCTCATCGATAATCACCGCGCTTTTAAGCTGGCCTTTTTTGTTTATCAGTTTTACAATCCGGGAATTGTATAAGCCCAAGGCTGCGGAATAGATGTTCTGTCGGTCGGGGTTATTGCCTACGCAAAGAATTTTGGGCTCTTTCGGATTATTGATATCCAAGGTGAAGTCATTTCCCGACATTACCCAGTATAATTGTGGTGAAATCATTCTCGAAAGTGGGATTTTTGCACTGGCAATTTGCCCCTGCAGCTGGTCCTGTGCTCCGCCTTCCCAGGCATCGATAAATGGAGAAAGATAGTTTTCCAGTTCCCGATACGAAATGAGAATGGTAAAAATATCGGCGTACTTTTTATTCAGAAATTCGATGGCATGAGGGAATGTACAATATTTCCCGTTTTTATAGATTTTCAGGTACCAGATAATCGCCGTGAGCAGGATGATGGGCGACTCCACAAAAAAATCGCCCTGTTTCTGAATCCAGGTTTTGTTCAGGTTCAGCATAATAGTATAGGCTGATTCATAAGCATCGGCAATATCGGTCATAAATTCGGGAGCTATGGGATTACAGCGGTGACTCCGCTCCGGGTTGTCAAAATTTATCACGTAAAATTTAGGTGGATGTTCATATTTTTTGGTGTTCTTCTTTAAGATATTGTAAGCGATGATGCTCAGGTCGTCAAACTTAAAATCGTAGATATACATACTGAAACCCTTCTCGATTTGCTGTTTGATGTAGTTGTTGATAATAGCATACGACTTTCCGCTCCCCGGAGTCCCCAAAACAATACTTGCCCGGAATGGATTAACCACATTAATCCAGCCGTTGTAAGTTTTTCCTTTGTGCTCAAACCGTGTTGGCAGGTTCACGGAAAATTCATTTTCCATCAACCGAGTTTCCTGCATAAAAGATTCATTCTCCAGATTAAAAACATCTTCCATCAGGTTGTGTTTTATGAGTCGGCTCATCCATAATCCGGCTTTTAACAGAAAAATATACCCGGCAGCAAGAGAAAGCATGTAAACGGTACATTTCAGTATTAATGGATGAGAATGTTTTATCAAAAAACCATTGAAAAAGAAAAATGCCAACCCCAAAATCAGAAAGGCAGATATTTTTCGCCAGGTTATCTTTTCGGCTTTCACCCCTCTGATTCCTAAACATGATATGGCAAGCAATCCAAAGCTCACCAATTTCGACCATATTGGTTTTGAGAACAATCCGGTATATTTCTGGAAATTCAGCAGTATTTTATCGATGATTGGCACTGATACATTTTGTCCTTCCAAAAATTCATAACAAAACCAGTAAATATGAATGATGAGGATTAATAAACTTACTGCTCTTATCAGCTCGATTATTTTGGCGAGGCTTCTTATATCGTCTTCATTTTGCATGGCTTATTTTTTTCGTTTTCTTCGTTTCTTTCTTTTCATTCTTCGGATAAAAGCTTCCTCTTCGGGGTTTTCTCCACGGCCCTCGATAGCCATTAATCCGGATAAATCAAGCATTGAATCGGGAGTAAAAATGGATTGGGGTGGTACAAATTCCGGTGCCTTTTTCTGTTCCGAGCTCTGTTCATTTCCATTGAATTTTTCCTGAAAGACATTGGCAGAAAAATCTTTTCCCAGACGGGACCCATTAAAAACAAACTTTTGCCAGTGGTCGATAAAGGTTACGCCATAAATGCGTCCTGATTCGTTCTCGCGAAATAAAACTGAAATCTGATTTTTCAGTAGTTGTTTTTCAAAATCCTTCCTGTTTTTGCATGAGGCCAAAACTTTTGAAATAGTTGCCTTCGGTTTTTCTTTGAGGTTTTTGGTTTTGATAGCTTCTTTTGATTTTTCGACCCGTTTTTGAATCGCATCGCTTCCGGTCTGTTTGCCAAACTTTGAGGATTTAATTGGTGTGCCAGAAACTTCACTTTTCTCGTTTAACGCTGCATAAATAAGTCCTTTATAAAGTTTCCCCTGGTGTTCTCCTTTTACTTCAGCAACGTGCACATTGTAAACAGAAAGTAATGCCTTGTACTCATTAAAAGACTGAAAATGCCACGACCGTGATACTGGCCGAACGACATTGGCAATTTGCTGTTTGATATTGCCTTTCTTTGGCTCAACCGGCTTTAGTGAATAACCCGCAGCTTTTTGTTTTTCATTGGCGGGAACCAGTCTGTATTTCCGTTCCAAATCACGGCAAATCCGCATAGACAAACGGTGCTGAAAATTGTCCCGAATCATCCTGCCGGTTTCATCTACCTTGACTGAAACGATGTGGATATGATGGCGGTCGATGTCTTCATGTTTAAAAACGACAAAAGGCTGATTCCCGTATCCCAGTTTTTGCATGTATTCTTCTGCAATTTGGGTAAACTGTTCATCATTTAATTTGTCCTTTGGATCGGGATTTAACGAGATGTGAATAACCGGGTTTTCCGTTCTTTTGTTGGCCAGTAAATACGGCTCAAATGAACCTGTACAAATGCCGATACTGAAATTTCCATCTCTCGGCTCAACCATGTTGTTGGTGAAAAGTACTTTTGCATTACCGGCATTTATCTTCTGATGGTTGTATGCCAGGGCACTGTACAACGAACTTCCAGAACTTATTTTTGCAACCATCTTTCTTCAAATTCGCAGGTTAAATCCATCACTTTTTTGTTGATTGCAACCAGCTCCAGAGTCGCTTTTTCCAGCTGATTCAAAAATGCCAGGGCTTTTTTCTCCGAAAAATTGTTTTTTATGGCTTTGGTTACCTGGTTATAATTCACTCCAACTGACCGAAACTGCCCATAAAAATTGGTCAGGCGCATATAAAAATCCATCGTTCCTTTGTCAATTTTTACCACTTTTACAGACTTTTCAAATACGCAGGCTGTGATAAAATGGGCTTTCACTTCCATTCCCGATGCTTCAAACAGTGATAAAAACCGGACATTGTCCCTATCGTTCAGGCTAATGGCATAACGGTGTTTACAAGGGTCTGTTTTGGGTTTCCGGCCTCCTTTGTGTTTTCTTTTTGTTTTCATTATCATTTTTCCCTTCCATTTTCGCGTTAAACTTTATCCGTTTTCTTATTCAAAAATCCCCGACTTCGGAGGGTGATTTTCCCCCATCGGGGCAAGTGGTTCCGGGTTACCCGGAACGTTTTGAGTTACTCAAAACACAACTTGCCGTGTGCCTGTGCACACCTTTTTAGCGTTTATTATTTTTAATGCTTGTCGTACCATAAATTCAACTCATTTTTTCATTAAGAATTTTTACCGACGGCAAAGGTATGGGGAGCGTTTTGATTCATCATTATCCTGAAAAACGCCAAAAGCAGACAGTTAACGCCAAACAATTCCAGTAGCTTTTTACTCCGAATTTTCAATGGGTTTTATGCGTTTATTTAAGCGCTCGAATACTTGATTGAGAAAATGTAACAACGAACCATACAATGATTATTTAAATGGAAAATTAATGTATTGATTATGCTTTCAAATGGAGAATTAAAGGTTCGGGTATTTATTGGTTCAGTTGTTCCATACGGAAAATAATCAGTGATTGGTTTAACGAAGCGTTTAAACGTTGGAACGATTAAACATTTAAATGTTTAAACAGGCATTTAAGCGGTCGTTCCGGTATTCAATTATTCAGATAACAGGGTGATTATCTGAATGAACAAACGATATTATAATTATTTCATTAACCGATAAAAGAAACAACATGGAAAAGGAAACTTTATTTATTGCTTTCAGCACCCAAAAAGGAGGTGTGGGCAAAACAGCTTTTACCGTTCTAATGTCGAGCTATCTGCATTATGTGCAAGGTTTGGAAATCGCTGTTGTGGATTGTGATTATCCGCAACACAGCATTGTAGAAATGCGCCGGCGCGATATGGAGGAGGTAATGAAGGACAATTACTACAAAAAAATGGCTTACAATCAATTTACCTCGCTGAAACGAAAAGCCTACCCGGTTGAAAAAAGTTTGCCAGAAGATGCGATTGCAACTGCCGGTTCTTTAATCGAAAAAGCAACGAACCAACCCGATATTATTTTTTTCGATCTACCGGGAACACTGAACAGTAAGGGCGTGGTTAAAACCCTGGCAGGAATGGATTATATTTTTTCTCCGGTCAGCGCCGACCGGGTGGTTCTGGAGAGTACGCTGAAATTTGCCACTATGCTGAACGAAAATCTGGTTAGCGTTGGAAAAAGCAATATCAAAGGCTTGCACCTTATCTGGAATATGGTGGATGGACGTGAGAAAAACGAACTTTACGAGGTTTATGAAAATGTGATTGGCGAACTGGGTCTGAATATCCTGAAAACCATTGTCCCCGATTCAAAGCGTTTCCGGAGGGAACTTACTTCGGGGCATAAACCGGTTTTTCGTTCTACGTTGTTTCCTGCTCATAATTCACTGCTAAAAGGCAGTAACCTCGATACACTGGCAACTGAAATTCTGCAAACGATTAAACGATAAAAATATGGCACGAAAAAAATTTAATCCGGACGAAATAGACGAAGATTTTCTTATTTCAACCATTCAAAACGAGAAGCAGGCATCTGAGCCCAAAAATGAAAAAACGGTCCGGATGCCAAAGGCTAATAAAAACAAGTCTGCTTCTGATTATCTGGCCCTATTTATCCGGCAATCCGATGGTAAAGCACGTTTTGGCAAACATGTCCCCATCCGGCAGGAATATCACGAACGAATTCTGAAAATAGTGCGTGTTATCGGGAACGATGAAGTGTCGATTTTCAATTACATTGACAATGTACTGAGCCGGCATTTTGAGGATTTCCAGGAGGATATCGTCAAACTTTACAATGAAAAGAATAAGGATATTTTTTAACCCAAAAACTGATAGTCATGGTTGAACTAATTGTTATTGCTGGAACCATACTTCTATACATATTTTTAATGAAACGATGGAGCAAAGCCGGGACTTCATCCGGTGAAAAAGGAAGTGATTCTGAAGAATACAAAACAGATGGAATTGTTGGTAAAAGTACGTTTGTCCTGACTTCCGGAAAAAGGGATTTACCCCAATCCGGTTCTCCGGGTAAAATGAATATTGAAGTTCCGCTGGAATTCGAACCGGATATCAGGTTTATCGAAGAGCAGGAAGAACTGGAACAGCTCGGACTATCAACTGAATTTTCTTCCGACATCACATTTGAGGAAATGATGGAAGTGGTAAACGAAGTTGAAAATGACCAGCCTCAAAATCCGGTCAAAGCAGGAAAATTACTTTATGAAAACGACAATACCGACTGGGTCGGACAAATGGCCGCCTCATCCACGGATTACCAAAAACGAATTGTGGAGTTGATTGATTTGCATTTGGGTAAGTTGGGGCAGAATGAAATTAATCAGGAACCGAGTAACGATTTAGAAGGGTTTGATATTGGGGAGTATGTTGGATAAGAAACTGTTACTGTTTTAGCTTATTCCTAATATTAATAACGCTCTATTATAGCTTTCCATAACTAATTCAAGTTTATTCCCCAATAATTTAAATTCTTTTCTAAGAGCTAATTCTGTTATTCGGTATGGTTTTTCCTCACTTTGTCCTTTTAAAAGGTTCACAAGTGCATTTGTGGATTCTTGTTTAAACAACTCATTAGTTGTCAAAGGATTCATTGCCATTTGCTTTAAAAAACGGACGATTGTAAAAATTGTGTTTTTACTTGGAATTAATCTCAACGCAGTATTATTAATACAAAGAGCAAAATTATTAGGTTGATCTTTTAACTTTTTATTGAATTCTTGAAGCAAAATATTCACTTGAAATGTATGTCCAATGTATTTGTTTTTAACAAATTCGATAAAGCATCCTTCATTCTCAGGCACAGTAGATTTTACGTATAATTCGGAACTAACTGTTTTCCTACTTTTGATAGGAAAGAATCTGTAATAAATAGAGTCGTCAGTCATAATTATCCGGTTCCCTTTTTCCATAGCTAAGGAAATATTCTCTATTATAAGATTCATAAATGTTTCGTTTTCTATCTTGCCATCGAGTTTTCTAATTAGGTCTAGCTTACTTGTAACAATTGTTTCAATGCAATATAAATCTATCCATTCCAAAAGTTTTTCTATGTATACGACATTGCCTTTTGATGCTTCTTCAGGAATTCTGTCTGCAGTAACACCCTCTATAGTAATATTTATTGACATCTTCTCTTTAGGCTCCAACCTTTCTTTTTTTAGAAATGCACGAATATATTCAACTACACCTTTTGCAATTAAAAATTTGTGCGCAAAAACAATCTTATGTTCTCTGGATATTTGATGTAGTATGAGTAAAGAACTAAAATCGATAACAATTTCAATATCGCCAGTTAATATGTTTTCAGGGTAATAAACCATTGGTATTTGAGTAATACCATCTTTAAAGCTTATTAAATTGAAATAACCTCCCAGATAATCTGAGTTATATATTTGAATGATAATTTCTGTAAATGATAAATTGAAATTGTAATATTTCTTAAAGGTGTCTTCTTGTCTATCTTTTTGAATTGTACCTTCAGCACCAAAAAGTTCCATAAATGTTTTATTCAATCCTTCCGGTGAAGTGTCTTTAAATTCAAATGATTGCATAGGAAATCCTGAATATGGATTTGATTTAACATCTTCAAGTATTTCATCATGTAAAGAGAGATATTTGTCCATTATCCTTAGTACTCGTATGGTATCAATAGTTTTAACCACAGGGCGTTCAATACTAACTGTATCCCCTGTTTTAAGACCAATTAATTTATCAGCTAATGAATTAGCTTTCTCAATTTTTATAAAATTAACTTCCTTTTGTAATGAAAACTTGACATAGCTGCCCAGCTCAACAATCTCTTTCTCTTGTATCAATCCTTCAGGCATTTGTGTAGTTGCAAGAAAATAATCCATACGTGCCTGAATATTTCCAATGTCAATCGCTTTTTTGTATAAAATATCTAAAGCAATTTGATAAAACCTGTTTTCAATAAGAACTCTACTGACGATTTGGACATGACCATAGAATTTAAAATTTAAATCCTTAAAAATCTCGGCGAGTTCTTCAATTTTTTTTGTTTTATCCTTTGCGTTTAATTCATTTACTGAAATTAGTTTAAGTACGAGAAAGGATTCATCAGAACTATGTTTAGTCAAATATTTCTCCGAAATTACTAAGCATTTATCCCAATCAGGTAATTGACGACATATGTCAGCTTCTATCCTTAATAATTCTTCATTAAATGAAAAATTGATTCTCCAAGTCTCCAGTAATTCAAGAAGTTCTTTATGATTTGAAAGAGTTTTATCAAGGGCAAGAATATAAAAGAATAAATCACGAGATTCCTTTTCTTTGGAAACATATTTATTAAAAGTTGTTACTGCAGACTCCCAATTTTCTAAAATGAAATAAGAATAAGAAATATAGAATTTAACACTAGAATTTGTTTTGATTATTCCATCTTCAATTGTTTGCAAAGTCTTTAAATCATCTTCAACGCTTTCTTTTTTCAGAATTCGAATAAATGAAGTAACTAACTTTCTTAAGTCTTCAGACTCAAATTCTTTGTTGTTTACAAAATCGGATAATTCAATATCATTTATTCTATTATTTTGAAACAACATGACAGGTATAGATAAAATGCTTTCACTTGAGTTTAAGTCAATTCTGGCAATTGAATTTAGAAGTTCCTTGGAAACTCTTATGTAGTTTTCAATATCAGATTCTTTAAGGTAACAAAAAGCTTCAAGATGTATCGTTTCAATAAATTTGGTTTCTTGTTTGTTAATTATTGATATAGCTTCATCTATTTCTCCAATCAACTGCAGAGAATTTGCCAACATCATCAACAGGGATATATCATGTTTATTGATTTCCGTATATAGTGACTTCATTTTGAGAACTGATTCTCTATTTTCTGTCAAAACGAATTCTGTGAAGTAATAACAAAATTCAACTGTTTTATAGTTACTTATTATTTCTGATTCAGACATTTCTTTCAAGAAATGCCCTAGTATTTTGTTGGTATTTTTTAAAAAACCTAAATCATCTGTTTGATTTCTGGTAAACTCAATAAACGGGGCTCTTAATAATCGAGATAGAGTAATTTCAATAACAAATAATGCTTTCTTATAATTAGTTAAGGTGAGTGGTTCTTCATCGTAATTTTCAGATAGGAACTCATATTTATTGAAAATTTCCATTTGTTGCACATAGTCTGCACCATTCAATATATTCAAGTAAACCAGTCTTTTAAAATTCCAATCTGTTCTAACTATTTGTGGAGTTTTCAAAATGTGGGATTCTAAATTCTTACCTTCATCAAGGATAATTTTAACTGCCCATGCTACTGAATTAAATTCATCATATTTTAAAATCTCATTAATCAAAATAATCGATTTTTCTTTTTCTTCAGTTTTGGCATAAGAATAACAAGCCTTTTCTTTGATTTGGATTGTAGCAGAATTTAATAAGTTAGCTTTAATATAGCTTTGATACATTTCTTTAGCCTTACCAGTTAATTCATAGCACTGTGCTTTTAAAAATTCAATAGATGATAATAGGTTGTCAGTAGGTTTTACATTATTTGAAACAAAGCTTTCTTCTAGTTTAAGAAGTAAATTAAGTGCTGTTTTAGGTTTAAAATTTGAAATACTTTCTTTATAAACAAGAAGTTGTCTTTTCCATTCTTCTTCAAGTAATTTACTGCTTTCGGGAAGGTTATTTTCTATAAAATCCGTAAGTTTTTTATTCGTGTCTTCAACGGTATCTTTTATACTTGAAAGAAATGATACCTCTTTCCTATACCTTTCTAAATCCTTAACTTCTTTAATGTAATGGTAGGCGGCACTATGCTGGGCCAACGCTTCATCAAATTTTTCATAAAATGAATTTAATTCAGGGCTTTGGTTATTAAAATCAGCAAGAAGTTCAGGTTCTGCGATAAATTTATTTAGCTTTAATTTTATTTCATTTCTCTTTCTTTCTCTGATATCTACATTAACACTCCAAGAACTTAATGCTTTTTCAAAAGCTATTTTAATTTCTTTTTTTACAGTTCCTTGTGATTTATTGTATATGTCTAGCGCAATTCCTGCTGCTATGCTAATACCGAAAGAAGAAAGCGGTTCCATAAATAATATATTCTTTCTTTATGTAAAGGGTATCTTTTTATCTCAAAAATATTTATACCCAATAATAATGTTTAAAATGACTAAATATAGTGCTTATTAATCTGATTTTAATGGCATTTTACTTTTCCAATATATAAGTTTTCTTGATTAACATACTGAATTTCTCAACCTACGCCAAACACAGCCACTCACTTCCACATACTTCCTATTTTATTTTTCAATGAAATAAGCCTTTACATTTGGTTACAGGCAGGGAAAAATCTGCCGGAGTAATAACCAAATTTTAAAAGCATGAAGGAAAAAGATTACGGGTAGAGCACGACTTAATTCCAGTGTTTTCCCCACATCATTAGAAGAGAATTCAAAAAACAGTAAAAACCGTTTTTCTGGTTCTTTCAACCAGGAAGCACAAAAAACAAATTATTATGGCAAAAGTCAATATATTAAAATCGGTATTAACCCTTTTCTTTTCATTCTGGGTAATGGCTTTGTTTGCTCAAGGCGATGGTTCTGCCGGAATTACCGAAGCCACCAATATGGTTACTTCGTATTTCGACCCGGCTACCAGATTAATTTACGCTATCGGAGCCATTGTAGGCCTAATCGGCGGCGTAAAAGTGTATTCCAAATTTTCAAGCGGCGACCCGGATACCGGCAAAACTGCAGCCGCCTGGTTTGGAGCGTGTATTTTCCTGATTGTTGCTGCCACTATTCTGCGTTCCTTTTTCCTATAAAAAGTATGGCAGTGTATTTTATCAATAAAGGGGTGAACAAGCCGGCAGAGTTTAAAGGACTGCAAAGCCAGTACCTGTTCATTTTTGCCGGCGGGTTGCTGGGAACATTCGTGGTTTTTATTGTCATGTACCTTGCCGGAACAGACCAGTGGATTTGCATTTTTATCGGACTGTTTCTGGCTTTTGTGGTTGTCTGGCTGACTTTCTCGCTCAACCGGAAATTCGGACGTTTCGGTTTGATGAAACTCCAGGCTATCCGGACTTTTCCCCGCCGGATTATCAACCGGAGAAGTATTCCTCGTTTATTTTCACCAAAAAGAAAGGAAGCAGAATGAGAAACGTTTTAAAAACGGCCACACTTGAAAGCAAGTTCCCTTTGTTGTCGGTTGAACAAGGTTGTATCATCAGCAAAGATGCGGATATTACTGTTGCTTTTCAGGTTACATTGCCTGAACTTTTTACGGTTACTTCGGAAGAATATGAAGCCATGTATTCGGTATGGAACAAGGCAATAAAAGTGTTGCCCGATTATTCAATTGTCCACAAACAGGATTGGTACATCAAGGAAAAATACCAACAGGAACAGCAGGAACAGGATTTAAGTTTCCTGAGTTCTTCCTTTGAACGCCATTTTAATGAGCGTCCGTATTTAAGCCATATCTGCTACCTTTTTCTAACCAAAACTACGAAAGAACGGAGCAGGCAGCAAAGTACGTTCAGTTCGTTGGCCCGGGGTTTCCTTCTTCCCAAAGAGGTAAAAAATAAGGAATCTGTTCTGCGGTTTGTGGAGGCGGTGAACCAGTTTGAGCAAATCATCAACGACAGCGATTTTGTCCGAATCTCCCGTCTGACAGCGGAGCAAATCACGGGCACTGAAAAAGAACCGGGAATCGTGGAGAAGTATTTTTCACTTTCACAGGAAAGAACTGCCAGTCTGCAGGACATCACCCTGAATCCGGGAGAAATGAAAATCGGAGACAATTCGTTGATTCTTCATACCCTTTCGGATTTGGATGACCTGCCTGCAAAGGTTTCCACGGAAAGCCGATACGAAAGACTTTCCACCGACCGCAGCAGTTGCCTGTTATCTTTTGCCTCTCCGGTTGGCTTGTTGTTGTCGTGCAACCACATTTACAACCAGTACATTTTTATTGATGATCATTCGGCCAATCTTGCCCGTTTTGAAAAGATGGCCCGGAACATGCACTCGCTTTCGAGGTACAGCCGCGCCAATCAGATAAATAAACAATGGCTGGATGAGTACCTGAATGAAGCACACAGCAAAGGGCTGGTTTCCGTGCGCGCTCATTTCAATGTTCTGGCCTGGAGCGACAAACCGGATGAACTCCGGCAGATTAAAAATGATGCTGGTTCCCAGATTGCGCTGATGGAATGCAAACCGCGTTACAACACCGTGGATGTGCCGACATTGTTTTGGGCAGGTATTCCCGGCAATGCGGCTGACTTCCCTTCGGAAGAATCATTTTACACTTTCACCGAACAGGCGTTGTGTTTTTTTACCGGAGAAACCAATTACCGGAGCTCACTATCCCCGGTGGGGATAAAAATGGTTGACCGGCTCACCGGAAAACCTTTGCATCTCGATATTTCCGATTTGCCCATGAAAAAAGGAATTATTACCAACCGAAACAAGTTTATACTTGGTCCTTCGGGAAGCGGAAAATCCTTTTTTACAAACCACATGGTCCGGCAATATTACGAGCAGGGAACGCACGTATTGCTGGTCGATACAGGAAATAGCTACAAAGGATTGTGTGATTTGATTCATTATAAAACAAGGGGCGAAGACGGGGTTTATTTTACCTACACCGAGGACAACCCGATTGCGTTTAACCCATTCTATACCGATGACGGTGTGTTTGACATTGAGAAAAGGGAAAGCATCAAAACGCTTATCCTTACCCTCTGGAAAAATGAGGAAGAAGCGCCAACACGCTCGGAGGAGGTGGCTTTGTCGAATGCGGTAAACCAGTATATAGTACGGTTGAAATCGGACGGGTTGATGGCTCCGTCTTTTAATACATTTTATGAGTTTGTTCGGGATGAATATTCAGAAACGCTTCGTTTAAAAAAGGTACGCGAAAAGGATTTTGATATAGCCAATTTCCTGAATGTTTTGGAACCCTATTATCGTGGAGGCGAGTATGATTATCTCCTGAACTCGGACAAACAAATGGATTTGCTAAACAAACGATTTATCGTTTTCGAGCTGGACAATATCAAAGACCACAAAATTCTGTTTCCCATTGTGACTATCATTATTATGGAAGCTTTCATCAATAAAATGAGGCGGTTAAAAGGTATCCGCAAAATGATATTGATTGAGGAAGCCTGGAAAGCGATTGCCAAAGAAGGGATGGCGGAATACATCAAATACCTGTTTAAAACCGTCCGGAAATTTTTTGGCGAAGCAGTTGTTGTAACGCAGGAGGTGGATGATATTATCGCTTCCGAAATTGTAAAGGAAAGTATCATCAACAACTCCGACTGCAAAATCCTGCTCGACCAGCGCAAATACATGAATAAGTTTAGTTCCATTCAGGAACTGCTTGGACTGACTGAAAAAGAAAAATCGCAGATTCTTTCCATCAACCTCGCCAACCATCCCCGGAGAAAATACAAAGAAGTATGGATTGGCCTGGGTGGGGCGCAGTCTGCGGTTTACGCCACCGAAGTTTCTTTGGAGGAGTATTACACTTACACCACCGAAGAAACCGAGAAACTGGAACTCGTCCGACTAACTGAACAACTGGACGGGAATATAGAATTGGCCATTAAACAACTGGCCGCAAGCAAGCGAAAAGCTTAATTCAATAACATTTAAAGTTTATTAAAATGAAAACAAAACTATTAATTGCCGGGCTTTTTATCATGCTTGGCACATTTAGTCTGAAGGCACAGTTTGTAGTAACCGACCCCTTAAATATTGCTCAAAGTATTGTAAATACAGCAAACGAAGTTATACAAACTTCAAACACTGTATCCAATGTTATCAAAAACTTTAAAGAGGTAAAAAAGGTCTATGAACAAGGCAAAAAATACTACGATGCCTTAAAAGCTGTGAACGACCTTGTAAAAGATGCCCGGAAAGTTCAGGAAACCATTTTAATGGTTGGCGAAATTGCCGATATCTACATGGATGCGTATCAACTCATGTTGCAGGATGAGAACTTTACGCTCGAAGAGCTGGGGGCAATTGCTTTTGGATATACCAAACTGCTGGAAGAAAGCAGTAATCTTTTGAAAGACCTGAAAGAGATTGTTAATTCCAGTTCTCTTTCCATGACCGACAAAGATCGAATGGATATTATTGACAGAGTTTATGTCGCCGTTCAGCATTACCGGAACCTGGTGCGCTATTACACCAATAAAAACATTTCTGTTTCATACTTGCGGGCACAGAAAAAAGGCGAAACGGACCGGATGTTGGCACTATATGGAAATGCTGATGAAAGGTACTGGTAATGGATTTTGATAACCTGCATCAGATTCTTCGAAGTCTGTATGAGGATATGATGCCTTTGTGCAGTAATATGGCAGGGGTAGCGAAAGGATTAGCCGGGCTGGGGGCATTGCTTTACGTGGCTGCCCGTGTGTGGCAGTCGCTTGCCCGGACTGAGCCCATTGATGTGTATCCACTTTTGCGCCCCTTTGCCATTGGCTTTTGCATCATGTTTTTTCCCTCTTTCGTTTTGGGAACAATCAACACAGTTTTAAGTCCCGTAGTTAAAGGAACAAACCAAATGCTGGAATCCCAGACTTTCGATATGGAGGAGTACAGGGATTTAAAAGAGCAACTGGAAATTGAGGCCATGAAACGAAACCCGGAAACTGCTTTTTTGGTTAGTGACGAGGAGTTCGACCGCCAGTTGGATGAACTGGGATGGAGCCCTTCCGATTTGGCAACCATGTCGGGAATGTACATTGAACGCAGCCTGTACAACCTGAAAAAGAATATCCGTGATTTTTTCAGGGAAGTTCTGGAAATCCTGTTTCAGGCGGCGGCTTTGGTGATTGACACCATTCGCACCTTCTTTCTAATTGTGCTTTCCATTCTGGGTCCCATTGCCTTTGCCATCAGCATCTACGACGGGTTCCAGTCCACCATGACACAATGGTTCTCACGTTACATTTCAGTTTATTTCTGGCTACCGGTTTCCGACCTGTTCAGTTCCATTCTTGCACGGATTCAGGTACTGATGCTGCAGGCGGATGTTGAAAAGCTACAGTCTGATGCAAATTATTCGGTCGAGGCTTCCAACGGAGTGTATATCGTTTTTATGATTATCGGCATTGTCGGATATTTTACCGTCCCAACCGTTGCCGGATGGATTATCATGGCTGGGGGCATGGGAAATTACGGGAAAAATGTATCCTCATCAGCAAGTAAAGCCGGTGCCCTGGCTGCAGGTGTAGCCGGTGCAACGGCCGGGAATATGGCTGGAAAATTATTAAAAAAGTAAGGCCCCTCCTAACCTCCCCAAAAGGGAGGAATAAGAAAAAGTGACAATGTAAAATCATTAAAATCAAAGAAAAGAACTATGGAATTTAAATCATTAAAAAATATTGAAACGAGTTTCAAGCAGATACGGTTTTTCGGGATTGTATTTGTTATTCTGTGTGCAGGAATTACCGGATATTCGGTTTTCAGCGCAATGCAGTTTGCCGAAAAACAGCGGCAGAAAATCTATGTTTTGGATAAAGGAAAATCATTAATCCTTGCCCTCTCGCAGGATTTATCCCAAAACCGTCCGGTGGAAGCGCGGGAACATATCCGGCGTTTTCACGAACTGTTTTTTACCCTTTCGCCAGATAAAAACGCCATTGAGTCCAACATCAACCGGGCGATGTTTTTGGCAGACAAAAGCGTTTACAACTATTACAAGGATTTAGTTGAAAAGGGATATTTTAATCGTATTATTACAGGGAATATCAACCAGAACCTTTACGTGGATAGTGTTATGGTTGATTTCAGAAACTACCCCTATACGGCCTCTACATATGCCCGGCAGATTATCATCCGGGAAAGTAACATCACAGAACGGAGCCTGGTTACTTCCTGCAAACTGATTAATTCGGTACGGAGTGACAACAATCCACATGGATTTGCTATTGAGAATTTTACGGTAAAAGAAAACAGGGATATTCAAACTATAGACCGGTAGCCATGAAACAAAAAGTCAAAAAGATTAATCGGGTACTGGATGATACCCTTCGAAAAGCATGCGAAAAGATTCCCCAAAAGAAACGCAAAGTGGTTGTTTTTGGAATGTGCTTTCTTTTTGTCGTTGTCTTTTCTTTTATGCTCTGGGATTCTTTTCATAATCAGGAGGCAAATAAAATATTTGAAATAAAACACATAAAACCTCTTGACTTGCCACAGGATAGTTTAATTCAAAAATTTAAAAACGAATTTCATGGACAAAAAAAATAAAACGGTTTTAAAACCGCAACAGAAGCAACGGCTAAAAAAATATGCGGTTTTTGTATTGATGTTCGCGGTTTTTGGCGCAAGCCTCTGGCTTATTTTTAAGCCATTTGAAAAAAGCAACTCAAACACAGGAGCAGGTGGTTTGAATACAGAATTACCCATGCCCCGTGAAAGCAACCTGATAAAAGACAAAATCAGCGCTTTTGAACAGGGGAAGCTTTTTGAAGAAAAACCGGTTCGGTCACTGGACCAGTTTTCAGCAATGGTTGGACAGGAAGAACCAGCGAAATTTGATTTGTCTGTAACAAACGATACAGATGGACTACCAACACCGGAAGGAAAATTTTCGGGTTCAAAACAACCTGAAAGGGCAATACAGCATTCCGCTTCAGCTTATAACGGGATTAATAACACGCTCAATAATTTCTATGAAAAGCCCAACGAAGAATCTTCTGGAACCGAAAAACTGAAAAGAGAAATTGAGGAATTAAATAATCAGTTGGCTGAGAAGGAACAACCTAACAATGTGGATGAACAGCTAAAGCTAATGGAGAAGTCATACCAACTGGCTTCCAGATATATGCCGGGATCTACCGGTCAGATTGGCGCAACTGAAGTCTCAGGTACAAAACTATCTGAGCCAGTCGAAAAAACAAAACAACCGGTTTCGTCAAAACCTGTCAGGACAGTTTCGGATAACACCGTTTCAGCTTTGAAACAAAACGTTAGTGATTCTTCTTTTGCTGAACAAGTCTCGCAACCTCGTAATTATTCCTTTTATACAGCAGGGCATGAAAAGGTTCAGAAAGATCGGAATACGATTTGGGCATGTATAAACAGTACCCAGACATTGGTTAACGGGCAAAACGTAAAGCTTCGACTACTTGAGCCGGCGGAAACCGGGGGGTTTGAACTTCCAAAGAATTCGCTTATCACCGGAATTGCAAAAATCCAGGGAGAGAGGCTACAGATAGATATCCATTCGCTTGAGTACAATGGGAATATTATCCCGGTCCAATTGACCGCTTATGATACGGACGGGCAGCAAGGCCTGTTTATTCCTGGTTCATCGGAAACAACCGCTTTAAAAGAAATTACAGCTTCCATGGGACGCGATGCCGGAACGAGCATCAGCATTAACCAGGGCACAACTGCCGGACAGCAACTGGCTGCCGATGTGGGACGGAGTTTTATCCAGGGAGCTTCACAGTACGTTTCCAAAAAAATGCGGACAACGAAAGTAACCCTAAAAGCCGGGCATCGAATATTACTAATGCAATCCAACTAAAGTCCAATTATTTAATCTTAAAATCTCATTAAAATGAAAACGATAATTTTCAACTTGTTAATATTATTATCAACCTTATCTTTATTTGCACAAAACGATTATACAAAAGTTATCCCTAAAAATAACGTTATCCCTTCCTATTGTTTGGAAGTAACATTCGACAAAACAGTGCACCTGATTTTCCCATCCGGAATTTCCTATATCGATTTGGGTTCATCCAATATCATCGCCGGGAAAGCAGAAGAAGCCGAGAATGTGGTTCGGGTAAAAGCCGCCGTAAGAGATTTTACCGAGGAAACCAACTTTACTGTTATTACCGATGAAGGCAGTTTCTACTCGTTCATCATGAACTATTCAGTGAATCCTGAAAAGTTAAGTATTGAAATGAAGGATTTTCTTCACGATGATAAGTTGGGCAATCAGCCGGAAAATTCCATGGAGGTTTATCTTTCTGAGTTAGGTGATGAATCACCCCAGGCTGTTCAGATGGCCATGGAAAAAATTTACAACTCTAACCGAAAGAGGATAAGGCATGTACATAGTAAACAGTTTGGGATGGAGTTCCTGCTCCGGGGGATTTTTATCCAAAACGGACTTTTGTTTTTGCACACTGAAATCAAAAACACATCTGACATTCCATTTGATATTGATTTCCTTGTTTTCAAAATTGTCGATAAAAAAGTGGTCAAACGGACAGCTATCCAGGAAACCATCATAGAACCTGTTCGTGCCCACAATTACCTGACTTCGGTTAAAGGAAAAGAATCTGAAAGCACCGTTTTTGCGTTTAAAAAATTCACTATCCCGGATAAAAAACAACTGGTTGTTGAACTTTTCGAAAAGGACGGTGGCAGGCACCAGCGGTTTGTTATTAAAAACGGAGAATTGGCAAAGGCACGTACAGTTGGGAAATTGGAATGATTCATGTTTTTGTCTTGTATTTGAAGGAAAGCATAAAGGGCAACTGGCAAGTTGCCTTTTCTATTTTTTTAATACGATATTGTAAATTTTATCTTTCAAGTTCGGTAACAATTAAAAAATATCCGCCATCATGTTTTTTCATGTCAAAATATTTCATTATTCTTTTTTCTTTTATTTCTGAGCCAATCTTATGAGCAACGGACCATTCATCTGAGCATGGATGGATTATTGGTCTAATCAATTTATCCGACTTCTTTTTACGTTTTACTGCCCATCTCCATTTCGGAGGAAACTCATTTTGATAATCTTCAAAATCCCATAATTCTATTAGCTCAGTTTCATTCTCATGAGTATAAAAGTCTGATATTTTCACCAATGTCTGATACAAATAAATTCTTGATTCCTTAATTATTTCATCGGGAAAATTATTGAATCCCATTCTTTTCCATATTTTCTCGGAATTCGCTGGAGCACAAAACAGTTGAGCAACCAACGCTCCATTCTTAATAAACCAATCGAAACTTTGTTGTAGTAACTGTTTACCAATTCCCTTCTTCCTCTCATTAGGTTTGACCTCGGTAATTTCTATATTAACAATATGGTCGTAATAGTAATAAGTAAGGAACCCAATTGCTGCATTATCTTTGGTAATAACTATGAGTCTATTTTTTCGATATGAATTTTCAATGGTATCTATTTGACAGAAAAAGCCTTCTTTTGATGAATAATCTTCCTCTTGTAGCCATTTTTTAATTTCTTCGAAATGTTGTAGTGTTGGATTGGGTAATACTTTTAAATCCATAACTCCTGCTTTATATTAAGTCAAAAATAATATGAATGCACAACTTTTTAAGGTTTTATCCAATGTTAAAATCTGGCTTTTTGCTTCTTTTTCTTCGCTCAGGCTCATGGAAAAAGAAGAAGGGCGTTTTTTCCCCTGATATAAACAATCCCGATATTTTTATTCTGTTAGCTCCTTCATAAAATTCTAAAGCGTTAATAATCCAAAAAACAATGCCAGGGATAAACCTATAACCAGGATAATTCCAAGGATTACCATAATCATATTTTTTGCAAATTCAATAAGAAAAATAATACCCAGATATGCCAGCAAACACCACCAAAAGCTTAATCCTGTGAGGTATGAAGCAAAGGCAATAACGGCGAGTCCAAGAATCCACCTAACCGGACTGTTCAATATTCTTTTCATATTGGGTAGATTAAAAGATTAATTCTTTTTCTCAACTTTCTATAAGATACTTTAATCTTTCCGAAAAAATCATCTTGTCTGCAATAAATTGAAACATTTCTTCCAATGAGGAATCCGAATGAATACTCAAAAACCACACCAAAGAATAAGGTGATAAACTATATCTATCTATTTTCCAGTCATTATTCAAATCTGCTAATTTCATCGATCTGCTTTTTAATAAATCAATTCTCCGCCATACCGAAAGGAGATAATATCCTTATGAATAGCTTCGATCAGGTTATATACCGCGTCTTCATCAAGTCTTGGACCTTGCCAGAATACCCGATTTTCAACCGAACTGCAAATTGAACAGATATTATTGATACTCTCAATTACGTGTACCTGATTCTGAACAAAAAAGTCGAAATCCGTTGAATATTCAACCTCTTTGATTTTTACAAATTTTTGTTTGACAACCGGTAGATTTTCATTCAAACCTATGCGGATTCCGGAGGCGAGTGAGTTTTGTTTTTCATTACTCACATTTTCAAAATTGTTATTTCCATTCTCCTTTTTCATATCATTATCATTTAAAGTTATGCGTCTTTCCATCGGGTCGGTCGTTGTTGTTTTGGTGGCTCAAAAAGGGAGTGTTTGGGTGTGCAGGTTTTTTGAAGAAAATACTACCCGCCAGCTGGAGGGGGTGGAGATTTTCTGCAAAACCGGAGGCCTGAACTTGCACACCCTCAAAACACGGATTTACCTTTGCCACCGGAATAACAATGGTCGGACGGAAAGCCATGATTTTTAAATTAATCAGACAGGAAAAGAAGAATCAATAATAATGTGATGTAAAAATTAGTTTCTCCTTTTTCCAAAAGGTCATTATACATTTTCAATAAGTTTCGTCAGAGGGCAAAAACAAGATTAATTGCCGAACGAAACGGAGCGAGGTCTGCCCGAAGGCAGGGTGAGCATAGTGAAGTAAGGTAATTATTCTTGTGCGCGGTGCCAGAGGTTACTGAATGGAAGGAATGTTCCGAACGGGTTCGGAAAAATGCCTGGAATGAAGTTACCGGAGGCACATGAACTTTAATCGAAAATCTTTATGGCGCAAGCAAAGGCGGATGTAAGGAAGAAATCACCGGGAAACTCTGGTTAGGTGGTTTAGCGGAATGATTGATTTATTATTGCGTGGGGGCATACCCTTCGATAATTAACTTCTACGTTAAAATTTTGCAACTCGCATAATAATTAGTAAATTGATGTTTCATAAATTGGAAATTATGAAAATACCAATTCCTACACCAATAAGTATTGTCGAATCGTTTTTTGATTTAGCACTAGTACCAGGGGCAATAAAATTCTTTGATACAGTCTCAGATTCTATGTGGATCAAATTTGCAAAATATTATCATAGGGTGATGAAAGAACAATTTAATAGACAATATCTCACCTTTTTATTTAGGAATGAGAGAAAAATAAGATTATTTTTTGAGCCTCGGATGGCAGATGAGTGGGAAAAGGCAATCCAAACTAAGTATCAAAATACCCCTTTATTAGGATTGACTTATCAGCCTGAGTTTAATGGAAAGATTACGCCTGATTCGGTTTCGGAGATGATGAATCCATTAAAGAAGCATTTACTTTTAGCGGATTCTGTATATGTATGTGATAATTTTTATAAGTGTTTTGATTTTATAGCGGATAATGTAGATCCGGACAATTGGGGTGATGAGGTCAACATAGATAGCGCAGTAAGGCGATGTATTAGAGATACAAAAAGCTGGATACCGATTTTAATTGAACTTAAAGGATTAATCGAAAACAATATTTTAATTTTTTTGCCTTATTATGTTACACGATCCTTCCCATATGGTGGAAATTCACCAGAACTAAGATTATTCAAAGAAAAGCTTAAGTTTAAACCCGACGAATCAAAGAAGCACAGGAAGGAAAGTAAAGGTTTTGATCTAAATACTGATTGGACAATTCCACCAAAGATTGAATTAGCAAATTACCAGTTTAATTATTTTTCAGAAAATGAAGTGATTGGAGCTTGGCTAAATGCAAATATATTAAGACTTGACCCAGTATTCCCTAATCGACCCATGTTTGAATATGCCTCTATGTTATATTTCGAAAGAGAAAATAAAAGCATTCAAACAAGCGATTTGGTATCTATGAATATTCTTCCTTTTGGAAACAACAAAAAGAAAATAAGCATTGCAGACCTGGTTAATATGAGAAAAAATGAAGCAGTTTTTATCGAAGTGAAAAATACTGTTATGAGTTGTAGAGAATATCTCGAGAATGAAGTTGGAGATGGAACCAGCAAGAAAGCTGTTACGGATATTATAAAAAGCTTTTTAAATGAGAACCTTCTGGAATATGAGAAGCATAGAAAAATAAGTTTTAAAAATTGGAATGATCACAAATGGCCTTCCTATGTATATGACGTAGCATTTTCAATCGCAACAGGATTGACAATTTCTAATCCTGTAACTGGGTTTCTTTTGGGAGCTACTTTAAACCCCACAACTGGAGAGATAATGCAAAGTTTTGATCACAAACGAAAAGCATTATCTAGACTTCAAACACTACTTTAGAGCCAGCTTTATTTTAACAAAATATTTTCGGTTCAAATTATTCCTTGCGTTCCTAAAAAAAAAAGCAGTAAGGCAGCGAATCTGTACAAGCAATGTGCAAGCATCGGCAAGGAGACAGCGATTTTACTGAATCGTAAATCGAATTAGGTGCTGTATAGGGGAGGTAATTCTGGATTTAACATGAATGCTGGGAATCTATAGCTATCATCATCTAAAAATGGGTCGGATGAGAAAAGACCGGGAAAAATCAGAATCTCATATTTCAACTTCAATAATAAAATCAAAAAATAGAATGGATGTTCCGATTTTTGAAGTTAAAGCACACAACAATATAATCCTTAGGGGACTGAATTTGCAAAGCATTGTATTTTTAAACGACAAAATTAGGAATAATGAAGAATATTCCAGATTAAAAATTTTTGGCATAATTGAAGAAGGTATAAATGGGAAAGGTAGTTGGGAATATCAACTAATCGACAATCAATAGTCCAAATTCATTACAACTATGTCATTAATCGTTTAACATTCGCAATTATTCTTGTGCGCGGTGCCAGAGGTTACTGAATGGAAGAAATGTTCCGAATGGGTTCGGGGAAATGCGTGGAATGAAGTTACCGGAGGTACAGGAACTTTAAATGAGAATTTTAATGGCGCTGGCAAAGGGCAAATGTATCCCTGCAATGCAATGGAAGGGATTCGTTTGCCGTGGGATGCACAAGGCTTTTCGATTGAGCAGTTGAATTGGCACCGGGGAACTGCGAATCATGAGCAGCGGTGCCGATGAAGCTGTGACAGGAGAAATGCCGGGGCATTGAGATAACCTTATTCCTTTTTAATAAAAGGTAAAATTTATTATCATCCTTTGTGAAATAAAAAGTTTGATTGTCTGTGGGGAATTCAAAAGTTAAGATGTTGAAGTACAAGTTTTGGGTTGACATGTATTAGTTTTTGTTATACTGTATCCTCCAATCAATAAATTTAAATTGCAATTCCTCTCACTTTCTTGTCGTACAGTTCATTAAACCACATTCGCTTGAACATGGTGTTTGCACGGTCTTCGGAAAGTTTGTTGTAAAACTCCAGTTTTGTATTGATGAAATTAAGTAACTCGCTATCGATTTCTTCGTTAAATTTTTCCTGAATATTGTCTTTAGTGTTATGCGGATTGAAGAACCCCATAAGCTCTTCATTGCTATAGATATTCTTCTTCATTTTTTCAAAATCCACCCGGTCTTCGTCTGTAAGGTCAAGTCCAAAAGTCTCATTTAGAACTTTAATAATATTAGTAAGCAGGTCAAATTCATCTTCAGGTTTTTGGGCACCACCTCCCGGTTTCAATCCTTCGATACTGCTATCGGCAGAAGTTAATTCGAGGTCGGTAGTATATTTGTGTTGGATTTTGTAACTATGAAGCTCCACTTCGCCTACAACATCGAGTGGTAAGTTTGATTTTAAATAAGGTAATTTTTTGATTAAGGCCATTAGAAATACGTAATATTTTTCCAGCTCCACATCGGTAAATGTGATTATGCCTCTTAGAAAACGATACAGTTTTACAAAAGATTTGGCATCTGTTTTGAATCCAAATTGTTGGTCCTCGTTTAACTGCTCTTCGTACCTGCAGCAAACTTCATTTAAAATGGGTTGAAGTTTTTCAAAGTTGTCACCTTTTCGAAAAAAGATGTTTGCGAATGTATCGATTTCATTTTGATACAATAATTTGTAATCATCTATTTTGTTTTGAATATCGTAAAGTGCATTGGGGTCGGTAAAATGTTCTTCTTCCATGTAATTTTTCCCGTAATACTTTTGGAAGTCATCGCGTACCATTTCGGGGTCGTTCACGAAGTCGAGCACCATGGTTGAGTCTTTTCCGAATGTTTTTCTGTTTAACCGGCTAAGAGTTTGGACGGTATTTGTTCCCCCTAATTTTTTGTCGACAAACATGGTGTGTAACAGTGGTTCATCGAAACCTGTCTGAAATTTATTGGCAACTACTAAAATACGGTATTTGGGTAATTTTAATGCCTCCGGGATGCTTATTTTCCCTTGAAGGTTATTCATGTTTATTTCGGTATAGTCCATGCCGGTTTCTTCGTCACGAATTGTCCCTGAAAATGCAACCAATGCCCCATAAGGGAGTTTCATTTCCCTCATAACTTCGTCAAACTTGCGCTTAAACCTAACAGCATGCAGTCGGGAGCGGGTAACCAACATTGCCCGGGCCTTTCCCTGAATTTCATTTTGAGTTTGCGAAACAAAATGTTCAATTATAATCCGGGCTTTCTTTTCGATAGCATGGTCTTGCAAATCGACATAAGAACCCAAAAGGCGGACGGTTTTTTTCTTTTCGTACTCCTTATCCGGTATTTCACTACGTTTTACAATTTTGTAGTAGCGTTTAAATGAGGTATAGTTTTTTAGTACATCATGAATAAAATCTTCTTTGATAGCTTGTTCCATGGAATAAGTATCGAATGGCTCTTTAAGACCATCACGAAATGTACCAAACAATTCGATGGTTTTTGATTTTGGAGTGGCTGTAAAGGCAAAAAAGGAAATGTTTTTTTGTACCCCTTTACTTTTGATTTCGTCTTCAATGATGTCGGACAGGGATTTTTCATCGCTTTCCAGTTTTTCAGCGACCTCTAACGACAATGATTTACGCAAGTGACCGGCTGCATCGCCTGATTGCGAACTATGCGCCTCATCAATAATCACGGCATAGTACTTATTTGGCAATTTGGCTATGGTGTCGGAAATTATTGGAAATTTTTGCAACGTGGTTACAATAATGCGTTTGCCATCGATAATTGCTTGTTTCAGGTCCTGACTTGTTTTTCGGTCATCGATATATGCGACCACCCCGGGAGTATTGTCTAACTGACGTACGTTTTCCTGGATTTGTGAGTTTAATACCCTGCGGTCGGTTACTACAATGGTGGAGTCGAACAGGGCTTTGGTGTCGGTATAATTTTGGTAAAAACCCGATAATCGATAGGCCAACCAGGTAATGCTATTTGATTTTCCTGAACCAGCGGAATGCTCTGCCAGATACCGACCACCAACACCCTCTGTCTGAACTGCCTTTATCATGCGGTTGACCACCCTTCGCTGGTGGAAACGGGGAAACAGCAATTTTGTAGAGGTTTTTTCTTTTAACGACCTTATTTTTTCATCGTAATAGGTTTCTTTATCGGTTTGAACGCTGATGAAGTTTTGAACTAAATCGAGCAGAGAATCCATCCGTAGCACATCATCCCATAAATATGAGGTGGCGAAACCATTCTCGTTTTTGTTTTCCAGGCCCTGGTTAAATGGCAGGAAGAAAGTCGATTCACCTTTCAGGCGTGTTGTCATAAATACCTTTTCGGTACCCACTGCAAAATGTACCAGGCAACGTTGAAACTCCAGAAAAGCTTCCCCTTTTGGGTTTCGGTCTTTCATATATTGCTTGATGGCATTATGATGGTTTTGACCGGTTAAGGCATTTTTAAGCTCCATGGTTACCACCGGAATACCGTTAATGAAAAGGACAATATCGATTTCGTTGGTATTACGGTTTGAATATTGCAATTGGCGAACAATTGCCAGGCGATTCTTTTTGTACCACTCTTCATGTTCAGGTGTTTTGTTGTTGGCCGGTTGAAAATAAACCATGCCTAAGGCCTGGCCCCGGTCTTTTATTTTATGGTGCAGCACATGCAAGGTTTTGTTCTTGCTCAAATTGCGTGCAATATTACTGACAATCTGACTTTCGACATTGGCACCGTATTGTTCCTCCAGTGCCTTGTATTTTTCGGGTTGGGTATCTTTTACAAAAGCAATTATCTCACTGGGTATTACGCATAGCTCTTTATTATATTCCGCCGGTGACACGGTATGATATTCCTTTACCTCGTTTACCAGATAATTTTCGACATGTGCTTCAAAATCTATTTCTTTTGTACCTGTTGCCATAATTATTACTGATTATTTTCGTCAAAACCTATATGGTTATCGCCAATTGCCATGATTAATTCAAATTTTAAATCTTCTGAAAAATCTACTTCATTTTCTAAGAATGAATTAACCAACTTGTAAAGTAGTTCCTTATCTATGTATCCAGCCGCTAAATGGTAACTGATGTTTTCCATTTCTAACAAAAAGCGTTGAATGCAATACAAATACCCGTTTATTGACAGGAATTGAAGTGCAAGTGTTATCGAAAGTCGTTTATTACCATCGGAGAATGCATGGTTTTTATTAATTGACCAAATTAAGTGGGTCAATTTATCAATAAATTCAGGATAATACAAGTCGTTTTGAATGTGTTCCAAAACCATTTCTAAATAGCCAATGTTAATTGCGTCGTAACTGCCACCGCCGCTTTTCTCGACAGTAAGCCGATGTACCTCTTTTGCTTGTTCAAAAGGAATATAAATTACCATTGCTAATCCCTCTCCTTTAAGCGTTTTAAAGCTGCCTTATATTCCTCTAATCGTTTATCGAGTTCCATGCTTTTCTCACCAAGAAATTTCTCAAAATCTTCAGAACTAACTGCGCCAATATATTTCTGCAAGTTTTGGTGCAGGGCTTCGCGAAAAAGCATATCGCGGCTTGCCATTTTTACACGGGCTTTCTCACGCAATGGTTCCCACAACTTTAGTCGCTCAAATTTCGAAAAGAGTTTATCCGTTTCGAAAGCTGTGAGTTTTCGTCGAAGTTCAAGAGACTTCGTTTTTAAGATGTCGGCAAAACCTATCTCATAACTCGAAATAATGTCGAGTACCTCGCTGTACATGGTATGGCGGACATTTTCCTTAGCCTCAAGTCGCAAAATTCTTCGGTATTCTTTAGAGTTCTCTTTAAAGATACTGCTGTAAATTTTATCGGTATAAACCATGTATTTAAATTTACCCATATCCACATAGTCACGCAAAGCATCGGTAAATTCTTTTCGGTAGTCTTCGCCTTTGAGCAGGTTTACTACAAATTCTTCGTCGCGTTGATTGATGTATTTTGTATTTCCACCGGTACGTTTATTTATGGTATCAATGACAATGTCGAGGATTACACTGCGTAATTTTTTAGCTTTGTCACTGGTTGTTAGCAACATCGCGATATTCAAAAAAGCCCTAAAATTGAAAACTCCTAAAACGGTTGATTTGGTCACGAAATCAGTTTCGTTACCAAAAGTTTTTATGTAGACTAATTTAAAATCAATCAACGACTTACCTCTTAAGACAACGTAGCCATTTTTTTCGATTTCTTTTTGGTTCTTCTCCAAATAATTATCGATGGTTCGTTCGGTCACTTCAAAGAAATCAGCCACCTGTTTTTTGGTAAAGCGATATTCTCGTTCGTATAATACACCTGTAATACCTACTGCTTTCTGAATTTCCTGAACAGCGTATTTGTTGTTAAGTATGTTTTGTCGGGTAATCCCCGAGTTGGTTAAATTTTTATCCATACTGTAGTTATTTTTCCGGGTTTTCCCAATCCCGCACATCAATTTTACCGGTTACTGCTTCCGAAATCAGGGATTGACGGTAGAGTTTGAGTTTGTCGATGCTTAATAAAACAGAATCGACAACATGATTATACTTTTCTGCAATAGTGTTCAATTTGTTCTTTATTTCAATTTGTTCTTCAATTGGTGGGAAAACGAAAGGGATTTCTTTAAAATCATCTTTATAAAGAGCTCCCATTGTCGTTGACCTATTTTTTAGTTTGAGTTGGCTTTTACCTAATTCTGATTCAAAGAAGTACCAAACAAATTGGGAATCTAACTTATCATTGAGGCGAACCAGATAAAGATTTGGAGCTAAAGTTGCTTTTACACTGACTTCCGGCATCAAATAAACTTTCCCAATTTCACCTCTTTTCGCGACTAAAAGTTCCCCTCCGTATAATTTTGTTTTCTCTAAGAAATTATATGAACCCTCATCAACCCACCGAACCAAGTTTTCATCCGAAATAAAATTATTTTCTAAATCAGTTGCTCTGACATACCAAGCATATCCTGTATCGTCTGTAAATACGACATTATTTTTTATCGAGTCAAAACTCCCATTAGCTTCGTAGTCCGTTAATAATTCTACCCCTCTTTTGATATAACTTACCTCCCAATGAGCCGGAATTTCTCCCAACCATTCGATATCACTATCTTTCATGGGTCCATCAGGGTTTAAGCCTTTGGTAACGGCCTCGTTAATAATGGCCTGGCGTTGCAGTTTGAGCTTTTCAATGAGTTGCTCTTTTTTCTCAATCAGCGCATCGATTTGAGCCGTTTTGTGGTCAAGAAAAGCGGCGATGGCGGTTTGTTCGGAAAGAGATGGAACCGGAACCTTTAGATTATTTATATATTCAGAATTTGCCCGAGGCATTTTGGCTCCGTATGTAGAAGAATTAACTACCTCAATAAAGTTTGGAGACAACAATAATTTATGGAAAAAATGATTGCTATTACTTTCATTACACCTGAATACCAAAAATTCAGTAGAACAAATGCCTTCTGTTTGTGTTAGAAATACTTTTGCTAAGTATGGTCTTAATTTTCCAAAAAGAATATCTCCTTTTGTGAAATAATTGGCTAATCCCTCTACTTCAGAATCTGTAGCGATATACCTACCTGTACCGGATTCAATGTTTTCCATTCCTATATATGTCAGCATAGAATCTTGACTCAAAACTTTATCGTTCTTTAAACTGACCTCGTATTTGAGTTTTTTTAATTCCCAGTGCTCAGGAATTTCCTTTAACCAATCAATCCCACTTTTCTTATACTTTTCGTATCGCTTCATTATGCCAGTAAGTCTTTTAAGAGGTCAACAATTCCTTTATCACCGGTTTCCGGGTTGCCATATTCAAGGATTTTAATGCCATTGGCAATGGCTTCGGAGCTATCCAGGCCTTTATACTGATAAAAATACTTTGTGAAGTTAATCTCGTAACCAATGCGGGTTTTGTCAATGTCCATCCAGGCATCGGGCACGTGTGGTAACACTTCAGCCTTAAAGTAGTCGTCAATTTCTGCAGTCAAGGGTACATTTTCCTTGTCGCGTTTTTTGCTGTCGGGTTTTGGGTTGCCGTTTTTGTCGGTTTGTACGCGGCCTTTTTTGTCGCGCAGCGGTTGTTCAGTGGTTAGCTGGTAGTAACCAAAATGGTCGTTGTCGAATATTTTGCAGAATTCGCCTTCTTTAAAATTGTTGTAAATTTCGGTAATTTGAGCGATGTACTGGTCTTCAATTTTGTTGCGTTTGTTCCCCAGGCTTTTCTTTTCAGGTTTGGCAAAAATCCATTCAATTTTTTTACTGCCGTTGGTGCCTTTTTCAATGTTGGCCGCCGCGTTTATCAATTGTACTTTCCCTTTCCGGTGGGGAGCCTTTTTGTTGGTAATGAACCAAATGTAGGTGTTAATGCCCGTGTTGTAGAAAAGGTCTTTTGGAAGTGCTACAATACATTCGAGCCAGTCGTTCTCTATAATCCACTTGCGGATTTCGCTTTCGCCGCTTCCGGCATCGCCTGTAAACAATGGAGAGCCGTTGGTAACCACCCCGATGCGACTTCCTTCACGTTCCATTTTCGAAATCATGTGCTGAAGGAACAAGAGCTGGCCGTCGCTGGTGCGTGGCAGTCCGGCATAGAAACGTCCAGCCGGGTTTAGGGCTTCATTCTGGATGTATTTTTGGTCTTTTTTCCAGGATACGCCGTAGGGAGGGTTGGCCATCATGTAGTGGAAATGTTTTCCAACAAATTGGTCGTCAGAAAAGGAGTTCCCGTATTTGATGTTATTACCTTCCTCTCCGGTAATGAGCGCTTCGGATTTGGCAATGGCAAAGGATTGTTCGTTGATTTCCTGACCGTAGGTTTTAATCACAGGTTTATGGTCGTTGTCTGCAAACAACACATCTTCGATGTATTTTTTACCAAGGTTCACCATACCGCCGGTACCGCAGGCCGGGTCAAAAATAGTACGGATAATTCCGGTTCGGTTCAGCTCTTCTTTTTCGGGCGCAAAAATGATGGCGTTCATCAGGGCAATTACATCGCGCGGGGTAAAGTGTTCCCCGGCGGTTTCGTTGCTTTGCTCGTTTGAGATGCGAATAAGTTCCTCGAACACATACCCCATGCCGTGATTATCAATCTTTTCAGTATGAAGGTTCACCCGGCAAATGGCATCAATCATTTCGTAGAGCAACTTGTTTTTTATCAGGCGGGCCACGATTTTATCGAACTGAAAGTTTTCGAGAATGTCACGCACATCGGGATTGAAACCATTCAGGTAATTGTTAAAATTTATCTCGATGTTGCGCGGGTCGTCTTTCAATGAATGGAGCGTATGCTTAGAGGTATTATAAAACTTCAAACCTCCGGCAGCTTTGCGTAAAATGGGGTCGAGTTTGTCCTCAGCTACTTTATCGTGAAAGTTGTTGTATGCTTCACGCACTTTCTGGTTCAACGGTTCCAGGATGCAGTCCAAACGGCGAATAACCACAAAAGGGAGAAGTACGTCGCCAATTTCATTCTTCTTAAAGGCATTCCACAGCACATCGTTGGTGATTTGCCAGATGAAGCCTACTTCGACTTTATTGTTGTTATTTATTTTGTTGCTCATTTTTTGCTTTTAATTTCTCTTTTTATTGACACTACAAAGATAGTTTTTATGTGTGCAGTGGAGGTGCATAGGTTAATTTAAAAGTCGGTTTTTAATTGATTTATCTTTGCTACAATCTCCGAAAATCATTGCATGTTCAGTGTTGCCTTGGCTTTTAATGTATTGAATCGCATTGTCACAATGGTGCTTTATTTGCGCTATTCCATTTGATGCTGATATAAAATGATTATCCCCTCTAATGTGAATATTGTCAAACACACGATAAATATGTATATCATTAACTCCACGTACTTTTTCCGGATTATCCCCCTTAAATATACTAAATCCTTTGTCTGTCCATCCATTAATATAGTTTGAGATTATTCTTCTTTTGTGAGTTGTAGCTGCAAAAACCATTTCAAAATTAATTGTGTAAGGCCTTAGTTTTTTAACTTTTACATTCAGAGCTCCGAATTTTTTTATCCACCATTCTCTATTGTGCTTATTGCCCTTAGGGGCAACAACAGTAATGTGGTAATCGACTTTGATATTATCAGGTAGAAAAGCATCAATTAAACACAACAAGTTAGAGATACCACAGTTTATGCCATTATCTTCATTTTCAAAAAAATAGTCATCTGATATTATCAATGAATTAGATACAGGTAAATCAAAAGAAATTAAAGATTTCCATCCACCAGGAATAAGTTGATTATGCTTCAATTCTTTAAAAAAACCACCTGAAAAAAAAGTGTCATTTAAATTTTTGGATGAAAAAACGGCGGAACCAAAATCGTTAGCAATACTTTTCGCTTCTTCTGGTCCAATATCAAAAATGAATGCATCACGTGGATGGTTTAACACATCAGAAATGTTATCTTTTAATGCTTGAAATTGGGCACCTAAAGCCTTTGGAACGACTGCTGCAGCGTTTGCCTCTTGAAACAAAAAAATAGGACTGTCAGGATTTAATAGCTCTTCATCAAGCTCATCATCTGACATATTTAATAGGACTTGTGTCTGATTGGCAATTATTTTTTTCCAATTTGGATAATCGTCAAACAAACAAATGTCTTCAAAAATTTCTCTTTCACAATATAAGTTAAACATACCTATTTCTTTTGTCGATTTATTTTCAGTATTTCCAACATTGAATTAGAAGCAACATCATAGAATCCACCTTCTCCAAAGTTTCTATTGAACTTGCCTTCTTCTGTATATTTTATTTCATAGGGGCCTTCTGATACATCGAAATAGTATACTTTAAAGGGATTGGGGTTAAGTTCCTGATTATTAAACAATCCCTTTTTAAGTCCAATTACCTGAGTTCTTTTAATTATATTATCAGAGTGTGTTTCAACGATAAATTTTATCCCGTATTCGTCATTAATCTCAAAAAAGAAATCTGCCAGCTCACTCTGTAGTGCAGGGTGTAAGTTTAACTCAGGTTCTTCAATTATCAAGTTAATACCTTTTGTATTGTTTTTGTATAGGCGGAGCATGGTGGCAATTTTGAAAAAAAGCTGCATTAATTGAAGTGACCCCATACCCATATCGGCTAAGTGGGATTCAACCTCTCCATTGTTTATGAAGCACTCATATGCTTCGCCTGAAATGAAATTAATATTGAATGTATTGCCTATTTCAAAGCGTTTCATCCATTTTTCGACGAAAATATATTCTGGTTGACCTTTCTCTATTCTCAATTGGTAAAACTGGTGTATCGATTGTCCTAAGGTATTTTCCTTGTCTCTTAAATTAAAGAGCGCAGATTGTTTTGAAGGATTAGCTCCTAAGTAAAATACCTTTTTTGTATTTAGGAGATTTACAAAATTAGATATTGAACGTTTGATATTATTTCGTTCTCCATCGATACCATTAATTTGTTCAAAATGCATGTTTTCCTTATCTGTTAACGTCGATGAATCTTCACGTTTACCAATGTAGAATACTCTTAAGTCATGATTCTTGGAAAGAAAGTCGCTAATTATTTCTTCAAAAATATTTTCCTCGGTAGATGAGGTGGAGAAGTCTTTTAACGGATATTCCAGATGGTATTCAACATCTGAACTTTTTTCTTTCCCTGCTTGCGATCCAAGTTCATCCAGTTTTTTATTAAGTGTATTAATAAGATTAATTAAACTTAAACCCTCTCTCGAAGTTTTGCTCAGCCCATCAAGTTCTTTTTGTTGTACTTTTATTCTCTGACGTAGCTCTTTTTTAGCAGCTTCAATATTAAATATTTCAGGAGTTATTTGTGTTTGTTTCGTTATGCGAATAGTATCTGACAGATAATCAATTTCTAACTCAAGGTTGATTTCAGTATCTATAATCCTAAGCATGATAACGTCTGCAAAAGTGTAGTCTTCATCTTCCGACGAAATGGAAATACTAACCTGATAATTTTCAATCTCAATCTGAAATTCAATATATGGTCCTTTTGTTTCTTGGTTTAATGCTCTTTTAAAGGTTACTATATTTGCTTCATTTAGTGTTTCATTGGCGAATGAAAAGGTGTCTTTTTGCTGGTTCTTTAGATAATCAAGAAACAATAAAAGAGCTTTGACTACTGTAGATTTTCCAGAATTATTTTTACCAACCATTAAGGTGATTTCACCTAAATCAATTGGTTCAAAATGTGCGAAACGTCTAAAATTGATGAACCCTATTTTTTTCATGATGCAATATTATTTACAACCTGTGCAGTGATTATTCACAGGTTAAATATTTTTGATTTAATACTTTTATTCTCTTAGCTATAGCTGTTCTTAGAGCCTCCGGCTCCAATACTTCAATTTTCTCGCCGAAAGAAAAAATTGTTGATTCCAGTTCGTAGTTCAGTTGAAGTTTTAATTCAATCTGGGTTTCTTCCCCATCCTTTTTTACTTTCTGTGAACCATGAATTGGTTTTGAATTAATATAAGGCAGTAAGTTTTCATCGGCTTTCAAAATTATCTTTTGTGGTTCCTGAGTTTCATCAACTGAAACACCTATCACATCATCGAAATATTCAGAAAAATCGATTTCTGTATTTGCAATGTATCTGGTGGCTATCTCTGAGATTTCCAGAATCCGATCGAGCGCCATGTTAGTTAAATTACGATAGTCATCGTTTAAACCAAACAGGAACCAACGGTTGTTGTACTGTTTTAAATGATAGGGATGAATTGTAAAAATTAATTCTTTTTCAGCCTTGTATGGCTTATATTTAATTTTCAAAACCTTTTGATTAACAATGGCATTAAATAAACTGCCTATATATTCCCTTCCCGTCAAATAGGGATTCTCCTCAAAACTCAGGATGTTATCTCCTGATTTTAAATTGAAAGTCTGCTCCAGGCGGGCTTTTATTTCCTCAACCCAATCGAACTGAGGCATTCCCCTAAATCGTGAGAGCGTTAGTAAGGATTCCTTTAATTGTTGCGCTTCCTGTTCGTTTAAAGGCTGGTTGTTTATTGAAAATTTCAAATCGCTGTAACGATAGAATGCTCTCCTGCCATCTGTAAATGATTCGATTGGTGCATCAAATCCCCTTGAATCCTGCATAAACTTAATATCTTCATAAATTTGACGGCGTTTTACACCCGAAGAACTGGGGTCAATATCTAACAGAGCCTCGTTACATGCATCAATTAAATCTTCGATATAATACTTTTTCCCTGGATTTCGGAAGCAATTGTTAAGCGCTTGGTACCTTATGGTTGCATTTTTGTTTGTTGACACTGTTAAATTGGTTTTTGTTTGTTGTCTGCTTAACTTTTGGCTAAATTATAAAGAAAAGGCAAATAACGGCTAAAAAAAATCATCTAACTTTTCTACAAGAAATTTGAGGAAACTGAGGAAGTTCAGGAAATGTATCCTTTGTTCCCCTGAAATCCTGAACTTCTTTAACTTTTAATTTTCTTTTGGGTTTCTCAGAACAATCATACAGCCAAACAGAGACGTAGCAAGACATATTATCCACTATTTTTCAATACATTAAGGTTATTCATAGGTTTGTTGGGAGTGGAGGGAATTAGAATATGCATTTTCTTTTTCCCGCATTAACAAATTATGGAGGAAAAACAAAACAGAAATATTGAAGAAGCGACCAAAAGGGTTAAACAGCGATTACCTTTGGAAAAAATCCGGTGTATTCCAAAGTACAGAGATTTGTCTCCTGAAAATTATGAAAAGCTTATCAAAAATTCTGAAACCATTGCCCTTCTGATTTTAAAAGCATATATTATGAAGAATGAGGAGGTATAAATATTTTTTGCTAAATTGGGGTTCTACAAATTTTTAACGCAAAACTTCTTCATACATGAGTGATTTGAGTCTTTTTAAACAATTTGCACCGCAAGCTCCAAAACAATTTCAGGAGGGGAATAATGCCGTTATTTATACTCGTGTATCATCGGCAGACCAGGAAGACAATACCAGTTTGGCATCACAGAAACGATACTGTGAAATATATGCTCAAAAAAGAGGATTAAATATCGTAGGTTATTTTGGAGGCACATACGAATCAGCAAAAACAGACGATCGCAAAGAGTTTAACCGCATGTTGACCTTTGTAAAGCGGTCGAAGAATGTCAATTATATAATTGTTTACTCGTATGAACGTTTTTCCCGTTCCGGTATCGCCGGAGCATCAATTGCCGACGATTTACTAAAAAAATATGGTGTAATTACCCTGGCAACTACGCAGGAATTGGACCCCACAACTCCTTCCGGTTCATTTCAACAAAAAATATTATTCCTGTTTGGACAGATGGACAATGAGTTAAGGCGGGATAAGGTGGTTACCGGTATGCGCGAATTATTAACGAAAGGCTATTGGGTGTGGGGTCCTCCGCGCGGATATAAGGATTTAAATAAAGGGAAGGCCACTGAGCGTAAATTAGTTGTTAATGAAGAAGGAAAACTATTAAGGAAAGCTTTTGAGTGGAAAGCTTATCAACAAATGCAAAATGTTGAAATTGCAAGTCGGTTAAATAAAATGGGAATGAACATACTTGAAAAGAGGTTGATAGAGATATTTGCCAATCCCTTTTATTGCGGGCTAATCATTAGCAAAATGATTCCGGGACAAGTTATTGAAGGGAAACACGAACCCTTAATCTCAAGAGAATTATTTTTAATGGTGCATAATCTCAGACAGGAAAAGAGAACTCAGGGTTTTGTTCAAAATAAAGAGAATGAAAATCTGCCCTTGAAAGTATTCACGAAATGTGATAAATGCGGAGGCCCCTTAACGGGTTATCTCGTAAAAAGGAAAGGACTGTATTATTATAAATGCAATACAAAAGGGTGTAAAATAAATCGCAGCGCCAAAGTAATGCACGAAATATTCAGAGCAACATTACAATCCTTCAAAATAGGGAAAGAGGAGTTTGCCATTGTTAAACTTCAATTGGAAGAACTAATGGCAGTATTCTTTAAAAATCATATTGAAGAAGCAAAATTGCTGAAAAAAAAATTGACAGAAACAAAAAGAAAACTGGAGGCAATTGAAGAGCGTTTTGTTACCGGAGAAATTGACCGCAGCCTTTACGATAAATTCAGGCCAAAATATGAAAAGGAATGTTTTGAATTAGAACAGGAACTTGGTAAAACAGGCGAATATAAATCGAACCTCGCAAAAGTGATAAATTTCGCTGCAAAAGTTTGCCTTAATCCTTTGATATTGTGGGATAAATCAGATTTGGAAGGCAAAAGGATATTTCAAAATCTGTTGTTTCCCGAAGGAATTATCTATAACCGTGAATTAGACTGTTATCGAACCCCCAGGGTAAATTCATTTTTTTCTCCAATTCCGCAAATGGCAAGGGCTTTGGAAAAACAAAAAAACGGGGATTCCATCAAAACTGATAAAATCCCCGCCTGGGTTGACCCGTCAGGGCTCGAACCTGAACTCTTCTGATCCAGAGTCAGAATAATAGCACTTTGGCCTACATACTGTTAATCAACCTACTCCTCTTTATTTACGCCATATACAGAATTTTTTTTGAATAAAAAAATCTTTAAATTTTGCACTTTTTAGCTATTTTTGTTTGACTAAAAGTTTGACAGAAATTTCAAATGGCAAAAGTATCATCGACAATCAGAACTTCTCAGGAAAAGCGAGATGGCAAATGCAATATCAAAATTCGGATATTTCATAATGGTAGTACACGGTATATTGCTACAAAGTACAACGTGCCAAAAAATCAGTTTTCACTTTCTGACGGTAAGGTTAGAAAGTCGCACCCGTTATCCGGATTTCTGAATAAGGAACTGAAACTGCTCGAGGGCCAGTACGAGGAAAAGATTTTAAAAATAAAAAACATAGAGAGCTTAACCATCTCTCAGCTAATTTCAAAGTTGAAACAGAAACGGCAAAAAGCTGAACTGTTTGAACTCATGGAAGATTATATAGTATGGCTAAAAAGTCAGGGTCGTGTAAAAACTGCAAAAACCTACGAGACAACTAAACATGCTTTGGAAGAATACACAGGCAGAAAACAAATCCTGATGATTGAACTGGACGATAACTTTCTGGCAAGCTACGTTGATTTTGAGTTGATGCGTGGTAACTCTATTAATACAGCCGGTTTGAATCTCAGGAACCTGCGTTCTATTTTTAATATTGCTATCAAGCGGAGGATAATATCAGCAGACCTTTACCCGTTTCGGAACTTTACGATTCCAAAGCAAGACACCAAAAAACGGAGCATTTCAGCCAGGGAAGTCAGGAAGATTTACAAAGCAAAACTGTCTGATCCGTTTCAAAATCAGGCAAGAGATACGTTTATGTTGCTGTTCTTTTTAATCGGGATAAACATGAAGGACCTGTATTATCTGAGACCGGAAGATATTGTTGACAACCGGATAATATACAAACGAGCCAAAACAGGTAAGGAATATTCAATTTTAATCCAACCGGAGGCCATGAAAATAATCAATAAGTATCGCGATCCTGCTGGAGAATGGCTGTTGAAGTTTCACAATACGTATAAGGATCACGAGGTTTTTACCAAACAGATAAATACCTTTCTTGATGAGTTTACACCTGGGCTGAAAATCAAAATGAAAGTCACTACCTATGTAACAAGACACAGCTGGGCTACAATTGCATACAATAATGGCATTTCAAAAGACGTCGTACAAAAAGCACTCGGCCACGGCGCAAAAACCGTGACCGATGTATATATTGATTTTGACCTAAAGCCAGTTGACGAGGCCAACCGTAAAGTGATTGATCTAATTATCTGAAAACCGGTATCCGGTTTCCGGAGACAGAACCATTTTAAATTCCTGACTGAACTGTACCGGGCCAGTTTGTTTTTCGGATTTCTGAACGTGGCGGATATTATCCGGTTTTTCTGACACTTCGTTATTTTCGATGGCAAGGGCGTAGGAAAATTCAAAATTTTCTCCGTCAACGATAATTTTATCAGGCAAATTATCAATCCGATTAAATACAGTCTTGAAATTAAAATTCGGACATAAATCCAGACCTTTTTTCTTGACATGGTTTGTAATGATGTGCTTCAATACTCCCTTATCAATTGCCCATTCGTCCTCTGCTGTAAAGTGACCGAAATTGTACCAGTAAGAAGAATTGGTAATTTTTTTCTGGTAAGGCAATATGTGGTATTTTGGAGTGCTGATAAATTTGCACCCCCACCCTTCTTTTTGAATGTTGACCCGACAATGTTTTTTGTCTGTAAATTCAATCGAGCATTCTTTAATTCGTGTAACCGAGTTTAGGAACCTGGTGAAATTTACTTCTCTACCCCTGAAAACAACCAACAGAGACTTCCAGTTTTGAACAAGGCTGTTTAATATTTTCAGCTTGTTAAGATTTTCAATTATTTGGCTGTCAGGCATTAAGATTACACAGCGCAAGCCGTCATAAATACCACCAACTTTTTGAGCCAAAATTACAGCCTGTTCGAAATTTTTTGAGTTAGATTTATTGAAAGAAATTTTCAGCATTTTTAGTTCTGTCCTCCTTTCTGATTTGCTGTCTTTTGATGGTTGGCAGGGTTGGTTTTGATTTTCATTGTTGTTTACAATTTTTTCTATTTTGACATTTTGGCAATTGTGAAATTGAAGGTTTTGGGATTTTTTGCGTCCATCTTGTTTGTTCATCATGTTTCCTTCTGTTTTAATAATAGGTCCATTAATTTCTTTTCTCTCTCTTTATAATCTTCTATTGTTTCAAGCAACCTTTTATTTTCTGCTTTGAGGAATTTTATTTGTTCCTCGGCCTTTTGGTTTATAGACCCGGTTCTTACCTTACTCTGAATACCCTGAATATTAACACTTCCAGCGCCACCTTTTTGAACATTTTTGGTTTTCCCATTTAAAAAATCATCGTCGATTTCAGGAAACCTTTCCTTAATCTGTCGTTTTAGTTTTACTGAAAGACCATACTTTTCGTTTAAAATATTGTACAGGGGCTGTGGGCCGTAAAGTCCAATTTCTTTTGCAAACTCAGTGGCATTCATCAACTGAGAATCAAGGATTTTCTGTAAAATTTCTGAAGCTTTCATAGGATTTAAAGTTTGATTTTCTGTATTTTTGTTTGAAAATGTTTTATTTTCTTTCATTTTATTTCTATCTTTACGTCATTATTTCAACAAAATTAAAACATTTTCAAAGAAAATGAAATAAAATAAAGTAATAAAGCTTTAAGAAGATGAAAAAAAGGAGAGATTTTAACCGCGCTTATAAAATGCTTCCGCCAAAGTTGAGAAAGACGGTTCAAAAGAGGTTGATGAACGATGTTTTTATGGTTGACCACAACCAGTCTTTTTACCGCAAAAAAAACGGACACGAAGGGATTACCGACTATGAGTGGAAGGGAGTTCAGGACATTTTTTCAGAATTAGGAATTAACGTAGAAACAGGAGAGATATGTCAGACCATGGAGCAATCATAAAGGCAGCGAGACAGGCAGCCATCATGGCTGTTGGTGAAGTTCTCCAAAAAACAGGAATAGAACCGGAACTCATTACATACAGTGAAATCAAAAAATTGTACGGCAGAAAGCTGGCTGATGATGCCAGGCGTTCGGAGCTAATCGAATGGTATCCGGGACCAAAAAAGGGAAACGGAAATATGGCTTTCTGCAAGCGTTCTGAGTTTCGCGAATTCCTGTTCAGCACCGAGAGAGAAATCAGGATCGAAAAGTCCTTTTCAATAATCAATTAAAATTTTTGTTATGAGTAAGATTAGAAAACCGCACGAATTAAACGTGCAAGTCTCAAGCAAAACATTGCTTTACGGACAACCCGGAATCGGAAAAACAACGCTGGCGCTTTCTTCGCCAGACCCGTTGCTTCTGGATTTCGATCAGGGATTGCACAGGGTTGATCCACGTCATTTGTCACCGGCAGTACAGGTTGAAAGCTGGGATGATGTTCTGGACGTTCTCAGTGAGGATTTGTCCGAGTTCAAAACTTTGGTAATAGATACCGCCGGGAAAATGCTGGATTTTATGTCAGCCTACCTGATTAAAACCGATCCCAAATTAGGCAAACGGGACGGTTCGCTGACCCTGCAAGGCTATGGAGCCAGAAAAACCATGTTTGTAAATTTCCTCAGTCGTGTTTCCAATATTGGAATGCACCTGGTATTTGTAGCCCATGAAAGAGAGGAAAAAAACGGGGACGAAAAAATTCTACGGCCTGAAATCGGTGGAAGCAGTTCCGGGGACTTAATCAAGGAACTGGACTTGGTTGGCTACATGGAAGCCCATGGAAAACAACGGACAATCAGTTTTGACCCGTGTGAAAAGTTTTACGCCAAAAACACCTGTAAACTGGATGCGGTTATAAAACTACCGGACGTGGATAAACAACCAAACAGTTTAATGTCGCAGATTATTGCCGGTTACCAAAAGTCGCTGAAAGACCGTCAGAAAATGGCAACTGACTATACCGAGTTTTTGGAATTTGCCAAAGACCAGGTTGAAGGCATTGTTGATGCTGAAAGCGCCAATGAAGTAGTTGAATGGGCAAAGTACTGCCAGACCCATATCTGGGATTCCAAACTGCAAACCAGTCGCATGATAAAAGACAAAGCGATAAAGCTTGGTTTGATTTTTAACCGTGAGAAGGCTGCTTACACTGACCCGGTAAAGCCCAAAGCGGAAAAGAAAACATCGAATAATAAACCGTCTTTAAAAGAGACCTTGGAGCATGAACACACAAACGGTTAATTATAGATTCTATGCAACCTTGCTGGATGGTTTTCAATACTATCTCAGCAAGGTTGACGATGATAATGCTTTTCAGGATTTTATTGACCGGCTGAACCGGAAACCTTTTTACAGTGAAGCCGCTGCAAAAGGGACGGCTTTCAATGAGTTGGTTGATCTGATTATATCCGGAAAAATACGGATAGAAGATCTTCCGAAAGATAAGCGGGGAAATGTTCTCTATACCTATACAGAGCAGGAGCATAAAAAGGATTTTCCTTTTAAACCTGAAATTGTGGCTCTGTTTGCCCAAAAGCTGGCTGGAGCTATTCCACAAAAATATATCGAGGCGGTGCTTCCAACCCGAAAGGGAAATGTAGCGCTTTATGGATATGTGGATGAGATCCTGAAATACAAAGTTATTGATATAAAGACCACGGGACGGTATGAATTTCCAAAATACCTGAACACATGGCAAAGCAAGATTTATCCCTATTGCCTGAATGAGAACGGTATTTATGTCAATACTTTTGAATACCTGATAACCGATTTCCGGAATGTTTACATTGAGGAATATCCTTACAAACCGGAAACGGATATTATTGAAGTGCAACGGTTCAGTGAACAGTTGATTGACTTTGTTGAAAATCACAAAAGCCTTATTGATACTTCAAATCCAAAGGTTGCCAAACTGTTCAATGCAGAGGCACACTAAAATATACCTTGACTTTTTCGGGTACGGCCTTGACGACTTCATTCCCTGTGAGGTTAAAGGCTGTACCCAAAAAGCCGTTGATGTGCACCATATTGACAACCGGGGGATGGGGGGAAGTGACTTGCTGGACTACATTGAAAATCTGGCTGGGCTTTGCCGGGAACATCACGATCTGGCAGAGGACGATCCGGAATTCAATGAAAAAGTGAGAGCATGGCATTTGGAACGAATTGAGTTTGTACGATGCTTTTTAAACTGAGAAAAGGAAAGAATAAGGAAGAAGCAATCCGGTTTATCCGGGAACTTGACGATAGGGAAAGCTGGGACGTGAAAGTCACGAAAAAACGGTGGAGACGTTCCATATCCCAAAATAACCTTTACTGGCTCTGGCTGACCTGTATCGAGCAGGAGACCGGCAATGACAGGAATGAATTGCACGAGTTTTTTAAAGCTAAATTTCTCGGCTTTGAGGAGATCAAAGTTTTAGGTTACTATGTTACCAGAGTAATTTCAACGACTTCAAAAGACACCAAACAATTCAAAGAGTATCTGGACAAAATTCAAATGTTTGCATCGGTTGAACTTGGTATCGAACTGCCAGACCCTGACAATAAGAACTGGTCAGATTTTTATGAAACGTATAAATATTTGTTATGAGTGTAAGATACGCAACGCCAAACAGTTCAAAGCTGAACAACTTCATTCTGAACAACGGCTTGAGCATTTCGCTTGCCGGGACGAATAGTTGCAGCAGCTATATATCAAAAAGAAAAAAGGACGCTGAACACAAAAAGAGAGCATTGACCAAATGCAAAAAAATTCTCGTAAAAATCCACAGGAAAAAGTGTTCGGAGTTGGAGCGGAGTTCTCTGGATGATTGGCTGCAGGAATACGACAGACACCTGAAAATGCTGGAATTGTCCGACGTCAGCCAACTGGATTATTTACTGGTAAAATACTCCGGGGCCAAAAACTCCGAAAGAAAATTCATGGAAGAATTAAGCGATTTGTGATGAGACAAAAATCAATTTATACGATAAAGGAAGCAACCCGTATTGTATTTGAAAAGATGGACAGGAAGTTTCATGCCATCAGGCTTTGTCAGGCCGTCAGGGAGATTACAGCACGTCCTTTTTTGATGGACGGCACCATACTCCGA
>JAWLCW010000019.1:0-119491 GCA_041686935.1 Mariniphaga sp. | reverse complement strand
ATTTGGGATAACCGTTAATTTTCATGAAAAGTAATTAAGTTTTATCCGTCGTTTCCCTGCTTTTTTTAGTTTTGTTCTGCTTTTGTAAAGTGTTATGCCAAAAAATCTATTGATAAATATTTTCTTAGTTTTTGGGGTTCTTTTTCCCTGGAGCGCTTTTTCTCAGGCCCGACCACAAATACGGGGAGCAGACGGTTCACAAAACCTTCCGGACCTGCAGAGCCAGCGGGAAACTGCAACTTCACAAAAAGAAATTGAACCCGGAATAAAACTATGGAACCTGGATGGTTTTGGTGCCTTCAAAGATTCAACCAAATTAGACACCATACAAGACTATTTTCACATTTACCACCCTGTATTGAAAAATACCATCACAGCTTCTTATGTGGGTAACTATGCTACTCCTTATGTGGATAATAACTTTTTTAACAGAAAATCGAATGTTGATTTTTATTTTTTACAAACAAGGGCAGCTTACCTGCTAACACCACAAACTGTACAGTATTATAACACCCGGACTCCATATACATTGTTGGATTTTACACAAAGCGAACACCGGTCCAGAAAAAATGAAACGCGTTTTAATGTGCTGCATTCCCAGAATGTCAGCCCCTGGTGGAATTTTACTTTTCGATTCGATCAGGCACGGTCGGCGGGTCAATATAAAAATCAGGAAACAAAAAATAACTTTGTAACCCTTTATTCCAGTTATAATAAAGAGAGGCTAAGTATTCACGGAGGATTTATAAGCAACAGCATACTTAACAATGAAAATGGGGGGCTGGAATCTGATGCCGATTTACTTGGCGAGCCGGATACAGATTTTCTTGATGTTAATCTGAGTAATGTTCGTTCAGAGTTTGGAAATTCTTATTTTTTTTCCACTGGAGAATACCGTTTTGGGCGGTATATAGAAATTCATGATGAAGAATATGAACCTGTATATGATGAAGAAGGTGAAGAGAGGCCCAGACCGCAGGAATTTAAGCCGTTTGCAGGCATAATTTATTCTTTTGAATACCAGAATCATATAAAAGAATATATTGATGAAGAAGATTCGACCAACTCGTTTTTTCAATATGCATATTATGGCGATGATTATTTAAAAGATTCTATTCGTTTCAGAAAAATTTCGAATATTATTCAGCTCAAACATTATGAAAATCCGGAAAGGAAAACAAGTTTTGGAAAAAGTGTATTTTTGGGGCAGGAGTTTGTAAAAGCAACGATCCCCGGGTTGGAGTTTGGAACCTTCAGGCCGACAACCAGAAGATATTCAAATGTATATGCCGGAGGAGGTATTTTCAGACATACAGGTAGTTTTTGGACATGGAATTTCGATGGACGTATATTTCTTTTAGGCCGGAACGCTGGACAAACAGAACTGAATGGGTCTATTTCAAAACCGATATCATTGTTTGGCGATTCACTGGCATCATTGAATATTAAAGGGCGCATAGAAAATCTTGTACCTGATTATTTTCAGGAGGAGTTTTATTCGAAACGCATTCGCTGGAATGAAGACCTGAAAATGGAACAGCGCATGACAGTTAGTGGAGGATTGAAAATTCCACGCCGTAAAATGGAGTTGAATGCCAATTATGCCATTATAAATAATTATATATACAACAATTCTGAAGGCATTCCTTCGCAATTTGGAGGGCAACTGCTTGTTTTGTCTGCCTATGCCGATAAAGATTTCGCATTGCGTAATTTTCACTTCAGAACCAGGTTGTTGTGGCAAAAACCATCAAATACTGATATTATTCATTTGCCTGAATTCTCTGCATTTGGTTCAGTCTGGTATAAATTGCTGGTCTCTAAAGTTTTATTTACCCAAATTGGTGTCGATGTCAGATACAACACAGCATATTATGCCGATGCCTATCATCCTTCCACCGGTCTTTTTTACCTTCAAAATGATGAAAAAATCGGTAATTTTCCTTACATTGATGCTTTTGCCAATTTACGTTTAAAACGCACCACTGTATTTTTTAAAATGATGAATGTAGGCACAGAGTTCATAAACAAAGAGTATTACACTACTCCGGGTTACCCGATGAACCGCATGACTTTCAGGATGGGTGTTGCCTGGGCCTTTTACGATTGATGATTCGTGCGAAAAAATATAATCTGCTTTTCAATTTTATATTGATTTTTTTTATTGCTGCTTTGTTTTTTGCGTGCGGCGGTGAAAGAAGAAAATCTCAAAAGGAAAGTACCGAAGAAGTACGATCTGATCTTAGCCGGATTCGCGAATCAGGCATATTAAAAGTTGTTATTGATTATAACTCTACCAATTATTTTGTTTACCGCGGCAAGCCAATGGGATACCAATATGAACTGGTCATGAAATTGTGCGACGATTTGGAGGTAAAACCTGAAATTACAGTAAGCAACAATATGGCCGAAACCTTCGATGGGCTGAAAAACGGGCGGTTCGATCTGGTTGCAAAGAATCTTACGGTTACCCGTGCCAGAGGGCAGGAGATTGCTTTTACCAAACCCCTGAAACAAACGAGGCAGGTTATTGTGCAAAGGAAACCATTAAAAGATACCCCGGATTCCCTTTATCTGAAAACAACGCTTGAACTGGCCGGTAAAAGGATACATGTTCAGCAAAATACAACGTATTTCAGAAGGTTGGTTCATCTGTCGGAAGAGATTGGGCATCCTGTTGAAATTGTGGAAGATTCGGTGAATGGGGTGGAGCAGTTGGTGGCTATGGTTGCGCGAGGTGAAATTAACTACACCGTTTGCGATGAAAATGTGGCACTACTCAATCAATCCTACTATCCCAACCTTGATGTTTCGCTGAAAATCAGTTTTCCCCAGAATATTGCATGGGCTGTTCAGAAAGATTCTGATGAGTGGAAAGAATTCCTCAATAGATGGATTGTTCAGTTTAAAAAAACCAGGGAATACCAGCAAATTTATCACCAGTATTTTGTAAGTCCGCGAACTGCAGGGCGTTTCAACAGTCCATTTCACAGCATTTCGGGTGGAAGTATTTCTCCGTACGATCCCATTGTAAAACCACTGGCCGAAAAATACGGCTGGGACTGGCGACTTATTTCTTCCATTATGTATCACGAATCGCGGTTTAATCCTGAGGCCGAATCGTGGAGTGGCGCTTTCGGCCTGATGCAGCTTATGCCCAATACCGCCGAATCATTGGGTGTGGAAGATATTCTGGACCCAAGGCAGAACATTGAAGGCGGAATTTTACTGCTCAACTGGCTGGATGAGCAGCTTAATACAAGTATTCCTGATTCTACAGAACGGATCAAATTTGTATTGGCTTCCTACAATATTGGACTTGGACATGTAAAAGATGCCCAGCGTCTTGCCCGAAAGTTCGGAAAGAACAGCCACGTTTGGGAAGACAATGTGGATTACTATTTGAGAAACAAATCATCGGAAACCTATTTTAAAGATCCGGTTGTACGTTGGGGTTATGCACGCGGCGAGGAGGCTTTTAACTTTGTAAACCGTGTAATTGGAAATTATGAACATTACAGGAATCTTATTACAGAGTAGTCCCAAATTCTATTGCGTCGTAAAATTCTGATAAAATCATGGCTGTTGCTCCCCAAATAATTTCCCCTTCAAAATGGAAACAAGGGACTTTCAGTTTTCCTGATAACGTTTCCAGTTCAGTTTCTTCCAGATTTTCCTTAAACTTCAGCAAAGGGAAAAGAATGGTTTTTTCCACTTCGGCCTTATTTATTTTAAATTGTGGTTTTTCTTTAAGCCAACCCACAAAGGGTTGAATAAGGAAACCGCTGACATCAACAAATAATTCGGAAAGTGAACCAAGGATTTCAATTTTTTCCGGACCAATGCCAATTTCCTCCCATGTTTCGCGCAACGCCGTTTCGTGTGACGATTCACCAGGTTCAATTCTTCCTCCCGGAATTGCCACCTGACCTGCGTGGTGTTTCATTGTGGAAGGGCGTTTTATCAGGCAGGCGTATAATTCATTATTATCCAAATAAAGCAAAAGCAACACACTACTTGACTTCAGACGTTTTTTATCGCTGTCGACAGCGCGTAGTTTCCGGTTTGGCGGCATCATTTTCTGATGCGACTCTATTCCGCGAAGGTTTCCTGCCAACGCTTTTTTAATATTTGCTGCGGTTACTGCCATTCCTGTTTTATTCAATCAATCAATCAAATCTGATGGTTTTCTCGGGTGAGATTTTGCTTACCAGATAACTGGGCACAACCAGCATGAATGTGGTAGCTGCAATGGTTCCAATATTCAGAAGAATCAGGTGAAGCATTGAAAAATTAACAGGTACCACATCTACATAATATGTGGTGGGATTGAGTTTGAGCACTTCAAAATAGCCCTGAACAACAATAAATGCTATTCCAACAGCATTTCCCCAAATCATACCTCTTGAAGTTAGAAAAACCGAAAGGTAAAGAAAAACTTTACGGATACTCCAGTTTGGGCTGCCGAGTGCTTTCAGCACGCCAATCATTTTACTGCGCTCGAGAATGAGCACCAGTAAACCTGAAATCATGTTAAAACCGGACACCACGGCCATCAGAAAAAGGATAATCCACACATTCATATCGAGAATGGAAAGCCAGTCGAAAATTTGCGGATACTCGCGGGTGATGTTTGTAGTGCGCAAAATGGCATCATTTTCAATACTGTAATCAAGTACTGTATTCCTTACTTCCTGTTCTATTTCGTTGATTCGGTTAAAATCAGAAATGACTACTTCAAAACCGCTAATCTGATCGGGTTGCCAGTTGTTGAGCCGCTGCACCTGCTTCAGGTCGCCCAACACAAACAGGTTGTCGAACTCTTCCATTCCCGTGTTGTACAATCCGCAGACGGCAAGCTGCAGCATCCGTGGATTGTTTTCATCCTCGTTAATAAAATAAAGTACCACTCTGTCTCCAATGGAAACCTCAAGCAGTTTTGAAACCTGTTCGGAAATCAGGATTTCGTCCAATCTAACCGAATCGTTGATAGCAGGAAGATGTCCATTCACAAGATTTTTTTCAAAAAAGTTCCAGTCGTACCCCAAATCCACTCCTTTAAAAACAATTCCCTGTATGTATTCGTCCGTTTTAATCATGCCCGGCTTGGTGGCAAAAACCTGCACATGGTTCACTCCGGCAAGGTTTTTCAGTTCGCTGAGAAAGGGTTGCTTTTTCGAAACCGGACGGGTTTCATAAGAGTTGTTCGAGTCGAAATTCACCACCTGAAGATGAGACCCGAACCCAATTACTTTATTTCTGATTTCGTTTTTAAACCCGGTAACCACAGCCACCGAAATTATCATCACGGCAAGGCCAAGAGCAATCCCCACAAGGGCAATGCGTATGATTTTATGCGAGAGAAATTTTTTGTCGCTTTTCTCGAAAAAAAGCCTGCGTGCGATAAATAGTTCTGTATTCATAAAAAATGGCACCCTGTTAATTCAATTCACTTGCGGGGTTTTGAATGAATTGCGAATTGCTCCGGTTGATAAACGGTAAAACCAGCAGCGAAATTATCCCGAGTACAATAATCATGGCCGTCATGGAGCCATGCGCCACAAATGCAAAAATTACCCCGTTGGCTTTTGCAATGCCGTACAGTGCCAGTGCCTCGATGGCCATAAAGTGCCAGGCGCCTATTCCTCCCTGCACCGGAGCCACCATTCCAAAACTGGCAAATACAAAGGTTGTAAGTCCGGCAATCAACCCCAAATGACTGGTAAAATCGAATGCATAAAAAATAACATACAGCATCAGATAATAAAACACCCAGATGACAACCGAGTGAAAAATAAACCAGCCTTTATTTTCAACCGACCGGATGGAGATAAATCCCTCTTTTAAATTCATTATAACACCCATTACCTTTTTGTAGAAAAGGGTGTGTTTCAGTGTTTTTCTGAAAATTACCACAAGAACAATTACCAGAAAAAGTCCGCCAATTAAAAAAGGTGAAACGATAATACCCAGCATCTTTGCCTCAATTTCCGGGTTATCACCCAAAAAACGCAGCATCTGCCCAAACTGCGAAACAATAACTATGAACAAAAGCAAGAGCAGTGATACCATATCAACAGCTCTTTCGGCCACTACAGTGCCAATGAGTTTGGTAAACGAAATTTTTTCGTAACGGGACAGAACTCCGCAACGCGAAATCTCCCCCATGCGCGGAATGGCCATATTCATCAGGTAGCCCACCATAACAGCTAAAAAAGTGTTTATGAACCGGGGTTTGTGACCAATGGGCTGAATCATAATTCCCCAGCGGAGTGTGCGGCTGATGTGGCTGAACAAACCGATAATCAGGGAAACAACAATCCAGAAATAATTCACATCGTTTTTTAGAACCGATTTTATGCGATCGATGTCCTGATCTTTGTAAACAAGCCAGAAAAGGAAAGCACCAATGGCAAAAAAAGTGAGGAATTGAACAGTTTTTAATAATATATTTTTCAAAATCAGCTGATTAAAGTAAGATTTTTCATTCATTTGTTGTTCCACGAAATTTATTAATTTCGGGATGCAAAAAATAAGGCTGTTTCAGTTTATCAACAACTGACAAAAATATAAATTTGTTTGGTTTTTTTGTTCAAAAGAAGTGTTAAGAAGGAAACCGGAAATGAGCGAATCGGATAGTAATGAATATGGTCAGGCCCAAAAAGAAGTTAGGTCAGCATTTTCTGAAGGACCGGAATATTGCCCGGAAAATAGTTGACAGCCTGGGTACCACAGTGACGGATGTACTTGAGGTGGGACCGGGGATGGGCGTACTCACCCATTATTTACTCCTGCGAAACGAACTTAAGGTATCTGTTGTTGAAATAGATAGGGAATCGGTGGACTATCTCAAAACCCATTTCCATGAATTAAACGGCAGAATTTATTCCCACGATTTTTTGAAATGGGATGCCAGCCAGTTACCTCAGCATTTTAGCCTCATCGGAAATTTTCCCTACAATATTTCTTCCCAAATATTTTTTCGGATTTTAACGTGGCGAAACCGCGTACCCGAGGTTATCTGTATGATTCAGAAAGAGGTTGCCGAGCGGCTAAGCGCGCCACACGGAAGCAAAACCTATGGAATTTTAAGCGTTTTACTTGGCGCTTTTTACGATATTGAATACTTGTTTACCGTTTCTGAACAGGTTTTTGTCCCTCCCCCGAAAGTGAAATCGGCCGTTATCAGGCTGCGTCGGAACGCGGTTGAAAAGCTGCCCTGCAACGAGGAATTGTTTTTCCGGATAGTAAAGGCTGCCTTCAACAAACGACGAAAAATGCTCCGGAATTCCCTGAGTGAGCTGGAACTGGAAATCCCGGAGCAATTCGCCGAAAAACGGCCCGAGCAACTTTCCGTTGCCGATTTTATCCGGCTGACAAAAATGGTAGAAACCTGATAAAAATTCAGAACATGGAATTTGAAATTACCCGAGAATATATAGACAGGCTAAAAGATCTCATTGAAGAAACCAATGCAGAAGAGCTGAAAGCGACCATGGAGCCACTTCACCCGGCCGACATTGCCGAGGTGATGGACGACCTGACCATGGACGAAGCCAAATACCTGTACCTGTTGCTGGAGGGTGAAAAAGCCTCCGATGTGCTCATCGAAATACCCGAACACGACCGGAAACGTTTTCTGCGCGTATTACCTCCCGAACTGATAGCCAGCAAGTTTATCGAGTACATGGACTCCGACGATGCAGCCGATGTGATGGCCGACCTCGATGAAGAACAGAAACAGGAAGTGCTCCGGGAAATTGAAGATACCGAACAGGCCGGCGACATTGTGGATTTGCTGGAATACGACGAAGATTCTGCCGGGGGTATCATGGCCAAAGAGCTGGTTTCGGTTAACGAAAACTGGACCGTTTCCACCTGTCTTAAGGAAATCAGTAAACAATCAGAGGAAGTGGATGAAATCTACTACATTTATGTAACCGACGATCAGCAGCGGCTGAAAGGGGTTCTTTCCCTGAAAAAACTGATTCTGAATTCCACCAATACTAAAATCTCAAACTTATACAACCCCGATGTAATCAGTGTTCGCACCGGCACCCGGCAGGAAGAGGTAGCCGAGATTATGGATAAATACGACCTGGTGGCCATTCCGGTGATAGACGACATTGGCCGGCTGAAAGGGCGAATCACTTTCGACGACGTCATCGACTTTGTGCGTGAAGAAGCCGAACGCGACTACCAGATGATTTCGGGTATTGCCGGCGATGTGGAACCCGACGATAAACCCTGGGAGCTCATTCGTGCACGCTTTCCCTGGTTAATGATTGGAATGATTGGCGGAATTATGGGCGCCCTGGTTTTGGGAAATTATGAAGCGGAGCTGGACCATGTTACCGAACTGGCCTTTTTTATTCCGCTAACTATGGCTATGGCAGGGAATGTGGGTGTACAGTCATCTTCCATTGTGGTGCAAAGCATTGCCAGCGGGGTGAAAGATATTGAAACTACAGGAAAACGGTTATTGAAAGAGTTGATCGTTGCATTTTCAACAGCTTCCATTTTTGCTGTCCTTATTTTTCTGTACAACTTTTTTGTTCAGGGAAACATGAGTTTAACCTATTCGGTTTCCATTTCGCTTTTTATTGTGATGCTGTATGCTTCCTTTTTCGGAACGCTTATACCCCTGTTTCTGCATAAGCTGAAAGTGGACCCTGCACTGGCTACCGGGCCGTTTATTACAACCATGAACGATATTTTGGGTTTATTTATCTATTTTATGGTAGGTAAAATGTTTTTTGAATTCCTTTAACATGTTCTGTTAAAATGGAAAAAATAGTAATTGGCAGAAAAGACAAGGCAGATTTTCCCCGGCTCGAGTTGGAAGGAATTGATGTGAAAATCGATTCGGGCGCCTATACTTCCAGTTTTCATTGCCACAACATTGTGCATTTTTTCGAAGCCGGAAAACCACGTGTGAAATTCAGGCTGCTCGATCCCGAACATCCGCGCTACCACGAAAAAGAATTTGTTTTCGATGTGTTTAAAATCCGCCGGGTGAAAAGCTCAAACGGCCAGGTGGAGGAACGTATTTCCATTAAAACTGAAATTGCATTGTTTGGGAAAAATTACCCCATAGAACTTACACTTACTGAACGCACCGACATGAAACACCCGGTATTGCTGGGCCGGAAGTTTACTTCCAAAAAATTTTTAATTGATACTTCCCGAAAAAATCTTTCCTTTGCAGGCCGTTACTTAATAGCAAAAATAAATCAAGAATCGAAGTTAAAATGAGAATTGTAATACTTTCACGAAATTCAAATTTATATTCAACGCGAAGATTGGTAGAAGCCGGCGTCAAGCAAAAGCACGAGATGCTGGTGGTTGACCACACCAAATGCGACCTGATAATTGAGAAACGAAAACCGGTTATTATTTACAAAGGTAAACCGCTGGAACATATCGATGCAGTTATTCCGCGTATCGGTGCTTCGGTAACTTTTTACGGTACGGCCGTAGTTCGCCAGTTTGAAATGATGAAGGTTTTCACAGCCATTGAATCGCAGGCACTTTTGCGGTCCCGCGATAAATTGCGGAGTCTGCAGATTCTTTCCCGTGCCGGCCTTGGTCTTCCAAAGACCGTTTTTACAAATTATTCACGAAATGTGAAGGAAATAGTTCAGGCGGCAGGCGGTGCGCCGGTAGTGGTAAAACTGCTTGAAGGAACACAGGGTTTGGGTGTAGTTTTAGCCGAAACCGACAATGCCGCCGAATCGGTCATTGATGCATTTAACGGATTGAAAGTAAGAGTGATTGTGCAGGAATTTATAGAAGAAGCCAAAGGTGCCGACATCAGAGCGTTTGTGGTTGATGGCGTGGTTGTAGGTGCCATGAAACGACAGGCAAAAAAAGGAGAGTTTCGTTCAAACCTTCACAGGGGTGGAACAGCTCAGGTTATTGAGCTGAACGAAGAAGAAGAGAATGCAGCCCTCAAGGCGGCACGTGTTATGGGGCTTGGAGTTTGCGGGGTTGATATGTTGCAGTCTAAAAACGGGCCACTTATACTGGAAGTGAATTCCTCGCCGGGATTGGAGGGAATTGAAAAAGCCACCGGGAAAAATATTGCCAAAAGCATTATCCGGTATGTTGAACGCCATGTTTAGCCCATGAGAAAGAAAACCCATAAAACAATTACAATTTTGGGGGAAGAAATTACTCCCGGAAGAAAAAAATACCTGAACCTCGACATTGCCCGTCTGCATACGTACACCAAACTGGAAGTGCCGGTAGTGGTGGAACGGGCTAAAACCGACGGGCCGGTTTTGTTGCTTACTGCCGGAATTCATGGCAACGAACTGAACGGCGTAGAAATTGTGCGGGAACTGCTGGCCAAAAAATACACCCGGCCCGATGCCGGAATGGTTATCGCTATTCCTACCGTAAATATTTTTGGTTTTATTAACCAAACCCGCGAATTTCCGGATGGAAAGGATTTGAACCGCGCATTTCCCGGCTCCCAAAAAGGTTCACTGGCAAGCATTTTTGCACATCATTTAATGAACGAAATTCTGCCGCATGTGGATTACTGCATCGATTTTCACACCGGCGGAGCGCGCAGGTTTAATTCGTCGCAAATCCGCATTTCAAAAGGCAATGAAGAGTTGCTGCAACTGGCCAAAGTGTTTAATCCGCGGTTTATTGTTTACGCTGCACAACGCGATAAATCGTTCCGCGAGGCTGCCTCAATAAATGGGAAGAAAGTGATGCTGTTTGAGGGAGGCAAATCGCACGATTTTAACCACAGGATTACCAACCGCGGAGTTTTCGGAACGATGAGGGTGATGCACTATCTGGGTATGCGCGATTTCTCGGCCGAAATTCAGGCAAACGGTATTCAGTCGCCGGTGATTATAAGGGAATCGACCTGGCTGCGGGCGCGGCAGGGTGGCCTGTTCCGGTTTTTTGTGAAAGATGGTTCCAAAGTGGAAAAAAGACAAGTGGTGGGCACCATTTCCGATCCCTACGGGAAACATGAGTTTAAGGTGAAAATCCCCCATTCGGGTTACATCATCGGGTTAAACCACGCGCCGGTGGTTTACAAAGGCGATGCGCTGTTACATCTGGGGGTGGTTTGAGACGGTTTTTACTTTAACCCTGACGGGGCTACGAGCCCCGTCAGGGTTAGTACCGTATTACCTTTTTACCATTAGTTTTCCGGTTAAAATTTCATCGTTGTAGTTCACACGCACAATGTAAATCCCTTCCTGCCAGCCTGCGGTTTGTATTTTGGCGCTTTGCCCGCGCAGATTAGTTTGTTTCGTTTTTAACAATTGGGTTTCCGAATACACTTCCAAATCCCACGGGGCAGTTTCGTCAAAAGTTGTTTCCTGAGAATCAGTTTCAATAGATACTATTGTTTCTCCGCTCGTGGGATTTGGGGTAAAAATTAGCAATAAACCACAACTAACCTGAACCATAAACTCATCGCGCACCGAGGGATTGCAATCGTTGGAAGCTGTGGCGTACACCCATCCCATACCAGTTCCGGTACCCTGAACAGTACATTTATACCCCTGATTCGGGCCAACAATTTGTAAAGGGCCGTAAACCGACCAGGTTACCGATTGCATGTTGGCATCAGTAAACAGGGAATAAGTACAGTCCACAAACGGGTTTCCTGTAATTTCGGGGGTAATTGGGTCTCCCACCCAAACGTTTTTTGTTACTGTAGTACAGCCAATAAAAAATTTTAACTGACCTAAACCATTAGTTGAATTGTTATTTGCGTATAAAGTTGGATTTGAACCTGTTCCTGATGTGGGAGTATCAAATAAATTTGTAGGTGAAACCTCCCAGGTAACAGTGGCATCTCCTAACACATGATTTAACTGATATGTAGTTCCTTCTTCACATATCACACTATTACCAACTATTGATGATAAAGCTGTAGTTGTTTTAATTGAATTTATAAAAGCGGCACCAGTATTACATGGATCTAAATAAGAGGAAATTGAGGACCAAAAATAACTAAGTTTACCATGATATGATTCCAAGTCTGGTGTGCAAATGTAATCTGGTGAATTTATAAATGAAGTAGTCGCTATTACACGTTTATTGTGATCAAATAATGGAGATCCAGAAGACCCAGGTTCAATTGAACCTATATCCCAGTCATTTACTGAAACCCAAATTTGGCTTGAAGTTGAAATTGTGGTACTTTCTTTAGAAATACTCATAAAATCACCATCTGGATGATGTAAACATACAACTGAATTGGGACTTGGAACTCTATTCCATCCCAGAAATGTAATTGAAGTTACATCGCTTAAGTCAACTGATGATTCCAATAGTGTTAAATCAGAAGCACTATTAGACGCCTTAGTGCTTAAACTTGAGATTGTAATCCCAGTTGCCGCAATACTTCCATCACATTCCGTGGCTTTATAATTAAAACGAATACTTGCATAACTGGCACTTCCAATACTGTCTATAATATGTTTTGCAGTTAAAATATAAGGAGTATAATCAAGTGCAGTGTTGTTTAATAACGCACATGAACCCATCCAGCCATTTCCATATATTTTTCCAACTCCGTCACACTCAAATTCCCATCCTTCTCCAGTTGAACATTCAACATCAACTTCACAGTAAGCAGCAGATTTTAACTCCGGTTTGACAGATTCCTTAAACCCGTGAATAATTTTAATGATAGAAAAGCTAACATCATTTTTATTAGTAATATCCTTATCCAGACTAAGTTGGACAAATATCGAATCACCCAACATTATATCAGTTGCTATGGGTAACCCTTTATTGATATTTGAATTTTTAATTGGGCCAAATATCATTTTTCTATTAACATCAAAAACATTAATCTCAGCTCCTAATGGTAGAACAATATTGTCAATTATTACTTCAATTGACTTGGCTTCGGGGGAAACAATTAATAACATCCAGGTTTCGTCATTTATCCAATGCCCATGACTTTTATTGTTTATTTTTGCAGGAACTACGTCACCATATTTAATAGCACCTTTTTCATCATACTTTTTTTCTTTAATAGATTGATAATTTGTATTGTAAGTAATTTTTTTTAGTTCTAGGGTAGTATATTTCTTCGTCTCATTACTTTGATTGTTTGGAAAATATTTCGTGTGAATCTGTGCACTGCTACTAATAAAAGTAATAACAAAAATAAAAAGTAATATTGGTTTCATAATTTTCTATTTTATTTCAAATTCAATTTCAAAATGCATCATGTCAGTAGAATAGAACACCTGTTCATACTCTGAATCAACTAAATTACCACATCGTACAAATTCTATTTTTTCATCGAAAAATGTAACATAGTTGCCTTTTGGTAACGGGTTTGTTTCATTAAACAAACAAAAAGGAGGATAAATGTCCTGATTAGGAATACTTTCTCCTCCCATTTCTGTTACCCAGGGTATCTCAAACACATAAGGATTTTCATAACCACAAATATTTTTAACTGCCTGACACCACATACTTTTAAATGGTTTGCCAACGTCAATTCGATTTCCGTTCTCAACTTGATATACCCTCAAAAAGTTTGGATCATCGTTAACAAATCGGTAAAATTTCCAAACACTATCTTTAATGTTAATTTTAAAAAAAAACTTAAAGTTTTCCCCTTCATTAAAAACTGTTTCTGATTCAGAATTTTCATTTAATAGTTTAAAATCAAACTTCACTGTCGGGTCTGGAAAATTATCGTCTTTCTGGCAGCTTGCACCCGTAAATAAAAGGAGTAAAACTACCGTTGTTAATTTTAAAATTTCTGGATTCATATTTTTTATTTTTAGCTATTCGCTTTGAGCCACGAGTTTCAAACCGGTGACTTTTAAAATTAATTATCGTATTCGAGGTTACAGAAAGTTACCAGGTAGAAGATCATTTAGAATGGGTTGTATTTGAGGTGCCGGGCGGAGAAACTGGGTTACCGTCCGGGAACATTTTTCACTTTTTTGGCGGGCCGCGTTTCATTTTTGGCAGGTTTAAATTATTTGTTTTTGGTAAAGATGAGCCAATGTACAAAAAGGTTGCGTAAAAAGTTCAATAAATTTTTATGTTACTGAACAGGCTGATTTAAACCAGATTTCCTGTAAACCAACCCCGGGGCTCCATGCGCCATCAGGGTTAACACCGTATTACCTTTTTACCATTAGTTTTTCGGTTAAAATTTCATCGTTGTAGTTCACACGCACAATGTAAATCCCTTCCTGCCAGCCTGCGGTTTGTATTTTGGCGCTTTGCCCGCGCAGATTAGTTTGTTTCGTTTTTAACAATTGGGTTTCCGAATATACTTCCAAATCCCATGGGGCAGTTTCATCGAAAGTTTTTTCTGCTGAATTGGTTTCGATGGTGAGTGTGGTTTCACCTGAAGTAGGATTAGGAGTAAATACCATGGTAGCTCCTCCTGTACCCGGAATAACCCAGCCGGTGCGGACAAAACGAGAACTCTCCGGACAATTTTGGCTGCCTGCACGAACTCCAACACTAAAATTAACATTATAATCCCCGATTATTTTCTGTGTTTTTACAGTTATCCAGTGTGTTCCCTGTCCGATAATAATAGTACCTCCATCAACATCCCAGGTATAATAGGAAGCGCTGGGATGCGGTATAACCCTGAAATCATAATATGAGTTGTTGCCAAATTCCATTCCATTGCTCCAAAATGGAATAATTTCAGTTGGAGTTACAGGAGCGCCAACCCAAATATCTCTTTTAATTAATGGGATACTGTCTCCACATGGAGTTTTTACAGTTGCTTCAATTCTACCTGTGCCAAATCCGGTACCTCTAAAAAAAGCAGAATTACCGAATGAGGATATTTTTTCTAAAACCCCTGAACAATTCCATTCCAGGATATAGCCTGGTCTTAACCCATTCACATAATATTTTTCCTCTCCACCGCAAATAGTGCCAGGCCCGGTAATTGGCGGAGGATTCCCTTCAAAACTTTTTACTTCGACAATTTTAGATTTTACGACTTCTTTGTCCCCGTAAACAACTTTAACCGTAACAATTTCATCCGATAACCCGGGTACTTTCTGGAATGTATTGCTTGTAGTTGCATCAGGGCTGTTGTTCCAGTAATAAACGGCACAAGGCAGTGCGGGGTTTGCAGTAACAGTATAGGTTATCGGATTTGTGTCGCCACAAAGAAAATAAGTTTTATTTGCTGAAAGGGTTAAAGTAACATTTCGATCTATTGTTGCTGTTGCATATTTGCTCGATTGTACTGTTGCATCGCAACCGTTTATCGCCTGGTAACCTTTTACTTTTATTGTGCCGCCTGTTGAAGAAGCAGGATAAGAAGCAGTTATATAACTCTCACCAAGGATCTCGTTACTGCCTGTGCTTTTTATACCGTTTGCAGACCAACCTTCAGGCAGGGTCCACATATAATTATATACCTTGTCAGGATTTAAAGTTCCTGTTCCCGGAATATTAAGTTTAGTTACCTCAAGCGACACCTGGCCTGAACTACATGGAGCTATGGTATAGGTATTTCCATTTGTATAGGGTGTTAAATTGGGTTCAAGGTGCAATATGGATTTAATGGTAACTGTTATAGTATTGGAAGTGGCTAATAAAGTACCGCTGCTATTTCTCAATTGTGCTTTGATTGTCCCAATATATCCGTCAGCGTCAGAAGTAGCTGTCCACTTTACTTTCGCCTCACTTGTGCTTTGTTCTTCTGCATTACCTTTTCCTACAATCCATGAAACGGTGTAGCCACTTGGTGCTCCTGATATTGTTGTAACATAGTAGTAAATGGAATTATTACAAACATCGGTTGGGTCATTCGAATTTTTCTTCGAAATTGAAATTGTAGCCGAATTTGCACTTAGATATACAAAAACAGCCAGAATTGAAAAGATAATTTGTGTTTTCATTAGAAATTAAAATTAAAGGTTAAACTGTAAGGTAATTCGAGTTTAGATATATAATAGCTATGATATTGGCGATTATCAGGATGTACATCACCACCCTCTCCTTTCCACTGTACGTAAAAATTTTTTATCCCTGCTTCAAAAGCAACCGATAAATTATTGGTAATAAAAACCTTTACCCCGGTGAAAGGGATAAAATATAGGTTATAGTTTTCTTCAACATGCGGATATTTCATGTCATCTGAAATAGTTAATAGAGCGCCTAAATCAACGCCGTAGTAAAACACGGCCCTGTTAAGCTGTTTTTGAAATTCGTACCCAAATGACAGCGAAAAATTAGCTTGTTGCTTTTTCGCTGTTAAGGCATAATTTTCATTATCCTGGGTAATTTTATATTTATCTACCCAATAAAATGCACCTAAACCAAAACGGTAAGCACCTTTAATTTGGTTTTCTTTAATGTTGTTAATTTTGAACAACACCTTTTCAGGGTAGCCCCCGGAGAAGAAATTTTGCAAATCTACTGCAATTTCATATTTTGATTTGTCGTTTTTTGAATCAATTTCCTGTGCCTTTAAATTGGGCTGATGAAGAAATAAAAGAATAAAACTCAAGCAGGCAATTGAAATAAACTTTTTTTGATTTTTCATTTTTTTGTTTTTAAGTTATTAAATATCAATAATAAAACATTTCAGGATTAAGTTTAAAATTTTTTTAGTATTCCCGGTAACAGAAAGTTACCAGGCAAAAGAGTAATGAGGAGCGGGTTGTGATTGAGGCGCCGGGCGAAACAACCTGGTTGCTGTCCGGGAAAGTTTTTCAGTTTTTTGGCGGGCCGTGTTTCATTTTTGGCAGGTTTAATATTTGTTTTTGGTAAAGATGAGCCAATGTACAAAAAGGTTGCGTAAAAAGTTCAATAAATTTTTATGTTACTGAACAGGCTGATTTAAAGCAGGTTTACTGTAAACCAACGCTGACGGGGCTTTAGGCCCGTCAGCGTTGGTTTTGAATTTACACCGCATTCATCGCCTCCACGGGATTTAACCGCGAAGCTGCCCGCGCAGGCATCAGCCCGGCAAAAAAGCCGATTACACTGGAAATCATCAGCCCGGTAACAATGTTGCCTGCCGTTAAAATGATGGTAAATTCAGTAGCGTAACTTACAATCAGTGTTCCGAAGAAAATGAGTATCAGGCCAACAATTCCGCCAATTACTGAAAGCACAACAGCCTCAAAAATAAATTCCAGCAAAATGAAATACTTTTTGGCGCCAAGTGATTTTTGAATACCAATTATTTTGGTGCGCTCTTTTACCGAAACAAACATAATATTGGCAATCCCAAAACCACCTACAATAATGGAAAACCCGCCGATTATCCATCCGGCCATGTTAAATACGATAAAAAACTGGTCGAACTGATTGGATATGAGGCTGACTTCGTTCATGGCAAAATTGTTTTCTTCCATGGGTTTCAACCGCCTGATACTTCGCATAATGCCTTCCAGTTCGGCAATAAACCGGCCCTGGTCCACATTGGATTTCGCTTTAACGCAAATAGCCTGGTTCATGTCGCGGTTACGTACATCTATCATACTAAACGATTTGATGGCGCTGATGTGAATGTAATTGTCCATGCTGGTTCCAAACATATCCTGTCCGGTTTTTTCATAAACACCAATAACCTGGAAACGGAATCCCTGGATTTTTATAAATTCCCCAACGGGATTCTGTCCGGGAAAAAGTTTTTCGGCAATTACAGCACCAATTAAGGTTAGAGGCGCACCCGACTTCATTTCGCTTTCTGTAAAATACCTGCCGTCTGAAAGTTTCAGGTTCCAAACGTCGGGCAGGTCATAAGTTGTTGCCAAAACAGTTGCATTTTCCAACTGGTTACTTTCGTATTGTGCTGTGCGGTTGAATCCGTAAAAAAAAGCCGCGCTTTGAAATGACGAACCCCGTCGCATAATTTCATCCACATCCTCAATTTTTGGCACCGGCCGGTTCAGGTATTTCCACCACGGGTATTGGGTTTCTCCTTCCTGTGGTCCCCACGGCCATTTCTGAACGTAAACCATGTTACTTCCCAGTGCATTCAGGCTTTCACGAATATATCGCTCCAGCGAGTCAATAACTGTAAATACCGAAATAATGGCAAAAATGCCAATGGTAATTCCAAGTAACGAAAGAAATGTTCGCAACTTGTTTGCCTTAAGAGAATTAAAGGCAAATGAGAAACTTTCGAATATCAGTCGTGCAAGCAGCATTTAATGTTTCATTCAAATTAATCTTTCACCTATTAGTGTTAATTTTTCTTAATGATTACAATTCCTGCTTTGAAACAGTTAAGAAACTTTCTATTTTTCTGTCACAAGATAAAAAACTGTTTTTTAACAGGATATACTTTGATTTTTCTATCTTTGCAAACGAATTTGAAAAAGGAAATAAATGGCTGATAATAAAAAAATTAAGACCGCCCTTGTTTCGGTTTTCCACAAAGAAAACCTCGATGCAATTATTCAGAAGTTAAATGCACTGAGTGTTAAAATTATAAGTACCGGTGGAACAAAAAGTTTCATCGAATCGCTGGGTGTTCCTGTAACCTCAGTTGAAAGCCTTACCGGTTATCCCTCCATTTTGGGAGGGCGTGTAAAAACCCTTCACCCCAAAATTTTTGGCGGTATTTTATCCCGTCGTGACAATCAGGGAGATGTGAGTCAGCTCACAGAGTATGCCATCTCCGAAATCGACCTGGTAATTGTGGACTTGTATCCTTTTGAAAGTACGGTTGCTTCGGGTGCAACAGAACAGGAAATTATCGAGAAAATTGATATTGGCGGCATTTCACTTATCAGGGCAGCAGCCAAAAATTTTAAGGATGTGGTGATTGTTCCATCGCAAAAAGAATACCAGCCCTTGCTTGATTTGCTGAATGAAAAGAATGGAGAAACATCATTGGAAGACCGGAAATGGTTTGCCGGGAAAGCTTTTTCGGTTTCGTCGCATTACGATGCTGCCATTTTTAGTTATTTCAGTAAAGAAGACGAGGAAAACAATTCAGAACGGATTAGCCTGAATAACGGACAGGTTTTGCGTTACGGCGAAAATCCGCACCAAAAGGCAACTTTTTACAAATTGAATAACGTACCTTCAGAAATTACTTTGGCCAATGCACAGGTGCTTCAGGGAAAGGCACTTTCATACAACAACATGCTCGACGCCGATGCAGCCTGGAAAGCCGCCAGCGATGCATTCCATTCGGTGAGTCATATCGAAAACAAAGTGGCTGTTTCGGTTATTAAACACTTGAATCCCTGCGGTCTTGCCGTTACCGGCAATATTCTGGAATCGCTCGAACTGGCCTGGGCAGGTGATCCAATCAGCGCATTTGGCAGCATTATTTGCTTTACAGGTACCGTTACCAAAGAGGTGGCTGAATGGTTCGGAAGCAAATTCGTGGAAATTGTAATTGCTCCTGAATTTACCGAAGAAGCTTTGGACGTGTTTGGAAAAAAGAAAAACCTGCGCTTGCTGGTAACTCCGGTGAAACCTGAAATTACAAAAGAGAAATTGTACCGTTCTGTGAGCGGTGGAATGCTTGTGCAGGACGAAGACGAGGGTATGGACGCTCAATTTGAAAAAGTAACAGAGAAAGAATTCGGTTCAGAAAAAATGAATCTGGCAAAGTTTGGCGTAACAGCCTGTAAACATTTAAAAAGTAATGCCATTGCCATCGTAACACAAAAAGAAAACGGGGCTTTTTGGCTCACCGGCGCCGGAATGGGGCAGCCCAACCGGCTCGACAGCCTGAGGCATTTAACCATGCCGCGTTTCAATATGAAGGAAGGGGTGAACCTGGAAGAATCGGTGCTTGTTTCCGATGCATTTTTTCCGTTCCGGGACAGTATTGAAGCAGCCAACGAATACGGTGTAAAATACATTGTGGAGCCGGGTGGCAGCATCCGAGACCAGGAGGTGATTGACGCCTGCAACGAGTTTGGCATTGCCATGGTTTTTACCGGAAGAAGACATTTTAAACATTGATATATAACTAATTACAGAAGATGGGATTATTTTCGTTTTTAACCCAGGAAATTGCTATTGACCTGGGAACAGCAAACACGATAATCATTCACAACGACAAAATTGTGGTGGATGAACCCTCCATTGTGGCCATCGATTTGAAAACCGAAAAACTGGTGGCCATTGGAGAAAAAGCCCGGCAAATGCAGGGAAAAACACACGCCAACCTGAAAACAATCAGGCCGCTGCGCGACGGGGTGATTGCCGATTTTAACGCAGCCGAACAAATGATTCGGGGCATGATTAAAATGATTAATCAAAAGCCACGCATGTTCTCACCGGCATTAAAAATGGTTATTTGTATTCCGTCTGGAAGTACCGAAGTGGAAGTTCGTGCAGTGCGTGACTCGGCTGAACATGCCGGAGGACGCGAAGTTTACATGATTTACGAACCATTGGCCGCAGCCATTGGTATCGGCCTCGATGTGGAAGCGCCCGAAGGAAATATGGTGGTGGATATAGGAGGGGGAACTACCGAAATTGCTGTTATTTCTTTAGGAGGAATTGTTACCAACAAATCTATTCGTATTGCCGGTGATGATTTAACTGCCGATATTATGGAGTATATGCGCCACCAGCACAACATAAAAATTGGAGAGCGCACGGCCGAAGAGATAAAAATTCATGTGGGCTCGGCGCTTTCGCAACTGAAAGACCCGCCGCCTGATTTTATTGTACAGGGACCAAACCAAATGACTGCGTTGCCCATAGAGGTGCCGGTTTCATACCAGGAAATTGCCCACTGTCTCGAAAAATCAATTTCGAAAATTGAAACGGCTGTTTTAGGTGCACTGGAACAAACCCCGCCTGAGTTGTATGCCGACATTGTAACAAAAGGAATCTGGCTGGCTGGCGGCGGCGCCCTGCTTAAAGGCCTCGATAAAAGATTAACCGACAAAATAGGAATTCCATTTCGCGTTTGCGAAGACCCTTTAAGGGCCGTTGTACGCGGAACCGGAATTGCATTAAAAAATGTAGATAAATTTTCATTCCTGATCAGATAACGATCAGGATTTTTTTGAAAAATGAAAAGCCTGATCAGGTATTTAATAAAGAACCATGCTTTTGTGCTTTTTGTACTGTTGGAGATTCTTGCCCTGACTATGGTTTTTAGTTACAACAGTTTTCAGAAAGCAAAATACCTGAATTCGGCAAACCGTTTTTCCGGTAGTGTTTACAATTCTTTCCAGTCGGTGAAAAATTATTTTGGGCTGACGAAAGTAAACAAAGAACTGGCCGAAGAAAATGCAAGGCTTCACATGCTTGTTGAAAACATAAAAGGATCGGAATTAATCCGGGATACTCTGCCGGAATTATTTCAGAAATCTGATTCGACATTTCGTTTTATTCCGGCGCTGGTAATCAATAATTCGGTAAACAGGCCTTTCAATTACATAACCCTGAATAAAGGCAGCAGGCATGGAATTAAACCCGACATGGGGATTGTTTCAACCAAAGGAATTGTTGGAGTGGTTGCACAGGTTTCCGAATCGTATGCCATGGGCCTTTCACTTTTAAACAGGCGCTGGAGTGTTTCAGCTAAGCTGGAAAAAAGCGGATATTTTGGTTCCCTGGTTTGGCAGGATAATGACTACCGGATTGCCAGCCTGACTGAAATTCCGCTGCATGTGGACATTTCAGAAGGCGATACAGTGGTCACAAGCGGTTATTCTTCCATTTTTCCCGAGGGAATACTTGTGGGTACTATAAGCGATTTTTCCCAACCCGACGGTGAAAACTATTATGATATCGAGGTGAAACTTGCTGTCGATTTTAAATCGCTTTCGTATGTCGAAGTCATTGAAAACCTGGATATGGAGGAAATAAACCTACTCGAGAATATTTTGAAAGATGGCAGGATGGGTAATTAGATACGGTATTATGTTTTTGGCGCTGGTTTTTACACAAGTGCTTGTGTTAAACCAGGTTCAGGTTAGCGGTTACATCAATCCTTATGTGTATGTTCTGTTTGTTTTGTTATTGCCGCTTAGTACACCCCGGTACCTTTTGTTAATACTTGCTTTTTTAATGGGATTAGCCATCGATATTTTTTCAGACAGCCTCGGTATTCATGCTTCAGCCACAGTTTTTATTGCATATATACGGCCTTTTGTTATCCGCTCCATTTCAAATCGTGAAGAAGACAGAAACGATTATCCGGGTTTGCTTCAAAATAAATTTTCATGGTTTTTATCCTATGTTTCCATCCTGGTTTTTTTTCACCATTTTATTCTTTTTTATCTTGAGGTTTTTACCCTCTCGCATTTTCTGTCCACATTTTTAAAGGTACTATTCAGTTCTGTTTTTTCCATTTTTGTTATAGTTTTGAGCCAGTTTTTAATTTTTAGAAAATAGGAAAGGGTGAATACTTTTTCAAAGCGGAGTTATGTTGTTACAGGTATTTTTGTAGCATTTGGATTTATATTTATTTTCGGGCTTTTCAGGTTGCAGGTGCTCGATTCAACCTATAAAGTTTTTGCTACAAATAATGTGTTGCGCGAAATTGTGCAATACCCTGCCCGTGGTTTAATTTTCGACCGTCATGGAAAGTTGCTGGTTCATAATAAACCCTCATACGATTTACTGGTTACTCCCCGCGAAGTTCAAAAATTTGACACACTTTACCTTTGCAATTTGCTTGAAATAACAAAAGAGGATTTGGAATTACGCCTGCAAACAGCAAGTGAATATTCCCGGTTCCGGCCATCCATAATTGTAAAACAAATTTCACCCGAAATTTATGCTGTTTTGCAGGAACGTTTATACCGTTTCCAGGGATTTCACACCCAATCGAGAACTTTGCGGGAATATAACTATTCGGCGGCAGCTCATGTTCTGGGCTATGTTGGAGAAGTGAATCAGGCTGATTTGGAACGTGACCGGTATTACAGAATGGGTGATTACATTGGGATAAGCGGAATTGAAAAAACATACGAAGAACCATTGCGGGGTGAAAAAGGAATAAAAAAATTTCTGGTAGATGTGCACAACCGCATCCAGGGAAGTTTTTTGGGTGGCGAAGAAGACATACCTGCACAAGTTGGGCATAACCTTGTAACGTCTATAGATATTGATTTACAATTGTATGCCGAAAAATTAATGGAGAACAAAATAGGCAGTGTGGTGGCAATTGAACCTTCAACCGGCGAAATTCTGGCCCTTGTTAGCGCCCCGTCATATCACCCGGGAATGCTGGTAGGGCGGGTCAGAGGTTCAAATTACGCGAATTTGCTTGCCGACTCTCTGAAACCTCTCTTTAACCGGGCACTTTTAGCCGATTATCCACCGGGGTCCACTTTCAAAATGATGAATGCACTCATTGCGCTGGAAGAGGGGACAATAAATTTGAATACCCGCTTTTCATGCGACGGAACAGCTTCTTTGCCCATTCGCTGTACGCATTACCATGTTTCTCCTTTGGGAGTTGTTGATGCGGTCAGGGAATCCTGTAATCCGTTTTTATACAACACTTTTCGCTCAATACTCAACAGTAAAAAGACTTCGGCTGAGGGATTTGCTATTTGGAGGGATTATTTGTTGAGTTTTGGTTTTGGTTTAAATTTAGGTACTGATCTGGTTAATGTTGGCAGGGGAAATGTACCTTCAGTGGAATATTACAACCGGATTTACGGCGCAAACCGGTGGAATTCGCTAACGGTACGTTCGCTCGCCATTGGTCAGGGTGAACTGGGCGTTACACCATTGCAACTGGCTAACTATTGCGCAATTATAGCCAATCGGGGCCATTATTTTGTGCCTCATGTTGTAAAAGAAATTGCAGGTGAAGAAATTAATCAGAAGTTTAAATCAAAAGTTCAAACCCTGATTTCTCCGGAACATTTTGAACCGATTATTACAGGAATGCAAATGGTGGTAGAGAATACCAACGCATCGGTTTTTATGAGGATACCTGAGGTAGTTATGTGTGGAAAAACCGGAACGGTGCAGAATCCACACGGGAAAGATCATTCAGCATTTATGGCATTTGCACCTAAAGATAATCCGCAAATTGCTATTTCGGTGTATGTTGAAAACAGTGGTTTTGGCGCTACCTTTGCAGCGCCTATCGCCAGCCTGCTCGTTGAAAAATATTTAAAAGGGGAAATTGCAGAAAGCAGAAAATGGGTGGAAACCCGCATGCTTGAAATGAATTTGATAAATTGAAACCAATCTGAAAAATGCCAAAACGGAATAATTTGTGGGCAAATATCGACTGGGTAACGGTACTCATTTACCTTGTACTGGTTTTTCTGGGGTGGATAAACATCTATTCTGCGGTTTATGACGCCGAGCATCATAGCATTTTGGATATTACACAACGCTACGGCAAACAGTTGATTTGGATTGGTGCAGCGTTGCTCATAGCGTTTATTATCCTGTTGATTGAAACCAATTTTTATGTTTTCTTTTCCTATTTTATTTATGGTGGAGTTATAATACTTCTGGTTGTGGTTTTGTTTTTCGGAACCGAAGTAAATAATTCCAAATCCTGGTTTGCCATCGGAAGTTTTGCCATACAGCCGGCGGAGTTTGGTAAATTTGCCACGGCACTGGCGCTTGCCAAATATATGAGTTCATTTGGCTTCAAACTTCAGCAGTTTAAATCGTTGTTGAAAATAGGAACCATTATATTGTTGCCGGCAGGTTTAATTTTTTTACAGAATGATACAGGCTCTGCCCTGGTTTACTTTTCGTTTATTTTGGTTTTGTACCGCGAAGGCCTTTCAGGCGTTGTTTTGTTTTTTGTCACGTTGGTTGCTTTACTGTTTGTTTTTTCACTCGTTTTGTCCGAGTTGATTTTATTTTCGCTTTTATCCGGATTGGCCCTGATTGTATTTTTTGTTATGAATAGCGGAATGAAGGAATATTTTAGGGTACTTTTCATTTTTGTTATAACATTTGTAATTCTCACCGCAATAAATTTTTTCGCCAAAACAGGTTACCTTCTTGAAGATTTACTGGCCGGAATGTTGTTTTTCGGAGGAATAGCTGTACTTTTTTACAGCCTGAATAAAAAGATAAAGAATTATGTTTTGATTGCCCTTGTTTTTGTTGGTTCAGTAATGTTTACCCTTACGGTTGAATATACTTTTGACAATTTGCTTCAGCCGTACCAGCAGTCCCGTATCAATGAACTTTTCGGTATTGAATCTGACCCATTGGGAGCCGGTTACAATGTGAATCAAAGCAAAATTGCCATTGGTTCAGGTGGTTTTTGGGGAAAAGGTTTTTTAAACGGAACCCAAACCAAATTCAATTTTGTTCCCGAGCAAAGCACCGATTTTATTTTTTGCACTGTGGGCGAAGAGTGGGGATTTGCCGGAACCACCATTGTTGTATTGTTGTTTTTAATTCTGTTTGTGAGGCTGGTTTTCCTTGCCGAAAGGCAACGATCGGGGTTTTCCCGAATTTACGGATATTCTGTAGCGGTAATTCTTTTTTTTCATTTTATGGTGAACATAGGAATGACCATTGGTATGATGCCGGTGATTGGTATTCCACTACCGTTTTTCAGTTACGGCGGTTCTTCGCTTTGGGCTTTTACCATTTTTCTGTTTATCTTTCTGCGCCTTGATGCAAGCAGACTCGATCATCTTTCAAATTAGCGTACCGGGTTTTTCTATTGCAATGCCAAATTCTGATTCTGTAAAATGAATCAGTTCGAGCATGAAGGTTGAGAAATAACCTTCTATCAGGCTATAATTGGTACGCATAATTTCCATTGCAAAGTCGGCTTTTCGGGGAAGTGAAGTGTAGCGGCTCATAATATCGAGCGATTGATGTATTCCGTTTTCAAGCGCATACGATTCCAAACGGCGGTTTTTTATTAAAACAGGCAGGAATCCCTGCACCCGCGGAGGCAAATAAAAAATGTTCGAAAGTAAAACGGCATGTATTTTCCGGGCAAACTGCCTTAACGTCAGGGAATGGTAATTTTTCCAGCCAACTGCAAGGAAATGGTCGAAAATCAGGTCGGTAACAACTCCCGAATACAATCCGAACTCCTCGCGGAAAAGTTTTTTTGCATCTCTGAATAATGGATGCTCATCGGTAAAGGAATCTATTCTCCGGTGAAGAACAATTCCTTCCCTTATTTTTCCGGGATACTTCAGGAAATTGTTTCCTTTCACATAATCGCCAATAAAATTTCCGGTAATAAGCTTATCGTCGTTGCCTGATAAATATAAATGAGCCAGAAAATTCATTCTATCTGTTTTTGAAATGAACGCCAAAACAGGAATAATTGTTTTTATCCTGCTTTCAATTCCTGAACAGGGAAATTTTTATGAGGCTGAGATATATCCTGTTTTATTCCAACCTTAACCCTTATTTTTTCGCATTATTAAAACAAAAACTTATGGCAAGGCAAAAAGTTATCATTATGGGCGCCGCCGGGCGCGATTTTCACAATTTCAACACCTTTTTCAGAAATAACAATGATTTTGAAGTGGTTGCTTTTACCGCCACCCAAATTCCTGATATTGAAGACCGCCGGTACCCTGCCGAACTGGCCGGGGCATTTTATCCTGAAGGAATTCCGGTATATGCCGAAGAAAGGCTGGAAGATCTGATTAAAAAACTCAAGGTTGAAATTTGTGTATTTGCTTACAGTGATATTCCGCATCAGTATGTAATGGCTGCTTCAGCCCGCGTAAATGCCGCAGGCGCTTCATTTATGCTGTTGGGGCCAAAACAAACCATTCTTCAATCTTCAAAACCGGTTATTTCTGTTTGTGCCACACGAACAGGCTCCGGGAAAAGCCAGACCAGCCGCAAAATTATTCAAATACTGATGGAAAAAGGATTAAGGGTGGTGGCAATAAGGCATCCAATGCCATACGGCGATTTGGTGAAACAAAAAGTGCAGCGCTTTGCCACCATTGAAGACCTTGGCAAACACAAATGCACCATTGAAGAAATGGAGGAATATGAACCGCACATTTCACGTGGAAATGTTATTTATGCAGGTGTGGATTATGAAGCGATATTGAAAGCTGCCGAAAACGACCCAGACGGCTGCGACGTGATTTTATGGGATGGCGGAAACAATGACTTTTCGTTTTATGAAGCCGATTTGTCCATCGCAGTGGCTGATCCTCACCGGGCCGGAGCCGAACTTACTTATTATCCGAGTCAGGTAGTGCTTCGAACCAGCGATGTAATTATTATCAATAAAATGGACACTGCCGAGCCCGAAATGATTGAACTTTTGCGTAAAAATATAGCATCGGTTAATTCAGGTGCTATTGTAATAGATGCTGCCAGTCCGGTGCGCGTTGAAAATGCTGATGTAATTAAAGGGAAAAGAGTTTTGTGCATTGAAGACGGACCAACCCTTACCCACGGCGAAATGAAGATTGGAGCAGCAGTTGTTGCCGCACAAAAGTTTGGCGCTAAAGAAATTATCGACCCAAGACCATTCACAACAGGAAAACTAACCGAAACGTTCATAAAGTATCCGAACATCGGGAAACTGCTTCCGGCAATGGGTTATGGCGCCGAACAGGTGAAAGACCTTGAAAAGACAATTAAAAAGACCGATTGCGATGCAGTAATCATTGGAACGCCAATAGATTTAAACAGAATAGTAAAAATAGATAAACCATTTACAAGGGTATTCTACGATCTGGAAGAAATAGGCCGTCCAAATTTGAACGAAGTTTTAAGTGAGTTTGTGAAAAACAAAATTTGAATCATTCCCGATTATCGCTATTTTTGTCGCGGCAAAAAGGAATCGATGAGAAAAAAAATTGTTGCTTTCGGCGAAGTGGTGTGGGATATTCTACCCAATGGTAAAGTTTTGGGCGGGACTCCTTCCAATATGGTTTTTCGTTGCAATTCATTTGGTGAAGATGGGCATTTATTGTCGCGTGTCGGGACAGACGAACCAGGTCGTGAAGCACTTCAGCGGTTAAAAGAGCTCGGAATCTCTACTGCTAATGTTCAAATTGATTCTGAATTTCATACAGGCACTGTAAAAATTACTTTCGACGATAAAAATGAACCGGTTTTTGATGTCACTCCGGATGTGGCTTTCGATCATATTGAATTTTCAACCGAAGCATTGAAACTGGTTCGAGATGCAGATTGTCTGTTTTTTGGTTTGCTTCCGCAACGGTTTGGTATTTCCAAAAATACAATCCGGGAGCTGATAAAAGAATCTCCCTCGTCAATAAAATTTTTCGATTTGAAGTTGTTTCAGCATTTTTTCAACAGGAATGTGGTTGAATATCTGTTGAATGCCGCACATATTGTGCGTATAAAAGAAAAAGAGATTAATTTCCTTTCCGAACAGTTGGGATTAAAAAATGGAGATATAACTCAGTTTGGCGAACAACTGGTTGAAAAATACGATGTTGACATCATACTCATCACACGCGGCTCTAAAGGGGTTTTTGCGTTTCATAACAAGCTTGGAGCTTTTTACGATAAAGGGTATCAGGTTGAAATGAAAGACAATATTGGTTCAGGAATGGCATTTGCCGCTGGTTTCCTCCACTTGATCCTTCGGGGTGAACCTTTTCAGGATGCCCTCAATTTTGGAAACGCTGCAGGAGCTCTCAACGCTACCAGAACCGGAGCAACCTCATTTTTTACAAAAAAAGATGTATTGAAGTTTATGAAAAAAAACTCTTGTCGCAATACCGAGCAGATTTAACCCATCTGCATAATTTTCGAATTAAACAATATTTTTAAACACATTTTTTTTAGTAACCCTCTCAAACGTTTTCCTGTTAAAGCAAGTATAAAAAGAAGAAACGTAACGGATTAAAATTTTTAAGAAGATTTAATTGAAGTTTCGGAGTATTCATATTTTAATACTTAAAACAATGAAACGGAATACAGAGGAAATTGCAACCGGACTTATTCAAAAGCTCTGGAATGCTTATGTCAAAAGAGTTCCTTATGCACAATCGTATGACGAATTGGTTACACGGAAAGGCGGCCGGGTAGTCCTTGATCATGTGGGATTCCGCACCCTTAGCACCCATACAGGAGAACAACCCGAAGGAATTATGGCAATCAGGCACATCATTGAATGTCTGGGATACCGTGTAGCCGGGAAATATGCAATTCCCAAAAAGAATCTGAAAGCTGCTCATTTTGAGCATGAAAGTATTGACTTACCTAAAATTTATGTGAGCCAGTTAGAAGTTTCCAAATTACCGGATTGGGCTCAAAAACTATTCCCCGATGTTGTTGCCGACACACCGTATTTGCTTTCCGACACAGGGATAGAACTGCTTAACCGTTTGAGGGAGGAAGGCATGCTTACCTCGGAAGGAGCAGAAATTCTGGAAAATGAACTGGTGAATTATTTTCGTCGCCCATGGGACACGCCACTTAAAGATACGGTGCTGAAAATAAATGATATTTCGCATCATGCCGCGTGGGTGATGCTTCACGGGAATTCGCCAAGTCATTTTGCCGCTCTGGTTAATAGCCAGGATGTTGATACATGGCCCGATTTGGAAACCACATGCCAGTCCTTAAAGGATTTTGGAATTCCGATGAAGGAAAAAATTGAAGGTGAAAAAGGAAGTGTTTTGCAGCAGTCGGCAACATTTGCAGTGAAAGAAACCCTTGAGGTAAAAGGTGACGATGGTTTGGACGAAATAACCTGGACTTATGCCTACCTGGAGCTGATTCAGCGGGGTTATTCACAGGAAAACGGTCAGCCCAAAATTTTCCGGGGATTTATTGAAAGTCAGGAAAGGCACTTGTATAATATGACACGGACCCTTGACAATTAATACACTTCAGGTACATAAGTCATTTCCTCAATGGGAGGCCGTACATAGCCCTTGCTGTCTTTACGCGGAGACAATTCTATCGGGTCGGGCGTTAAATCTTCATACGGAATCATTGACAATAAATGATGGATGCAGTTTAGTCTTGCGCGCTTTTTATTGTCGGCATCAACCATATACCACGGACTGATTTTTGTATCGGTGTAAGCAAACATTTCATCTTTGGCTTTGGAATATTCCACATACAACTCACGCGATTTTAAATCCATCGGGCTTAGTTTCCACCGTTTGGTCGGATCAGCCATCCGGGCTTTGAACCGTTTTTCCTGCTCTTCTTCACTCACCGAAAACCAGTATTTTATGAGGATAATTCCTGCGCGAATCAGCATCCGTTCAAAATTGGGGCAGGAGCGAAGAAACTCCCAGTATTCGTCGTTGGTGCAAAACCCCATCACTTTTTCCACTCCGGCACGGTTGTACCAGCTTCGGTCGAAAAGCACCATTTCGCCACCTGCCGGAAGGTGAGGGACATACCGCTGAAAATACCACTGGGTTTTTTCACGTTCGGTAGGAGTGCCAAGCGCTACTACCCGGCAAATACGCGGATTTAGTACCTGGGTAATCCGCTTAATTGTACCGCCTTTCCCCGCTGCATCGCGTCCTTCAAAAATCACGATTACCTTCAGTCCCTGTGTTTTAATCCATTCCTGCAGTTTCACCAGTTCAATCTGAATCCGGTTTAATTCACTGTCGTAGAATTTATTAGAGATTTTTTTTGGTTCGCCGTTCGATGTTTCTTCAGTTTCCATACTCATTTGTTTGATTGATTAAAAGTACAAAAAAATGGGAAGCAATGAAAAAATCCTGGTGCCAGATTGCAATCCGTTCTTAATTTGATTATTGAAATAATATGCCGCTTTATTGCAGGCGCCGTTCCCATTTTGTAAATTACAGCGAATTTTTAAAATCAAATTGAAATGAAAAAGTCATTGTTCGTTTTTTCTGTCGCTTTTATATCTGTTTGCGGATATTCACAGACAGTAAAACCGGGAAGCCGGATAATGGTGGAAAACCCGGAGATTCATAAAATGATTTCTGAAAATGCCGAAATTGAAATTCTGGCAGAGGGCTTTGACTGGACAGAAGGTCCGCTTTGGTTGCCTTCGGAGAACAAACTTATTTTTTCTGATATTCCCTCCAATTCCATTTTTGAGTGGTCGGAAACCGGAGGAAAAAAACTTTATTTGAAACCGTCGGGCTACACCGGAGATGAAGAGCGGGGAGGAGAAGCAGGTTCAAACGGATTGCTGCTCAACCCGGAAGGTGAGTTGATTCTCTGCCAGCACGGCGACCGGCGAATGGCAAAAATGAATGCCCCGCTTTCGAATCCCAAAGCAGAATTTATAACACTGGCTGACAACTACAAAGGTAAGAAACTGAACAGCCCCAATGATGCGGCTTACCATAAAAACGGCGATTTATATTTTACCGATCCACCCTACGGTTTGGAAAAGAATGTGAATGACCCGGCTAAAGAACTCGATTTTCAAGGGGTATTTAAGTTGGATAAAACAGGAAACATCGTTCTGTTGACAAAAGAGCTTTCCCGACCCAACGGAATTGCTTTTTCACCTGATTATAAAAAATTATATGTAGCCAATTCTGACCCAAACCGGGCAATCTGGATGGTTTATGATGTAGATGACGACGGCATGTTAAAAAACGAAAAGGTTTTTTTCGATGCTACAGAAATGACCGGAAAACTTAAAGGTTTACCAGATGGTTTAAAAGTGCATCCCAACGGCTGGGTTTTTGCCACCGGGCCGGGTGGAGTATTGGTTTTTACACCCGAAGGCGAACACCTCGGAACCATTTTTACCGGCGAAGCTACTTCAAACTGCGCCTTTAATGAAGATTTTTCCGAACTGTTTATGACTGCCGATGATTATCTGCTGAGAGTCAAACTGAAATAGCAGGTAAACGGCCCGTTGACTTTGTTAACGGCTGATGTTCTATTTTTTTGGTTTTATTATTAGCCTGAGTGAAAGGTTGTAAGTAAAATAATTGGTTAGCCAGTTGACGAAAATGAAAAACCGGTTTTTGATACCGAGAATGCTCATCAGGTGCACAAACATCCAGGTTATCCAGGCAAAGAATCCCCCAAATTTCACAAATGGCAATTCCGCAACAGCCAGATTCCGTCCGATGGTCGCCATAGTTCCTTTATCTTTGTAAATGAAAGGTTTTGGTTGTTTGTTTGCGGCTTCTGCCAAAAAATTTCCGGCCAGGTTTTCAGCCTGCTGAATGGCAACCGGCGCCACCTGTGTATGCCCTTGGGGGGATTTCTGAGTTTCCATTTTGGCAATGTCGCCAATGGCAAAGATGTTGCTCATGCCCTTTACTTTATTGAAAACATCAACCTCAATTCTTCCGGCCGCAGTTATTACTTCCGGAGGTATTCCGTTCAGTGTTGTTCCCTTCATTCCTGCCGCCCAAACTACATTGGAGCTTAAAATAATTCCTGAATCTGTAATGACCTTCTTCCCTTCGCATGATTTAACTATGGTGCCGGTCAATACTTTTACCCCGAGTTGTTGCAGATATTTTTTCGCTTTTTGTGAAGAAGAGTCAGACATAGCGCCCAACAACCTGTCGGTGGCTTCAATCAGGGAAACATTCATTTTCGAAAAGTCCAACTCCGGGTATTCTTTTGGCAGAATGTTGTTGCGCAATTCGGCAATGGCTCCGGCAAGTTCAACACCTGTTGGACCGCCTCCCACAATTACAATGTTTAAAGCAGCTTCGCGTTCTTCTTCATTTTCTGAAACCAGGGCATTCTCATAATTTTTCAATATCTGGTTTCTGATATACAATGCTTCGGAAACAGTTTTAAGACCAATGCTGAATTTTTCAATTTTGCTGTTTCCGAAAAAATTTGTTGCGGTTCCCAAAGCAATTACCAGCTTGTCGTATTTAAACCTTCCTATGTTTGATTTTACGATATTAATTTCCGGTTCAACTGCTTCTATCTCCGCGATGCGGATAAATACGTTTGTTTTCTTCTGAAAAATTTTGCGAATGGGGAAGCTGATACTACTGGGTTCCAAACCAGCAGTAGCCACCTGGTATAGCAAGGGTTGAAACTGGTGATAATTATTTCTGTCGATGAGCAAAATCTGGAACCGGTTCATTCCGGCAAGCAGCCTTGCCAGTTTTAAACCACCAAAACCGGCTCCCAGAATAACGATTCGTTGCTGCCCTTTTTCTGGTTTGGGAATGTTTATATCAACATTTTGAAGCATAACCCAAAATCATTTATGGTATTTCAAAACAGGTTTTACTTTGGCAGGAGATGGGGAATTCCACTTCAATCCATACCTCCCATGCAGTCGAGGCAAGCCAGTGCATAACTGTCATATTCATCGTAAGCCGGACCGGGTTTGCCATCAAATACAATTATGCGGTCGAGCCTGATTTTTAAACCGTCATCAAACATCAGAAATTCTGCATGATTTGGTTCCGTTGCTATCTCAACTGGTTTTCCTTTAGCATCGTTTATGCTGTTTTCTTCCCCGAAATAAAAAATCTTCATTGCTTTTTTTTCAGAAATGACTTGTTCAAAACTTTCCAGATAATCAGGGTTAACTGGTAAATATTTTGAATTCATAATTTTTACTTTAAGGTGAAAGTTTGCGATTTTTTGAAGTATAAAAGCCCATGTAAATCAGGATTATCACTTTCAGCACTTCTGCAATACCAAAAAACAGATGTGCGTCCGATTTGTTCGGAGTGGTTCCCGAGATAATCAATTCAGCCCTCTGGTTAAGTTCAGGAAGCAGAGCGAAAGTTTGCACGACTAAAATGAGTAGTATTGTTGCAGAAAGATAGAAAAATGTTTTTGGAAGATTCCTGATTCGGGATATGGTCACTACCCCCAGCAAAACCAGTAATATCCATTCCATGCGGTTCAGCGCGGTAAAAATCAGTTTGCCGATGCTTAACCCGATAGGAAGTGTTACGCCCGGCGCCTGAAATTTCAGCCAGGCTTCCATAAAACTTATGGAACAAACGAACCCTGCCCAAAAGAACAGGGTTCCTGAAACAATTGCCGGCGATTTATTCATGTATGTTAGTTAAAACTTTTTTCCAGTAACTTTGCTTTTGGAAAAAGAATGTTGTTTTCCAGGTGAATATGGCGGTGCAAATCTTTTTCAAAATCGGCCAGTTGTTTTAGGGTAACCTCGTAGGTTGTACACCCATCGGCAGGAACCTGATAATTGTTGGTCAGTTCCGAAATCCGTACATAACGTTCTCCTTCATTTTCATGCTCGGCCATCATAGCTGCAATAGGATTGGCAACCTTTCCAAAAGGTGGCAACGGAAGATTTTTGTTCTCCTTTTTTGCCGCCTCCATTTTTTTTACAAAGGGGAAAAGTAAAAGTTCTTCTTTCTGCATGTGCATGGTCAGTTCGCCTGCTGATTGGGAAAATTCATCCCTCACCTGTTCCAGTTCCGGATGGTTTGCCCCGTGAACCCGGGCAATTTTATCGAGATTTTGTTTTAAAAACGGAATGTTTTTTTGCACATAGGAGTGGTGGCGGTTTATAATGTAATCAGCCAAAGCTCCCGGTTCAAGGTTGTTGATGTATTCTGTGTCCGGATCGGCATCCTGAAGCACTGTTTCTAACTGCTGGATGAGTTCATTGGTTTGAACACCTGCTTTTTCACATGCTTCTGAAAGGGTTTGATTTCCGCCGCAGCAATAATCTATTTTGTTCGCCTGAAACATGGTGGCCGTTTTAAAGTTGGTTTTTACCACTTCGCCAACCGGAGTATCTGATTTAATTTTCATAATTTATTTTTTTGAATTATACGCTGGCAAATATACAAAATATCCAATAACGGACAAAAAGGTCTATTAGTAATTTATATCAAAAAGGGAAAATAAAAAAATCATTCGGAAACAAGCAGGTAGGCTCCAAATTTCGTGTCCTCAAGGGCAGGGGTCAGGGCAAAAAATCCGGATTCAATTTTTGAATGTTGCAACATTAACGGATGGTTGGTTTCCATTTTCTGTTTGAATTCTTGAAACGATTTGCCTTGCTGGTAAAACATTTTGAACATTGCTTTTTTATTGGGTGAAATCAGTTTTTCGAGATGAAGGGAAAGCAATCCCATGGTTTGTTTGCCATTGATTTCGAGGCAGGGGTTAACCCGCAAATTTCCTGTTTCATCGCGGAAAATAAGCGTGTCAACACCAAAATTTCCTTCGTAATATTCTGCCAGAATACTGTTTTCGATGACATTTATTAGCGGTTCAACAATTATTTCGGGCAGCGACTCTGCAAAATTCAAGACTTTGGAGTCCAGACTTTTTGGCCAGCCGATTAAAAAATTTCCCTGATACTGTCCTTTGTCATCGGTGGAAAACCGGCTTATTCCCAGGTAGCTTACCTTTCCCTGTTTCAGTTCAAACTCAAATGCCAAATCCAGTACTTTATCCAGTAAAGGTTCGCCTATGGCATATCCCTGCTCTTTTATAATTCCACAAAGTTTTTCCCACACTTTATCCACCACCGGTGTTTTGGTAACCCGCTGCAAACCACGCCCCGAACTGCTCCACGGCGCTTTCACCATAATTTTTCCCCACTTTTGAATGAGTCTTTCCAGCTCTGTTCTGGAGGTGCAGACTTCTGGCATCAAATGAGGTGGTAAAATCTTTTCCGGCGGAAATTCAGGTAGTAATCTTTTCAAAATTTCAAGGGCAAACTTTTTGGAATAGATTTCACGGTATTCCGGTTTCCAGTTAAAAACAGGTGATTTTTTTAAATTTTCTGAACAGGAAATTTTCAGGGGATTGAGTACACGATGGACTGCCGGACTCCAGCCCCAGGGAAGCAGCCGGTTTTTGGGTTCGTTCAAAAAGAATTCATTTTTGGCGATTTCTTTCATCTGAATGAAACGGGGTGGTGTAATTCCAATTTTTTTAAGTGATGCCAGATAATCAGCCGGAGGGAGATTTTTTACCAGTACCACATCCGAAGGGCCGGCTAAAAATAGCGGCAGTGTTCCCAAATCTTCCTCCATTTTTTGCAACAATTGGTTTGGCTGCCATGAAGTTTGCCCATTGGCCACCGCATATTCGCATGTGGGATTAAACAGGTAGATATCTGGAAATTCTTCTGGCATGTAATCTGTTCAGTTTAAACGGTTAATGGAATTTCTTCCGGTCGTGTGTGTTTCCAGCGACGGTGCGACCAAAGGTAATGCTCCGGTTCCTGCCGGATGATTTCCTCCATTTTGTGAACATAAGCCAGCAAAATCTCTTTGGGTTCCTTTTTTGCCGGATTTTCAATTAGCGGAACGAAATTGGCTACATACTTTCCGCGGCTTACTTTTGTCATGTGCTGAAAAAATACCGGCTGGTTGGTTTTTATGGCAATTTTTTCAGGCCCTGAAAAGAAAGGAGCTTCGCGGTTCAGAAAAACCGTCCAGAATTTCGATGTGGCCGGTGGGGTTTGGTCGGCGCCAAGCCACAGTGCTGTTGGAATTTTTTTTCGGTGAAATTCCAGTGTTACCCTGGCTGACTGGTTCACCGGAATGCATTTTCCTCCCCATTTTTCACGTCCGTGGTTCATGAATTTTTCCATAGCCAGATTACCACGGATGGGATTGTAAATCATCAGACCCAGGTTTTTCCCTTTGGTTTGTACAAAACTACACCACTCCCAGTTGTTGTGGTGCATGGCCAGAATGATAAAACTTTTTCCCTGATTGTATAATTTGTCAAATGCCTCGGTACCCTCAAACCGAAGGTGTTCGTTCATAAGCTTTTCGCTGATGGAATGCAGTTTTATGGTTTCTACCATCAAATCGGTAAAATGGTGGTAAAAGCGGTTGATAATTTGTTGCTTTTCCTGTTCCGTTTTTTCGGGGAAAGCATATCTGACGTTTTCTTTTACCACTTTTTCGCGGTAATGAAAAACATGCCGAATAAAAAAATGAAGAACATCGGAAAGAACAAAAAGAACCCGGAAAGGCAAAAGCGAAATAAGATACAAAATACCGGCCAGCAAGTTGTTGAGTGTTTTTTTCAACAGATTTTCACGGTAACGCGGGTCTGTATATTCAAGCTTTTTCATTTTTATCCTTTCATCGCCACATCTGCCGGGCGTTTATGTTTCCATCGTTTGTGCGACCAAAGGTAAAAGGCAGGTTCCTTACTAATGGTTTCTTCCATTTGCTGAATATAGGCCCTCATTATCTCTGTTTCGCTGTATTCCTCCGGATTTTCAAACAGTACTTTAAAAGTAATTTCGTAAAATCCTCTTTTTGTTTTAACGGTATCTTGAAAAATTACCGGATAATTAAAACGGCGGGAGACGGTGGCTGGTCCGGGATAAAAAGTGGTTTCCTGATTGAGGAACATCATCCAGAATTTGTTATTAAAAGGCGGTGTCTGGTCGCCCGCCAGCCATATAAAAACCTGTTCATTTTCTTGTTCTGCTTTAATAACCCTGCGTAAAACGGCTGAGTTGGGAACCATTTCAGCACCAAAGCGGGCCCGGTTGCTGTTAATGTATTTATCAAACTGGAGATTATGAAGCGGTTTGTACACGCCAAGAATTCTGTGCTTCAAAAAAAGCGGAAAAACACTGCCCCATTCCCAGTTATTGTGATGCATAGTGAGAACAACTAAACTTTTACCCTGCTCAAAATATCTGTTTATCAGTTCCGGATTTTTTACTTTCATTCTTTCCCTGAAATTTTTCTCTTTTATGCACCCCAGTTTAATTGCTTCAAGTGTGAGGTCGCTGAAATGCCGGTAAAATTGTTTTGTTATTTTTTTTAATTCAGCATCTGTTTTTTCAGGAAACGAATTTCGGAGATTTTGGGCCACTACCTTTTTGCGGTAACCAATAAAATAATAAACCACTATGTAAAAGAGGTTGGATAAACCATAAATCATCCAAAAGGGAAACCTGGCTACCAATTTGAGAGAAATAATTCCAATGTGTAATGAATTTCCCTGGCTCATAACTTTTTTAAAATAGGTGTAAAACTACATTTTTTCGCACAAAACCCGGACAAATACTTTTTTCCTTTTTATCTTCGACACAAAAATTTAGATGAAAATGAAAATTCAAATGACAATTTTGCTTATTTCCGTTAGCATGGGATTATTAGGTCAACAAACCTTTATTGCTCACCGCGGAGCCTCTTATCTGGCGCCCGAAAATACGGTGGCGGCGGCAAACCTAGCCTGGGAACTCGGCGCCGATGCCGTTGAAATTGATGTTTACCTGACCAAAGACAACCGGGTGATGGCTTTACACGATAAAGACACCAAACGAACAACCGGCGGTAAACGGAACCTGACGATTAAAGATACGCCATCGCTGATGCTGCGCGATTTGGACGTGGGAAGCTGGAAGGACGCGAAATACAAAGGCGAAAAAATTCCATTCATTTCTGAAATTATTGAAACCGTTCCCGAAGGAAAAAAGCTGGTAGTTGAAATTAAAACCGGGAGTGAAATTCTTCCGCATTTAAAAAGAGCAATTGAAAAAAGCGGCAAAAAGGAGCAGATGATTTTTATCTGTTTTGGCTGGGAAACCATTCTCGATACCAAAAAAGAATTTCCAGATAATGCCTGTTACTGGCTGAGCTCGTCGAAACAGGGGTTGAAAAAAAAGATGGAGGAAGCAGCCGAAGCCGGGTTGGAAGGGGTGAGCCTGAATTACAAAATCATTGATGAAGAGGTGGTGCAAATGGCAAAGGAACTGAACCTTGAAGTGCTGACCTGGACCGTGAACGACCCGGAAATGGCCAAAAGAATGACAGACCTTGGCGTAACTGCCATTACTACCGACCGCCCCAAATGGCTGAAGGAGGAAATGGAAAAATTGTAAAACAAAAAAGGAGCAAAACAGCTCCTTTTCGTTTTTAAATTGGATAAATTATTATTTGGTCAGCCTTTCCAGCCTTTTCATAATCGAGAAGATAAATGCCGCCGAAGCCAGGCAACAAATCACAAAAATAGCCCAGAGCTGCCACAATTCCAGCCTGTCCCAGAAATAACTTCCAATTCCCAGCAATTTGTTTCCGACCGCAGTGGCCAGAAGCCAGCCTCCCTGCATCAGTCCCTGAAAACGCACCGGCGAAACTTTTGATACAAACGACAATCCCATGGGGCTGAGGAATAACTCAGCAATGGTAAGCACCAGGTAGCTGCTCATCAGCCAGTAGGGCGAAACCCGCGATACGTCGGGCACTTCTTCACCCTGCAACTGTACCGGCGAAATCACGTCGAGCGAGGCCACCAACATAATCAGAAATCCGAACGACGCGATAATCATTCCTATTCCGATTTTTTTCGGAGTTGAAGGTTCTTTTCCGCGGTTGGCCAGCCAGGTGAAAAGGCCCATCACCAAAAAGGTGAGCGAAACAATAAACAGCGGGTTAAACGACTGAAATATTTCGGGTGCTATGGAATGTTGCGCATCGCCGTGGCTGTAAAAATACCAGGTAAGAAATCCCAGTCCGGCAAACAAAACACCACCCAAAATGCGTATTTGCTTTTTCAGTTTTTTACGCAGCAGCAAAATTAAACCGGCCACAGCGCCAATAAATGCCAGAATATACCACAAATTGAAAAACAGGTAGGTAAACGGACCAACTGATTTTACAGTATAATCTCGGGCAAACATGGTTTGTGTAAGACCGTTCTGGTGAAACGACATCCAGAAAAAGATGACCACTACAAAAACCAACAACAACGCTGTAACACGCGGACGTTCTTCTTTGGTTGAAGCCTGCAGCATCCAGGCCACAAAACCGGCAAAAAGTCCGAATGCAAATGCAATGTCGGCATTGCCAAACGCAAAGAAAATGGCAAACCCCACCGCCAATATCGTTCCGAGGGAAATGCCGATTTTTTTGAAACTTTTTTCCACTTTCACCTCTTTGGCAGCAGCAATGACCTCTTTATTTGGCAACAGTTTGCTGAATAAAATATAAACCAGCAGTGAAACCAGCATGGCAATGGCAGCAACACCGAAAGCATAATTGTAACCTTTTGCAAAAACATCGATGTAATCCTGGGCAAATTTATTTATGTCGGTAACCGGACCATTGAGGCTAACACTGTTTGCCAATTCGGCAAAACGGGTTGAATGCGTTAATTTGCCGCTGATAACCTGGTGGCACAAAGCCGGCAAACTGCCATCGTGAACAAACCCATTGGTTTTCAGCCACCAGTCGCGCACGGCTGTGGCGGCAAACGGTGCAAAAAAAGCGCCAATATTTATACCCATATAAAAAATGAGGTAGGCTTTATCACGTAGCTTTTCATATTTGGGATTGTCGTACATCTGGCCCACCACTGCCTGCAGATTTCCTTTAAACAACCCGTTTCCCAAGGCTATGGTGAACAGAAAAATTACAGTGAGCGAGAGCGGCATTCCGGGAATGGCCATCAGAACATAACCGGCAAACATAATAACGATTCCGGCCAGGATTACTGTTTTGTACTTTTTGGTTGCATCGGCAATTATTCCGCCAAGCAGTGCCAGCGCGTAAATGGCAAAATAAAACGAACTGTAAACGCTGCCTGCAGTTTCGGCATTCACACCGTACTTCGCCTGTAAAAAAAGCACGAGGATAGCCATCATCGTATAGAAACCAAAACGTTCGCCCATATTAGCGAAAAAAGCGACTATCAAGCCTTTGGGATGATTTTTAAACATCGGTTACTGATTAAAAGTTTTTTTGATTGAATTGTCACAGAACGAGCAAATATAGTTGGCATGTCAGTAAAAGAAAGGTGATAAAAATCAGTTTTTATAATTCGTTAAAAAAAGAAACCTGAACTTTTTTTGAAGGCAGATGTAACAGATGAACATTTTTTTTTGCTACTGCATGAATCTCAATAATATATTTTACTTTCGTAGCAAATTAATTTAACTTGTTGAGCAATGGCCGCTAAAAAAAACAACCTCATTTATGTTGTAGAAGACAATAAAGTTTACAACAAATTTATTTCTGAATACCTTAAAAAACAGAACTTTATAAATATAAAGTCGTTCTTTTCGGGCGAAGAGTGTGTAAGTGCTATTAATGCGGGTGAAAATCCTGAAATTATAATTCAAGACTATTTCCTGGAAAAAATGAATGGAATTGATGTTTTACTGAATGTGAAAAAGAAAAGCCCTGAAACTGAGTTTATATTTCTGACGAATAATGAAAGCATGGAAGTGGCTGTTAATACAATCAAATTTGGTGCTTACGATTATATTATAAAAGACAAAATTACCCCGGATAAAGTAATGGACAGAATAAGGAAAATTCTAAAAGTTAAATTACTTGAAAAAAGAAATAAACAAATTCAACTTTTTATTGTGCTTTTTTTAATTGGAATTTTGTTAATTGTACTGTTTGCTGTGCTCTATTTTGTTGTTGATATTTTTAATGTTCATTAATTAAAATCAGCATCACATAACCGGTTCAAATTTTCATTGGTTAAAAACATAACACCGGAAGCAACCTTTTCAGCCATTCGGGCATCTGTTTGTGAACAGAATTCAACTAATGATGAAAAACAAATTTTTATTTGCAGTGTTAATGCTCATTTTTGCCTGTTCCAAAGAAGATGGGGAAATTAATTCCGTTCTGTTTGGAATTAGCGACCCCAATTATCCGACCCGATACCAAAAGCTAACCCCACTTGAGAGAGAATCTAAACAGAAAGAGTTTGAACAGGGACAATTCACTTTTGCAGAAATCGATTCGTTCGGATTCGTGGGCTGGTCGTACAATAGCGATTACGAGGTTCGAAAACAACTCTACAGAAACCAGTTTACCGATGTTGCGGGTTTAATTACTGAAGCAAAACTTTATTTGGTTGAAAAAAGCCAGTTTACGGGAATTACGGACACCACAGTTTTGGTGCCTCAGAAAATTGATGCCCGGTTTTTGGATTTTGGCGGTGCTTTTTCCAGAACAGATTCCACTGTTTTCAATCATTTGGGAATCAGTTTTGGTGAGCAAACAATAAACGGATTAGAGGTTTATAATTCGTTGCTGAACATTTCGGCCAATGCTACAGGGGTTCATCATATTTTTGGCCACTGGTATCCAAATGTTTATATTCCACCAACCGATCAGGTTTCTGTTGAATTGGCTAAATCGGTTTTAACCGGTCGCGAATTAACCAGCTACAATGGGTGGGGCCAGAAATTAACCCACATCATTGCTGAGTCTGATTTGAACGAATACCGAAAAATAATTTATCCCCATATCACCAAAAACCATTTGGAACTGCGTGTTTGCTGGGAATTCAAACCGTCGCACTGGCAAATATTTATGGATACAACCACCGGCGAAATATTGCTGGAACAAGACATAAATATTTACCTTTTTTAGGTTTAATATTCGTATTTGTAAATAAAATTCCCGCCACAGAGTGAAAAACCAGGATCAATTCCATAATAGAATGTGTGTTTTTCAGTGAGTTTACCCATTTCATAAAAATTCTTTTCTATTACTTTGTCGTTATCAGAAATTTCATCTATAAAGCCTTCAGTTGTATAAAAGTATTTTTTCACATAACTCGTTTTTCCGGTTCGGATGATTCTTTTTTCTTCATGTAACCTGCCATTTTTGTACGAATATAAAAACGTGTCGTAAACATTTTTTTTGGCTTCATCCTGAAAACTTTCTTTTTTAACCAGTTTCCCGTTTCGGTTAAATTCGAACCCATGGGCATATTGAAATTTCCATTCGTTGTTGTTGAAATACCAGAATTCTTCCCAACGCAATTTACCTCCTTCGTATTTATAACGCGTTTTATGACTGATGTTTCCATCTGAATTGTAACGTTGTTTTTCTGAAAGAAGGTTCTGTGAATAAACGAATTTGGTTGAATTTTGATATTCCCATTTACCTGAGCGGTAATAAAAAGTACTGTCACACAAAAGTTGGTTATCCCCGTTAAATTTCTGTTCTTTTTTTTCTTCAAGACCCCCGATATACGAGTTGAGTTCCTTAATAATATTCCCGTTTTTATCGTAGAAAAATGTATTTGAAGAAATCTCTTTTTCCGGATTACTTTGGCAATAAGCACTTTCTTTTTTATAGCGGAAATTTCCCTGTTCATCAAAAATCAATGAGGTGTCAAACTCATCATGCCTGCAAGAAGTAACCCAGGTGAGGAAGAGAATTGCCAAAATTGATGTAATTTTAAGGCCGCGTAAATTCATTTTTACTGGTAATTTACTACAATGATGCTTTGAACTAAATTTTGGTTGCGTTCAAAAATAAATAATATGAAGCTCTTCTCAACAAAACAAATAGCCGGAATCGACAAATTTACCATTGAGAACGAACCCATTGCCGACATTGATTTGATGGAACGGGCAGCCATGCAAATCACCAACTGGCTGGTGCAGCGTTTTTCCACCGAGCAGAAAATGGTGTTTTTTGCCGGCCCCGGCAACAACGGAGGCGATGCATTGGCCATTGCACGGCAACTGGCCCATCTCGATTTTCAGTGCGAAGTTTTTCTTCTCGATTTTGAAAAAGAGTTGAAAGGTTCGTCTGCCATAAACTGGAATCAGTTGGTAGAGCAGGGGAAGGTGAAACTGGCGAAAATCAGGAATATTGAAGATTTCCCCCGAATTGAACCGACAGATATTCTCATCGACGGACTTTTTGGTTCGGGACTATCACGGCCACTGGAAGGACTACCGGCAAAGCTGGTAAAAAAAATGAATGACCTGCCAAACATCACCGTTGCTATCGATATTCCCAGCGGTTTGATGGGAGAAGACAATACCGGAAATTATCAAGAAAACATTGTCCGGGCAGATTTTACCCTTACTTTCCAGTTCCCGAAAATCAGTTTTTTGTTTGCCGAAAACGAACCGTTTACCGGAAAATGGGAGGTGCTTCCCATTGGATTACACCCCGAAGGAATTGCACAAACTTCTTCTGATTTTTATTTTGTTGAAAAGGAAGATGTAAAAGGAATGATTCCGGCCCGGACAAAGTTTGCCCACAAGGGAACATTTGGCCATGCACTGCTCATTGCCGGAAGCTACGGAAAAATGGGAGCCTCGGTTTTGGCTTCCAAAGCCTGCTTGCGAGCGGGAGTTGGACTGTTGACGGCACACGTTCCCCATTTTGGCTATACCATCATTCAAACTGCGGTTCCCGAAGCCATGGTCAACATAGACGATCACGACTCCATTTTTACCGGTTTCCCTGATTTAGAGCCTTTCACTGCCATTGGCGCCGGCCCCGGACTTGGCATAAAAAGCAATACTAAAAAGGCTTTAAAAGAACTGGTTGAGAAGGCCAAAGTGCCTTTGGTACTTGATGCTGACGCACTGAACATTCTTTCAGAAAACAAAGAATGGCTGAATGAACTGCCCGAAAAATCCATCCTTACTCCGCACCCCGGAGAATTTAAGCGGTTGGTTGGCGAAACAGCCAATTCATGGGAACGGATCGAGAAACAACGGCAAATGGCCAAAGAATTCAAAATAATTTTAGTGTTGAAAGGTGCTTTTACAACCATTGCATTGCCTGATGGAAAATTGTTTTTCAATTCCTCCGGTAATCCCGGAATGGCCACAGCCGGAAGCGGCGATTCACTTACCGGAATCATTCTCGGTCTGCTGGCACAGCGCATACTTCCTGAACATGCCGCCATTGCCGGTGTTTTTCTGCACGGCCTCGCCGGTGACATCGCAACCGATGCCAGGTCGGAAAATGCATTGATTGCCGGGGATATCACAGATTTTCTGGGTGAAGCTTTTCTGAATCTAAAAAACTACCATAAAACCAGTCATTAAAGATTTTCACCTTGTTTGAAGCAATAAAAATTCTATTTTTAGGTCTTAAATTAAAAACAGAAAAATGAGAACATTAATTTTTATATTGGCAATATTGCTGGCACTGCCTGTTTTCGGTCAGAGAAGGGGCAGGGCTGATGAAGGGACGGTTCCTGCATTTCAGGAAGGAATTACCTATGCACTTCCCCGTACAGGATTGAGAATAAAGGTAAATGCTGTTAAAGAAACATTTATACCCGGCCCGTATGCGGCTTATGCCGAGCAATTGCTTGGAATTTCCAATGCACGCAACCGTGCTTCAGTTAACTGGTACATCAATGGTGTAGAGATGGAATCTTTTGCCGAACCCGACCCGGATCAGGTGCGAAAAGCGCTCGGGCATGCTGCATTTCTTGTCGATCTTACTGCAGATGGGATTATCGCCGGAATCAACTCCGGGAAAGCACCACAAGGTTTTGCTTCTCTACAAACCAATGTTTTTACAAGTGAAAATCAAAGAGATGACGGATTTTCTTTTGCGAATATCACCGACCGACCTTTTATTGCACCTGGAGATTCATCCAATAATTTCAGACCAACACGTTTGAGCCCCGAACGCAAAGCTGCTGAAGCGGCAGAGCGTATTTTGGAGAGCAGGCTGGCAAAATATCACCTGGCGGCAGGATTAATGGACGAATTTCACCCGGACGGAGAAGCTTACAAAATAAGTTTAAAGGAATTGGAAAGAATTGAAAAGGATTACCTGAGCCTGTTTGTTGGACGAACAACTTACCATAGCGAAAAATTCAGCTTCGATTTTGTTCCCACTGCTGCTGCGGAAAGGGGTGAGGTGGTTTTCCGGTTTTCAGACGATGCCGGAGTTTTGCCTGCATCCGATCTTTCAGGAAAGCCGGTTACTGTTCGCGTTGAGCCGGAAAAAGGACTGGTTTCAAAATTTTCCGGTTTGGCAGCCTCTGAAAATCCTGTGGCAGGAGAAAGCGGTATCTATTACCGCATGCCGGCTATTACTAATGTTAACCTCATTTATGAATTGAAAACCATTGCAACTGCCCGTACCATAATGGCCCAGTTCGGACAGGCAGCACCTGTTCCGGAGGAATTGCTGTTTGGCGATTATTCCATTGAATTTCATCCCGAAACCGGCGCAGTGAAATCGGTTCGCAGGAAATAAAAACAAAAAAGGGTGGCTCATTAGCGGGTCACCCTTTTTTGATCCGGTCATTTTTATCGGAATTAATTTTTTTTATTTTTACCCGCCTGAAAAAAATCAAAAACAAACTAATTATAATTAAAATGAATGCATCAAAAAGGACTTTAAGGGACTCTGCCGCTATTCGCTGGCTGGTTCTTGTGCTGGTAAGCAGCCTCATGTTTTCAACCTATTATTTCCAGGATTTCTTTTCGCCCCTGCGCGAATTGATGGAAACCGATCTGGGCATTAACAGCGAAGAGTTTGGCCGGGTCATCGGTCTTACCACTATTGCCAACATGTTTGGTATGATCATCATCGGGGGAATAATTCTTGACAAGTGGGGTATTCGCCTGGCAGGACTGGCATTTGGTGGTTTAGCTGCTTTGGGTGGAATTATCACTGCACTGGCATCCATGGGGTATTTTGGAGATGATAAATCGTCAGTTCTTACCGGGTTGATTATTGGCCGAATATTGTTTGGATCGGGGCTTGAAGTGGTTTGCGTTGTGGTAACCCGCACCATTGTAAAATGGTTTAAAGGATATGAACTTGCACTTGCCATGGCCATTAACATGGGTTTTGGGCGACTGGGCTCCGCGCTTGCCATTGCCATTTCGCTCGATATTGCCGGTGTTACCGTATCACCTGCTGTGGTATTTGCTGCAGCGCTCATCGGATTGTCACTCATATTTTTTGTGGTTTACATGTTCTTCGATATTAAAATGGACAACCAGGTAAAAGCTGCAAAACTAGCCAAAGATGATGCTGCACTTGCTGCCGGCGCTGTGCTGGAAAAAGATGAAGCTGCAGATGAGGATTTCCGGTTTTCAGATTTGATGAAACTGGCCACGAACAAGTCCTTTATTTATATAGCACTGCTTTGTGTTGCATTTTACTCGGCAGTATTCCCGTTTATCCAGTATGCCCCCGACCTGCTGGTTAACAAGTTCGGTTTCAGCTATGTTTTGCCAGAATCGGCCACTGTTGTCGCCTTTGGCAGTGAAGCACTGGGAAGTTCCCTCGTGTTTATCGTGATTTTTCTCTTTGCCCTTTCGGTAACTTTAATTCCCAATAACCTGAAGGAAAAAAGCGCAAAACGATTGTCTGTTATTGTTATTGTCGGCGTTTTTTCCATAATCGTTTACCTTGTGCGCGATACGCTTGGCGTTTGGCTGGTTAACGGGCCAAAAACTGCATCCCTGATTCCGCTTGGAACCATCATTTTTACACCTATTTTCGGGAGTTATGTGGACAAAAAGGGGAAAGCAGCTTCCTTAATGATTTTGGGATCCTTGCTGCTTATTTTTGCCCACCTCTCGCTTTCGGTATTTCAATCACCCATTTTGGCCTATTTCGGATTGCTGAGTCTGGGTATTGCCTTTTCATTGGTCCCCGCTGCCATGTGGCCTTCGGTGGCCAAAATTGTGGCTGAAAACCGGCTTGGAACAGCTTACGCATCCATGTTTACCGTGCAAAACTGGGGACTTGGCGCCTTTTTTTGGGGCATCGGCGCGTTGCTTTATAAAGTAAATCCTGCGGTTGTAAAGGCTATTTCAGATATGAGGGAATCGTTGCTGGCGCAAGGTTTTACAGGCGGTGAAGTGGCGGACAAAATAAAACTGTTGCAAATAGAAGGTTCGCTTCCTTACTACGATTATACATGGCCGATCCTGATGCTGGTGGTCTGCGGGATTATTTCCATTTTTCTTGCCTTCAAACTGAAACAGGCTGATAAGGAACAGGGCTACGGACTGGAATTGCCATCAGGTGAAAAACCGGAATAATTGCAATGGGAGTCGGACATTTGAAATATTGTACGTTAAAGTATTCTGTAAACTCAAAATTTATTGATGAAATGAAAAATATAAAAGATATTCAACCCACCGAAGTGTGGGGCATTTTCAACCAGATGCTGGCCATTCCGCGGCCATCGCGACACGAAGAACGGATTCAGGAATGGGCGATGAATTTCGGTGAAAGTTTGGGGCTGGAAACATTGAAAGATGAAACCGGAAATGTAATTATCCGCAAACCGGCCACTCCTGGAATGGAAAATCGTAAAGGGGTTATTTTACAGGGCCACCTCGACATGGTTCCGCAGAAAAACAGCGATAAAAAGCACGATTTTGCAGCCGATCCTATCGAAGCTTTAGTTGATGGAGAATGGGTTACCGCTAACGGAACAACATTAGGTGCTGACAATGGAATCGGGGTTTCTGCGGCGCTGGCTGTGCTGGCATCGAAAAAACTGAAACACGGGCCGGTTGAAGTATTGCTTACCGCTACCGAAGAAACCGGTATGGACGGCGCCAACGGCATAAAAGCAGGTGTTTTGAAGGGCGATATTTTAATCAATACCGATTCGGAAGACGAAGGCGAACTGTATGTGGGTTGCGCCGGTGGTGAAGATGTAAATGTACGTTTTAATTATACTGAAGAAGAAATTCCTGCCGGTTTTGTTGCATTTAATTTGAATGTTACCGGAATGAAAGGTGGCCACTCGGGAATCGATATTCCACTGCAACGTGGGAACGCCATCAAGGTATTTTTTCGGATTTTGCATGCTGCACAGGAAAAACTGGGTGCGCGTTTGGTTTCAATCGACGGAGGCAGCCTGCGCAATGCCATTCCGCGTGAAGCTTTTGGAACTGTGGTATTAAGTGAATCCAGTAAAAGAGATTTTGTAGCTCTTGTAAATGAACTGACGGAAACCGTTAAAAAAGAACTTTCAGCTACTGAACCCGGTTTGAAAGTGGAACTGAAAGAAGCAGAATTGCCTGGTGCAGTTATGGATGAAAAAACGCAGAAAAACCTTACGCTTGCTGTTATTGCCTGCCCGAACGGGGTTATTCGCATGAGCGACAGTATGGAAGGTTTGGTGGAAACTTCTTCGAACCTGGCCATTGTAAAATCGGATGCCAAAGCCAAAACAATAAGTGCTGCCTGTCTGATGCGAAGTTCGGTGGATACAGCCAAAGAAGAACTGGGTTCGCGGATTAAAGCCGTGTTTGAACTGGCTGGCGCCCTGGTTTCATTTTCGGGCGCTTACCCGGGCTGGAAACCCAACATGGATTCGCCCATACTGAAAACCATGCAGGATGTTTACAACAAGAATTTTGGCAAGATTCCGGAAATCAAGGCCATTCACGCTGGTTTGGAATGTGGAATTTTGGGCGGAAAATATCCGCACTGGGACATGATTTCATTCGGACCAACCATTCGTTTCCCACATTCACCCGACGAAAAAGTGAACATTGCAACCGTACAAAAATTCTGGGATTTTCTGGTGGCAACGCTGGAAAGTATTCCTGAGAGATAACAGGTGAGATGACAATTTGCAGCAAAACGTTTCTGTTGTGCAAAATGTCTTTTATAAATGTGATTTGGAAATCGCACCTCCAACAAAGGATGCTATCTTCATCAAAAGATGGCATCCTTTTTTTATGGTTTTATTCCTAGTATTTTAATATAATATCTGAAGGCCCGGATTTGAAAAAAATTACTTTTTCAAAATTTTAAAAGCCACATCCGGCTTTTGGGAATCCATTTCAGGAACCGTTAAATTCAGCTTTCCTTTTTTCGGTTTAATGGTTTCTGTTTTTACTGTTTTGCCGGTCCAGGTTTCGAACCAGTTAACCTCGAATTTTCCCTTTCCTTTTTTGGAAATCGAGATTTCTGTTTCTCCTGCATTTTCTTTTTTATACGAACGCAGCCAGCCAAAACAATCGTTTCCTGCATCCATCACATAAATATCGGCATCTTCAGCGGTTGCATCTGCCGGTTCAAAAGGCAGATTGGCAAAATCAATGCCGGCAACAAAACCGGCCAGATGGCTCAATTGCTCCCAATCCTGTTGAGTCAGAAAAGTATAATCCCACCAAACGGGAATTCCGGCCAGGCCGTTGGTAAGGGAAGCCCAGATTGCGTTGTGGTAAACTTCCCGGTATCGTGGATCTTTTCGGTTAAAATATTCCCATTCAGCACCCGATTCACCAAAAATTGACGGTTTTTCAAAGTTGTCGTAAAACCTGCGGGCAGCCCAGGCATAGTTGTACATGGCGCTTCGAACAGAGTCTTCCGGATACTTTAATTCCCAGCCCTGTCTCGGATAAAGGTGCAGGTTGGGCACATCAATAATTTCATGGAGTTGTCTGCGGTATTCGTTAAATCCTCCGCTGAAAGAGGCTGTCATGGGGTGACCGTAGGGATCGTTCTCGGTGAAATACTTTTGCGCTTTTGCTACCCAGTCGAAAGCCTCCTGATGCCGGCCCTGCGCCCAGCCGTCAGTGCCGTTCATTTCGTTAATCAGTTCCCAGATTCCCCAACTACGGCTGTGGGCATATCGGGCAATCAGATAGCGGTATTTCTTTTTCTGGTATTCCCAAACCAGCGAATCTTTATACACATCGGCCACATCGATTAAATGGCGGTAAGGATTTTTATCCCACTCGGCTGCCCAAACAGTTTTCGAAAACAAATCGTGAGGCCAGATGGCAAACATCAGTTTGATGTCGTCTTTTTCGAGAATCTTCAGCAGCGAATCAATGCGTCCGCATTTTAGCTGGTTGTAACGGCCCAGCTCTTCTTCGATAATTCCGGTGCCGTTTACAAATCCGCCGTACCCTATATCCCAGATGGCAAACAAGTTGGCGTTGTGTTTCACATAGGTATCAAATCGTTCTTGGTTGTTTCGCCAGGGGGAATAAACACCCACGGCAAAATAAGTGGAGCCGTCGTCGTGCGCAAAGTAGCGCGGATTCACTTCCGATTGTTTAATCCATCCACTATGTTCCGAATTTATTGCTTCAAAAGAGTGGGAGTCAGAGTTTCCTTTTTTACCGTTATTTTCCACAAATACCTGATACTTGTAAGTTCCTGTTTCATTGGGCGAAAACCGGATTTTCCACTGGTCGGCATCTTCGTAGTTGTCGTAAAAACCGTTTATCCGGATTTCTTTTCCCGAAGGAGAATGAAAAATAGCAAACAGATCAATTTCTTCCGGATCGAAAGGATTTTCAATAGCCACATTTTGCAATTCAATGAGAATTTCAAACTTTTCGTATTTTTTTACTTTGGCAATGCTTATTTTGGAAACCGTAACTTCGGGATTTGTAAGCTGAAAAATTTTATTCCCAAATACCGGATTATTCATTATAAAAAGCAGTACCAAAAAAACCGAAAGTGTTTGGAATAATTGAAATCTTTTTGCAGAATACATATTCATTTTAAACAGGTTAAAAGATTTTACGATTTTTATTTTGGGTGAAAATATTACCGGAACCACCTATTTCCATTTGAAAGCAAAATATTCACATTGTCCTTTTCCGGCATTTTTTATTCCGTGCGGAAAATTGTCGGTTAAAAAGATAAGTGAACCCGGGCCCAAACGGTGCGGAATTCCGTCAATAGATTCTTCTACTTCACCTTTAATAACCAGAATGATTTCCTCGTTTGAATGCACATGTTCTTCGTGGCTGGTACCTCCCTCGTTTAGCGTAGTTACATGCATTTCCAGGTTTTCGAGCAAAACCGTCGGGCGGTTCATAAATTGTCGTTTTCCTCCTTTTGCGGTGGGCTGAAATTCAATTTCATTCCAGTTGTAAAAGGCAGAACTTCCTGTCGTTTCTGTTTGTATGAGGTTGTTTTTATTGCTTGTTTTCCAGCGAATGATGTAATAGGAAGCATTGGAGTCGCCTGCATTTCTGATTCCATGTTCATCGCCGGTCAGGGCCAAAACCACACTTCCGGGGCCCAGTAATTTTTTATCCGCATTAATACTTTGTTCAACCAGTCCTTCCTTCACAATGATAAGCTCTTCCATGTCGTTATGCACATGACTGCCGTGAGGTGCGTTGCCGGGACTTAAAGTAGTTACATGAATTTCGAAATAGTCGAAAACGTTAGTTTTACCTTCCAGAATTTGCCGGCGTTCACCTGATTTGGTTTTTTCCACATCCAATTTTTCCCAATCGAAAACCGAAGTGTTGATTTTTTCCAGATTTTCATCCGGAAAATTTAATGCCGGAAACAGAAATACCAATAATAAAATGAGTTTCATGCTTTCAAATTTTTGTCAGGTACCAAAATTACTTTATTTAATCCGGGCTTTTTGTTGTATAGCCGTTTAAACCATTCCGCCCCTTCGGAAAGCGGAGCAACGGCGGAGATAAGAGGAGAAACGTCAACCTTTTTGTTTGATAGTAGGTTAAGTACCAGTTCGTATTCCCCATTAATGGCACAACTTCCCTGAACAGTAATTTCGCGTGTAACTACCTGTTGTAACGGGAATTGTATTTGCGGAGAAAGGTTTCCTACCAGGACTGCCGTCCCGCCTTTGCGGATGTTTTCAATGGCTGTCTGAACGGTTTCTGAAATACCAACCACTTCGAAAGCCAATTCGACTCCCCGGTTTATGGTCAGTTCCAGTATTTTTTCAGTGTTGTTTTTTTCTTTTGAATTGAATGTGAAATCAGCGCCGAATTTACGGGCTAGTTCCAGTTTCTGATCATCAATATCGATGGCAATAATCGGATTTGCGCCAAAGAGTTTTAGCAATTGCACCACAAAAACGCCTACCATTCCGGCGCCAACCACCAGCGCACTGCTTCCGGGTTTCATCCCCGAAACATTGATGGCATGGGCGGCAACGGCAATAGGTTCAACCATGGCTGCTTCAACAAATGAAACATTTTCAGGAATGCGGTGAAGGATGTGCTGCGGAATAGCCACTTTTTCTGCAAATGCTCCGTGGCGGCGGTATTCGCCGGGTGAAACACCCAGAACCTGCCGGTTATTGCTCAGGTTGTAATGCCCTTTCAATGTAAACCAGTCGTTAAGCGGAAAAACGGTTGAATCGAAGGTTACGCGATCGCCGACTTTCCAGTTTTTTACTTCCCTTTCCGTTTCAATTATTATTCCGGACGCCTCGTGCCCCATAACCAGCGGTGGTTTCCGGCGGCCGGTGCTGCCGTCCATCCCGTGTACATCGCTTCCGCAAATCCCGCATGCTTTCACTTCAATCAGTACTTCATTGGATTGAATTTCGGGGTCAGGAAAATCGCGGTAATTGAGTTGGTTGTAGTCATCCAGAACCAGAGCCTTCATTTCAGTTAAAGTTTTACAGATGATTTTACATTTTTCGCTTTTTGCGATTCAAAACTGAAGGTAACTTCTCCTTTGCCTTCAATTAAAAATTCGTATTCCACAACTCCGTAGCCGGGAATGGCAAGGAACTGAACTTCAGGTTTTTTTTCTTTGAATTCTACTTTTTCAAAATATTTATCTGTAATTTTTCCACCGGCAATTACTTTTGCGCCATTCACCAGCAGCCTGTCCATATCATATAATTTGGTTTTAAATGCATGGGCAGTCATTGCCGGCAAACCTTTTTTGTTTTCCAACCGCACTCTCACCCGGTTCAGGTTTCCGTCGAGTTTTTTTACGTCATAAACTTCCATTTCAATTTCCGGGGTATGCTGAGCCGAATGCAAAACCACCGAAGCGTTACGGTGAACCAAATCGGGCAACATAAACGGGTGGGGGAGGCGCGAACTCATTTTTACCCAACCGCCGATTTCAATTTCTCCAAATTGCGGATGATCGAATTTTTCCCAGTCTTTATATAATTCACCCTGGGTTAAATAATCATTGAATGCAAGCAGTTCGCGGTTTCGTTCAGTGGAAGTGCCACGCCCGCCCATTTCTGTTGATGCGGAACCGGTTTTGTCGTTTTTATCTCTGAACGTTTCCTGGTCGCGCATGAAAAGTTCACCCACAAAACCGAGTATTCCGTGAATAAAATACAAATGGGTTGTGAAATCGCCGTAGGTTGGATACAGATCATGCGAAGCGTGGTAAACATATCCAGGTGTCATTTTTACGGCTTCATTGCCTACCACGTCAAAGGCAGCAATATCCAATGGATCAAGGCGTATCGATTTATCAGCCGGGGCACGGAGCCACATTCCACCGTAGTTGTGAAATGCATAGCCCACAATGATATTCGGGCGTGCAGCGATATAATCTGCAATGGCTTTCAGGCCAACTCCCGACAGGGGAAAATCTCCGGCACCCCGCTGAACATAAGGAGGTAGCCAACTGCTTCCCCAGTTGCGATTCGGGTCGAGGTACCCTTCGGCGTCTTCATTCAACCTGCCATCGCCATCATTGTCAATTCCTTCGAAACCAAGCAGTGTATATTCCCCCTTTTCTCCCGGTTTTACACGCACCATAATGCGCGGGTCTTCCGGGTCGGGTTTGTATTGGCCGTGCGGATCTTTAATGCGCATTTGCGTAATGTTTCCGTCGCCGTCCAAATCGTCGGGGCCATCCTCGTCGAAAAGCCCGTCGCCATCATCGTCATAAGGAACCCGAATACTTCGGTTGGTGCTGGGAGTGTTTCCTTCTTCAAAAAAGTAATGCCTTCCGTCCACATTCACCACCGGAATAATGTAGTGTGCATTTTTATCTACAGCATTTGTAATTTGATCGTTTTCTCCGTATCTGGTAAGCAGCATATTCGCGTAATAAAGGCAAACCTCACCTGCCTGAATTTCATTTCCATGAATATTTCCATCCACGTAAACGCCCGGCTTTTCGAGTTCTATACCTGTATCGGGATTGTTAATTGTGAGGGCATAAATTTCGCGTCCTTCTTCACTTTTTCCCACCACCTCCAGTTTGGTGAGTTTTGGATAGGCCTGATGCAATACCCGGAGTGCCTCCTCCACTTCGGGAAGCGTATAATACCGGTCGAACCGTAAAGGAACTTCAATTTTTCCCTTATCTGCCGGATAACCTGAAAAAGCCAGAGAAACCAGTAATATGAATAACGTTAGATTTTTCATGACTACCCTCCGATTTTAATTTGTTTTACTTTTTCCCCGAAAACAGCCGATTCAATTTTGGCTGAAATTGCTGTTTTTTTATTTGCCCTGACAAGCCAGGTAAATTTTCGAACCTGATTTCCGCCAATGCTGCCTATCGGAGTCCGGCCGGTTCCTTCAAGAATTTCAAAATCTCCTTCCAAAACAATAATCACCGGCGCAGGCTGTCTGTTTCGCTGGCCCATTGCAATGGGATAAGAAAGTGTACCATTGTTTTCAATAAACAGTTCGAGCTTGTAAACTCCCGAACCCAATTCGGTTAATTCTTCTTTGGCAAAAGAAATTTCAGGCAGTTTTTTGGTGAGTTGAAGCAGCCAGGGAAGTTGAACCGAAAGCAAGGAATCAACACGTTCCGGTTTTGGAGTGGATTCCAGGTAAGGAACAAATCCGCCTATTTCCACCTCTCCCAGGTCGGGATGCCGGTATTTTTCCCACTCCACAAAACCTTTTCCATCCCATTCTTTTTCCGACCAGGCAAGCAAAGCTTTTTCCCTTTCATTGAGTTCTCCTTCTTTTTCCTGTTTAGGTAAATTCTTCAACATTCCGGCCATCTGTGCCGGGGTAAATTTTCCCGATTCCATCATTTCAACGATTCCTTTTGCCGTAAAGCGTTCGGGTGCATTATTGGCTTTCAGAAATGCCGAGATTTTTTCTTCTCCCAAAGCAACAAATGTTTCTGTTTCCATTTTTTCGACCTCTTCCAGCAAAAGTGAATTTTCATCCTCTTTTTTTTCTTCTTTCACTTTGGGAACTGAAAACAGATTCATGCTGAATGACGGAACGCCCAGGTGGTAGTATGCCCAAAGTTCAAAAGAACCGTCTTTGGCTAGTTCCGGTTCGAGGTTTTCAATGCTGAAATTTTTGTTTTTTAAATATTCCTTGTATTCATCTGAAAAAAGTTTATAAAACTTCAGGTCTTCTTCCAGCGGGTTGACCACTGCTCCAAGCCCGAGCATTCCGGCTACCATTGACGGCGTGACTTCCATCCCGGCCGGAACAACTTCCTTCACCATTTCAATAACTTCATCCATTGTATAGGTCTGATTTTCATCGGCATTTAACATACGCGCATAGCGTCCCGGCAGTTTAATGCGATCGGTGTTTACATCTCCCTTGCGGCCTCCTTTGGGTGGAACCAGGCAAAAGTTTGTGCTTCCAAGCGTGTAAACCATGGCAATTTCGGGACGGTCGAAAATAAAGCGCAGAATTCCATACACTTCGGGAGTTTGTCCCGGCCATAGCCCTGCTTCCTTGTTGTTTGCCGGGAAAAGATGGGGAAAGGCAATTCCCACATTGATTCCTCCTTCACCATCTTCATTGAAAAGTCCATCTCCGTCGTTGTCTATTCCTTCAGAATAAATTTTGTACTCGCCACGTTCTCCCTTTCCGGCGTCAGCCCTTACCATAATTCTCGGGTCGTTTTTTGAGACGATGTGCGTACCATCCGGGCTTTTTACACGCATTTGTGTGATGAATCCATCTCCGTTCAAGTCGTCGAAACCGTCTTCATTTAAAGCTTCGTCGGCATCATTGTTCACCTCAAAATCATTGACAGTCCGTTCGTATTTTGCCCCTGAAAAATAGCCTTTTGCCGCATCGGGATTGGGTTGAGGCATGATATACCATTTTTGGCTGACTGTGTATTGAGCTGAATCAATCAGCATTTTGGCCAGCCTGAGTGCGCCTTCGGTTGCAATGGGTACTTTGCCTTCAAAATTGGCTCCGACAAATATGGCCGGAACACCCGAAAGATTGCTGCCAATTTCAAGTACGAATACCGGTTCGCCACCTGGACTGGTTGCAATAGTATGAAGCCGGGCAATGTTGCTGCTTTTTTGCTGAAGGTCTTTCAGCATTTGCTGTACTTCACTTACGTTGTTGTACTTTGATGCAGCAAAAACTGACGGGGAATAAAATAATCCCGTTTGAACAACAAAAAGTATTAAAATCAAATAACGGATTGTTTTTTCGGGCATAATTATGCAGGTAAAAATTTTACAGTTGACTAAAATCCATGGGTGTTAAAAATATTTTCCTCACTTTGCTTACTGTATCGGCATATTCTTCTTTGTCGCGCATGGCAATCCATTCGTCGCTCACCCTGAATTTATCCCAGTTGGCATTTCGTTCATCCATGTCTTTAAACCAGAGCATATAAACCAAAGCAGGCATCATTCGGCCGGCAACCAGTTCGCCAAAGAAAAGCGGGTGTAGTCCGATTTTTTCGAACAAGGGAAGTTCCTCTACGTCGAACATTTTTACTTTTCTTCTGAATGCGTCTTCGTTGTAGCTTTCATAAATCCGCAGTTCGAACAAACCCCTGTTTTTATCGGGCGACTTAAACCGGGAGATACTCTGGAAAGCTTCCATCAGAAAGGTTTCGTAACGTTCGAAAACCGGTTGGCTTGCCGGAAGATCGAAATAACTTTTTGCAGCTTTCAGGTAGGCTTTGTCGGTTTTCATAGCCTGAACAGCATCCCAGTAATCGGCCGGGCTTTTATGGGCGTGAAGGATATACACTTTTGGCGGGTCTTCCTGGCTGTATTCTCCAAAAGCACCCACTGTAGCTCCCCGTTTGGTCAGAAACGGAATTACGGCTTCGGTGTAATACCTTTTTAACTGGTTCACACCGCCACCACCGGCAAACTGGTAAACTTTCAGTTCATAAAAGTCTTTTTCCGCAGGGGGAACATTACCTGCATTCAGGCTGCCTGCTGCAAGCGCTGTACCTGCAACTGCAGCCGATTTTTTTAAAAATGATCTTCTTTCCATTTTTTGTGGTTTTTATTGCTGCCAATATACAAATTATTGTTTAGGATTACAGGTTTGTGTCCTGTTCACAATTTAAAGTTTTTATTTTTCAAAGTGAAATATGGCACAGCAATTGATTTTATGAAAATCTGAATTAAAATGAAACCAGTTAGAAAATTCAGGGAAGGATTATACTTTATAAAATGTTTTGTACGTTTATGAATTAAATTATTTGCCATGAGAAAGTTACTTATTTTTATATTCCTTATATCGTTTTCTGCGACTATATCCGGCCAGCCATTTTTTGATGCGGGGTTAAAAGCCGGAGTGAACAATTCGAAAGTTACCGTGAATTTAAAGGAGTTTACAACTGAATCAATTGTAAAATCCCATGTTGGTGCATTTGCCCGTTTAGGATGGAACCGTATTTACCTGCAACCGGAGGCTTATTTTAGTTCAAAAGGAGGAGAATTAAGAAATCCGTCTGTTTTGGATATGATGACTAAATTTGATTTTAACAATGTGGATGTTCCTATTTTGTTTGGTGTGAAACTGGTGGAAGGGGAAAATGCAAACATCCGCCTGATGACTGGCCCGGTGTTTAGTTTTTTAACTTCGAATAAAATTTATGGCGACGATCTTTTATCGTCCGATTATTACAAGAACAGCTATTATGGGTATCAGTTTGGAATTGGAATTGATTTGTGGAGCTTTTTTCTGGATACCCGAATGGAATACGGTGCAAACAGACTTTACCACCAGCCGGACCTTGGATTGGACGGCAAGAACAAAACATTTATGGTTACACTGGGGTATAAAATTTTTTAAGATTTTACTGAACCGAAACAACACACCGGAAACCCAGGTGAGACATGCCGGTATCTTCGGTGCTTTTCATGCGCGCTGCCGCCCGGAATCCCGAACAGTATGAATCGTTGCAAAGGAACGAACCGCCTCGTATTACTCTTTTCTGCACATTTGGTTCCATGGGATCGTAGCTTGTCTCAGGGCCTTTTGGATTATCAGCAATCTCATTTGTTTTGAACGTTTTATAGTAATCGTGGTGGTATAAATCGGCACACCATTCCCATACATTTCCGGCCATGTCGTATAACCCGAAACCGTTTGGCGGATATTGTTTTACCGGAGAGAGATTTTCATATCCGTCGCGAAGAGAATTCAGGACAGGGAATTCACCATCCCAGCTATTGGCTTTCGGCTCTCCTTCATTTATCCGTTCGTTGCCCCAGGGATAGATATAGTCATCATGTCCGCCTCGCGCTGCATACTCGAATTCTGCTTCTGTTGGAAGCCGTTTTCCGGCCCAGGCGGCATAAGCCATAGCGTCTTCCCAGCTAACGTGTATCACCGGGTAATCATCCAAACTTTCTATGCTGCTTCCCGGTCCTTGCGGCTGTTTCCAGTTGGCGCTGCGCACCCAGGTCCACCAGTTGGAAACATCGTTCAGGTTAACCCGGTGGGCAGGTGGTGTAAAAACCAGCGAGGAAGCAGCCAGGAGGCTGTCGGCAGGTTTTGGCGTTCCTGGTGGTAGTTGTTTTTTAAATTCGTTCCAGTCAATGTTCTTTTCGGCAGTTGTTACATAGCCGGTTTCATCCACAAATTTTTTAAACTGGGCGTTGGTTACAGGATGCGGGTCTATAAAAAAACTGTTCACTTTTACGGGGTGAACCGGGTATTCATCGGCACGGGCAAACTGAGCATCACGTGCGCCCATGTTAAATTCACCGCCCGGTATAAAAACCATCTCCTCTAATTGTGGATTCAGTTTTTTTAGCGAATCAACATTTACGGAAAATTGAAGCGCACCGGCATTTAAAGTTCCGTTAAACCTGTCTGGTACATCACTAATGCAGCACTCTTCTGTTTCCGTTGTGTGAGATGAATGTTGCCCTGAATTTGTTTCTTTTTTTGCTTTGTTTTGACATGAAACAAAAATCCAGAATAAAAAAAGAATTAATCCCAGTTTTTTTATCAGTTTGAAATTCATGCTATCAATTTGATATGAATTTTTCGATATAAAGATGTTTTATTCTTTTTAAAATTCCAAAAAATAAAAAAGAATACGGTAGAGGTTAACCACAAAATATTCAGTTTTGCGTTTTATCTTCGGCGGGCAAATCTTTTTTGAACCAGTTAAACGGGTTCAATTGTTTTTTGTACCTGACGAAAAGCTCTTTCCCCACCAATAAACCGCCGGTCCAGAATACAACCTCCATGAGTATAAAACTAACAGTTGAAGCAATAACTTTTGTTTTTAAAGGGAAGTTAGTCAGCGGAATTAAAAGTGTTGCTGCAAAGAACACTCCTGAAAAAATCATCAGAAAAATGCCCAGTTTTATCTGCCAGTTTTTTCTCATTTTAAATGTATTAATACAAATGTATAAGATATAACCGGCAAAGAGATGAATTGTTTGGGGGAGTTAATGCCTGAAACGGATGCCCGGTTTTGGATGGTTTAATCAATCCTTTTTGCAGCCCAGTTGATGGCATTTTTTATATGATCCTTAATTTTATCGTCCTGAAACGCTTCGTGGGTATGTCCGAAACCTGTGTAAAAAGAACGCATTCCGTCTTTTTCAATCCACCAGATAAGCGGATGATCGCCCATTCGCCAATCATCGTTGTCAAATTTTTTTATACTGCTTTCATCGAGTGTGGCCAATACATTCACATTCGGACGCGGATTTTCCCTGAAAGTGTACCATTCGTCAAAAGTAGTATAGCTTTTCATACCTTCAAACGGCTTCATGGCCGGATGATCATGACTTTCAAAGATAACGGTTCCGGTTTGGGCTGGCGGATGGTTTTTAAAATAACCGCCAATCAGCTCTCCGTAAAAAGACCATTCGTACTCAAAATCGGCAGCCGAATGGATTCCAACCATCCCTTTCCCTTTTTTCATAAAATGCTCGAAAGCGGCTTGTTGCGTTTCATTCAGCGCATCGCCCGATGGGTTTAGAAAAACCACAACATCGAACGATGAAAGGATATCATCGCTAAAAACTCCTGCATCCTCAGTAGCTGTAACCACCCAGTTTTGTGATTTGTTGAGGTCGAACAACATTTTAATTCCCGACGAAAGTGATTCGTGCCGGAATCCTGCAGTTTTTGAAAAAACAAGAATATGGGCAGGGTTTTTAAATTCAGGTGCTTTTTCCTGAGCGCACATGGTAAATGAAATAACAACGAATAAACTTAATATCAGTGTTTTAATTTTCATAATTATTGCCTTTTATTTTTAAGATTACAAGTTTAGCAAAAACAATGTATTTTTTCGAATTTTTAAACAAGTAAAGCAACTGCAAAATTTTGGTAATCCTTTTTAATTGTATTTTTGTTTTGTACTTTAAATAAAACGAAAATGAACAGATTGATTTTTGTTCTATGCTTCACTGTAATTATTCTGTTTTCTTGCTCAACCGGCAAAAAGGCTTTGCAAAAAGGAGAATACTATTCGGCGGTTTTAAAAGCGGTAGAACGACTAAAATCGTCGCCAGACAATAGAAATGCGATAAATGTGTTGAAAGAGGGGTATGATCTGGCGCTTGACTGGACCCAGGAAGAGATTGATTTGGCACTTTCTTCCAATTCAGCGTTTAAATGGGAACGTGCAATTGACTTGATGCAAAAGGTAAACATGCTTTCTTCTGAAATCAGGAGTACACCGGCAGCACGGAAAATTGTCAGCAATCCAAAAACTTACTCCACAGAAATGAACATGGCTAATGAACGTGCTGCCGGGGAAAGGTACAATGCCGGATTGACTGAACTGGAGCAAAATACACGCGAAGGGGCGCGGATAGCTTTTGACCATTTTTTTAAAGCCGGGCAGTTTGTTCCAGGCTATAAAAATGTAAATGAGTTGATGAATTCTGCAAAAGAAATGGCAACCGTAAAAGTTCTTCTGAATGCGATTCCGGTTCATACACAAAAGTACAGGCTAACATCAGAATTCTTTTACAACCAGGTTTTTGAATACATGAACAACCGATTTGGCCCGCGTGGTTTTGTAAGTTTTTACTCGCCTTATCAGGCTGATAATGAAGAAGTAGAAGCTCTTGATTATGTTGTAAATTTGGAATTTTTCGATTTTTCCATTGGAAATCTGACTCATTCTGAGAAAGAAGAAAAGGTTGAGAAGAGAATAAAAGTTGAAACGAAAGACACAACTAAAGTTGAATACAAAAACTATGTGGCAAAGCTTAAAACGTTCAGCGATAAGGTTGAATCGGGTGGAAGTTTAAGGGTTCAGATTTTTGAAAACCCTTCAGGAAATTTGATGTTGGATGATATTGTTCCCGGCGCTTTTACATGGATTAACGAATATGCCATATTTGTTGGCGACCAGGAAGCGCTGGATAAAAAACAACTGGAGCTGACCAAAAGAAAAGCCATGCCATTGCCACCTGAGCAGGATTTGTTTATTGAATTTACCAAACCAATTTATAATCAGTTAACCACCAGATTAAACCGTTTTTTTCAGCGCTACAACTAAAAATTCTCATTAATGCATTCATTTTTGAAGTTGAAATATTCAAATAGGTAGATAGGTGTTAACGATGTGTAAACGACAAACCTGCATTTCATCTTTTGCCTAAATTTTGTTTTCTTTAGGCTCTCAATTTTAAAAAATTTATGAGCCAAAAATCGTGTATGATTTTTTGCAGATGCGGAGCAAATGTAATTTCCAGTCAAAAGTTGGATGAAATTGCCAGTGGGTTGAAAAATTTTGATACTTATGTTTTTGAACTTCACGATTTGTGCGCTTTATCGGTCAATGAAAAAAATGTTTTAAATGCCATTGGTTCAGGGTTTCAGCAAAAAATAATTATTGCCTGTTATCCGCGTGCGGTGAAAAATATGTTAAAACAGGGTGATGTGGATTTTGGGCAGTTTGAGGTATTGAATTTTAAGGAACTGACTGCCGCAGAAATATTATCCAAACTGAAAAATGAATACCAGATTGAAGAGGGAAAAGCGCTTTATCAGGAGCAAGTGACTTCGCTGGATGTTCCTGCATGGTTTCCGGTAATTGATGAATCACTTTGTACGCTTTGCGGAAAATGCGCCCGTTTTTGTTTGTTTGGAGTTTATACATTCGACAAAAAAAGCCTGAAAGTAGTTAATCCGCTGGCTTGCAAAGACAAATGCCCTGCTTGCGGTCGCACCTGCCCCACATCGGCAATCATGTTTCCACGGCTGGACGAAAATACTGTGCTTGCCGGAGATGAGCCGGGTAATAAAAAGATGACGGTAGACAAGGGAAGTTTGTTGTTGACGCTGAATGCCCGCAATCAGAACCGCCGAAACATTTTCAGACAGGGAGTTGTTGAACAGGCTGAAGAGGAACGCCGCAAAGCACTGGAAGAACTGAAAGTCACGATGGGCAAAAAGAATTGAAATGCTGAAACGAATAATACAAAATACCGACAAACGTTGTTTGTGGAAAGTGGTTTACAACCTGGGCGTGAAAGGAACGCTTAGTTTTAACCGGTTTCAGAAACGGTTGAAGAAAGGCGAGTTTTTTCCGGCTTTTCATTTTATTTCGGTTACCGACGACTGTAACCTGCATTGCCAGGGCTGCTGGGTTACCGGAAAAGAGAAAAATCACCGCCTTGAACCGGAACAACTTGAACAGATTATTTCTGAAACCAAAGCCAAAGGCTCTTATTTTTTTGGCATTTTGGGCGGCGAACCACTTTTGTACAAGCCACTTTTAGATGTTTTCCGAAAACATTCCGATTGTTATTTTCAACTGTTTACCAACGGAACTTTACTTACTCCGTCAGTTGCAGAAGATTTGCGTAAGGTAGCCAATGTAACGCCGCTTATTAGTTTTGAAGGCGATGAACAGGTTGCCGATGTGCGTCGGGGCGGGAAAAATATTTACCGCCGCACCTGGGAGGCCGTTGAAAATGCAACTTCTGCCGGTTTGTTTACAGGCGTGGCCATGAGTGTTTGCAAATCGAACCTTGAACTGGCGCTTTCTCCGGAATTTATAAAAAGTTTAATTCAAAAAAATGTGGCGTATCTTTGGTATTACATTTACCGTCCGGTTGGCGAAAACCCCTCGGTGGAACTGGCGCTGAGCAAGGAAGATATTCAACAATTGCGGCAGTTTATGGTAGATGCCCGTTCAATATATGACATTGCAATAATTGATGCTTACTGGGATGAAAACGGCAACGGTCTTTGTCCGGCTGCTTCAGGGCTCAGCCACCACATAAACGCCGCCGGTTTTGTAGAGCCTTGCCCGGTAATTCAGTTTGCAGCCGATAAAACCTGTGAGCAGCCACTGGAAGAATTGTATCGGAAATCAATATTTTTAAACGAATTGAAACAGGAAATACCCCGGAAAACTAAGGGTTGCGTAATTATGGAAGACCCGGCATGGGTAGTTGAGATGGCTGAAAAACATGGCGCTGCCGATACCTCGGGGAGGGGAAACGAAGCAGAACGTTTGAAAAATATGCCGGTGGTTCCGAGCCACGGGTTGGGTGTTCCGGTTCCCGAAAAAAACTGGATTTACCGCTTTGCCAAAAAGAAAGCCTTTTTTGGATTAGGAGCTTACGGTTAGGTTATGTTTGAAGTAAACCGCATATTAAAAGTACCCCCGCAAACCGAAATCAGAAATGATTTACGAAACCATGTTCGTTTGTATGTTTCTGAAAACCGGATTTTACCTCCTTCAACCCTTGAAATTCTTGAAAACAGTGCAAAAAATATTTTAAGCAGAGCCGGTTTAAATAGTGACCTGCTTGATTTCACTATAGTTTTGCTGGGGAATGAAATCTGGCGCGAAACCGTAATGGCTGCACCATTTCACCGGCGGCTGCTTTTGTTGCCCCAGTGCCTGCGTAACAACAGCCAGTGCCAGGGTGTTTTTGATGAACTTGGGCTTATTTGTTCCGGTTGCCAGGGTTGCCAAATCGATTCTATTTTAAACAGGGCTGAAAAACTGGGATATACCACCCTTGTGGCTGAAGGAACGACGGTTGCTATTGGTTTGGTAGAGGAAGGCGCCATCGATGCAGTCATAGGAGTAAGCTGCATGTCGGTTTTGCAACGGTCTTTCAAACCGGTTAAACGTGCAGCAGTACCTGCCATTGGAATTCCCTTGCTTGGTGATGGCTGTTCGAATACCGACTTAGATTATTATTGGCTTTTCGGGGAAATGGAAAATTTTAATGGATTAAGCGAACACACTCCGCTTTCCGTTTCGCTCCTGAGAAACCAGGTGGCCGATTATTTTCAACCTCCGGTTTTAAGTTCCTTTTTTACTTCTGAAAACGAAACGGAAAAGCTTGCGCTCAGGATGATGGGTCTCGGTGGGCAGCGAATCCGTCCGTTGTTGGCTGTTTTGGCATATCAGGCCTATTCAGTCGAAGTTTTTGAAAAAATTCAGCAACAACTGGCGTTGGTTATTGAATGTTTTCACAAGGCCTCGCTTGTTCACGATGATATTGAAGATGATGAAGAATTTCGATACGACCAGCCTGTCCTGCATCGAACGGATGGGATTCCGACTGCCATTAATGTAGGTGATTACCTCATTGGAAAAGGTTACCGGTTGCTGTCTCAAATCCAACTTAAACCGGCTGTTTTGGCTGATTGTCTGGCAGTTGTTTCCGAATCTCACATAAAACTGGCTGAAGGTCAGGGTGCCGACATTTTACTGAATTCGCAGATAACTGAAAAAACAGTGGCCGATGTGCTGCAGATTTTCAGGTTAAAAACCGGTGAGGCTGTGAAAGTGGCTCTGCTTTTGGGTGCCATTGCTGGTGGAGCACCGCAAAATGAACTCAGTTCGCTCCGAAACTTTTCCGAGTATTTTGGGATTGCTTACCAGATTCGTGACGATTTTAACGAGTACCGTGAAAAAAAATCTGCCGGAAACCTTTTTGATTATCCGTTTTTACTTGCTCTGTTACAGGAGAAAATGAGTGCTGTTGACCATGAGTTTCCGCGTATTCTGAGCGAAAATAATCTTTCCCTGTTCCGAAAAAATGTTGAAAAGTTTGACATTGAAAACCAGACAGAACACTTTCTTCAGGAGTATGTGAATAAATGTTATGCGGAACTGGATAACCTTCAGAATCAAAAAATGCGGCTGGGATTATACAGTATAATGGGGAAGGTTTTCAAAGAACAAAAAAGTGGACAGTAAATCATCAGAAATTCCAATCGTTTATCAGTTTATCGGATTGGTGCAAAAAGGATTTGCCACACTCGATGCTGAAAGTCAGTCCGAAGTAAAACAATTTGTTCAGTCCTGTCAGCACTCAGGTGGCGGATTTACCAACCGGGCAGGTCGCCCCGATTTGTATTATTCTCTTTTTGGAGTGTGGCTTTCCAGTGCAGTCGGTTTGGAAAAAGCCCTGGAAAATCACCGAAAATTTATTCTTAAAAATGCCGGGATACAAAAGGAACCGGTAGATGTATTTGCTGAAATTCTTATTCGTGAAATTCTTTTTAAAGATAAATACAAAAAACCTTCAAAATTTAAACTCATAAAAATGGCATTTCAGAATGCTGGTAAGGTGAGTATATTTTACAGGCTTTTCCTTTTTTTAATGACTTTCGATGCTCTTTATCAAAATGCGAATTTCAGGTTTTTGGGGCGTTTGTTACTTTCATTTTATTCTCCTTCGGATGAATCTCCCTGCAGTATTCATTCAGCAGTTTTGATAGCCCGCCAAAAAGCAGGATTAAGTATTAAAAAAGGGGCCAAAATATTACATTCATTTTTTGAAGCAGGAAAAGGTTTTAAAGTATTTCGGGAAGTGGACGAACCCGATCTATTGTCATCTGCAGTTGCTTTATTTTCGCTTAAATTTGCAGGTACCGATTTACGTTTGGTGACACCAACCTGCCTGGAACTGATTCAGCAAAATTACAGTGCCGGGGCATTTCTGGCCGGAAACGGTGATGAAATGCGCGATTTGGAATATACATTTTATGGCTTACTTGCCCTGGGAACTTTGGTATGAAAAAAAAAGAACTGGAAAAAAGGTTACTTGAGTTGGGGAAAATTCTGGTTTCAGAATTAAAGCCCGAAGGATACTGGGAAGGCCGGCTTTCATCAAGTGCGCTGGGCGTCGCAGTTGCTGTTGCCGCCCTTTATTTCGATAATTCAAAAGCAAATACCAAAGAAATTAACAGGGGATTGGACTGGTTAAAATCGAACATCAATGCTGACGGCAGTTTTGGCGACACACCCGAAAGTCCGGGGAATGTGAGTACAAGTTTGCTGGTATATGCCGCTCTAAATTTGTTCAGGGTTGAAAAAAACTGGATAATTCCCTTTCAGAAGCTAATTGCCGGTTATCTTTTAAACCAGAATATCGATATACGTTCGTCGCAGATTTCGAAAGTTATCCTCGACCACTACCAGAAAGATTACACCTTTTCGGTACCCATTCTGGCCATGTGCGGTCTTTGTGGAATACCTGACAAAGATGCATTTAAATACATCCCGCAACTGCCGTTTGAGTTGTCGCTTTTGCCCCGAAAGTTTTACAGGTTGCTGAATTTGAGTGTGGTAAGCTATGCCATTCCGGCTTTGGTGGCCGTGGGTATTGTTATTTTTAAGAAAAAAAATTCAAACTTCTTCTGGCGAATCGTGCGACGGATTTCAGTTCCTAAAGCATTAAAAATATTACATCGGATGCTTCCTGAAAGCGGGGGATACCTTGAGGCCATTCCACTTACCGCTTTTGTGGCGCTGAGTCTTTTAAATTCTGGCTTTGCAAAAACGGAAGTGGTTAAAAAAGGCATCCGGTTTTTGAAAAATACCCAGCACAAGGATGGTGGTTGGCCAATCGATGTGGATTTGTCAACATGGGTCACTTCGTTGTCGGTTAAGGCTTTCCGTTCAAACCTCGATGGGTTTATTCACACCGATTTGCAGGACAAAATTGCAGACCACTTTAAGCTGATTCAGAATAATATGGTTCATCCCTTTAATGGAACAGGGCCGGGTGGCTGGGGCTGGACTAACTTTCCGGGATCGGTTCCCGATGGCGATGACACTCCGGGAGTAATTTTGGCCTTGCTTAAACTTCAGCCAAAAGAAAAGGTAAAGAAAGAAATACTTGCAGGTTGCCGGTGGTTGTTTCGCCTTCAAAACAGCGACGGCGGATTTCCTACTTTTTCAAGAGGTTGGGGAAAACTGCCGTTCGACCAAAGTTGCTCCGACCTTACCGGACATGATTTGCTGGCTTTTTCCTCGGTGCTTGAAGTTTATCAAACTGAACTTTCCTACAGGCAGAAAAAGAAGCTGCAAAAATCATTTGAAAAAGCACTGAATTACCTCGAAAAACATCAGCGCGAAGATGGAAGCTGGCTGCCGCTCTGGTTTGGCAATCAGCAAACCGAAGATCATACCAACCCTGTTTACGGAACGGCAAAAGTGGTCACTTATCTGAAAGATTCTTCGGATCACAAATGGCCTTCCGGAAATTTGAAAAAACGTTTAAAAGTTCTTATTAATAGGGGCTCCTGGTATTTGAGTTCCGTTCAAAATGAAGATGGTAGCTGGGGCGGTGCAAAAAATATTCCCGGAACGGTGGAAGAAACTGCGCTGGCCATTTCTGCACTGGCTTCAGTTGAAAACCGTGAAATTTGCGGTGCAGGACTAATCTGGCTCGACACTTTCTTTAAACAATATGGTTTAAAAGCCGCGCCAATCGGGCTCTATTTTGCTTCGTTATGGTACGACGAAAAGTTTTACCCTGTAACAGCTTATTTGGAAGCCATTTCAAGAATGCTGGAATTAAAGAAAGAGTAGTTTGGCAGTGTTTTCAGAATTTATCTGATTATGCGTTTGTCAAGTTCAAGCGGGTAAACTTTCCACTTGATAATTTTGAATTCATCAGCCGCGGGATTCAGTATCAGGTTAAGCGAAGATTTATCCACCACAGAAGGTACCGCAAAACAAACACCTCCTGAACGAATAATTTCTGTTCCAAACAATTGCGTCGATTTTGTAAACGGGATGGCATTCCAATCTTTCGGTAAATCTTTTATTACCGGTCTTTTTATAAGTTTATCGGGACAGTCCAGTTCCATAATGCTGTACAAAATATATCGCTCAGAAGCAAAAAGTTCAGGGTCAACAGTTAGCCTTTCCAGCAAAGCAGATGCAATAGAAGCACTTCCGTAAAGTACAGGGTAACCGGGTAGATTCCATCTGCCGCCATACAGTTTTGCCCCCTCCCCTCTGGTATCGCAAAATTCCGTTCGTGCAATGCGGTATATAATCATATGGCAATACCGTGCTGCAACCGCATAATTTCGGCTTTTAACAAAGTAAGGCCTTCAGAAACATCAATTAATTCAATGGGTTTCCGGTTGCCAATACTGAAAAGTGGCCTGGCCATCCAACGCCTGAAACCTTCTTCACCAAAATAGGAAATACCAACGGAATACAATTCGGCAAGCTCATACATTTTTTCAGATTGTATAACCCCGAAAACTTCTTTTCGCTGGATAGTTTTTGAAGAAACACCCAGTGCCTCAGCCAGGGTATTGTTATCGAGACCCGTAATTTCCTTTAGCCGGTCAAAGGACTTCCGACTCAGGCCTTCCCTGAACGTATCAACGCGGTCAAGCGGTTCTGCAACATCTTTGGAATCAACATTCAGAATGGAGTGAACAGTGAATGATTCTGAGGTGGTTAAATACGAAAGTGCCAATGCTGCTTCTGCAACTTTGCCCGATTTATTCGCGGAAGATTTATACTTTTTATTCATCTTTATGGAAATTTGTCCACTAAGATACGGATTTTTGTCTTGAATTTAAAACTTTCAACTAATTTTTTTCTGCATTTTTGCCCGAAATTAAAGTGAGAGTCCGAAATCTAACGCAATCAGGTATTTATCATGGTTATTTCTTCCCCTTCGGTGGTGAGGTATTTTCGGGCCAGGTTTGCTGTAAGGCAGGAATGAATGGGAATAATTTCAACCAAATCGCCCACCTGAAAATGCTGAAAGTTTTTTTGCGAAACTTTTAAAATGCCATGTTCCTGCGAAAGGCGCGAAACATAGTTTCTGGGACTTAACAATTTTTTTTCACTATTTTTGATTATGGTAATTCTTCCAAAAAAAGGTTTTCCGTCAATATTCAGAAGCGAATCCTGAGAGAGATGAATAGCCCCACCGTAAATTACTATTTCATTTCGTGATGCATGTTTGGCAACTACCGGGCAAACCATACGCACGGCAATATCTTCAAAACTACAAACCCCAAGATTTTGTTGCATCAAATCATAAAATACAAAATTACCTGGTCTGATTTCGTCCACTCCCATAAAATTTGTACAAATTGAGCAGGATGGTGTATCGCCGATACTAACTTCAATGTTTTGAAAGTCAGATTGATAGCGTTGTTTTAAAGAACGCAGTTTAAGTAGGGAATCGAAATGCCGGCTGAAAATTTCGTTAGTGGAACGCGCGGTATAGGTATGCCCGGCATGAGTCAGAAATCCTTTAAAAGTTATTTTTTTGTTTTTGGAAAGAATTTCAAGAATGGCATTAATCGTACCCGTTTTTGATGGTTCAATTCCTGTTCGGCTTGAACCGGTGTCAATTTTCAGAAAAACTCCGATTTTTTGGGTTGCCTTTTTTGCCAGAACAGCGGCAGCTTCTTTGTTTTCTGTTAAAACATTCAGTTTAATATTGGCTGCCAGACGGTTGATAGTACTTATTTCAAGAATGTTTAGTGGGAAAGCAATAGTTATATCATCCCAACCATGTCGGGCGAAATATTCAGCCATTTGAACCGACGAAACGGTAATGGCTTCTACTCCGTAAATCCGAAACCAATTGCCAATTTCTGCCGACTGGTGCGTTTTGAAATGAGGTCTGAAACGTAGTTGATAATCCTTTGCTTTTTGCGCCATTCTTTCAATATTGTGCAAGCAAATGTCTTTATCAACAACCAGTGTAGGACGAATAATTTCTGTCATATAATTTTGATAGATGTTTTTCATTTTAACTGTTTTGCCAGTTTGTTTCTGATTTCCATAAGTTTTTCAGAAATTCCGACTTTATAAATATGGGGGCTAATAAAACGCTTATGCTCTTCGGGAAGTAATGCGGCTCTGTTCATCAGGTATTTATGTATTTCTCCGGTATTTTTTTGTTCAGAAACAACCTCTCCGTTTTTCACAACCGTTTGCAACAGAGGTTCTTTTTGTAAATGGCTTATTTTAGTTTTCTTTTCCGGGTGAACAGGATGATAAATAAATTCAACCTCGTCAGGATTTTCTTCTGCAAGTAAAATGGCATCCCTGTAAAAAGTTCCATGACTGTCGTAACATCTGTAAACCTGTTTTTTGCAAGGAAGTGTTACTTTTTCAATATTTTCGGAAAGTTTCATTTTAGGTTGGCCATTGATCCCGGTAAGTTTATAAACTCCATCGAGGGCGGCATCATTTTTCCCGGTAATCATTTCCGTGCCCACACCAAAACCGTCAATTGGCGCTTCCTGGTCTTTCAGCAAACTTTTAATTACATGTTCGTTTAGCTGGTTCGATGCAATAATTTTTACATATTCCAGCCCAGCTTTATCGAGCATTGTGCGGGCTTTTTTGCTCAGGTATGCCAGGTCGCCGCTGTCGAGCCGAATGGCTCTGAGTTGGTGTCCTTCCTTTCCCATTTCTTTTGCCACCTGAATGGCATTGGGTACTCCAGACTTAAGAGTATCGTATGTATCTGCAAGTAAAACGGTATTTTCAGGATGAATTCTGGCATAAGCTCTGAATGCATCAATCTCACTTTCGAAGCTTTGAATCCATGAGTGGGCCTGCGTTCCGCTAACCGGAATATCAAAAATTTTCCCTGCCATTACGTTTGAAGTGGAGGAGGCACCACCAATAACAGCAGCCCGGCTGCCATGCAGTGCTCCCAAACCCTGGGCCCGGCGTAACCCGAAATCAGCAAATATTTTATCTCCGGTTACCATTTTTATTCGGAATGCTTTGGTGGAAATCAACGATTCAAAATTGAGAATATTTAGTAACATGCTTTCAATTAGCTGACATTCAATTATGTTTCCTTCCACTTGTAAAACCGGCTCGTTGGGGAATATAATTTCGCCTTCGTTTGTGCTGTGTATTTCGCCTGAGAAACGGAATTCTGCCAGATATTCAAGGAATTCTTTTTTGAATCCCTGTTCTTCCAGATATTCTATATCAGATTTATTAAAAGTATATTCAGAAAGCATTTTAAGAAAATCCTGTACTCCTGCGAAAACAGTAAATCCTCCCTGAAACGGATTGGAGCGGAAGAAGTAGTTAAATGTTGCTGAATCATCTTTTTTACCGCAAAAGAAATATCCCTGAGCCATAGTCAGCTCGTAAAAATCGGTATAAAGTCCCCAATGATTTGATGATAATGGCATATAATCCAAATAATTTTCGTTTGCCTAAAGATAACGAAGTTATCTGGCAATTAGAGAGGAAAGGAGGACAATTTTTTATGGGAAGCTTACTGGTTTTTATTCCAAAAAGATAGTCTGCTCCCTGTTTGGCCCCACTGATGCGATAGTTACCGGTATTCCCATTTCGTCTTCAATAAAGCTGATGTAATTATTCAGTTCTTCAGGAAATTCATCCTGATTTTTTATTTTGGTGAGATCGGTTTCCCATCCGGGCAGTCCTACGTAAACAGGTTTTACATTATCACTTAATTCGAAGGGGAAATGTTCCACTACTTCGCCGTCAATTTCGTAGCCTACGCATATTTTTATGTTTTCGAAAGAATCAAGCACGTCAGCTTTCATCATTATCAGTTCGGTAACTCCGTTTAGCATCACCGAATATTTCAATGCGACCAAATCGAGCCACCCGCACCGGCGCGGTCTGCCGGTTGTTGAACCGTATTCGTTTCCTGCATCCCGAAGTTTCGTTCCGGTTTCATCAAGCAATTCAGTAGGAAAGGGGCCCATTCCCACACGGGTGCAATACGCTTTAAAAATGCCGTAAACCTTTCCTATTTTTTGAGGCGCCAGTCCCAGACCAGTGCAGGCACCGGCACAAATGGTATTCGAACTGGTAACAAAAGGATAAGAACCAAAATCTATGTCAAGCAGCGTACCTTGCGCACCTTCTGCCAGTACCGATTTACCTTTTTTCAGTAAATCGTTGATGAAATGTTCCGTATCAACAATCTGGAATGACTTTAAAACTTCCACACCTTCAAACCAATCCTCCTCACATTCGGCAAGAATTTGTTTGTAATCGTAACGGTAAAATTCTGAAAGCATGGTTTTGTGGTTATCAATCCGTTCCTGGTATTTGGTTTCGAAATTGTGCAGCAAATCTCCAACACGGAGTCCTTCGCGACCAATTTTATCCTTATAGGTTGGTCCTATTCCTTTCAGCGTTGAGCCAATTTTTGTTTTACCTTTTTTTTGCTCAGAAGCAGCATCCAGAATTCGGTGGGTGGGAAGAATAAGATGGGCTTTTTTTGAAATGTAGAGGTTTTTCGAGAGTTCAACACCGATTTTTTTCAGTGCTTCAATTTCTTTTTTAAATACGATTGGGTCGATGACCACACCATTCCCAATAATATTGATTTTATTTTCGCGAAAAATTCCCGAAGGGATGGTGTGCAAAACCTGTTTTATGTTGTTGAATTCCAATGTGTGGCCGGCATTTGGCCCACCCTGAAAACGGGTAATTACATCATATTTTGGAGTCAATACATCTACAATTTTTCCTTTACCTTCGTCGCCCCATTGCAGGCCTAACAATACGTCTGCTTTCATTTTTGAATTTTAGTTTACAAATGAAACCGTGAAAATATTTTCCGGTGGGAAATGTTTTCACGGTGACTCAAATAAGCGTTTAAATTTACAAATATTTTTGTTTGGCCTGACAAAAAAGATTTCAACAGAAGGTTAATTTATAAATTAATAATGTGAAAACGGTTAGTTGTTTTTAATAGCCTGACCATATATGTAAAGGGTATGGTGGCTGAGTTTGAAGTTGTTTTTGAGGCAGGCATCTTCAATAATTTCCCTGATTCGCGAGTCGAAAAATTCCACTACTTTTCCGTTCGATGTATCAATCAGGTGGTCGTGTTGCATTGTAGCGAAAGCTTTTTCAAACTGGGCAATGTTTTTCCCAAACTGGTGTTTTACAACCAGTTTACATTCCAGCAAAAGGTCGATGGTGTTGTATAATGTTGCCCGGCTAACCCGGTATTTTTTATTTTTCATGGAAATATACAACGACTCAATATCGAAGTGCCCGTCCCGCGAATATATTTCGTCAAGAATGGCAAATCGTTCCGGTGTTTTTCTATGTCCGTTTTTCTCCAGGTATTCAGTAAACATATTTCTTACTGTTTCCCTGGTTTTGTGGTTATTCATAATTAAACCAATTTAAAACAAGGTTCAAAAATAGAAATTTTTTTAATTATTAAGACTAAATAAAAATTATTCGTTCAGGTTTTCGTCACGTGAAACGCGATCGATTCCTTTAATTTTTTCAAGGCTTGCGATGAGGTGATTTAAGTCGTCGGAATTATGAATGTATAAAAAAAGATCGCCTTCGAAAATTCCTTCGTGTGTATCGAATTTTACTGAACGCATGTTTATGCTGTGCAGTTTGGAAACTATATTGGTTACTTCATTTACAATTCCCAACCTGTCGAATCCTTCCAGCCTGAGGCGGGTGAGGTATGCCTGTTTTTTGAATTTGGTCCATTCAACTGCTATTATTCGGTTCCCGTGGCTTGACAGAAATTTTTCAACCTCTTTGCATCCTGTTTTGTGAATGATAACGTGATCATCGGTAGAAAGGTAACCAATTACCTTGTCGCCAGGTATTGGATTACAGCACTTGGCCAGCGAAAAAGTAACATTATCCTGGGCTTCTTTTAGCAGAAAAGGTTTTCTTTTGTCTATTTTGTAGTGTTTCTCATGGGTTTCAGTATCAATATCGGGAAGTTTGTTTTCGGGAACTTCTTTTTTCTTCCTGCTGAACGTAATGTTCCAGTATTTCACCAGTTTGTTGGGTGATTTTTTGCCGAGGATTTCATCCAGGTTATCGAGTTCCAAAAATCCCATCCCCACTTCCGAATAAAGCTGGTCTTTATTGTTCAGGTTGAAATGGGCAATTATTTTTTTCAGGTTATTGGCAGTTAAAGGAGCTTTTACCGCTTTTAATGCCTCTTCAACCATTTCTTTTCCCTTGTCAACGTGTTTTTTCTTTTCAAGTTTGAAAGCATCCTTAATTTTTGCCCTTGCTTTAGCTGTTGTTGCAAATTTTAGCCATTCCAGTTTAGGTGTCTGTATTTCTGATGTCAGGATTTCAATTTGATCTCCGTTTTCAAGAACATGGCTTATAGGTACCAGTTTAAAGTTAATTTTTGCACCAATACATTTGTTTCCCAGGTCGGTATGAATTTCGTAAGCAAAGTCGATTACCGTTGAGCCCTGTGGCAGAGAAACCATATCGCCTTTGGGTGTGAACAGGTTTATTTCAGTGGCATACAGGTTAAGTTTGAAATCATCAAGAAATTCAAATGCATCGGAGTCGGGATTTCGAATGTGATCGCGAATTCGTTCAATCCATGTATCCAGTTCGTTTTCAAAAGTGCTTATATCTTTATACCGGTAATGAGCGGCAAAACCATGTTCAGCAACTTCGTCCATTCGTTCGGTACGGATTTGCACCTCTACCCATTTTCCCTGGGGGCCCATAACCGTTACATGAAGCGACTCATATCCGTTCGCTTTTGGCATGGTAATCCAGTCTCGTATGCGGTCGGGTCTGGGTTTGTAAATATCTGTTACCAGTGAAAGCACGTCGAAACATTGCCTTTTTTCTGAAGTGCCGGGTTTTGCTTTAATTATAATCCGAACTGCCAGTATATCGTAAATTTCATTGAATGTAACCCCCTTTTTTTGCATTTTTTGCCAAATAGAGTAGGTTGATTTCAGCCTGTTTGTAACTTTACTTTCAATCTTTTCCTCTTCAAGCTTTTCTTTAATGGGGCGTATAAATTCATTCACCAGGTAGTTTCGGGTATCTTCCTGGTTGTGAAGCATCAGCAAAATTTTGTTGTATTCTTCGGGGTGTTTGTGTTTAAAACTGAGTTCCTCCAATTCGCTTTTAATGGCATAAAGCCCTAAACGGTGAGCAAGGGGTACGTATAGGTAAAGCGTTTCACCGGCAATTTTTATTTTTTTATGGGCCGGCATCGATTCAAGGGTTTGCATATTATGAAGGCGATCGGCAATTTTTATGAGGATAACCCGGATATCGTCCGAAAGGGTCATCAGCATTTTTTTGAGGGTGAGCGCCTGCCTCGAGTCAAAATCGCCGGACAGTTTGGTTAATCCGTCAACAATCCGTGCAACCTTTTCACCAAACATATTTTCAATATCGTTGATGGAATATTCGGTGTCCTCAACAACATCGTGTAAAATGGAAGCGCAAATTGAAGTAGCTCCGAGCCCCAAATCTTTTGCAACAATTCGCGCAACGGCTATGGGATGAATAATGTAAGGCTCTCCCGATTTTCGTTTAATTCCGTCATGGGCAGCATTTGCAAACCGAAATGCTTTTTCGATTCGTGCCAGCCGCTCATCATCAAATTTATTCCTGATTACTTTCAGAAAATCCTGGTAGCGGTCTTCTATTTGTCGTATTTCGGCTTTGTTAAAATGCTGCAAGTACTTGTAATTTAAATTGTTCTTTTAGAATTTTTTCTCTTTGTTTTGCTTTTCAAAGATTTTAAATTTTTGGATTCCACCAAATCAATAACAGATAAAATATAAAGATGTTAATTCAATATTTAATCCGTTTCTTATGTCCTTATTTTAACTCTTTATACAATTCGTAAATTGTTTGGGTCATTTTGTCCCAGGTGAAACGCTTTTTCTCTTTTGAAATATTAGTCACAAATGATTCGTACCGGTTATTTTCGAAAAAATCGGTAAGTGCATTTTTAATTTCTTCTGCTTTTGGTTGAACCACATAACCAGCCTTTCCATGCGGAATAATTTCCGAAAGCCCGCCAACGTCTGTTACCAGCATTGGTTTGTTAAAATGATATCCAATTTGAGTAACTCCACTTTGCGTGGCCGATTTATAAGGCTGCGCCACAATGTCGGCTGCATTAAAGTAGTTTTCAACTTCGGAATTGGGAATGTAATCGGTTCTAAGTATTAACTGGTCCTGCAATTGCAGCTTTTCAATTAATTTCAGGTATTCGGTTTCGTTGTTGTAAAATTCACCAGCTACTATCAGTTTAATGTTGTTCGATTTGAAGAAACTATCGGCAAAAGCTTCAACGAGCAGGTCGAGGCCTTTGTAATCCCTGATAAATCCAAAGAACAAAACATACCTGTATTTGACATCCAAACCGAGTTTTTTAATTGCAACTTCTCTTGCTTCCACCAACCCATAATGGTCATATATTGGGTGGGGCGTATATAACTTAGGTTTTTGTTTGTCGAAAAGGTCCAGTTCTTTCAGAACACTTTTTGACATGGTGATAAATCCGTCAGCATTATTAGTAAAATAGTTGCTCAGGAATTTGTCACCCGGTCTTTTTTCGTGTGGAATAATATTATCGACAATTGAAATAATTTTGGTGTGGCCATTTCTTTTGGCAATTTTACAAATGGTTCCAAGGCTCATCGCCATAAAAGGAAGCCAGAATCTGACAATTATCAAATCGGGTTTGAATTTTTTTATTTTCCTTCCGGTTTTAAACCAGTTAAAAGGATTGATGGAATTTACTTCTCTGGTAATTGGAAAATTAAAAGTGGCCTGGTCAGTTGTAAACTGGGTTTTACCAGGGAAAAGAATTTTGGGGTATTGCAACGTAAACGACACAATATTTACCTCATGTCCCTCTGATTCCAATTGTTTGGCAAGCTGTTCGTTCAATGCAGCAATACCTCCCCTGAAAGGATAGGCCGGACCAAGTATGGTAATTCTCATTTAAACCTTTTTACTAAGTTCGTTCGCCACAAATTTATCAATAGGAAATGATAAATCGTCAGGATTTAAATCTTTTAATTTCATCCAACGAAAACTTTGGCTTCCGTTTTTATGCTTTTCAAAATCAAAAGGTTTTTCAGAAATTTTGAATTTCAGAGGATTTTTGAAATCGGCCATGTAATAAATGCTAATAAGCTGATGATTTTCATAAAACAAAGCCTTCTGGTAAAAATCAGTAGTGTAAAAATGACGGATGTTTTCAATTTCCTGCCCATTGCACTCTTCTTTAAATTCCCGACGGAGACAATCAATAGTCCCTTCTCCGAAGTTTAAACCGCCACCGGGGAACTTGGTCATTTTCATACCAAGCTGGAATTCATCAGTGACAAGTACTTCATTTTTTTCGTTTAAAAGAATGCCATAAACACGAATTATAAAATTGTTGGGTTTATTCATTTTTGTTAATTTTTTTATCAAGAAATTCAATAAGCTGCTCTTCCTCATTGGGTTGAAACCAGGTCATGTCCGGTTTGTTTCTGAACCAGGTGAGTTGTTTGCGCGCGTACCGGCGGGTATTTCGTTTAATCAATTCAACGGCTTTTTCTTTTGAAATTTCGCCGTTAAAATGGGCAAAAAACTCGCGATAGCCAACAGTATTCAATGAATTCAGGTGTTTAAACGGAAAAACCCTATGCGCTTCCTCTTCCAGTCCGGATTCAATCATTTTGTCAACTCGCTGGTTAATTCGCCGGTGAAGTTCAGTCCGGTCGCAATCCAGTCCGATTTTAATGATGGAAAATGGTCTTTCTTTAATAGGCAACGTGCGAAAAGAGGAATAGGGTTTTCCTGTCATCAGACAAATTTCGAGCGCATGAACAATTCGTACCGGATTTTTTAAGTCAACCGTTGCATAATAATCAGGATCGAGTTTTTTTAACTGCCTGCGGAGGCTTTCAATTCCTTCTGCTTTTAAGCGGGTTTTTAAATTCTTCCGCAATTCAGGGTCCACATCGGGCATTATGTCTATTCCTTTGCAAACGGCATCTATATATAGCATTGAACCCCCTGTCATTACTACAGTTTTGTATTTTTGAAAAAGTGTTTCCAGCACCTCAAGGGCTTCTGTTTCGTAGCGGCTTGCGTTGTAATTATCGTGGATGGAGTGGGAGTGGATAAAATGATGTTTTACCGCCAAAAGTTCCTCAGTTGAAGGAACTGCTGTGCCCACAGATAACTCCCGGTAGATTTGCCTCGAGTCGGCAGAAACAATTTCAGTTTGAAAAAAATTTGCCGTTTTAATGGCAATCCGGGTTTTTCCAATAGCTGTGGGACCGGTAATAATTACAAGGGTTTTGGTCATACTTTATTTTTAAACGCACAAATTAAGTGCAAAAAAAAGACTGCTCAAAATGAATTGAGCAGTCTGAAAGTTTTTAACAACGGGAATGAAATTCTAAAAGTCTTCCATTTCACCGTAAAGTTCAGCATAATCGTCTAAAATGCCAAAATCCATCAGTACCTCTTCTTCCTGATGATTGACTACCCCGTTTACTGGAGATTCTTCTCCTAAAACCTGAACGGGGATATCACCTTCTTTTAGCAAAACAAACGATCCTTTGAGATTCTTTTCCATAACAATTCCAGTTAGTTCTATAAACAATGACCTGTCGTTAATAAAATCAAAAGTGTAAATTAAATTTTGCCCTTTCGATTGAATTAAATCAGATAACTTCGTTTTCTTCATAATAAAATAAACGCCTCCATTCAGCCCCATGTCGAGTTGTGACACTTCTTTTTGCTTCCTTCCGTTATGGTCGGGAAGAAAAAATGAGGCCAGTTGGTGCGATTCATAACCAAGAGCGCTTTGTATGGCAGAGTGGAGTTCGAAAAAAGAATATTCACCGTTTATTTCAACCATGAGGCAGAAATTTTTGGATTCCGGTGAAGTAATCTTAAAATGATAAACCATAACCTTAAATCGTATTTCGAGGTCAAAGTTAAAAACCTTTTTAATCAATATACAAAATCGGAAATGGCATGTTGTTAGAAATAATCGATGAAAAGTTTCTTTATTTCTTAATTGTCTGCTTCGTATTTTACTATCAAAAAACTGATTCATAACAGCTTTTAAGTATAATAATCATTTTATTCGAAATTTTTTTTGCTGCATTTTGCTTCCTTTTAAAAAATGTTAAAAAAAATTAAGCTGGGAAAATTATCGAACAATCCCGTCATCTGTTCGTCGGATTTTTCAATTTTATGAATTTCGACTGATATGTAATGATCTGGATTTTTAATGAACTAATCTGGCATAAAACAAAGATTAATTATAACTTTCTGAAAAATTTAAAAGATGCGATTTGCAACTTTATTCGCTGAAAATATGAGGATTGCGTTGCAATCGGTACGGACAAACCTGTTGCGAACGGTGCTTACTGTTTTAATAATAGCAGTGGGAATTACTGCACTTATTGGAATTTTAACGGCAATCGACTCAATAAAAAACTCCATAACAAAGGAGTTTACTTTTATGGGAGCCAATACATTTTCCATCACCAGCCGGGGAATGAGGGTGCAGGTGGGCAATCAGCAATACCGCACCAGGAATTATTCCTATATTTCTTATTACCAGGCTAAAGCATTTAAAGAACAATTCGAATTTCCAGCCATTACTGCTATTTCGGTAAATGCTTCAGGAAACGCCACGGTAAAATACGATTCGCAAAAAACCAATCCGAATGTGAATGTGCGCGGAATTGATGATGATTATTTACAAACGGCCGGTTTTGAAATTGATCAGGGGCGCAGTTTCAATGATTCTGAAATTGCCGACGGGCGTGCAGTTGTTTTGCTGGGCAGCGATCTGGTAAAACAGCTTTTTAAGGCAGGTGAAAATCCATTGCAAAAAGTAATAAGTATCGGCAGCGGCAAATATAAAGTAATTGGTACGCTAAAAAGCAAGGGAAGCGGTATGGGAATCAGTAACGATTTGGTTTGTTTTATTCCATACACGAACACAAGAACTTACTTTTCAAGGCCAAATATGAACTTCAATATCCAGATAATGGTCCCGCGTCCCGAAGTGATGGAAGTGGCCATCGGTCAGGCGGAGGCGGTTTTTCGAAATGTACGGGGACTTGATCCGCTCGATGAAACCGATTTTAATATTGAAAAAAGCGATAATCTTGTGAATATCTTGCTCGACAATATCAGGAATATTACGCTGGTTGCTACCATTATTGGTTTAATAACGCTTTTTGGCGCGGCAGTTGGTTTAATGAATATTATGCTGGTTTCGGTTACCGAACGTACCCGCGAAATAGGAATCAGAAAAGCAATTGGCGCAAAAGGTTCAACCGTCAGGCAACAATTTCTTTTCGAAGCCATTTTTATAGGACAGGTTGGCGGTATTCTCGGTATCATCATCGGTATTTTTGTGGGGAATATGGTTTCGGTGCTCATCGGTTCGGCATTTATTATTCCCTGGGGTTGGATTATTATGGGAGTTGTTCTCTGTTTTATTGTTGGTATTGTTTCGGGGTATTACCCCGCTCAAAAAGCCGCCCGGTTGGATCCCATTGAGTCACTCAGGTATGAATAAAACAAAAAAAGGATGCCTTCCGACATCCTTTCTATACCATTATATATATAGTAACCTTATTTTACCGAATCCATGTATTCGATCAGCTCAACAACTTTCAGAGAGTAGCCCCATTCGTTGTCGTACCAGGATACAACTTTAACGAAATTATCGTTGAGTCCGATTCCGGCACCTGCATCGAAAACAGAGGTGCATGATTCACCGAGGAAGTCGTTTGATACCACTGCATCTTCAGTGTAACCAAGAACGCCTTTCAATTCACCTTCTGAAGCTTCTTTCATTGCAGCGCAGATTTCCTGGTAAGAAGCACCTTTCTCCAAACGAACAGTTAGGTCAACAACCGATACATTGGGAGTAGGTACGCGGAAAGCCATACCGGTAAGTTTGCCGTTCAGGCTTGGAATTACTTTACCTACTGCTTTTGCAGCTCCGGTTGACGAAGGAATAATGTTTTGTCCTGCGCCACGTCCGCCGCGCCAGTCTTTCATGGAAGGACCGTCAACGGTTTTCTGGGTTGCTGTGGTTGCATGAACGGTGGTCATTAACCCTTCTGCAATACCAAATTTGTCGTGCAACACCTTGGCAACAGGCGCCAGACAGTTCGTCGTGCATGAAGCGTTTGAAACGAAGTTCATCTCGTTGGTGTAACTCTTTTCGTTAACACCCATCACAAACATTGGGGTATCGTCTTTCGACGGAGCCGACATAACTACTTTTTTAGCACCGGCGTCGAGGTGGCCCTGTGCTTTTTCTTTGGTGAGGAAAATGCCGGTTGATTCAACCACATAATCAGCACCAACTTCGCCCCATTTTAAATCAGCCGGGTTTTTTTCAGAAGTAACCCTGATTTTTTTGCCGTTTACAACCAACATTCCATTTTCAACTGAAACTTCACCGTTAAACCGGCCGTGAGTTGAATCGTACTTGAGCATGTAGGCAATGTAATCTACATCCAGCAGGTCGTTGATGCCAACTACTTCAACATTGTCTTTTGCAACAGCAGCACGGAAAACCAATCTTCCGATGCGACCGAAACCGTTAATACCTATTTTAATTTTTGACATAGTAGTGTAAGTTTTTAAATTTATTATTATGAACTATCTGTTTAAATTGAAACAGTAAAAATTTCAGTGTTTAATTCCTGAATTATAAACAAATACAAATTAAGCACTAAAATTTCACAGTTTCAAATCTCCTGTGCAAAATCAGGATTGAAGTTTTCAACTTTAATGTTAATTTAAAGCGAACCATATCCAACCTTCTTTATTGGTCAGTTTAATCAGAATTATTTTTTTGTGCATTCCCGGTTCGTTTACATTCCCTGAAAATCGCCAAATGGTATCATTTTTCCTTTTCCCTGTTAAAAATTAATGGTCAATCCCCTGTGTTGTCTGAAAATATTCAATTCTCAGAGGGTTTTATTTTTGTTAAATTGTTTTTTATCAGAGAATTATCAGGATTTTGCTGCGAATAAAAAAATGAGCAGTTAGAAGAATGGCTGCCGGAAACATAAAACACTTCAATAAGGGTGTACGACAAATTCCACGAAAACCATCGAACAAACAATTTTTACACCGTGGCTTTAGCCCGGTGAATCGAAAAAGCCCAAAACCAAAAGGCTTCAGCCGTTAAAGAAATTAAATGCTAAAGCCGCTAAATTTGTTGGAAAAGATAACCACCGGGCTTTCCGAAGGAATCCCACGGGGAAAGCGCCGGTGTAAAGAGAATTTACGGTATGAATTCTACTGCAAAATATGGAATTTGTCGTACACCCCTTCAATAAAACCGGGGTTTTGATTATTTTTTTTAAATATTTTTTTACGGTTTATCATTAGGTGCCGTATTAACAATATTCGTGTAATTTTTGGCCAAACATTTTCAACCGGTTTTAATTTGAAATGACTGGATGGATTGAATCAATCCCCATCAATCTCCATCAATCTCCCTGCAACTGCAAATGCCCCCGCTCTTTCCATCACTTCCGGTTTTGTTTCATACGAGTACGCAGGACATTTGCAGATTTTGCACGATCCTCCAAGAAAAAGGAGGAAAATTAAAAACAACCAAACTCCGGGGGCAATTTTTCTTATAAATTGTAAAACAGATATTCGGGCAAAGTTTTTCATTTTCTGAAATTATAAACTGTTAAATGATATTCGTTTTGGTTTAAAAAACTGCAGCAAAAACATTTTTTACAGCATAAATAAACAATAATCACAATCATTTAGCGAAAAAAACTTTTTTTTATTGTAAATAATTAAAAAAATTGAAGTAAAATTGCACAAATTTAAACGTGAACAGGCCTGCATTCCGATAATAAATTATAAACAGTGCAATTTGGTTGTCAATATGGGCCTGTTGATAACAAAGGAGAAAACAAAGTTTTTTTATTCAGCTATTCGTTTGTACATTGCTGATTATTTTATACGTTTGTATTTGTTATTCTGAAATATGGAAGGACGATATAATAAAAATAATGATTAAAAGATTAAATAATTTAAAATCAATCAATCAATTAAGTTCAATTTAAAAAGAAATGCTATGAGAAAATCATTTACTTGGTTCTTAAGTTTAATGGTACTCCTTACCGCCTTTGCAACCCACGGGTATGCGCAGGAGGAACAGGAAACTGTTGAACTTTATGCAGAAAGCGCCTCTTATTGTTACAATGAGGCAAACGATTACACTGTAACAATCTCCGTACGGGATTTTATTAAATTAAACCGTTTTGAACTGGCTTTGGAATTCAACGACGAAATCTTCGATTTTGTTGGGGTTTCTGATGTCCATGCTTCATTATCTGCTTTAACAACTTCAGAAGCAGGTGGAATTATTAGTGTTGACTGGGCTAGCGATGCTGTTACCATTGGCGACAATGAGAAAACGGATATCATGGTCCTTCACTTTTCAGTGTTGGGTTATCCAGGAAATATGGCTCCATCGTTTTCCAGCAGTATGGTATGGGGAACAACAAATTTCTGGTACGAAATACCTGATGGCGACGATTTAGTGAATACAGATGTTTATTACGATGGTTCGCTTACAGTTAACGTAGAAATGTCTGGTATTGAAACCACTGTTACCACTGAAACCTGCGCTGGAGGAGATGTAACTTTAACCGTTACTGCCCCTGATGCAGCTTATTATTTATTTAACGAAGATCCGAATCCAGCTAACTGGACTAACGCATGGTCAACATCACCGGACTATGATGTTACAGCCGGAGAAACTGTTACTATCAGGGTTAAAGACGCAAACGGATGTATCTCTCTGAAACAGACCGTTAACGTTCCTGAAACGATTGATCCGGTTTCGTTCACAGTAGAAACCCAGGATCCGGCCTGTTACGGGCAAAACGGTTCAGTAGTTTTCAGTGCAACCGGCGGTGTTGCTCCTTATACTTATTATATTTCACCTAATTCAGATGGTTCAGGTGCAGTAACCAGAACAAACTTCCAGTTTTCCTATGCTCCCGGAACCTATTATGTTGCAGTTCAGGATGCCAATAGCTGTGCTGATTTAACCAACACAGATTACTGGCAGACGATTACAATTAATCCAAATGAAGATGTTTTGGAAATGTTGACTGCAGTAAATGATGTTTCCTGCAACGGTGGATCAGATGGTTCTATTGAGGTTATGTCTGTTGTAAATGTTACAGAAGTTTCACTGAATGGTGTAACCTGGTTTGCTGTTGCTGAAGGGGGTTATCTTTTTGAAGACCTTGCAGCAGGAACATATACTGTTCACGGAAGAAATGAAAACGGATGTACAGTTTCAGCTACCGGTGTAGTTGTTGCTCAACCGGATGCCATTACTTTCGACATGGAAATTGTTGATACTTCCTGTGGTGGCGAAGATGATGGTCAAATCATTGTTTCCAATATCGTTGGAGGTACTGCTCCTTACACATTGGTAATTGCAGAAAGCGGAAATGTTACTTCTGAACCCGGAGTTGATACAGACGGATTTACTTTCGAAAATCTTAAGCCGACCTATTACAGTTTAACGATTACTGATGCCAACGGTTGTGTAGTTGAATACAGCAACCCGAACAATACTCAAAATGTTATTTCTGTTCAGTCACCTGAAGATATTCAGTTTGTAGTGAATATTGTTCAACCCGATTGTGTTGATGAAGCAGCGTTGGTTACGGTATTAAATATTACCGGTGGTACAGGAGTTTATGAAATACTTTTCAACGGAGTTGAATCTGAAGAAGATGCTGTTAATACATTTGTTTGGGAATATCCTTACGATGCTTTGACCGTAACTGTTCAGGATCTCGTTGAAGAAGGTGATGCCTGTCCGGTAAGCCAGGACTTCGATGCTGACGATGTTGTAAATCCGGCTATTTTGACGGCTTCCGTTGCAAACGTTTTTGCTCCTACCTGTATTGACGGAAACGATGGTAATATTTATCTTTCTGTTACTGGCGGAACAAAACCATATACATACTCTATTAATGGCAGCTCATACCGGCCGATAAGCGGCGAACTTGCCATTATCCGTGTTGGTGTTGGTGTTCACGAAATTATGGTAGTGGATGCAAATGGTTGTGAAATTGAAACTGAAATTGAGGTTGATGTGGATATGGATGAAAATGAAATTGAAGCATTTTCCGACCTTCACATTGACTGCTTTGGCGACAAGGTAGGTACCATTTCTGTTAATTTCCTTAGCTGGGCCGATGGTTTAACCGGTGAAGGCGGAGAACCCGTTCGCGGTGTTCAGTTCTATGTTCAAAATGAAGCCGGTCAGGTTTCTTCTTTCATGCCTTCAAATATTGGAGGTACACCAACTACATTCAATGCCGGAACATACGTTGTTTGGGTAGTTGATCAATATACTTGTGAATCAAATCTGGACACTGTTGTGGTTACGCAGAATCCTGAATTAATCATTGATGCAGTTGTTAGCAACGCTGCCTCATGTTTCGAAACATTCGAAGGTTCAATAACTATTTATGCAACAGGCGGAAATGCCAGCGCAACAAATATGCTGCAATATGCCGTTGTAAATAATGAAGGTGCGCTTGGCAATATTAATCCTGCATTATGGTTGCCATTTACAACCTACAATAATGTGGATTATGATCCTGCTTTAAGCACGGTTAGCTTTAATGTTGACGGTGGTACATACTGGATTGCCGTTAAAGATGATGGTTGCGATGAAAAATGGTATGGCCCGATCGAAGTGGAAGGATACGAAGAATTGCTGGTTGACGAAGATGACATAGATTCAACTGATCCGTTATGCTTCGAAGCAGAAAACGGAACCATTACTGTTCCAATGAGTGCAGTTTCAGGCGGCGCCGGCGCATACAAATTTACCCTTTTGGAATGGGTAGGCGCTGGTGAAGGCGGCGCATGGGTTGCCATGGAAGATTACACAGATTTGGCAACCGGTGTATTTACCGGACTTCCTGCAGGGGTTTATGCAGTTCTGGTTGAAGATGCTGAAGATTGTCCTTCATATACAACTGAAGCTATTGAATTGGTAGATCCTGCTGAATTGGAAGTGGACGTTGAATTTTACCACTTTAGCTGTGAAAATTCCAATAATGGAAGGATTACATTGAATGTAAGCGGTGGTACCGGAAATTACTGGTATGCCATTAACAACCAAAATGCATGGGTTGCATTTGGTGCAGGTGTTTCAACAAAAACTTATATTGCTACTGAACCTGGTACTTTCAGGATTTGGGTAAAAGATGCAAATGACTGTATTACCGAACCAGTTGATGTTACTATTCTTGAACCGGAGGCACTGGATGCAGAAATTACCGTTACGGACGCATCTTGCTACGGAACTTCAAATGGTTCAATTGAAATTGAAGGATTTGGTGGCTGGGGAATGAGCGTATTTGAATTTAAAGTAAACGATGGTGCATGGACATCAGCTACTACAATTTCCGGATTACCTGCCGGTGATCATATTTTGTATGCAAGAGATGTTTATGGATACAGCGAGCCTTACCAGGCGCTGGATTGTGAATACGGTGTTGCATTTACTATTGGATCTCCGGACCCGATAACCTATACTGTTGTAATTGAAGATGTGAGCTGTAAAGATGGCTCCGACGGTACATTAACCGTAGCAATTATCAGCGGCGGAACACCATTTGACCTTGAAGGTACTGTAAATGATGGTTTTGATATACAACTTACAGGTAGTAGTTATAACAGTGGCTGGATTAGATCTGGAGCTGACAATGCACATACCTTTACCGGTTTGGCACATTCACACTACACCGTGCGTATTAGGGATGCCAATGGTTGCACTTTAGCTCCATCTACAGGACAGTTCAATGGACCTTCTACCACTGTTGAATCGTGGGAAGTTAATGAACCTGAAACCTACCTGACTCTGAATGCTGAATGGGTACAGGATGCCACATGCTTTGGTGCTGAAGACGGACAATTCCTGCTTCACGCGGATGGCGGAACAGCTCCGTATATGTATTACGCAGGTCTTTCTATTCCACCAGCCGGAGGAACTCATACTATTGTTCCTGCACCTGCTGAAGGTTCAAGTGAATGGCAGACAAGCAACGAATTTAACGTAGGCGCCGGAACATGGGTTGTTTGGGTAAAAGATGCAAACGGTTGTATTGTTGGAGGTTTCCAAAACAATCTTCCAGTAAATGAGTGGCGTGTTAAAGTTGAACAGCCTGGCACCATTTTATGGGATTTCCACAGAATGGGCGATCCACTTATGGTTCATTATGTAAAACCTTCATGTTTTGGTGCATGGGACGGTGCTATCCACCTGTGGAATATCAGCGGAGGTACAGGAGCATACAAAGCTCACGTTTGGGGTACAAGTGCTGATGGACAGGAAGTTGATTCTGTTTACACCAATATACTTCCCGAAGGAGCTTTGAATCTTTACTGGTTGCGTGGTGTGCCAGCAAGCGATGAAGATGGATTCCAGGTAACTGTAATGGATGCCAATGATTGTGAATCAACAGTTCGCACGATATATGTTGATCAACCGGATCAACTGGAAGTAGAATTGATTAAATCCGAAGGTTCGTTCACTTGTTCAGACGCAGTGGAAGGATGGATTGAAGCGGTTGCTACCGGTGGTACAGGAGCTTATCAGTATCAGTTACTGAAAAATGGTGTTGTTCATACCGCATGGCAGAATATTGCCAGCGCCTTCCTTGTACAAATTGGCAATGAATTTACCGTTCAGGTAAGGGATGCCAATCAATGTACAGCAGAAGCTACCATCGATATCCAGCAAATAGCTGATGTTGTTATCATTGATATCGAAAACCGTTCATGCTTCGGCATGGAATTTCCGAAAGCAGTTGTTACTGCTACCGCAGAACCTGGAAGGGCCTTGTTTATTCGCCACCAGAAGGTTGAAGGTGCAAGCTCATTAGGACCATGGAGTGCATGGGAACCTTTGAATGAAGAAGAAGGAGAAGGTACACATATTTATACTGACGAATTAACATTCGGTGATGATAACGAAAGTGATGGCCACTATAACTTCCAGGTAAGAGACGAAGAATGGTGTCTGTCAGAAGTTATATTCAAAACTTTTGTTCCTGTACAGAATGCAGTTGTTATGACTTATACTGTAGGGCAAGAAGAAGAATGTTCTGCAGTGGTTCAGGTAACCAATATTACAGGAGGTTTCGGACCTTATGTATTAATGGTTAACGACAGTGTGATGACTGAAATGACCTTTACATTACCAAGAGGTACCTACGTATTAAAAGCAATGGATTCTCAGATGTGTACTGATGAAGTAACAATTGAAATCGTTGGCGAATATGTGACACGTGAAATTGAAGTTGAAACATTTATTGGATACCAAACTGAATTTGTGGATGAAGAAGCCGGCGTTGATACCATGTTGGCTGTTGGAACCTACGAATATGTTTACATGTTTGGTGAATGTGAAAGGACTTTGATTGTAACTGTTGTCGAAGTTCCAAGACCTCTTACAATTGCTGAGGTTCAGGGAGAAGTTGCTGTTTCTCCATGGGTAGGAGATGTTGTTAAAGTTACTGGTACAGTTACCGGTGTTTCTGCCGGCGAAGGTTTCTTCATGCAGGATGCCAATGCAGCCTGGAGTGGTATATGGGTAGAATACCATGACGCTTCAGACTTTGAAGTTGGCGATGGTGTTGAAGTAGTTGGTGTGGTAGCCGAAGTTGTTACTGTAACCACTATCTCTGCCACAGAAGTAACGGCTATTGATGCTCCTCTTGCAGTTGAAGCAGTAGCTGTTGATTCTCCATCTGACGTTAAGGCCGAAATGTACGAAAGCGTACTGGTTATGGTAGCAGGTGCAAGAGCAACCGCTGCTGACGAAGGCAATGGCGAATGGACTATTTACTACGAAAACATTGACAATGTAATTGTTAACGATTGGCTGTTTGCTTACGAACCTGTTGAAGGCAACTTCTACAATGTTACCGGTATTGTTAATACCCGTTTGGAAGCATACAAACTTGAGCCAAGAATGGAATCTGATATTGAAGACCTTACAGCAACTTCTGCTCCAATAGTTCAGGGTGCTGAGTTTAAGGTTTATCCGAATCCGTTTAACGACAGGATTTACATTGACAATAACGATAAACTGACCAGGGTTGTAATTAGCAACATTGCTGGTCAGAGAGTTCTGGACATGGAATATCCAACCCGTGAAATCCGTACTGCAAATCTGGTTAGCGGTGTGTACGTTGTAAGTATGTTTACTGAAAACGGACTTGCCAAAACAGAAAGGATTGTTAAAAGGTAATACCGAATTGATTGATTAAAAAGGGGGGAAGCTTTAGCTTTCCCCTTTTTTATTCTATATTGGCGATGGCATGATTTAAAGTCATGTTATCACTTTTTCTAAAATATTTACTTTTGTTCCAACAGATAAAATCACTTTTTGATGGAAGTTTTAAATCAGCATGTTACAATTCGGAAATTTAGAAATAAACCTGTAGAAAAGAATTTGCTTGAGAGTATCCTTTATTCCGGAACCCGGGCATCGACTACAGGAAATATGCAGGTTTACAGCATTGTAATTACCGAGGATGAATCGCAAAGGCAAAAACTTGCTCCTTTACATTTTAATCAGCCTGTAGCTTTAAATGCACCCGTATTACTAACATTCCTTGCCGATTTCAATCGGTTCTCAAAATGGTGTATTTTAAACAATGCCGGCCCAGGATACAATAATTTTCTTTCTTTTTTTACTGCTGCAATCGACGCCCTTTTGGTGGCGCAGAATGTTTGTGTTGCAGCGGAAAATTGCGGATTAGGTATTTGTTATTTGGGAACCACTACTTACAATGCGGACGAAATTATTAGTCTGCTTGATCTTCCTGAGCTAACATTTCCGGTGACCACAGTTGCACTTGGATACCCTGCTGAAAAACCGGAATTGACTGACCGCCTGCCTTTAAAAGGCATTATTCATGAAGAAAAATACAGAAATTATTCAGAAGAAAATATTCGTGAAATCTATTCATTTAAGGAGAACCTTAAAGCCATGAAGCAGTTTGTTTTGGATAACAACAAGGAAACACTGGCGCAGGTTTTTACCGATGTGAGGTATAAAAAGACCGACAATATTTTCTTTTCAGAAAAGATGCTGGCTACACTCCGGAAACAGGGCTTTTTATTCTGATTACATATTTTTATTTATAAAATCAGTGAATTGCGGACGATAACTCGCCCCCACAGGCAAACGCTTTTTGTTTACGATCACGGTATTGCCTTCAACAAGTTCTATTTTATCCAGTGAAATGATATACGATTTGTGTATGCGGTAAAACTTGTTTTCCGGCAAAAGTTCAAGAATTTTTTTCATTGACAGGTTTGTTATTATTTTTTGTTCCGGCAGATAAACCTGAATATAGTCGCCCAATCCTTCTACAAAACAGATTTCGGAAAAGTTTACCTTGTAGGTTTTTTTGTTCGATTTAATAAACAGAAATTCCTTTTGTTCTGAAATTTCCCTTTCCTGTTTTTGACCTGCTTGTTTCAGCCGGAACAATTCTTCAGCCTTATAGAATGCTTTGCAAAACCGATCGAATGAAAATGGTTTTTTTAGATAATCCACTGCATCCAGTTCAAAACCTTCCAGTGCATATTCAGAATAAGCAGTTGTAAATATGACCATTGGTGCATTTTTCAGATTTTTTAAAAATGAAATACCCGAAAGTTTTGGCATGTTTATGTCCAGAAATATCAAATCCACTTTATGGTCCTGCAATGCCTGATGAGCGCAAATGGCATCGTTGCATTTCGCAATTACTTTCAGATTGGGAATTTTTCTGGCATATTGCTCAATTACATTTTGTGCCAGTGGCTCGTCATCAACAATTAATGCTTTTATTTCCATACTATTTAAGTTTTAATCGAAGGTTTACTGCGTGTACACCATTTTGATGTTCTATTTTCAATTCATAATCAGTTGACGCATAAAGATGATTTAAACGTTGCTTTACATTTTCCAGACCAATACCACTATTCCTTTTTTGTGGTGTTTTTGCTGTTGGTTCATAATTGTTCTCCATTTTAAAAAACAGCCAGTCAGGAGTTTTAAAATCAAATAAAATATGAATGTAATCTTTTCCATCGGTACCCGGAAGTCCATGTTTAAATGCATTGTCAATAAACGGTTCAAAAAGCAATGGTGCTATTCTGGCCGATGGTACTGAACCTGTTACTTCAAACCGTATTTCTGTATCTTCAGCAGCCCTTATTTTTTGCAAGGCCAAAAAATTGGTAACAAACTCAATTTCTTTTTCCAGGGGAATAAAATTTTCACGCGATTCGTAAATAATATGCCTCATTAAATCAGCCAAACGCAAAATTAAATCAGGTACTTTGTCCGAATCAACAAGTGAAAGAGAATAAATATTATTGAGAGAATTAAATAAAAAGTGCGGATTGAGCTGACCCTTGAGTGTTTTTAATTCGGCCTCAAGTTTTTGTTGTTCAATGCGGGCCAGTTTAAGATTCAGGTCCTGCAATGCCAGCCAGTCGTTAATAAATTTGAGAAAGGAGGTAAATGCCACATAAATAAGTGTTGCTGTAAAATATGATGCATGCAAATTTATGTCAAACGACTGAAAACGTGCTCCAACATTCAGGATATTACGCAGTGGAAAAATAAGCAGAAACTGAATAAAAAGGCTTGATAAGGTGAGTAAAATTACCAGCCAGAAAACATAAAAAATATAGTTTTTTTGTTTCAGGAAGTAGGGGATTAGCACATATAAATTAATGTAAACCGCCATTGCAAAGCCCAGGTTTGTTATAAAAGCTTTCGAAAGAATCACTAAATCGAAATGAACCCTTTTTTCGTTGTAATAAAAAAGGAACAGGATTAGCCCCATGCTAACCAGCCAAAACATAATATGGCCGGCAATTTTTAAGTGGTCATATCGTTTAACACCCGGCATTATATACGGTCACGTTTAAGAATCAGTTTTTTAATGTAATACATCAACGGATTGCTGTATTTTAGATTTTTCCAAGGCCTGCTGGAGTGTGGAAGATGAAGTACCTCAACCGCTTTGGCCAGGTAATTTCGGAAACCTGATTTTTTTGCCTGCCTGCTGATGGTAACATCAAACCAGTCTTTTTTTTGAGATAAATTTTCAAAATCAAAACTTTGGAGAAAAGGAAGTGTAAGACAAGTGCAACAAAAGCTCAGGCTTCTTGAAGTATCAATTATTTTATTGCTTTTTGTTTTATAGTAATTGTACGGGAAATTGTAGTTTCCATTTTGATCAGTAGTAATTGCACCAACAAGTCCCGGATTTGGATGGGTTCTGCAAATATTTAAAAGCTCGTTAAATGTATCCGGTTTTACCACAACATCAGACTCCACAATTATTAGCGGTTTCTTTTTTTGTAATGCAAGTTGTTGTGCCATTATTAAAACAAGTTTGTAGTTGGGCGAGGGATTTGTAGTAATTTCTTCGAGATGAATAAGATGAAAACCCCATTTTTTTTGGGCTTCAGTTATTAAGTTTTTAGTTTCCGGCTGACTAAAGTCGTTGTAAACAAAATATTCCACATTGCAATCTGATTTACTGACTGCCTCAATTGTTTTTAACGTTGTGGCGGGTGAATCCTTTACCGGAGTTATTACAATTGCTTCTGACATGTTTTTGTTTTCGTACATGCAAAGTTATTGATTTTTACGGTTAAAATCGCGTGAATAAGCCTGGTCGGTTGGCATGACCAAAATATCATCAATATTCACATGTTTAGGGCGGGTAATTACAAACAAAATGGTTTCTGCAACATCATTGGCATTCAGTGGCGTGAATCCATCATACACCTTTTGGGCACGCTGTTCATCTCCCTTAAACCTGACCAGCGAAAATTCAGTGTCAACCGCTCCGGGTGAGACCGATGAAACTTTTATGCCGTGTTTCAGAAAATCAAGCCGCATGCCTATTGTGAGCGAATTTACAGCATATTTTGTTGCGCAGTAAACATTTCCCATCGGATATGTTTCTTTGCCGGCAATAGATGAGATGTTAACAATATGGCCATTCCCTCTTTCTGTCATTCTTTTTGAAACGAGCCGGGTAATGTAAAGCAATCCTTTAATATTTGTGTCAATCATGCGTTCCCAGTCATCTATAACACCGTCGTCAATTCTGCTGAAGCCAACCGCAAGTCCTGCGTTGTTTATCAAAATATCAATATTCTGCCATTCAGCAGGAAGACTTAGAATTGCTTTTTCTGTTTCCTCAGGATTTCTGATGTCGAAAGTCAAAATAAAAATACCGGCCGATGTTTCCTTTTCAATGTTTTCTTTTAGTTTCTGCAACCTGTCGGCACGGCGTCCGGTTAAAATAAGGTTAAAGCTATTTTGGGAAAGAAGGCGTGCTGTGGCTTGACCAATTCCTGAGGTAGCGCCGGTAATCAAAACAGTTTTCTTCATTTTACTCTATTTTTCAATCTTTGCCGAAATTAAAAAAAATAGCAATTTTTATGGAATAATCGCTTACTTAATTACCTTTGCTCTGCTTAATTACCAGAAAAAACAGGTTTTATGAAAGATACGTTACAGCAAGAAAAAGAGTTTACAATTGATTCTGTTCCGGAACCAACCGATGTTGAAAATGTTATTTTTTCCCTGATGGTAAATCCGAACTTGTCGAGCATTAACTATTTCAACGATTTTAGTGAGGCGGGAATTTTGCCGGATTCAATCGGAGATGGAGACAATGATGAAATTGGATTGTTCGATATTGATTCTACAGGAGCGAGCATGGCCATGAGCACTCATGCTTTTCATCATCACCTGCAAAACGACCCGAAAAAAGCCACTGAAATTCTTATTTCACGTGCCACCCGAAAAATGCTGTGTTTGGGAGCCCAGCCTGTTGCCATAAGCGCTTTCCTCTACCATATTGATTTTGCTGATCCTAACGGGCAGAATATTGCCTCTGGTGCTAAAAAAGGTCTGGAAAATGCAGCACAAAAGTTTAACCTAAAAATATCAGACAGGAAAATCAGGTTTGACCATTTTTCAGGTCATGGGCCGGTTCCTCCAACTATAATTATCAGTATGGTGGGTTTGGTAGAAGATAAAAACAAACTTACAACACACGCTTTTAAAAGCAAAGGAGGGAATATATTTTTAATTGGCCATAGTGTCAATGATATCAATTCGTCGGAATACCTCGAATTCTATCACGGAATTGCTGATTCACCACTACCTGATTTTAATATTGAAGATGAATTGAATATACAGAATATTCTGAAAGAATTGCATAAGTTAAAATTATTGCAAAGTGCAAGCCCTGTTGGAAAAGGCGGCTTGTTTTTTACCCTTTTAAGAGCAGCCATACCAAACGGACTTGGATTTGACATCACAACCGATGCTGAAACCCGTCTTGATGCTTTTCTCTTTGGCGAATCAATGGGAAGGATTCTCCTTGAAGTAGAACAGGAAAAAGAGGATGACTTTGTTGATTTTATGACTGACAAAGGCATTCCGTTTTTTACACTGGGGCATATTACACGCGGAGAGATTCGGGTTGATGATAATTCGCTTGGGTATATCGATAAAATGTCTTCGGGTGTCTGAGTTCAAAACCTCTTGCCCCATAGTGGATTTTATTTTTTATGGCAGCGGTACCCTATAAAGATTCAAATTTGAGCAAAAAAGGCCAGGTTGAGGAGATGTTTGATCAAATATCTCACCGGTATGATTTGCTTAACCATTTGCTTTCGGTAAATATCGACAAGGTTTGGAGGAAAAGGGCAGTAAATCTGCTAAAACCGTTTCGGCCAAAAACCATTTTGGATATTGCAACCGGCACGGGTGATTTTGCATTAGCTGCTGTTCGTTTAAATCCTGAAAAAATAACAGGGATTGATTTGTCTGAAGGAATGCTTGAAATTGGCAGGAAAAAGGTTGAAAAAAAAGGATTAACTAAAATAATTGAACTGCAAAAGGCAGATTCTGAAAACCTGCCGTTCGAAGATAATACTTTTGACGCCGCTATTGTGGGGTTTGGTGTCAGAAACTTCGAAAATTTAGGTAAAGGGTTAAGTGAAATTTTCAGGGTTCTCCGACCGGGAGGTGCATTTATAGTATTGGAGTTTTCAAAACCCCGGAATGTTTTTATCCGGAAACTTTACTTTTTTTATTTTACCAGGGTGATGCCCTTGCTGGGCAGGCTTGTTTCCAAAGATAACCGGGCTTATACTTATTTGCCCGAGTCGGTAAATGAATTCCCTGACGGTGATGATTTTACATCATTTTTGAAATCTGCCGGTTTTGTTAAATGCAGTTGGGTATTTCAAACAATGGGTATTGCAACCATTTACGAAGCGCAAAAACCTAAAAATTCAGATTGAATACAATAAAAATTCACTTTATTTGTTTGTGAAATGAATGAAACGACCATGAATAATTTTTATTCACACCGAAGAAATATTATAATTTTCATGGGAGTTACATCGAATACCATTGAAAATAAAAAATTATAATGAGATAAAATAACCAAGGCCGGGTGAAAAGAATTACAATCATAATATGGATAATGTTTGCCGTGTTTCCTGCTTTTTCACAAAAGCAAAAGGTGAATCACATGACTACATTCGACGACAAACTCATTCATTTTGGATTTTCACTTGGGCTGAATACCCTTGATTTTGCAATAGCTCATTACAACCCGATTGGCGATAATCCTGACTTTGCACCCGCAAACTGGCCACTTGACAGAAAACAAATTATTGGTTCCGACTATGTTCGAGCCGATGTATCTCAGCTCATTCCCGGGTTTACTGTTGGAATAGTTTCAAGTCTGAGGCTTACACGCGATTTAAACCTGCGTTTTCTGCCGGGGCTTTCGTTTGGCGAACGGCAATTGTATTACAATATACCTGTTTGGGAAACCGATTACTACCAGCCACTGCAATATTACAGTATAAAATCAACGTTTCTCGATTTTCCGCTTCTTATAAAATACAAAGCGCGCCGCATTAACAATGACCGGCCCTACATTATTTTCGGACCGGCATACAGGCAGGATATCAGCCGAACAGGAAAAGAAGATTTGGTAAGGCTTGAAAATGGCTCCTTTTATGCCGAAATGGGCGCTGGCTGGGATCGTTATTTTACTTTTTTCAGGTTTTCGGTTGAAGCAAAGGTAAGTTTGGGGCTGAATAATATTTTGGGAGCTCCTCCCGGTGAAAACCAGCGCCAGTATTATTCCCATGCTATCCGGAGTTTGAAATCGAATATTTTCACCCTCAGTTTTCATTTTGAATAGAAAAATTCTGGTTTTTCCTTCTGAATTCACTGCAGATTATTCCTGCTGCCACAGCCACATTGAGCGACTCAGCGCCACTGTTATTTCTGCTAAATGACGGAATACTTAATTTATGTGCAATTTTATCAGCTATTGCCGTTCTAATTCCTCTCCCTTCGTTTCCCAAAACAATGATTGCTTTGCCGGGAAGCGTTTCTCCAAATATATTGTTACCCTCAAGAAAAGTTCCGTAAACAGGTATTTCTGATGATTCAGCCAACGAGGCAATGTAATTAAAATCTGTATAAAAACATTTTACACGACAAAAAGAAGCCATGCTTGCCTGAATAACTTTTGGGTTATAAATATCGGCTGTATCAGGAGAGCAAAAAAGGTATTCTACTCCAAACCAGTCGCTAATTCGGATTATGGTGCCGAGATTTCCCGGGTCCTGAATGCCGTCAAGAAAAAAAGAAAAACCGGTAATTCTATCCGGCAGTTCGGTTACCGGGGGAAGCTGGCAGATTGCAAGGCAATTTTGGGGCTGCTTGAGCAAACTGGCTTTTTTAATTTCTTCTGACGTTACTTCGGTGCATATTTCAGCTCTCGTAACGGAGTTTTTGTTAACTGCCAGGAATTTTTCTGTCGCATAAAGCTCAGCAATCCTGAAATCGGAATTCAGAACTTCCAAAACAATTTTATCTCCCTCTGCCAGAAATAGTTGCTCTTTTTGGCGAAATTTTTTCCGGGCAAGCGATTTTATCTGTTTTATCTTGTTTTTACTAATCATCAGAATTGGTTGAAAACCGGATAATAAATGTTTCAAATTTACTGTTTCCATCTAAAACACTTCATTATTTTTGCTGAAATTAAAAAAGAAACATTGGGCACAGGAACAGTTCGATATATATTTGATTTCGGGAAATGGATTATTATTCCGGTTCTTGCATTCCTTTTTTCCTGTTCTCCGGTGAAATTTGTTCCCGAAGACAGGTATCTTTTAAATAAAGTAGAATTGGAGGTAGATAATCCTCTGATCACAAAAGAGGAAGCCAAATTGCATATCCGGCAAAAAGAAAACTATAAGATCCTCGGGTTTGCAAAGTTCCACCTGTGGCTTTATAATTTATCATCAAGGGAAAAAGCTTCGGGTTGGCTCAGGCGAATAGGCGAGCCGCCTGAAATATTTGACGAAACGCTTGTTTCAGCATCAGTGGACCGCTTGAAACAGTACCTTGGAAACAGAGGATTTTTCAGAGCTGATGTTGAGACTGAAATAAAACGGAGGGAAAATAAACGTAAAGCAAATATTAAATATAAAATAAGTACCGGAGAGCAATACAAAATTCGAGATATAAATTATCACATCAGCGATTCAGCGCTTCGTGCTTTATTCTTAAACGATTCTGTGACATCTTATATCAGCCCCGGTGCTCCGTTCGATTTTAATTTACTGGAACAACAACGAACAAGTATTGTAAATCTGTTTAAAAACCACGGGTATTTCTATTTTTCGAAAGATGAGGTAAGTTATCTTGCCGATAGCAGTTTGTATGAAAAAGAGATTTTACTCGATTTGTATATTGGAACTTCAATTGATCGTGAACAATCAAGGTCATTTTCACCTTATTACCTGAACCATTTTTACATTTCGGTTCTGCCGGGTTCGGTACCTGTATCATCAGGTATTTCCGGTGCCGGTCAGTTTGCAGATACTATCCGTTGGGAAAACCATACACTTTATTCAAGCCCGGAAATAAAGTATCGTCCGCGACTATTCAGAAATCTGCTTCAAATAGAAAGCGGATCGTTATACAGGTTACATGATGTCAGGCACACATTCGACGCATTTAACCGGTTACGTCAGTTTCGATTTATCGACATCCAGTTTATGGAATCACAGATGGAAACCGATACAAATTTTCTCGATTGCCATATCCGGCTTGCTCCGTTAAGCAAGCAGGCCATTTCTTTTGATATTGAGGGCACAAATACTTCTGGGAATTTGGGCGTTGCAGGAAACATAAATTATCAACACCGGAATATGTTCAGGGGAGCAGAAGTATTTCAAATGAACCTGAAAGGCGCCATGGAGCGTCAGCAGCGAATAAACGAAAACGTCCCGGAATACTTTAATACACGCGAAATCGGGACCGAAGCAAGCCTGACTTTCCCAAAAATCCTTGGCCCCAGGCAAATTGTGAGCGCTTTTCGTGATTTCCTGCCAAAAACTGTTTTGACTTTAGGATACAACTTTCAACGGAGACCGGAATATACACGTACAATTTCGAGTATTAAGTTTGGATACGACTGGATGACTTCCGAACACCGGAAACACATTTGGAACCTGGTTGATTTTAACATGGTTAACCTTTATCAATTCGATCCAGGTTTTATTGAGCTCATCAGAGATTTATACATCAAAAGCAGCTTTACCGACCACCTGATACTGGCAACCAATTATTCGTTTATCTATAATACGCAGCAGTTAGGAACTACTCAAAACTATAAATACATCCGTTTTAATGTGGAATCGGCAGGTAATCTGTTATATATATTTTCCGAAACATTGGACCGTTCACTTTCGCAGGTTGTTGATACAATTGGCCCCGGGTCTGCCGAATTTTACAGGATGTTTAATACCCGCTTTGCACAATACATCAAGTCAGATGTTGAGTTTCGGTATGGTTATGTTATTGATAAGTACAATGCGATAGTAGGAAGGGCATTTTTGGGTGCAGGCCTTCCATACGGAAATTTTGATGTGCTGCCCTTCGAGAAGAAATATTTTACCGGCGGGGCAAATGGCATAAGAGCCTGGCAGGTGCGTTCACTGGGGCCCGGAACTTATCGTGCACCTCAGAATGCCTATCCAAATCAATCTTCGGATATTAAGCTGGAAGTTAATCTTGAATACCGTTATAACCTCGTTGGTTTTCTCGAAGGCGCGCTGTTTTTTGATGCAGGGAATATTTGGGCTATCAATGAAAAAGATAACCGCCCGGGCGCCCAGTTTAAAATTAACCAGTTTTACAGGCAACTTGCCTTTGGTACAGGTACTGGTTTCAGGTTTGATTTCAGTTATTTTATTTTCCGGCTCGATTTAGGCATGAAACTTCGCGATCCGTCGCAGTTTGAGGGAAACGGCTGGATTATTGGACATCGGAAATATACCGGTAACGATTTCAATTTTTCATTTGCCATTGGATACCCATTTTAATTGCGAATACTTTTTAATTAAATCCTGATTGCGGTTGCGATTTTTTTTGCATTTTTAGCGCCTGTTTTACTTAAATTCCATAGAAAAACGAAGGATTTGCTAATAATTTAATACCGTGTAGAATATGTCTGGTCTTCCTGCTAATCGCGATTCATTTGGTTCAAGGTTTGGTGTAATTGCTGCTACAGCCGGTTCAGCTATCGGGCTTGGCAATATCTGGCGATTCCCTTATGTTGCCGGCGAAAACGGAGGAGCAGCATTTTTAATCATTTACCTGGGTTTTATTCTTTTGATTGGTATTCCGGTAATGCTTTCAGAATTTACCATTGGCCGAAGTGCGCAACGAAATGTTTTCGGCTCGTTTCGGAAACTTGCACCAGGGCGGCCATGGTATCTGATTGGATTAATGGGAGTGGCCGCTGCTTTTATGATTTTGGCATTTTACACCGCTGTTGCAGGCTGGACGCTTGAATACATTTTTCAGTCCTTAATTAACGGATTCGACGGATTATCGGCACAGCAACTTAACGATATGTATTTCGCTTTTATCGGAGGTTCCTGGAGACCCTTGCTTTGGTTTTTTGTATTTATGGCTCTAACCGCAATAATCATTATGGCAGGCGTTCAAAAAGGCATTGAAAAATATACAAAAATACTAATGCCGCTTTTACTTGTTCTTCTTATTGTTTTGGTTATTCGATCGGTAACTCTTCCTGGCGCAAAAAGTGGGATTTTATTTTTATTTCAACCCGATTTTAGCAAAATTTCAACCTCTACAATACTTGAAGCACTTGGTCAGGCATTTTTTTCACTAAGCATCGGAATGGGTACTTTAATTACCTATGGATCCTATATTCAGAAAAAGGACAATTTAGGTTCAACATCTGTGTCAGTAGCGTTTGCCGATACTTTTATCGCCATACTTGCCGGATTGGCTATTTTCCCTGCTGTATTTGCATTTAATATAGCGCCCGGTTCAGGTGAAGGATTGGTTTATATTACTTTACCCAATATTTTTCAGCAGATGCCCGGAGGTTATATTTTTTCTCTCATGTTTTTTATTTTGCTGGGCGTGGCGGCACTTACTTCCACCATTTCGGTTTTGGAGGTAATTGTTGCTTTTTTCGTGGAAGAATTAAAATTAAAACGAAAAGCTGCTACCTGGCTTGCCACTTCATCAGTTTCCATATTGGGTGTAATGTGTGTGCTTTCAACAAGTTCAATGGCCGATGTAAAAATATTTGGGTTTACTGTTTTCGGATTAATGAATTTTACTTCTGCAAATATTCTGTTACCCCTGGGAGGGTTCTTTATCGTTATTTTTGTTGCCTGGTTTTTGGGACGTAAAAAGGTAGAGGAAGAATTGTTAAACCAGGGCAAATTAAAGGCAAATTATATTCCTTTGTACATGTTTATCATCAAATACATTGCGCCACTTGCTATCGCATTCATATTTCTTCAGGGAGTTGGACTGATTAAACTTTCCTGACGTTTTACGGTAAAAGAAAAAATTTCCTTTTGTAAAAAGTTTTGCTGCAAAGTAATTTCCTGAAATTAGTCTGCAATTAATTCAGGTATTTTTTTAATTCATTATTTGCTATTAGTTCTGAAAATATTAAATTTATCCTGTTGTTAAAGTTGTGTTTATACCCAATATGCAAAGGTTATGGAAGGAGCCTTCAGGCAGTTGATAAAAAACTATTTTAACTTTTCGAAAAAAGATCGCAATGCGGTAATAACGCTTTGTGTTCTGATTTTGCTGGTAATGACAGGTGTTTTTATTGTGAATAAGATTGAAATTATTCCGCAAAATGATTTTTCTGCTTTTTTGGAAGCACTTGAAAAGATGGAAAAAGAAAATCAGTCCGCTGCCAGAGAACTTTCGTTTTTTTCGTTTAATCCCAATACGGTTTCTGAGGAATCAATTGACTCGCTTGATCTGCCCCACTTTATAAAAAGAAACATCATCAATTACCGCTCGTCCGGTGGCAGCTTTAAACGAAAGGAAGATGTACGCCGGATTTATGGAATGAATGATAGTATTTATTCAATGATTGAACCGTACATTCAACTTCCATCCGAAATGCCATTTGTCATTGAAAAACAGCCTGTTGTCAGAAAAACATTTGCAGGGACTTTTGACCCAAATATGGCTGGCTATGATGAATTAATTGAAGTTGGGTTTAGCACTTTTCAGGCATCAAATCTGACTAAATACCGCGATAACGGTGGAGTTTTTTTTCATTCAGGAGATTTATTGAAAATTTACGGAATTGATTCTGCTTTTGTTGAGTCCATCAAAAATAATATTGTAATACATCAAAAAACAAAGGAAGAAATTGAAGGACATGAGATTCGCCATTCCGTGTTGGTTGAACTGAACACAGCCGATTCCTTAGAGTTAATTTCACTTAGAGGAATAGGCCCGGTTTATGCCTCCCGCATATTAAAATACCGCGATTTGCTTGGTGGATTTTACACCACAAGGCAACTTGTTGAAGTTTACGGGTTTTCTCAGGAATCATTCAATGCCATTAGCGAAAATGTGACTTCCGATTCGCTTAAAGTGCAAAAGATTCGGTTAAACTTTGCCGAATATGGAGATTTAATACGGCATCCCTATTTCGAAAAAAAGCATGTGGATGCCATATTGAATTTCCGACGCGAAAACGGTCCTTTTAATTCCAGTGCTCAGATTCTCAGTGCCGGCCTTGTCGATTCTGCAACCTATGTTAATTTGAGGCCGTACTTAACCTGTCGTTAAAAATCTTTAAAAGAGAAACAACAGGTAGGAATAATTATTTTTTTCTTTTAAATTTGATTTACTATGAATAATTTCTAAATTTGCGCCTCAATTTTTAAAGCGGTATAGAAATGATTGTTATCCCGGTAAAAGAGGGCGAAAATATTGAAAGGGCCCTAAAGAGGTTCAAACGGAAATTTGAAAAGACTGGCGTAATTAAAGAATTACGTGAGCGCCAGAAGTTTACAAAACCTTCCATTAAAAGAAGGGAAGAAGTAAAAAAAGCTGTTTATATTGAAAAACTACAGCGCCAGGAAGATTAAGGCAAATTAAGATTCCTGGTGTTAGTTGAAACAGATGAATGAAATATCAGGAATCATTTATCAGCTATTTGAAGTATGAGAAGAGAAACTCTTCGCATACCGTGTTGGCGTACAGAAAAGACCTCGATCAGTTCGTGTCGTTTTGCACAGAAATGGTCGGGGAATTTGATGTAAAAAGGGTTGATGCCAAACTGGTCAGAAGCTGGATTGTTAGCCTTATGGAACAAGACTATACGCCAAGGTCAGTGAACCGGAAAATTTCAACTTTAAAGGCATTTTTCAGGTTTTTAATGAAAAATGGTATCGTAGAAACAAACCCGGCAGTGAACATTGCGCTTCCAAAAATCAGAAAGAAATTACCTGGCTTTGTGGAAGAAAGTAGTTTGCATCATTTGCTTGATGATGGTTATTTTTCTGACGATTTTACAGGAATCAGGGATAAACTGATAATTACCCTATTGTATGGAACAGGTATCAGGCGTGACGAATTGTTAAAACTCAGGGAAAGAGATTTTGATACAAATGGTTATTTGATAAAAGTTTTGGGTAAAAGGCAAAAGGAGAGGATAATTCCTTATCCAAGAAGTATAAATCCGCTTTTGCATCAATATCTTGAAATCAGGAATCGCGAAACAGGACCATCACCCGATGCCTTGCTGGTGACAGAAAAAGGAACTCCTGTTTACGAAAAATTAATATACAGAGTTGTGAATAAATATTTGGAACTTGTAACCTTACTCGAAAAAAAGAGCCCGCATGTGTTGCGCCATTCCTATGCCACACATTTATTAAATAAAGGGGCCGATCTGAATGCAGTAAAAGAGCTTTTAGGACATTCGAATTTGTCGGCAACCCAGATTTATACGCATACAACATTTGAGAAATTGCATAATATATATAAACAAGCCCACCCAAGGGGTTAACTATTAAAAAGTGTTACTATGGAAATTATTATCAATTCAGTGCATTTCACCGCAGATAAAAAGCTGGTGGATTTTGTGAATAAAAAAGTGAACAAACTCGATACCTTTTTTGATGGTATCATTAATGCTGAGGTAACATTAAAAGTACAAAAACCCGAAACTGCACGAAACAAAATTTCTGAGATCAAAATTTCTATTCCGTCCAACGGGTATCTTTTTGCCAAAAAGAAGGCCGATACATTCGAAGAAGCAACCGATTTGGCTATTGAGGCCATTCGCAAACAGCTTGGAAAATTCAAGGAAAAACTAAAGGGTAAATAAATATTAATTTTTGCCGGTAGTTTCAAGATTTTTAAAATAATATTTTTACATTTGCACACCCTTTTTAGGGGCGTTTCAGAAACGGTTGAATTTAAAGTAATTTCGTTATATTTACTGGCATTACAGACAGTTTTTAAAATTGAACGCAGAGTAAATATTTGTGTGTTGAAACTCCGAATTCGATAAAGACAAGATGATTGTCTTCTGTTTTTGATAAAATTTTGTAATTTTGCAGCGCATTTTGCTGGCGATATATTGCGGGAGTAGCTCAGTCGATAGAGCATTAGCCTTCCAAGCTAAGGGTCGCGGGTTTGAATCCCGTCTCCCGCTCAAAACGAGATTGGAGTTTTAAGTATATAGCTTTTAACTCCTGTCTCTTTGTGTGTTTTAAGGCCGGAGTAGCTCAGGGGTAGAGCGCATCCTTGGTAAGGATGAGGTCACGAGTTCAATTCTCGTCTTCGGCTCAATGAATTTAGATAATAATTAAATATTTGAAGTTATGGCTAAACAACAATTTGTAAGGGACAAAGACCATGTCAACATTGGTACCATTGGTCACGTTGACCACGGTAAAACTACCCTGACCGCTGCTATTACTATGGTATTGGCTAAAAAAGGCCTTTCCGAAATTAAATCGTTCGATTCAATTGATAATGCACCCGAAGAAAAAGAAAGGGGTATTACAATTAACACTGCTCACGTGGAGTATCAGACTGAAAAACGTCACTATGCTCACGTTGACTGTCCCGGCCACGCCGACTATGTGAAAAACATGGTAACAGGTGCTGCCCAGATGGACGGAGCTATTATTGTAGTTGCCGCAACCGACGGCCCTATGCCGCAAACACGCGAGCATATTCTTTTGGCCCGCCAGGTAAACGTACCAAAACTCGTTGTTTTCATGAACAAGGTAGATATGGTGGACGACGAAGAAATTTTGGAACTGGTTGAAATGGAAATTCGCGAACTACTCGAATTCTATGAATTTGACGGAGACAACACACCGGTAATTATGGGCTCGGCTCTTGGAGCAATGAACGGTGAACCACAATGGGAAGAAAAAGTGATGGAACTGATGGATGCCGTTGATTCATGGATTCCGATCCCTCCGCGCGAAGTTGACAAACCATTCCTGATGCCGGTTGAAGACGTATTCTCAATTACCGGTCGTGGAACTGTTGCAACCGGACGTATCGAAACTGGTATCGTTCACACAGGCGATGAACTTCAGTTAATTGGTCTGGGAGCAGAAGGAAGGAAAACAGTTTGTACTGGTGTTGAAATGTTCCGTAAAATACTTGACGAAGGACAGGCTGGTGACAACGTTGGTCTGTTGTTACGTGGTGTGGACAAAAAAGAAATCAAACGCGGACAGATTCTGGCAAAACCTGGTTCAATTACTCCTCATACCAAATTTAAAGCTGAGGTTTATGTATTGAAAAAAGAAGAAGGTGGTCGCCACACTCCGTTCCACAACAAATACCGTCCGCAGTTTTACCTGCGCACGCTTGACGTAACCGGTGAAATTCACTTGCCTGAAGGTCGTGAAATGGTTATGCCTGGTGACAACGTATCTGTTGAAGTAGAATTGATTTATCCGGTAGCTCTTAACGTTGGTTTGCGTTTCGCTATCCGCGAAGGTGGACGTACTGTTGGCGCCGGTCAGGTAACCGAAATTATTAATTAATCTGTTACAATCTGGTTAGAAAATATATGTCCCGGGCATTGTCCCGGGACTATTTACGGAAGAAACTCAATCAGGGAGTTTTTATTTTTTGTAAGTTCGATTCTTGCCTTCCGTACGAAAATATCCAAATGTTAAAATGAAGATAAAAATCTATTTGCAGGAGGCTTACGATGAACTGGTTCACAAAGTGACCTGGCCTACCTGGAAAGAACTGCAAAGCAGTGCATTGGTTGTAATGGTTGCTTCCTTTATTATATCACTCTTAATCTTTGTTATGGACCTGTCATTCAGGAACATAATGGAGTTAATTTATGGATTGTTTTATTAATCAAAATCCTTGGATCAAAAAATGAGCGACACAACAAAAAAATGGTATGTTCTTCGTGCAATTGGAGGTAAGGAGAAGAAGGTAAAAGAATATATCGAAAACGAAATCGCAAATGGAGATCTGAAGGGTTTTGTTGAGCAGGTTTTAATACCTACGGAAAAGGTTTATCAAATCCGTAACGGTAAAAAAATCAGCAAAGAACGAAACTTTTTCCCGGGTTATGTACTCATTGAGGCTACATTGGTAGGAGAAGTGGCACACACGTTACGGAATGTGCCAAATGTAATCGGATTTCTTGGCGACACCAAAGGTGGAGATCCGGTACCTATGAGGCAAAACGAAGTGAACAGAATTTTGGGAAGAGTAGATGAACTTGCTGAAACCGATGAGGAACTGAATATTCCATTCGTAGTGGGAGAAACCGTAAAAGTAATCGACGGACCATTTAACGGCTTTAACGGAACCATTGAGGCAATCAATGAGGAAAAGAAAAAGCTACAGGTGATGGTGAAGATATTTGGACGTAAAACGCCTTTGGAACTTAGCTTCATGCAGGTCGAAAAGGAATAGTAACGCTTTATTATTTTATTATGGCGAAAGAAATTGCTGGATTAATTAAATTACAAATCAAAGGTGGGGCGGCAAACCCGTCACCGCCGGTGGGACCAGCATTAGGTGCCAAGGGAGTTAATATAATGCAGTTTTGTAAACAGTTTAATGGTCGAACACAAGACCAGGCCGGTAAAATATTGCCGGTTATTATTACTGTTTACAGCGACAAGTCGTTTGACTTTATTATAAAACAACCTCCCGTAGCCGTTCAGTTGCTCGAGGCTGCAAAAGTAAAAAAGGGTTCTTCAGAACCCCATGTCAGCAAAGTAGGCGTCGTTTCCTGGGATCAGGTTAAACAAATCGCCGAAGTAAAAATGTCTGACCTGAATTGCTTTACAGTTGAATCGGCAATGAGAATGGTCGCTGGAACTGCCAGAAGTATGGGAATTACCGTAAAAGGTGCTTCACCATTCAAATAACAAAAATTAAATCTTTTAAGATGGGCAGAATTACGAAAAATAAAAAAGCTTCTCTTGGTAAACTCGAAAAGGGAAAAGCTTACACAATTGATGAAGCAGCTCAACTGGTAAAGGAAATTTCCTTCACCAAATTTGATGCTTCAGTTGATATTGATGTAAGACTTGGAGTTGACCCAAGAAAAGCTAACCAGATGGTTAGAGGCGTAGTTTCTTTACCCCATGGAACAGGAAAAGAGATTCGTGTGCTCGCGTTGGTTACTCCTGATAAAGAGGACGAAGCCAGGGAAGCCGGAGCGGATTATGTTGGTTTAGATGATTATATCGATAAAATCAAAGGTGGCTGGACTGATGTTGACGTGGTAATTACCATGCCTCCCGTTATGGGAAAAGTTGGCCAGTTGGGACGTATTTTAGGTCCCCGCGGTTTAATGCCAAACCCCAAAAGCGGAACTGTAACCATGGAAGTGGGCAAAGCAGTTAGCGAAGTAAAACAGGGGAAAATTGATTTTAAAGTAGATAAATTTGGTATTGTACATACTTCAATTGGCAAAATTTCTTTTCCTCCGGAGAAGATCAGAGAAAATGCCGTCGAGTTTATCAAAACCATCATCAAATTAAAACCTACAGCCGCAAAAGGTACATATGTAAAGAGCATATATATTTCCAGTACCATGAGTCCTGGTATTAAAGTTGAACCAAAGTCAGTTACTGACAAAACAGAGTAAAAATGAAAAGTACAGAAAAACAAGTTATTATTAATAACCTAAAGGATCAAATAGATTCGTACAGCCATTTTTACCTCACTGACATTAGTGGTTTAAATGCTGAAGATACCAGCAATTTAAGGAGACTGTGCTTCAAACAAGACGTAAAACTGGTTGTAGCTAAAAACACCCTTCTGCGTAAAGCACTTGAAGACTCAAACAAGAACGCTGAAGAGCTTTACGAAGCGCTCAAGGGAAACACATCGGTTATGTTCACCGAAACCGGGAACGTGCCTGCAAAACTGATAAAAGACTTTAGTAAAAAACGTAAAAAGCCTGTTTTAAAGGCTGCTTACGTTGAGGAAGCTGTTTATATGGGTGCTGACCAACTCGAAGCACTGATTGCAGTGAAATCGAAAAATGAACTTATCGGCGATGTTGTTGCCCTGTTACAATCACCAATGCAAACTTTACTCTCACAATTGCAGTCTGGTGGTAATATAATACATGGTGTTCTTGAAACACTGAAAGAGAGAGAATAATTTTTTAGAAATCTTTAATAAAAACAAATAAAAATGGCAGATTTAAAACAGCTTGCAGAAGAGTTGGTAAACTTAACTGTTAAAGAGGTTAACGAATTAGCTGGAATTCTGAAAGACGAATACGGTATCGAACCCGCAGCCGCCGCAGTTGCAGTAGCTGGACCCGCCGCAGCTGGTGGCGAAGAAGTCGCAGCAGAACAAACTGAATTCGACGTGATTCTGAAAGCAGCCGGTCAGTCAAAACTGGCAGTAGTTAAGCTCGTGAAAGAATTAACCGGCCTTGGTCTGAAAGAAGCCAAGGCTGTAGTTGACGAGGCTCCGAAAGCAATTAAAGAAAAAGTTTCCAAAGATGAAGCCGAAGCGCTTAAAAATCAGTTGGAAGAAGCTGGAGCAGAAGTTGAAATTAAATAATCGCAATCAGACCTTTTTTAAGGTTGTATGGTTTAGAATCCTGCAAGGCAGGATTCTAAACCTTTTTGTGTATTTATATTTTATATAATTAACCTGTATAAATACATGTCAGTAAATACAAAAATCGAGAGGATTAATTTTTCCTCAACACAGACAAGGTTTGATTACCCTGACTTTTTAGAAGTTCAAATTAAATCATTTAAGGAGTTTTTCCAGTTAAATTCTACGCCAGAAAAGCGGAAGGAGGAAGGACTGTGGCGTGTATTCGAAGAAAATTTCCCGATTACCGATACCCGGAACAATTTTGTTCTGGAGTTTCTCGATTATCAGGTTGATCCGCCCCGGTATTCCATTCATGAATGCATTGAGCGTGGTTTAACGTTTAGTGTGCCGGTAAAAGCCAGGTTAAAACTGTATTGTACAGACCCTGAACACGAAGACTTTGATACCGTGGTTCAGGATGTTTACCTGGGAACTGTGCCCTACATGACCGAAAAAGGTACCTTTATTATAAATGGTGCTGAGAGGGTTATTGTATCGCAGTTGCACCGGTCTCCGGGCGTTTTTTTCGGACAAAGTTTACATGCCAATGGCACCAAACTTTACTCGGCCCGAATCATTCCTTTTAAAGGTTCGTGGATCGAGTTTGCAACCGACATTAACAGTGTCATGTTTGCTTATATCGATCGGAAAAAGAAATTACCGGTTACCACACTTTTAAGAGCCATTGGTTACGAAAGTGATAAGGATATTCTTGAAATATTCGATTTAGCCGATGAAATAAAAGTTTCGAAAACCGGACTTAAAAAAGTTGTAGGTCGAAGACTTGCAGCCCGTGTGTTAAAATCATGGGTTGAAGATTTTGTGGATGAAGACACCGGAGAAGTGGTATCAATTGAGCGTAATGAGGTTATCATCGACAGGGAAACTGTTTTGGAAGATGACCATATTGATGAAATTCTGGATTCAGGAGTGAAAACTATTCTGATTCATAAAGACGATCAACGTCAACAGGATTTTGCCATTATTTACAATACGCTTCAAAAAGACCCGTGTAATTCGGAGAAAGAAGCTGTTCTTCATATCTACAGGCAGTTACGAAACGCTGAACCTCCAGATGAAGCTACTGCGCGTGATGTAATCGACAAACTGTTTTTCTCTGATAAACGTTACGACCTTGGTGAAGTTGGCCGGTATCGGATCAACAAAAAGCTTGGGCTGAATGTGGATTCAGAGATAAGAGTACTTACCAAAGAAGATATCATTGAAATTATCAGGTATCTTATTCAGTTGGTGAACTCAAAAACAGATGTGGACGATATCGATCACCTCAGTAACCGTCGTGTGCGTACAGTTGGCGAGCAAATGTATAACCAGTTTGGAATAGGTTTGGCCCGTATGGCTCGTACCATTCGCGAAAGAATGAATGTTCGCGATAACGAGGTGTTTACTCCAATAGATTTGATAAACTCGAAAACTTTGTCTTCGGTTATCAATTCATTCTTTGGAACCAACGCTTTGTCCCAGTTTATGGATCAGACCAATCCGTTGGCCGAAATGACACATAAACGCCGTATGTCGGCATTGGGGCCAGGTGGCTTATCCAGGGAAAGAGCAGGTTTCGAAGTACGCGACGTGCACTACACTCACTACGGAAGGCTATGCCCGATTGAAACCCCTGAAGGACCGAATATTGGTTTGATTTCCTCGCTTTGCGTTTTTGCAAAAATTACTGATCTAGGATTTATTGCTACGCCTTACCGGAAAGTAACCAATGGAAAAGTGGACCTTTCTGATGAAGGCTCAGTTTATTTAACTGCAGAAGAAGAGGAAGGAAGGGTTATTGCTCAGGCAAACGCACCTATTGATGCCAAAGGATTCTTTATCAACCAAAAAGTAAAATCGAGACTTGATGGCGATTATCCGCTGGTTGAGAAAGAGGAGGTTGACTTGATGGACGTTGGTCCGAACCAGATTGCCTCCGTTGCTGCATCACTTATTTCATTTCTGGAGCATGACGATGCAAACCGTGCTCTCATGGGCTCGAACATGATGCGTCAGGCAGTTCCGTTGCTTCGTCCAGAGGCTCCTATTGTAGGAACCGGACTTGAGGGAAGGGCAGCAGCCGACTCCAGAGTACTTATCCAGGCGGAAGCCGACGGGGTAGTTGAATATGTGGATGCTACGCAAATAATTGTGCGGTACGACGTTACCGACGACGATCGTTTTGTGAGTTTTGATCCTGAAGTGGTGACCTATCCGCTTCAGAAATATACCAAAACCAACCAGGGAACCACAGTTGACCTTAAGCCTATTGTCCTTAAAGGGCAAAGGATTTCCAAAGGCGAAATTCTCACCGATGGTTATGCAACCGAAAAAGGAGAACTTGCTCTTGGCCGCAACCTGATGGTGGCATTTATGCCATGGCAGGGCTACAACTACGAGGATGCGATTGTGATATCGGAACGCATTGTGCGGGAAGATGTTTTTACTTCGGTTCATGTTGACGAATACAGTCTTGAGGTACGTGACACAAAACGCGGACTTGAAGAATTTACTTCTGATATTCCAAATGTGAGTGAAGAGGCTACCAAAAATCTCGACGAGAATGGCCTTATTCGCATTGGCGCCGATGTAAAACCCGGAGATATACTGATTGGGAAAATTACTCCAAAAGGTGAATCGGATCCGTCGCCGGAAGAAAAATTGCTGCGTGCCATTTTTGGTGATAAGGCCGGAGATGTAAAAGATGCTTCATTAAAAGCTTCTCCTTCTCTTTCCGGAATTGTTATCGAGAAAAAGCTGTTCTCACGAGTGGCTAAAGACAAAAAAGGCAAAACAGCTACCAAAACGCTTCTCGATCAGATTGACGAAAACTTTGAACGTGAAATTGTTGCTTTGCGTGCACGTTTGGAAGATAAACTTTTTACTCTGGTAACTGGAAAGACTTCACAAGGTGTAAAAGATTATTACGGAACCGAAGTCATTCCCAAAGGGGTGAAATTCACTTTAAAACAGCTCCAGGAAATCGATTATCTCTCGATAAATCCAGCGAAATGGACAACTGACAAAGATAAAAACGACTTGATCTTCAGGGTAATTAACAATTACATCATGAAGCACAAGGAAGCAGAAGCTTTTGCCAGACGAGAACGGTATAATGTAACCATCGGAGATGAACTTCCGGCAGGAATAATCCAATTGGCAAAAATATACATTGCCAAAAAGAGAAAACTGCAGATTGGTGACAAGATGGCCGGACGCCACGGAAACAAAGGAATTGTTTCAAGGGTAGTTCGCCAGGAAGATATGCCATTCCTTGCCGACGGAACGCCGGTTGATATCGTATTAAATCCGCTGGGTGTACCTTCAAGGATGAACCTCGGTCAGATTTATGAAACCGTGCTCGGTTGGGCCGGAAAAGAACTCGGACTAATGTTTGCAACACCTATTTTTGATGGCGCAGAACTCGATGAAATTACTGAATATACCGAAAAAGCAGGATTACCCCGCTTCGGAAAAACAGTTCTTTACGACGGTGAAACCGGAGATCCTTTCGACCAGCAGGCAACAGTTGGAATCATTTACATGATGAAGCTTGGGCATATGGTAGAGGATAAAATGCATGCCCGGTCAATTGGTCCGTATTCGCTTATTACCCAGCAACCTTTGGGTGGTAAAGCCCAATTTGGCGGTCAGCGTTTTGGTGAAATGGAAGTATGGGCACTTGAAGCGTTTGGTGCTTCTCATATTTTGCAGGAAATTCTTACTGTGAAGTCTGACGATGTAATGGGACGGGCAAAAGCCTACGAATCCATTGTTAAGGGAGAACCCATGCCGCAACCCGGTATTCCGGAGTCCCTCAATGTGCTGCTACACGAACTTAGAGGTCTTGGCCTCAGCATAAGGATGGAATAAACTTCATCCTCCTGTGATATGGTTCTGTTATAATGATTTTTAATTAGAATTATGGCATTCAGAAAAGATAACAAAGCAAAAGGTGGTTTCTCAAAAATTTCTATTAGTCTATCTTCTCCCGAAGAAATTCTGGAAAGGTCCTATGGTGAAGTTTTGAAACCCGAAACAATAAACTACAGAACTTACAAACCTGAACGGGATGGCTTGTTTTGCGAGCGTATTTTCGGACCTGTGAAAGATTACGAATGTCATTGCGGTAAATACAAACGAATCCGTTACAAGGGAATTGTTTGCGACCGCTGTGGCGTTGAAGTTACCGAGAAAAAAGTACGCCGCGAACGTATGGGGCATATTGCATTGGTAGTGCCGGTAGCACACATCTGGTATTTCCGCTCGTTACCGAATAAAATAGGCTATCTGCTTGGACTGCCAACCAAAAAGCTCGATTCGATTATTTACTACGAACGGTATGTGGTAATTAATCCGGGAGTAAAAGCAACTGATGGTGTAAAAGAGTTGGATTTCCTTACTGAAGAGGAGTACCTCGATATTGTTGATACCCTGCCAAAGGACAACCATTTGCTCGACGATGAAGATCCCAAAAAATTCCTTGCTAAAATGGGCGCTGAAGCGTTGTATGAAATTTTGAGCAGGATAGATTTGGATGATTTGTCATTTACACTGAGGCACAAGGCAAACACCGAAACATCTCAACAGAGGAAAAACGAAGCGCTGAAGCGCCTTCAGGTTGTAGAAGCTTTCAGGGCAAGTAAAAACCTGAACCGGCCCGAATGGATGATTGTAAGGGTGGTTCCGGTTATTCCACCAGATTTGCGACCACTGGTTCCGCTGGACGGCGGACGTTTCGCAACATCCGACCTGAATGACCTCTACCGCAGGGTAATTATCAGAAACAACAGGTTGAAAAGGCTGATTGAAATAAAAGCACCGGAGGTAATTCTTCGCAACGAGAAACGAATGTTGCAGGAAGCTGTGGATTCACTTTTCGATAATTCAAGAAAATCGAATGCCGTAAAAACCGAAAATAACCGTGCACTGAAATCCCTTTCCGACAGTTTGAAGGGGAAACAGGGGCGTTTCCGTCAGAATCTGCTCGGTAAACGTGTGGATTACTCGGCACGTTCGGTTATTGTTGTTGGTCCAAAACTGAAGATTCATGAATGTGGTCTTCCGAAAGATATGGCTGCAGAGCTTTACAAACCGTTTGTTATCAGGAAACTGATTGAGCGCGGAATTGTAAAGACGGTAAAATCGGCCAAAAAAATTGTTGACAGAAAAGACCCGGTTGTTTGGGAAATACTGGAAAACGTGATGAAAGGGCATCCGGTCATGCTAAACCGTGCACCCACGTTGCACCGTTTGTCTATTCAGTCATTTCAACCGGTAATGATAGAAGGAAAAGCCATTCAACTGCACCCGCTGGTTTGTACCGGTTTTAACGCCGACTTCGACGGCGACCAGATGGCTGTGCATCTCCCGTTGGGGAATGCCGCAATCCTGGAAGCCCAGTTACTCATGCTTGCATCTCATAACCTTTTAAATCCTGCAAACGGCGCCCCAATTCAGGTACCTTCGCAGGACATGGTGCTGGGTCTTTATTATATGACCAAACATCGTGAAGGCTCCAAAGGTGAAGGTATGACGTTCTACTCGCCTGAAGAAGTGATGATTGCCTACGATGAAAAAGTGGTCGGACTTCACTCCGTTATTAAGGTGAAAGTGGAGGATGTAGATGAAAACGGCGATTTTTTCAAACATATAATTGAAACAACGGTCGGCAGGATTCTCTTTAATGAATATGTGCCGAGAAAAGTAGGTTATATTAACCAGTTACTTACCAAAAAATCGTTGCGTACCATTATTTCAGATGTTTTCAAAAAATGTGGAAATGCTGAAACGGTGGCATTCCTCGATGCTATTAAAGACCTTGGATATCACATGGCATACCGGGGCGGTTTGTCGTTTAACATCGACGATGTAATTATTCCTGAAGACAAGCAGAACATTGTTAACAACGGATACGAGGAAGTTGAAGAAGTTATTGCCAACTACAACATGGGCTTCATTACAAACAACGAGCGCTACAATCAGGTTATCGATATCTGGACACATGCCAACTCGAAACTGACACATTCAGTAATGAAAACCATTAGTACCGACAAACAGGGATTCAACTCTATTTATATGATGCTTGACTCCGGTGCGCGTGGTTCAAAAGAACAAATTCGCCAGTTATGCGGTATGAGGGGATTGATGGCAAAACCACAAAAATCCGGATCTACCGGTTCGCAGATTATCGAAAACCCGATTTTGGCTAACTTTAAAGAAGGCCTTTCGGTACTGGAATACTTTATCTCTACTCACGGTGCGCGAAAAGGTTTGGCTGATACCGCTCTTAAAACTGCCGATGCCGGGTATCTTACCCGTCGTTTGGTTGATGTTTCGCAGGATGTTATCATTTCTGAAGAAGACTGCGGTACCTTGCGGGGTATAGTGGCTACAGCCACCAAAAACAACGAGGAGGTCGTAGCATCGCTGTTTGAAAGAATTGTGGGACGAACTTCTGTTCACGATATTTATCATCCGCTTAACGGCGATTTAATTGTCAAATCAGGAGATACCATTACTGAAGATGTTGCACAGAAGATTGAGGATTCACCTATCGAAAGTGTTGAAATCCGTTCAGTACTCACCTGCGAGTCGAAAGTGGGCGTTTGCAGCAAATGTTACGGGCGCAACCTTGCAACCGGTTATATGGTTCAGAAAGGTGAAGCGGTTGGTGTAATTGCCGCCCAGTCGATTGGTGAACCGGGAACTCAGTTAACACTGCGTACTTTCCACGTGGGTGGTATTGCAGGCAATATTTCGGCTCAGTCAACCGTGGAAGCACGTTACGATGGTTATATTGAAATTGAAGAGCTGCGGTCTGTTGAGCACAAAGGCGATGATGGTAAACCTGTTGATATTGTTGTGAGCCGTCTGGCCGAACTCAAAATTATTGACAAGAATACCCGGATTCCTCTTTCAACCCATTCTGTTCCATACGGTTCCAAACTGTATGTGAAAAACGGAGAAGAAATCAGAAAAGGAAAGCTTATTTGCGAATGGGATCCGTTTAACGGTGTAATTATTACAGAATTCGACGGTAAAATTGAATTCGAAAACCTTCTCGAAGGAATTACTTACCGGGAAGAATCGGATGAACAGACCGGTTACAGCGAGAAAGTAATTATTGAAACCCGGGATAAAACCAAGAACCCCACCCTGAAAATTATGGACAAGGACGGAACGATGATTCGTTCGTACAACCTGCCTGTGGGGGGGCACATTTCGGTGGCTCATGGTCAAACGGTTAAAGCGGGTACGGTTTTGGTTAAAATACCAAGAGCGGCTGGAAAAGCAGGTGACATTACCGGTGGTTTACCGCGTGTGACCGAACTTTTCGAAGCGCGGAATCCCTCAAATCCGGCTGTGGTTTCCGAAATTGACGGTGAAGTTTCACTCGGAAAAATTAAGCGTGGTAACCGGGAAATTATTATTACCTCGAAAACCAATGATGTAAAAAAATACCTGGTACCGCTTTCAAAACAAATTCTGGTACAGGAAAACGACTACATCAGGGCCGGAACTTCGCTTTCCGACGGAGCAACTACACCATCTGATATTCTGGCCATTAAAGGCCCCACTGCCGTTCAGGAATATATTCTGAATGAAGTACAGGATGTGTACCGTATGCAGGGTGTGAAAATCAACGACAAGCACTTTGAAGTGATTATCCGCCAGATGATGCGTAAAGTGGAAATTGAAGACCCGGGTGATACCCGTTTCCTTGAAAAACAGATTGTGGATAAAAATGAATTCCTTTCGGAAAACGACTGGATTTGGAATAAAAAAGTGGTGATTGAACCGGGTGATGCCGAAGGACTGAAGGCCGGTCAGATTATTTCTGCCCGCAGGCTGAGGGATGAAAACTCGCAGTTGCGCCGGAAAGATAAAAAGCTGGTTGAATCAAGGGATGCAATTCCCGCAACATCAAGCCAGATTTTACAGGGTATTACCAGGGCAGCTCTCCAAACCCGAAGCTGGCTGTCGGCAGCATCGTTCCAGGAAACGACAAAAGTACTGAACGAAGCTGCAATAAATGGTAAAACCGATTACCTCGACGGGCTGAAGGAAAACGTGATTTGCGGACACCTGATTCCTGCCGGAACAGGATTGAAAGAATACAAAAACCTGATTGTTGGTTCGAAAGAAGAATACGACAGGTTAATTGATATGAAAAAATAGGAACATGGACGAAAAAAAGCAAAAACAACAGCAGTTGAACATTGAATTGAGTGAAGAAGTAGCCCAGGGAATTTATTCAAACCTGGCCGTTATTACACACTCCACTTCAGAGTTTGTTATCGATTTTGTACGCATTATGCCGGGAATTCCCAAAGCAAATGTAAAATCACGGGTGATTCTTACACCCGAACATGCCAAACGGTTGTTGCTTGCTTTGCAGGACAACATTAAAAAGTTTGAATCCGTTCACGGGCCTATTAAAAATGTAAAACCCGGTTCCGGGCCAGGAATGCCGCCAATGGCATTTGGCGGGCCAACCGCCCAGGCCTAATCAGGTTTTTAAATACTGAAAAAAGAGGGATCAGATAGCTGGTCCCTCTTTTCGTTATTTTTTGTTTCTACAAAAAATTAATTCGTTTTTGCCGGTCGCTTTCGTTAATGGCTTTTTCAAGTCGCGAAAGTTGTGTCTTTTCCATCTTTGCACTCATTATCCACCGGATTATCATTTTTTTGTATGATGGTGCTTGTTGGGTAAAGAAATCCCACGCTGTTTTGTTTGTTTTAAAAAGGTTTTCGTAATTGGACGCGAGTTTTGACTGATTTTCGTAACTGTAAATTTTTGATTTGCCATCTTCTCTGAAATTAAATGCCTTTAACCCTGCTTCTGTCATTAACCCTGCCTTTTTCAGCTCCTTTACTTTTTTAATATTAACAGCACTCCAGTTGCTTGTTTTCTTTCTTGGCGTAAACCGGATACAGTAACTTTCATCGTCAATGGATTTTCTAACACTGTCGATCCAGCCAAAACACAATGCCTGGTCAACCGATTGCGACCAGGTCATAGATGGTTTCCCTGTTTTTACTTTATAAAAACCAACCAATAGTTCGGTTTCTTTATCGTAGTGCTTTTCCAGCCACTTTCTAAACTCATTTTGATTGGGAAAGAATGTTACATTCATGGTATTACTTCCTCAGTATTTTTTCCATGGTTTTGCCTTTAGCCAGTTCATCCACCAGCTTGTCCAGATAGCGGACTTTCTGCACCACAACATCTTCGATTTCCTCCACGCGGTAACCGCAAATGACGCCTTTAATTTTTGAGACGTTTGGATTCAGTCGGGGCGCCTGTGCAAAAAAAGTTTCAAAATCACTTTTGTTGTCAATTTGCTGCTGAAGTGCCTGTTTATCATATCCTGTCAGCCAGAAAACAATTTCATCCACTTCAGCTTTTGTGCGTCCTTTTCTCTCCGCTTTTTGAATATACAAGGGATAAACACTGCCAAATGTCATTCGGTAAACTCTCGTATTATCCATAACAGTAGTTTTAGTTTTAAACTTTTTCAGGATTCAATTTCCAAATTTTTTCTGAAAATGGCAAATATCGGGAAAATTCAGCCAAGCTTTACCGGAGTTCTTCAATCAACCAAAACCCGCTAAACGGGATTAGAAATTGTCTCCTGGTTATTTCTGACGAACTGGCGAACCCTCACAACCGTGATTGCGATGGTGTGCCCCAATGTTTATGCCGGGAGGTGCTCCGGTGGGCTTAACGGGTCACCGGCCATCTAGACGACTATCGGTTAGGCATTCTATTTTATGTCTGTTGGCTGTCATTGTTTTTTTTCTTTCTGTTGGCAATTCCACTTATCAAAAAAGTCACAGATAGGATTAGTAGAAAAACTTTAAACCATCCTGAGTTTCCATAGATATCAGTAAATTCTATGATAAGAAATACTACCAGGGAAAGTCCTGCCAGAAATAAATAATTGTTTTTTCTATTCATAATAGCACCTGTTTATTTTTTGTATCACAATAAATATTTGTCAGTTTGTTATTATGGCTTACCGGCAAAATCTGTATATAGGTACTGTTAAATATATTTCTTTTTGGATTGAACCCGATATCTCAACCCGATGCAAAATTCCACTTTTTCGGCACTATAACAGGAGTCGAAAAATTTTTCCTGTGGTTTTCTTTGTTCAGATTTCAACATAGGCCTTTGGTATTTTATTCGTTGTTAAAGTATTACAGGAGTCAAATTAGGAATTACCGCCGGAAAAAGCAAGCAGGAATTTCGTTTTGTTTGCCGGTGCTGATTTATTGAGCTGTTTCATAATCGCTAAACGCGATATAACCAAGAATCTAACTCCAGGTTAAAATTTTGCCAGCCAAAGCAGTGGTGTTGTTCGGAGCGTGCCCCCCTTCTATGTTGTGATCCAAATTTTTCTTGAAGTTTTTTTCTCATAATCAAACATTTAATAAAAACTGTCAATTACCTTCGGGTAATACTGAGCCA
>JAWLCW010000018.1:0-123138 GCA_041686935.1 Mariniphaga sp. | reverse complement strand
GTTCCCCGGTGTTTTGGGAACAGCCATTACAAAATTCAAAAAGCTGGAAATCTCACGCACTGGCCTGTCCGAAAAAGAAGCAAAAGAACTGGGAGTTGATTATGAGACTGAAACAATCACTTCAGTTTCTCCGGCAGGCTACTATCCCGGTTCAGAAAAAATAAGCGTGAAACTTGTGGTAAACAAACAAACCCAACGAATTTTGGGCGGGTAAATTATTGGATTTAAAGGAGCAGCCAAGCGTATCGACACCATTGCGACAGCAATTACTGCAGGGTTTACCGCGCAACAATTGGTTGACCTTGATTTAGCTTATGCCCCGCCATTCTCAGGTGTTTGGGACCCGGTACAAATTGCTGCACGGAAAATTGTTTAATTGATTTTAAATATGTATTTATTGAACAAATTCAAAATTTCATGCATTTATTCCCTGAAACCCAAATTGCAATTGAATTGACTGAAAAATTAAAAACAGCGAATATTGAAAATAAGAAATAGAAATACTTGTTTGATATACAAATATGATATACTTTTGTCATATTAGAAGTACAAATTATGAAAACAGTATCATTAAAAATTGACGATTCGATTTTTGGAGAAACCGAAAAAATTCTTTCAACAATTAAAAAACCCAGAAACAGGTATATTAACGATGCAATTGATTACTATAACCGGATTCAAAAACGTTCGATTTTAGAAAAAAAACTTAAAAAAGAATCTGATTTAGTTAAAGCAGATTCAATGGAGGTATTAAAAGATTTTGAGGAGATTGATTATGCCGATTAAACAATACGAAATCTGGATTGCAGATTTAAATCCACAGATTGGAACTGAAACTGGAAAAACAAGACCAGTACTCATTATCCAAACAAATCTTCTAAATCAAATACCACATCCTTCAACTATTATTTGTCCGATAACAACAAATGTTAATAAAGATTCGGAAATTTTACGAGTGCATTTAAAAAAAGGAGAAGCAAATTTGCATCAAAACTGCGATATAATGATTGACCAAATCAGGGCAATTGATAATAAAAGACTCGTTAAAAAAGTTGGAGATTTACCAAAAAACCTGATTGAACTCGTAAAAGAGAATTTAATGATAATCATTGATTTAGAATAAATGTATGCTTGATACTCTTCGAAATCCACGCCGTCAAAACCTGATGATTATCCGCGATAAAAACCTAATGACATAAAAAAAATTCTATATTTATTCCCTGAAAACCAAATTGCTAATAATTGACTGTAAATGAAATCAGCACGAAACAACGTTAACCACCGGGAAAAGGATGGCTTGCCATTCTTCATTTCCTCATCTCCATATTGCCAATGTTGATGCTTTTAACTATCAGTCAGTGAAATATAATTATTAATGAAGAAAAACAGATGTAGAAAAAAAAGGAAATGTACCAATAAATATCTTTGATTCATCATAATAGTACATCAGTATAAGTATTTATCTTTAAGCATTTATTCATTAAATATAAAAAAGATGGACGAAAAAATTATTTGGAGTATTGGTTTTGTGCTTTTTGTTGTGATATTATGTATCGTAAAACCTAATATCGGTCGCTTTTTTCTTGGTATCTTCTATTTGATAATGGCAATCGGGATTAATATGGTAAATGCGATTACAAATCCGCAATCTACTGTTCAAATGGGAGAAGCCTCCCTCTTTGCTTTCTACAGAACTTTTTTTACGGCTGTTGTTACAAAGGCTCCTGCTCTTTTTATACTGCTCGTAGCACTATTTCAAATTATTATGGGATTGTTAATCCTTACCAAACACAAAAAAGTAAAACTGGGATTAATCGGCACTTCTATCTTTTTATTATTGATCACGCCGTTTGGTTATATTCAGCTTCCGTGGTTAGGAATTGCATTGGTACAATTGTATTTGTTAAGGAAGGATTTTGATAAAACATTTATCGAAGTAATAAGCCATAAGTAGAAGTAGAAATTAAAAATTACGCACCATAATACATCGTGTATAAAAACAACCATAATGGTACTATTTAAAAAATATGTAATTGAATCTTCAATTGAGATAAAAACAACTCCAGACAAAATTTGGGACTTTTTCTTCAATCTTGAAAATAATTATAAGGAATGGTTTCCTGAAGAACATCATTTTTTCCGCTGGACAAAAGGAGAACCACTTATAATAGATTCAAAATTTGACTCATTAGAGATTGTTGACGGACACAAAACCAGACTTAAAGGGAAGTGTATAGAAGCATTAAAAAATAAAGAAATCGCATTTAGACCTGCTTTTCCTGCTTCAATAATGTGCACAAAACTTGAATGGATTTTTGAACCCAAAAGAGAAACAACTACTTTTATATCAAAAACATATTACAAATTTGGTAAGATTTTTCTAACACTAAAAAATGGAACTGCCAAAGAAATAATGGAAATTACAAAAAAGCATATGGATACAGAAGGCCAGAATTTGAAAAAAATATTAGAAAAAAATGATTGAATAAGATAATAACAACATGTTAACATTTTGTTTAGCACATAGTGGGTATAGTGTAAATTTCAAGCCTTTTTATTCTCGCATCGCCTTTCTGTCCTACAGGATAGGAATGCACTCCGAAATCCGTTTCTGCACTTACAATTTACCGATACCTGTAAAGGAAAAAAGACGATTTAACATTTAATATTAAGAAAAGAAAGATACATGGCAAACAGCAATCTCACAGAGGCAAAACGAGCAAAAAACGATGAGTTTTATACACAATATCATGACATTGAAAAAGAAATTAATGCATATATCGATTATAATCCTGATGTTTTTCGCGGAAAGACGGTACTGCTGCCATGCGACGACCCCGAGTGGAGCAACTTTACCAAATATTTTGCCCAGAATTTTGAACGCTTTGGCCTGAAAAAGCTGATCAGCACCAGCTATGCCGTAAACAGCAAAAAATATAAAACCGGATACCAGCCCACACTTTTTGAAGTGAACGATCCGCAATACGACGAATACAAAACCAAAAAAAACGGGAAAATATTTATCCTCGATCACGACAAAACCGGCGACGGCAAAATTGATGTGAACGACCTGGAGTGGCACTACCTGAAAGGCGATGGCGACTTTAAAAGCGATGAAATTAAAAAACTGCGCGATGAAGCAGACATGATTATTACCAATCCGCCCTTCTCCCTGTTTCGTGAATTTTTGGCCTGGATAACTGAGGCCGGTAAACAATTTGTGATTATCGGCAATATGAATGCGATTACCTACAAAGAACTTTTTCCTCTACTACAAAAAGATAATGTCTGGCTAGGAGCAACGAATTTCAATAAGGGAATGTATTTCAAGGTACCTTCCGATTTTGCATATGCAGATACCTATAAATTTGAACGTGAACAATATGGAGAAAAGGTAAATCGTGTACCAGGAGTCTGTTGGTTTACAAATCTTGACCATGGGCGGCGCCACCAACCATTACCACTAATGACAATGGCTGATAACCTGAAATACAGTAAACACAAAGAGATAAAAGGAAAAGAATCGTATGATAGATATGATAACTATGATGCCATCGAGGTACCTTTTACAGATGCTATACCAAGCGATTATGATGGTGTAATGGGCGTACCAATAAGTTTTCTTGATAAATATTCTCCAGAGCAGTTCGAGATTATCGGCTATGAAAAAAGTTATCACCTTAGAACTAAAATCTATCCGAAACAGATACAGATAGATAAAAATGGCAAGAGAAGCATTGTTACCAAATTAAATGATGGCGGTGTTATAAAAGTTCCTACTCAACCGGATGATATGACATATTACGAGGTTGATAACGAATTTTATGTGCAATCGTTTAAGCGGATTTTTATAAAGCGAAGGGAAAAGACAATATGAAAACAACACTAAAACCCGAAATCACCGTTGCAGACATTTGCGAAGGTTTTATTTACAACGAACTGGAAGGCAAAGGTTTGTTTGGCCTTAGCGGTAAACTCACCATCCAACCGGAATACCAGCGCCATTACATTTACGCCGATGGCAAAAAAGATGTGGCGGTGATTGAATCCATTCTGAAAGGGTATCCGCTGGGGTTAATCTATTTCGTTAAGGTGAGCGAAGAACAGTTTGAAGTACTGGACGGGCAGCAACGCATTACCAGTTTCGGGCGGTATGTCACCAATAAATTTGCCATTAAAGACGAAAATGGCATGGAGCAATACTTTGACGGCATTGCAAAAGACAAGCAGAAAAAGATTAATGAAACAAAACTGCTGATTTACGAATGCGAAGGAGAAGAAAGCGAGATAAAAGACTGGTTCCGAACCATAAATATTGCCGGCGTTCCGCTTAATAATCAGGAGGTAAACAACGCCATCTTTTCCGGGCCATTTGTTACACTTGCCAAGGAGGAGTTTAGTAACAGTCAAAACGCCAATATCCAGAAATGGAGTGCATATATTAAAGGTACCGTAAACAGGCAGGAATATTTGGAACGGGCGCTGGACTGGGTGAGCAAAGGAAAAATTGTTGATTACATGAGCCGGCACAGGTACGACAGAAACATCAATGAATTAAAAACATATTTCAACAGTGTAATCGACTGGGTGTCGGGTGTATTCATCGATGTTGAAAAAGAGATGTGTGGCCTGGAATGGGGACGATTGTACGAAGAATATCATAAAAAAGGCTACGACCCGAAAAAAGTATCGGCTGAAGTTCAAAAACTTTATGGCGACCCGTATGTCAAAAACCGTAAAGGCATTTTTGAGTACATTCTGGGAGGTTCAGTTGATACGAAATTGCTCGATGTCCGGGTTTTTGATGACGCTACAAAAAAATCTGTTTACGCATTACAGACTAAACAAGCTGAAGCTAACAGTGAATCCAATTGCCCTCTTTGTGCCATTGGACATGACGCCGGCAAAACTAAAATCTGGAAGTTGGCAGAAATGGATGCCGACCATGTAACAGCATGGAGCAAAGGCGGTTCAACAGATGCTAAGAATTGTCAAATACTTTGTAAAACGCATAACCGGGCAAAAGGAAACAGGTAGAAATTTAAATTTAAAATATTTTAATTATGAAAACATTTAGTTTCTTATTAATCAGTTTCACTCTTGTTACTACGCTTGCTTTTGGGCAGTCAAATGATGAAATGGAAATCAGGCAATTGGAAAAACACTGGACCGAATTGCTTGACAAGGGAGACACAACCGCTTTATTAAAAATTTGGACGGAAAACTACGTGGTTAACAATCCGTATGGAAAAATTGTGACTCCCAAAAATATTGTAGCACTTATGAAAAGTGGACATAAATTCCCATCAGTTAAAAGAATCATTGAAAATATCACTTTCAATCAAGACATGGCAATTGTAATGGGCAAAGAGTTGCAGCAGCCTGAAAATATGACCGCTAACCTTGATGAATGGATACCAAGGAGATTCACCAATGTTTGGATTAAAACAAAAAATGGATGGCAGTTGGCAGCAAGACAATCATCAAAAGTATGTACAGAATAGCCTGTAACAGTTAATTCAAATGTATAAGCACAACGCTTAATCTTTTTGGGGTTCGATGATCTTGCGAAGCGCAATGATTTCTGATTTCAGTTCTTCCATTTCCTTCAATCCGGCAATCGGGGCATCTTTTTCCCCGGCATCACGACCAATGAAAAAAGTGGCAAAAAGTAAAAACTTCAAATGGTACTTTAAATCTCTTCAAAAAGCCATTCAATCAATTAAATACAACTTCACATAATCAGATTGTTATCGCCTTTTAGATTGTTAATTAATAATTATTTCTTGAATATAAATTAATATTTATTGTTTTTCAATAAATATTTTTTATTTTTGCAACATCATTTTAAATTTTAGCAATTATGTCAAAGAAAAACAACTTCGTATTTATAGTCCTTAAAATTGTGGCCTGGATCATCTTTATTGGCTTGTGCGTTGAAGCCGGAGGATTGATAGTCAATTTTGTGTTTAGTCTGTTCAAACCTGAAATAGTCGAAAATTTATATCAAAAGTTAGACTTAAGTGAAATGTATAATCAAAGCAAATGGACTTATTTCAGTATGTACACTTTTATATTGGTCATCTCCATTTTGAAAGCGTACTTATTTTATATAGTCATCATACTTATAAGCAAACTTGATTTGTCAAAACCATTCAACAGCTTCGTTTCAAAACAAATTACAAAAATGAGTTACTTCACGCTATCCATAGGACTGTTAAGTTTCATAGCCCGGCAAACAGCTAAAAATTTACAACATCGTGGATACGAAATCGACCAGCTAAATCAGTTTTGGGTAGATAGTCAGGCTTTTATTTTGATGGCTGCTATTGTCTATGTTATTGCGACTATTTTCAAAAAGGGAATTGAGTTACAGAACGAAAATGAATTAACCATCTGACTTATGGCTATAATTGTAAATTTAGACGTAATGATGGCAAAGCGAAAAATGTCGCTTAATGAACTTTCTGAAAAGGTTGACATCACATTATCCAATCTGTCAATACTAAAAACAGGAAAGGCTAAAGCTGTAAGGTTCAGCACTCTGGAAGCAATTTGCAAGGTGTTGGAATGTCAGCCGGGAGATATTCTGGAATTCAGAGATGAAAAATAAATACAAAAGTGTAGTATATTTACAAAGGGAACTTACAACAAAGTTACCCAACATATTGCTCCGACCTAAAATAGTGAGCCTGTGATGGAAACGAAAAAGAGAAATAAAACCATAACGGTAATTCCCTTTGTAAATATGAGTGCCGACGTTGAGCATGAGTATTTCGGCGATGGCATTTCTGAAGAAATTATCAATACGCTATCTAAAATTGAACAAAAAACAGGAAATTATGAATAAAAAAGAAAAAATCGCCGGATTGGTTGCAGGTATTTCACTTATAGTGATGGCAGTAGCCGCCGGATTTTCATATGGGTTTGTGCAAAATCAACTGGTGAGTGAATTTGAAGAAATCACGCGGCAAAATCTGGTAGAAAATAAATCCTTGTTTTTGGCCGGTTTGGCCGGTTGGATGGTGATTTTTATCACTGATTTGATTGTTTCCTGGGCATTATATATTTTCTTTAAAACCACGTCAGAACGTATTTCTTTAATTACTTCGTTTGTCAGAATTTTATACACGCTGGTACTGGGTGTTGCTATCTTTCAATTGTTTGCCATTATTCCGGAGTTATCGAAAACGGAAGCTGTAATTGAAATCAATTCATATTATTCATCTTTTGAAAATATTTGGTCGGTTGGGCTAATCATTTTTGGGTTACATTTACTTGGCTTGGGTTATCTTTCAATAAAATCACAGATCATACCTCGACTTTTAGGTTATCTACTTTACATAGCCGGCGTCAGCTATGTACTAATTCATACGGCCAAACAATTTGTACTATTCAGTCAGCCTGTAATTGATTCAGCCGAGAGTATCCTGGCTTTGCCCATGGCTTTAGGTGAAATATTATTGGCTATTTGGTTCATTTACAAAGGACTGAAAAAAGCAGAAAAGCGTAATAATTAAAACATGAATGTGATGAAAAAAATATCCAAAGGATTAAAAATAGTTTTAACAATTGGGCTCATTATTTTCTGTCAGCAGTTTGGAAACGCCCAGATAAACCAAAATCAACAGTATTTACAGAAAGTGGGCGCTATGGATAGTCTTTATTCCCAAATACTAAACGAGTCAAGAAAGATTTATATACAACTACCAGCCAGTTATAACCCTGAGAAAAATCAAAAATACCCTGTAGCTTTTATTTTAGACGGCGAAGTTTTTCTACCCACGGTAACCGATGTACACAACTATTACAGTGGCGGATTTTTCCCCGAAATGGTGCTTGTAGGAATTTCCAATGATAAAAACAGGATAAGAGATTTAACTACCTCGACCATAAAAACAAAATACGGAATGCCATATAATGAAGAAAATGGGGAGGCTGAAAGTTTCAGTAAATTTATAGAGAAAGAACTTATACCCTATATTGAAACCAAATATCCGGTGACCAATTTCAGAACATTAATCGGTCATTCTTACGGAGGATTGTTTACCATTTATTCACTTCTAAAACAACCGCATTTATTTGCCAATTACTTAGCCATTGACCCAAGTTTGGATTGGGACGGCCAAAAACTATTAAAAGAAGCACAGGATTTACTTGCCACTCAGAAATTTGAAAACAAATCTTTATTTATATCCTTAAGCGGACAATTGCATATGCAGGACTCGAAGGTAACGATAGAAAATGTAATGCAGGATACAACAGATTTCACTTTGTTTGCCCGTTCCAATATTGCCTTTTCAAACGTGGTAAGGCAATACCCAAAAAACGGATTGTCATTTAAATGGAAGTTTTATCCCAATGACCTGCATGGGACAGTTGCTTTTCCTTCTGTAATGGATGGTTTGATTTCACTTTTTGAATGGTACCAAATGGAAAATACGGATAAAATCAACGCATTTGACACCCCAAAAGAGGCGCTTCTCAGCATAATAAAATACAGGGAAAAGAAGCTCAAAAACCATTTTGGATATGCTGAACCTCCTTACCCGGAAGAGCTTTTAAATATGTCAGGTTATATGAATATGGACATGCAACAACCTGAAAAAGCGAAAATGTACTTTGAACTTGCCATTGAATATTATCCCGAAAGTGCCAATGCCTTTGATTCAATGGCTGATTATTATGAAGCCCTGGATGATTTTGACAATGCAATTAAATGTGTAACCAAAGCTTTTGAATTAAGTGGCAGCGATTACTATAAAAATAGAATTAAAGAGCTTAATCAGAAATACTAAGCACAAAAAGAAGGATACAATGACAAAGAAACAAACAAAACTACCTGCCCCGCCCTTGCGGGGAATACTCCGAATTGTGCTACTCGTTGGAACCATAACTTCTATGTTTTTCGTGCCATGGATTTTGGTAAAGGCCTGGATTCTGCCACTTCCGGATACAGTTCAGGAACAGGTAGATGAAGCCATAGCTTTTGGGTTTGATGGAATGATTGTTTATGTAGATCAAGGAGGAAAAGAACCTGTTTTTTATGCTGCAGGCTGGAAAAACAGGGAGAACAAAATCCCAGCCGATCCGCATTCATTATTCAAGATTGCCAGCATCAGCAAATTGTACGACGCCGTTGCTATCACCAAATTGGTCAAAAACAAACGTTTGTCTTTGGATAAAACACTGGCCGATTATTTTCCGGAATTGGTGGGAAGAATTGAAAATGCAGAAAGAATAACCTTACGAATGATGGTGCAGCATCGGAGTGGTATTCCTAATTTAACTGACACCCCAAACTTTTGGACAGATCCACCCAAAAGCAGTGAAGAAGCGCTTGAACGGGTACTTGATTTGCCGTCTAATTTTGATCCCGGTGAAGATTACGAATATTCAAATACCAATTATTTGCTGATTACTTTACTCATTGAAAAAGTGACAGGAACGAGCAAGTTCCAATTCATACAAAAGGAAGTCCTGGACCCACTCGGGCTGAAAAACACCTTTAGTTCTATACATGAAATAAATATAGAACGTTTGATGAGTGGCTATTACGTGGGTATTGAGGAAGATATAAAGACTACTGATTATGGCTCAATGATCGCGACAGCAGAAGACGTCGGCAAATTCCTGCGGGCATTAAACGACGGCTCATTGTTTGATGAAGGGGAACAGGAAATTTATTCCTCCATTTACGTGTACGAACATACAGGCCTGATTCCCGGCTACCAGAGTATTGCAAAATACCACAAAGACATCGACACAGTTGTTATTCAATTTGTGAATACAACTAATTTTGATGGATACACCTGGAATTTATCGGAAATCGTATATAATCGTATTGTCAAAATTCTGAGCAAACAAAAAAGCTCATAATAATCAGGTTAAATAAATTTGCCGGTATAACCTCTTATCCATCAGATTGGTCAAAAGAAATGACAAACAAGTTACTGGATATTGAGCGTGAGGTTTTTCTGTCAGGACATCAGAAAGTTTTTTTACTTAATCAAACATGCTGTTCTCTGTGCAAAGATTGTTCACACAACAGATTGGATTGCAAGGACAAAGCAAAATCAAGACCAGGTCTGGAGAGTTTTGCCGTGGATGTTTATCAAACAGTTAGTAATGCAGGATTAGAGATAAACGTGGTTTCAAAAAATCCTGCAGAAATGAATAGAATAGCTATTTTATTAGTTGAGTAAAAAGAGAACGCTTAATCTTTTTTGTTCTCGATGATCTTACGAAGTGCAATAATTTCTGATTTCAGTTCTTCAATTTCCTTCGATCCGGCAATCGGGGCATCTTTTTCCTCGGCATCGCGCCCAATGAAATAGGTGGCAAAAGTTGCCGTGACATACCCAAAAATGCTATATCCGAAAATGGTAATTAATAAAGCTAACCCGCGGCCTTCAGGCGTCATCGGGTTAAATCCGTTACCTGCCGTTACCACCTGCATTGCTGCCCACCATAACGCAAGCCAATAACTGGTAAAGCCAGGGTTCGGATTTTCCATAGCATACATTCCGGCAGCTCCGGCAAAAATTACGATCAGCGTAATAATCATCACATAGCCAAAGCCACGGCGCTTCATGGTTTGGCCTACACTTCGCATGCTTCTGTTGAACGACGACACAATCCGCACAAGCCTTATCCCCTTGAGGCCGCGTAAAAGCCGGACAAACCGGAAAACCCGAAACACACGTAATGCGGGGATAAACAACGAAATGGCTGTAAGCCAGTTTTTTTTGAGGAATGAGAGTTTTTCCGGGGCGAGTGAAAACGTAATCAGAAAATCAATAATAAATATTCCCCAGATACCAATAGCAACATATTCAAGTATCTTGTTTATTCCCCAGACCAACTCAACCACAAGCAGGACAAGCCAAACAAATCCCAAAAAAATCATCGGCCCGTCAAGCATTTTTTCTACCGATTTGAGCAACCTTTTTCGTTCATTTACAATGTCGCGTTTCATCTCATTATAATTGTTAATTTTTAAAGGAATTCGATGGAACTCGCTTTATAATAATCTATCTGTGTGGCAAAACTTTACCATGCTCGTTTCATACCTTTTCATTCTCTATTATAAGAAACAGCAAGAGTTCGCATACAAAGTTGAAATAATTTGTTTTCCAATAAGTTACATAATTCCATTAAAAATTTACAACATTCTCACAAGTATAATTCATATCAATTCATACTATCCACTCCGTCCGCTGCCCTGTTCCCAAAAGGATAGCATCCCTTCCGTTCAAAAACCATCAAAAATTTAGGCTTTACTGATTATTACAGAAAATACAGAAACTCTGTAATAAGGTAATGAGGTTACGGTTTAGTTGAGTTTCCGCTGGTTACTATGGTTGGTAAAAGAAATAAGGTCTTCGTGCGAAGAAAATTATTATTCTCTTTGAAAATTTGGTTTTTTAAAAACCTTATTTTCAATTCATAACCTTAGTAGCATAGCAGACCCGGATTGACTCGGACCTTATTACCTTATTATTTGTCTGATTTACCTGCCAATGATGAGAATAGAGATGCCATCCTTTTGCCCTTTGCTCTTTGCCCCATGCCCTCTGCTCTTTACCAAAAGGATAGCATCCCTTCCGTTCAAAAAACCACAAAAAAATTTAGGCTTTACTGATTATTACAGAAAATACATAAACTCTGTAATAAGGTAATGAGGTTACGGTTTAATTGAGTTTCCGCTGGTTACTAAGGTTGGTATAAGAAATAAGGTCTTAGTGCGAAAAAAATTATTATTCTCTATGAAAATTTGGTTTTTAAAAACCTTATTTTCAATTCATAACCTTAGTAGCATAGCAGACCCGGATTGACTCGGACCTTATTACCTTATTGTTTTCTGATTTACCTGCCAATGATGAGAATAGAGATGCCATCCTTTTGCCCTTTGCTCTTTGCCCCATGCCCTCTGCTCTCTCCAAAATGTGTGAATGATGTAAATTTTCCCGAAAATTCTGTAACACTTGCAGGAGTATAATCTCTTAAATTAGTTCACATAAAATTCATAATTAATACTTTAAAAATTAATAGCCAGGGAAAATAAACTTATAGCAAACAAATCTTTAAAATTATATGTATGAAGCCAACAAAAAAAAGAGCGGATGAAAGTGCCAAGACAGATGATCTTGTTAAACACAAGAAAAGCGGGCAGGGTGAATTTATGACAACCAATCAGGGTTTGCGCATAAATGATGATCAAAATTCATTGAAGGCAGGCGAGCGGGGGCCTACCCTGTTGGAGGATTTTCAACTTCGTGAGAAAATTATGCATTTTGATCATGAAAGAATTCCGGAACGCATTGTACATGCCAGGGGAAGCGGAGCCCATGGTGTTTTTGAATTAACCGGGTCACTCTCAAAATATACGAAAGCCGGTTTTCTTCAAACTCCGGGCACTAAAACACCTGTGTTTGTGAGATTCAGTACCGTGGCTGGTTCACGCGGTTCAACAGATCTGGCGCGAGATGTAAGAGGTTTCGCAGTTAGGTTTTATACCGAAGATGGTAACTTTGACCTGGTTGGGAACAATGTGCCCGTTTTCTTTATTCAGGATGCAATAAAATTCCCCGACTTAATTCATGCGGTTAAACCTGAACCGAATAACGAAATACCCCAGGCAGCTTCTGCTCATGATACCTTTTGGGATTTTATTTCCTTAACTCCGGAAAGCATGCACACGGTCATGTGGGCTATGAGCGACCGCGCCATACCGCGAAGTTTACGCATGATGGAAGGCTTTGGCGTACACACATTCCGTTTTGTCAATGAAAAGAATGAGTCAGTTTTTGTAAAATTTCATTGGAAACCTGTGCTGGGAGTGCATTCAGTTGCCTGGGACGAGGCCCAGAAAATTTCCGGCAAGGATTCTGATTTTCACCGCAGGGATTTATGGGAAGCCATCGAATCAGGCAACTTTCCTGAATGGAATTTTGGTGTTCAGATTGTTGAAGAAAAAGACGAATTCAAATTTGACTTTGATTTGCTTGACCCTACAAAGCTAATCCCCGAAGAACTTGTTCCGGTACAAATTATTGGCAAGATGACTCTGAACCGCAATCCCGATAATTTCTTTGCTGAAACCGAGCAGATCGCATTTCATCCGGGCCATGTGGTATCCGGAATTGATTTCAGTAACGATCCGCTTTTACAGGGACGTTTATTTTCATACACTGATACACAATTGAGCAGGTTGGGCAGTCCCAACTTTCATGAAATACCGATTAATCGTCCAATAGCCCCAGTGCATAATAATCAAAGGGACGGACACATGCGGCAAACCATAAACACGGGCAAATCGAGCTATCACCCCAACACCACAGGCGGGGGCGATCCTGCACAGGCAAAGGCAGCGGAAGGCGGCTTTGTAACCTACCATGAACGGATAGATGCACAAAAAGTACGCGCACGAAGCCAGAGTTTCTTTGATCATTTCAGCCAGGCCACGCTATTTTTCAACAGCCAGAGTGTGTCGGAGAAAAATCATATCATCGATGCATTCCGGTTTGAATTGGGTAAACTGCAAACGCCTGCCATCCGCGAACGAATGCTTGGTATGCTTACATTGGTAGATAAAACTCTTGCTGAAAAAGTTGCCAAAGGCCTTGGTATGCCGGTACCCAAACCTGCTGAAAATCTGAATCAAAATATCCCGGCTGATGGAGACCCGGCTGAATTTCAACCTGTTGATGTAAATCCGAAATTAAAAATTTCCAAAGCATTGAGCATGGAAAATACCATTAAGGATACCATTAAAACAAGGCAAATAGCCATACTCGCAGCAGATGGTGTTGACGACGATTCACTAAATACCATGAAACAGGCTTTGGAAGCAGCAGGAGCACAAACAAAAATTGTTGCACCTCATTTGGGAAACATTGCTTCAGCAAATGGCAAGCACATAAAAGTTGACCAGAGTTTCCTTACATCGGCTTCAGTTTTATTCGACGCAGTTTATGTGGCTGGTGGAGCCAAAAGTGCCGACTTACTTCAGGGAGAACCTGATGCTGTTCATTTCGTAAATGAAGCATATAAACATTGCAAAGCAATCGCTGCCAACGGAGCTGGCGCAAAATTGATAGAAGTTTCTGCCGTAGGAGCTAAACTGCAAAGTGAAGGTAAAACAGGCGAAAAGATAGTTGAAGCCGGAGTTTTAACGGATTGTAGTCCGAAAGAGTTTATTAAGGCCATTGCGCAACATCGGTTTTGGGAACGCGAAAAACCTGGCAAGGTGCCTGCTTAGAAGGAATAAGTGCCTCAATTATGGGTGGCTAATAATTGAGGCACTCCCAAATGCAGAAATTGTAAGCCAACAATAATTTAATAATCACATTAAGCTGATTATTAAAATAATATGAGGGAAAAGATATGAGAACACCAAAACATATTGGAATAATACCCGACGGGAACAGGAGGTGGGCTGAAGAAAAAAAAATGACAAAAGAAAAGGGTTATGAGAATGGTTTGGATCCTGGATTAATACTGTTTAGGTTGTGCAAAGAGGTTGGTATTAAAGAAGTAACTTATTACGGATTTACTACTGATAACGTTAAAAGGCCGGTAAAACAACGTGAAGCCTTCACCAAAGCCTGTGTAAATGCAGTAAATATTTTGTCAAAAGAAGAAGCTGAATTATTGGTTGTCGGAGATTTTGAATCACCGATGTTTCCCAAAGAGTTGAGCAAATACACCTCACGACAGACCTTCGGAAATGGAGGTATTAAAGTAAATTTTTTAGTTAACTATGGTTGGGAATGGGACTTAAACAATTTGAAACGGGCAGATTCGGCTCAAAAAAACATTACCAGTAATATTAAATCCTTTGATGTTTCCAGAATCGATTTGATTATACGTTGGGGTGGCCGACGCCGTTTAAGTGGTTTTCTGCCGGTACAATCTATTTATTCAGATTTCTATGTGCTGGATGACTATTGGCCCGATTTTAATCCGGAACATTTTTACAACGCATTAAAGTGGTACAACGAACAGGATGTCACGCTGGGAGGATGACAAAAATTAAAATAAATAACCATGAAAAAGAAAAATAGTACAAAAAACAAAAAAGTTGAAAATCAGGCAACTGATAACCTTCCGACAGAAATTAAGCCAGTAACTGACGGACAAATTCCAGACAAGTCTGTGGCTTTTGAACAAAAGGAGAAGGATTTGAATTCAAAGATTCTGAAAATTACCATGAGGATTCAGGAGCATTATCCGGAGTTATCTCAATATCTGGAAGAAATGCCGGTAACTGTTCCATCAGAAAACAATCCGGAAATAACGCTTAATCAACTGCAATCCTACTACGAATCGCTGAATTCGCTGCTGAATAAATACAAAGTGGATTCTGTAAAAACTGAAGACTAATTGGTGATACTTGTTTTCATTCCCGTCAGGAGGGATTTGATAACGTAATTAAACAGAAATTTTTCGGGGTCTCTTTCATATTCAATAATTCCCAGCCTCACTCCATCACCCGGCATCGGGTTCGATTCCATCACTACAATATTGGCAATCAGCGATTTTACCTGTTCTACAATCGCGTCGGTTTCGCCGGTTTGTTTATTCACTACATCAAAATTCAGTCCCTGGTAAAGCAGTTTCAAATCGCCGGTTGCTTTTGTGTTGTTTGCCGACATGCTAAAATCCATGGAATTTATTCTACCCGATGTGACAGACATAAAAGCGTTCTTCTCCAGAATAGGATTCAGTTCCGCAGCCTCCATTTCCGAAAGCGAGCCATTCACGGCAAAGGTGTTCTGGTTGTCGAAAATCCTGGCTTTCAACAAAATGTCAACTTTGCCTTTGCCCATCAGTAAAGCATTCGCGTGCAATTCCAGATACGCCTTTTCTGTTTTGTAAATGGTATCGTTGGTAATTTTGTAAATCGTTGCATTCAGCTCACTAAAACTGACATTTCCTTTTTCGGTGGCCTTTTCAGCATGTTCGGAATAAACTATATTTCCGCTTAAAATACCAATTGAATCGATGTTCAAAGTACCGGGATAATTGTATATCATTTCCTGGAATGTGGGTTTTTCAATATGCCGGAATTCTTCACGTTTATCGCGAAATACATTCAGGTTCACTTCCCCGATTTCGATAAATGAACTGGTCAGATTTCCTGATTTAACGAAGTCTGCGGCAGAAAAATCGTGAAAGGATATCTGGCTGAACGTGCCTTCAATTCGATCCGTTTCATACTGGTGCCGGGCAGTAAATTCGTATTCAGAATAATTGGGCTGAATCGCAAAACTGCTAACTGTCAGTGTATTTGAAGTTGCAGAATTGTTTATTCCAACGGCTGAAAACGTGTAAAGACTGTCGGGGATTACCGTTTTGAATTCCAGCGCATCAAAATCGAACCGACCAAAAATATTGGGCGATAAGGTATCCTGTTTCTCAACCTGAATATCATAAACTTTTAAAACGCCATCTTTCAGGGAATAAGTTTGTGCAGTTGATTTGTCTTTTAAATCCACAACCAGCTTATCAAAAAAGAGGTTTTTTATACTGATGTTTAATGGTGAAAGTTTCGCCTGGCCGGCTTTCTCCGGTAAATCAAACGTTCCGGTAATTCGACTATTAAAAATATCAACTTCCCGGATTTCGATGTCTTTTTTAAATGCAGCTTTCAGCAGACGAATTCCTTTCAATTTAACCGATTCAATTTCTCCGGTTAAACCGGGTTGTCCTTCATTTTCCGGTTTCGATTGAAGGGTAATGTTTTTAAGTTCAATGCCTGAACGAAATATTGAAACATCAACTTTTCCAATTTTCAACTGGTAATCACCTGATTTTTCGTTTACCGAAGCCTGAATTTTTTGCCCTATCCAGGGTTCAACAACAACATTCGTTAAAAGCCATACCAGCAGCACAAAAGCCGTAATCCCCAATAAAATCCATAAAAATATTTTCTTATTCATCTCACTTCAAAGTTGCACAATTTGTTTTCCAGAATGTTACATAATTCCGTAGAAAAGTTACAACATTCTCACACGGTAATCAGGAAAAAGGAAAAAACAATAAACACTTAGATTTAATGCAAATCATGTTTTTACATTTCAAAAAATTCTAAATTTATTCTGAATCCCTATGTTTCATTTCCTATGTGATCTATTGTGCCTATTGTGGTAATCCGGAAACTTTTGTCTCGAATTATCCTCCTCAATCCGTTCAAAAAGCCAGTAAAAATTTGGGTTTTACTGATTATTACAGAAGAAACAGAAACTCTGTAACAAGGTTACGGTTTAGTTGAGTTTCCGCTGATTACTAAGGTTGGTAAAAAAAAAATAAGGTCTTAGTGCGAAAAAAATTATTATTCTTTATGAAAATCTGGGAATTTAAAAACCTTATTTTCAATTCATAACCTTAGGAGCATGGCAGACCCGGATTGACTCGGACCTTATTACCTTATTGTTTGTCTGATTTACCTGCCAATGATGAAAAAGGGATGCGATCCTCTGCCCCATGCCCACTGCTCTCTGCCAAAAGGATAGCATCCCTTTCGTTCAAAAAACCTGTAAAAATTTTAGGTTTTACCTGCCAATGATGTGAAAATGGATGCCATCCTTCTGCTCTCTGCTCTCTGCTCTCTGCCCTCTTAAAAATGTGTGAATGTTGTAACTCTTTTATAAATTTATGTAATACAAAGCATTTCATATTTACCCAACTTAGCGCCCAAATGAATCATGAAAAAGATGAAGGTTCCTGTTGGAAAAATTTTTAAGATTCTAAAAAAGGCGCTGAAAGGATGGTGGGCAAAAGACCCGTTTCGCGAAAGTGCAGTAATTGCCTACTATGCAATTTTTGCATTGCCCGGGCTGCTGGTAGTCATTCTTACAACCGCCGGTTACTTTTTTGGAAACGATGCGGTCAACAATGTTATTTCAGCCCAATTCACATCTACAATGGGCTCCGATACTGCCCTGCAGGTTCAGAATATAATTTTACAGGCCGGCAAGGCGAAAAACTCCCTTTTGGCAACAATTATCGGAGTTTTTGTAATGTTAGTGGGCGCCACCGGCGTTTTTGCACAATTTCAAAAATCATTAAATATCATTTGGGAGGTGAAAATCGACGAATCGAAAAACGGTATTTTGAGTTTTCTCAGGATTCGGTTGTTTTCATTCGGGCTAATCATTACCATTGCGTTTTTACTGATTGTTTCGCTTGTAATTTCCGCATTGCTTTCGGCCTTTGGCAACTGGTTGTCTGGTCATTTTTCCGAAACATTTTTTGTGGCACTGCAGGTAATCAATTTCGTTTTGTCATTTATCATTCTTACCGTTCTGTTTGCATTGATGTTCAAATTTTTGCCCGATGCAAAAATAAAATGGAAACATGTGTGGATTGGTTCAATATTTACCGCTTTTCTGTTTGGTATTGGCAAATTTGGGCTGGGTTTGTATTTCGGGAAATTAAACCCCGAAATCGGATATGGTGCTGCAGGTTCTATTATTCTAATCATGCTGTGGGTTTCCTATTCTTCCATGATTGTTTTCTTTGGCGCTGAATTTACCCGCGCTTATGCCGATTTTATTTCGGGAAGAGTGGCGCCAACTGAAATTGCGAAATCAGATAATCAGGTTAAACCCAAATAATCATTAAAAAATAAAAAGTAAAATGAAACTGTCATTTCAAAAATTGTTTTACGTGATTGTCACAATATTTGCGCTGTTTGCAATAATGGTTTTGGCTAAACCAATTCTCATTCCGCTAAGTGTTGCTTTACTTATTTCGTTTATACTTTTACCATTGGCAAAAAAGTTTGAGACATGGAATATTAGCAAAATATTGGCTGCCTTTCTTTCCATTTTCTCTGTAATTCTATTAATTGCAGGAGTCCTTTACTTTTTTTCAACTCAGCTAATTAACATGTCGAAAGAATTCCGTGATTTTAAGGATGAAATCATTAGTGTTTTTGCAGATGTTACCGTTTTTATCAATAACAATGTGAGTTTTGTTGAAAACCTTGAAAGGGATGAACTATTAAACCGGATGAAAGAATGGGCAAGTAGTTCAACCGGATTTTTAATACAAAAAACCGTTAGCAATACCGCAACATTTTTTGCCGGATTGATGGCAACAATTGTTTTTATTTTCCTGTTCCTCATTTACAGAGATGGCCTGACGCATGCATTTCTGGCTTTTTCACCTAAAGATAAAAGAAACAGGGTTTTCAAAATGTTTAAATCGGTGCAGCAGGTTGGACAAAAATACCTGTTTGGCATGTTGCTTCTTACCATTATTATTGGATTAGCCAACAGTATTGGATTACTGATAATTGGCATCGACAATCCCTTCCTTTTCGGATTTTTGGGCGCTACACTGGCTATTATCCCCTATATCGGTGCTGTAATGGGAGCGCTGATTCCGGCTATTTACGCTTTGGTATCCTACGATTCTATTTGGATGCCGGTAGCAGTGGCTATTCTATTTTATTCTGTTCAATTGGTTACCGATAATTTTCTGGCTCCAAAAATTGTGGGAGGAAGTTTAAAAATTAATGCGTTAACAGTCATTCTCAGTTTGTTTGTAGGCGCGTCAGTCTGGGGTATTGCCGGCATGATTCTTTTTTTGCCGTTTGCCGCTATAATAAAGGTTATTTGCGAAGAATTTGATCAGCTTAAACCAGTTGCACTAATTATGGGGGAACATAATAAAAAGGAAAGCAATGGACCAATTAAAAAATGGTGGGAAAAAATAAAAAAACGGTTCTCAAAATAAACAGCTTTTCCATATTTCAGTTACAGAGAAATGAAAGATACATTAAACGAATATCGGTAAATAGTTAACCTTACTGTTGAATTCTATTCTTCAAAGTTATGTTGAATTCATTTATAAAACACATAGTCACATAGAACACAATAGAAAACACATAGTAAAACGCTATTCCACAGGGCATGAATATCTCAATTAGTGTTCGGGAATTTCATAATTAACTAACCACTTTTCCTATGTTCTCTATTGTGCCTAATGTGGTTAACTCTTTAAGTCATCGAAATCAATAATATGCAGAGAATGTGTGAATGATGTAAACCTTCGTGAAAGTTGTGTAATATTTACCATTTTAAAATCCTCAACTTTATACTTTCAATATTAACAATTTAAAAGAAAATTATTATGGCAGAAATTAAGATTGAACAGAAAAAACAGAATTGGCCATGGATTATCGTAGGCCTTGTTGTTGCTGCAATACTTATATATTTTGTAGCATTTCGTGACAACGACAACACGATGGATGAAGTAGAGGAGGTAACTGAAGCAAACTATGTTTCCAATGTGAATGAATCCGGCCTTTTGGGTGTGAACGAAAACAACAACACCGTAGCTGCTTTTGTAAGTTTTGTGGAAAACGATACCGCCCGTATGAGCCTGGATCATGCTTATACAAATGAAGCGCTTTTAAAATTAACGGCTGCAACACATGCCATGGCCGGTGAAATTGATTATGATATTCAGGCAGATTTGGATAAGGTAAAAGAATCAGCTAATCTGATTACCAATGAACCTTTCGAAACCTCACATGCCAAAAATATCAGAAATGCGACTGACAGATCGACCACGGCATTGCAAAATATGCAAAGGGCTAAATATCCAGGTTTAACATCTGAAGTGGAAGAATTAAAAAGTGCATCAGTTTCAATTAATCCGGAGACACTTACACTCGATCAGAGAGATGCAGTGAAGAATTACTTTGCCAAAGCTTCTGATCTGCTTAAAAAAATGAATTAATTAATCTTTAAATATTTAGAATAATGACTGATACAAATAAGAATCTTTTTAACCTGGATGAATTATCTGGTTATAAAGTAGCTCAAAATTACAACGATGTAAGAGGCTGGGATGTGAAAGATGCAAATAACCGTACCATCGGAAAAGTGGATCATTTGCTGGTAAATAAAATTGCTGAACGCGTAGTTTACCTTGATGTTGAAGTAGATTCAACATTGATTGAGGAAGGGCACAACACGTATCAAACCTCTGCAAGTGAAGGTGTTCATGCGTTTTTAAACAAGGATGGGGAAAATCACCTGATTATTCCTATTGGAATGGCAAATATAGATGAGGAAAACAAATTGGTGAATACCATCCAAATTGATAGTTCGACCTTTGCCAAAGCCAAAAGGTTCAGAAAGGGAGATGTTATTGATTTTGGGTACGAGTTAAATACAGTCCGGCATTACAAGGGAGATAACACAATTCACAGTTCGAATGAAGTTGACGGATTTTATGACCGTGAAGAGTTCAATAATTCATTTCATAAAAGAGATTTGGAATAAAATACAATGGAATTACTTACAAAAGAATTAATTCAAGAGCTCCTGGCAGTAAGTCAGGGGCCTTGTCTTTCGCTTTATATACCAACGGACAGAACACATCCTGAAAACCTTAAGAATCCGATCCGGTATAAAAATATGATCAGTGAAATGGAGGAATCTTTGCGTCAAAAATATTCAGCCAATGAGGTAAAGGAATATCTGGAGCCTATGGAAGCCCTTGTTAACAACAATGATATCTGGAATTACACAAAGGAAGGACTGGCTGTTTTTAGTGCAAAGGGAATGTTTAAAGTTGTAGGATTGTTTAAATCGGTTGAAGAACTGGCCATGGTGGCCGACAGTTTCCATACCAAACCGCTTTGGCAATATTTGCAATCGCTCGACCAGTTCCATTTATTGGCATTAACCCTTCATGATATTCAGCTTTTTGAAGGCAACCGTCACTCACTTACTGAGGTTGAACTTACTGGCGACACTCCAAAAACCATAACAGAAGCGCTTGGCGATGAATCGAACGAAAAACATTTAACGACAGCATCTTATGGCGGTACGGGAGGAGAAAGCATAGCAATGCACCACGGCCATGGTGGTAAAAATGATGAAACAGAAAAAGATGCTGAGCGGTTTTTTCGCGTGGTTGCCAATGCAATTTATGAACACTATTCGAAGCCTACAGACTGGCCGCTTATTCTTGCTGCATTGCCCGAACACCATAACCTTTTTCAAAAGGTAAATAAAAATTCGTTGTTGTTATCCAACGGTATTGCTATAAATCCTTCGTCAGTTTCATCGGATCAACTGGTAAAAATGGCCTGGGAAATTATGGAACCCGAGTATAACCTGATACTTGATAACCTGGTTGACCGGTTTGAGCAGGCACGGGCAAACGGCAAAGGCAGCGACGATTACAAGGAAGTAGCTGTGGCGGCAGTTGAGGGACGGGTTGATACACTTATTGTTGAAGCCGACCGGATTATATCAGTCAGGGTGACAAATCTGGTCACTGGCAATACACAGAAAAAAGATATGAAAAATCCGAGAGTAGATGATCTGCTGGACGATATGGGAGAATTGGTCCTTAAAATGGGCGGACAGGTGATGGTTCTTCCAACGGATAAAATGCCATCCGATAAAGGGCTCGCTGCCATATTTCGGTATTAATTAAATGAAACGAGCATGACAAAGAATTTTGACACCCGACTTGTCCCGGATTACCGGGAGGAGGATGATTTTTTTTCGAAAGGTTTTCTTAGTGTCTTAGCGTCTTTGCGAGCAAAAAAAAGATGAAAAGAAATGCAAATACAATTTAATACAGATAAAAATGTAACCGGGAACGAAGAACTTATTGCTTCGTCAACTTCTTTAATATCTGAAGAACTAGGCAGGTTCAGTCAACAGATAACAAGAGTGGAAGTTCATCTCTCGGATGAGGATGGCAAAAAAGACGGGAACAACGATATACGCTGCATGTTGGAAGCCCGACTTGCAGGTATGAAACCAATCGCAGTTACCGACCACGCAAACACCCATGAGCAGGCTATTTCTGGTGCTATAGACAAATTAAAAGCTTCTTTGGAAAAAATAACCGGGCGCTTAAACGATTATTAAAATGTAAAACAGAAAAATATGAAAGCAAAAATCTATTTGTTGCTGGCAATTTCAATCCTTGTTTTTACCGGATGTAAAGATGGGGACGACGGACTTGATGGCCTCGATACCACTGTTTACTATTCAGAATGGATGACCCCATCGGAATGGTTGGGTGAATCGGGTGATTGGTATTTCAGTGTTGTGGCTCCCGATTTAACGGCTGATATTGTAGAGCGTGGAGTAATCCTTGCCTATGCTTCGCTTGAAGGCGATGTTTACGAAGCAGCAGTGAGACCTTTACCGGCTTTTGCCGCTGGTGCTAACTGGGATTTCCTGATTCCGGATTATGAAATTATCGAGTTTACTTCGGACATGATTTCACAAATTACTACCGGCAATCACTTTCGGTTCATTGCAATTCCCGGAAACACCGAAACATTAAAATCAGCATTATTAGAAAATTTCAGTGAAAAAGAGCTGAGAAGTATGACGTACAAAGAAGTTTGCAACTTATTTAACATTTCTGAATAAGCTCAAAAATGTGGGAATTATATAAATATTTTTCATAATTGTATAACAACATTCAATGTAGTACTCCATAATTTTATACGGTCAGTTAAAAGATATTGAGTTAATGAAAAAAACGGAAGAGAAACCCTTCGGCCATGAACTGCACAAGTCGCCAACCGGAATTCAGGGATTCGATGAAATAACCGATGGCGGATTACCTGCCGGCAGGCCAACGCTCGTTTGCGGTGGCGCAGGTTGTGGAAAAACGCTGTTCGGAATGGAGTTTATTGTGCGTGGTGCAACACAGTTTAACGAACCCGGCGTGTTTATGTCGTTCGAAGAAACAAATGAAGAATTAATACAAAATGTTTCTTCCCTTGGTTTCGATTTGGACGACCTGGTCAAAAACAAAAAGATTGTGCTTGAACACGTCCACATCGAACGCAGTGAGATTGCAGAAACCGGGGAATACGATTTGGAAGCATTATTCATTCGTCTTGGTTATGCCATTGATTCCATTGGAGCAAAACGAGTTGTTTTGGATACCATTGAATCCTTGTTTGCAGGATTGCCCAACCAACTGATTCTGCGTGCCGAACTGCGGCGTTTGTTTCGTTGGCTGAAAGAAAAAAAGGTTACCGCAATTATAACCGGCGAACGCGGTAACGAAACCTTAACACGTCAGGGTTTGGAAGAATATGTTTCAGATTGTGTTATTATGCTCGATCACCGGGTTACCAAACAGAACTCCACCCGCCGGTTGCGGATTGTTAAGTATCGTGGTTCGATTCACGGTACCAATGAATATCCGTTTCTGATAAACGAAGATGGGTTTTCGATATTACCGGTAACTTCACTGGGATTAAACCACACGGTTACAAATAAAAGGATCTCCAGTGGTATAGCTGCACTCGACAAAATGCTTGAAGGAAAAGGGTATTTCAGGGGTAGCACCGTACTCATTTCGGGAACTGCCGGAATGGGAAAAACAAGTATTGCTGCACACTTCGCCGAAGCAGCATGTAAACGTGGCGAACGTGTTCTTTATTTCTGTTTCGAAGAATCTCCAAACCAGCTTATACGGAATATGCTTTCTATTGGAATTGATTTTGAACCTTTGGTGCAGAAAGGTCTTTTGCAATTTCAGGCAACCCGGCCTACATTTTATGGTTTGGAAATGCACCTGGTTGCAACACACAAGGCGGTTAATGATTTCAAACCTGAAGTTGTCATTTTCGATCCGATAAATACTTTTTTGATTGACGATAAAGAGTTCGAAGTAAAAACAATGCTCATGCGTATTGTCGATTTTCTGAAGTTGAATCAGATAACGGCCTTATTTACCAGCTTAACAACCGGCGGAACTGCATTAGAGCATGCTGACACAAACATTTCATCGCTCATTGATACCTGGCTGCTGCTTCGTGATATAGAATTAAACGGCGAACGAAACAGGGGAATGTACGTCCTTAAATCAAGGGGTATGGCTAATTCCAACCAAATTCGCGAATTCATTTTAACCAACCACGGCGTAGAGTTACGTGAAGTTTATGTTGGTGCATGTGGTGTTTTAACCGGCTCGGCCCGTATTGCACAAAAAGCGCTGGAAAATGCCGAAGTGCTGACACGAAAGAATGATATTGAACGGAAAAAACGTGAAATAGACCGAAAACGAAAAACACTGGAAGCAAAGATTATTTCTTTATATGCCGATTTTGAATCGGAAGAATCGGAAGCCTTGAAAATGATAGAAACAGAGCAGGATATGATTAAAAGCCTTGAACTGGATAAAGTAAAAATGGCAGAAAGCCGAAATGCTGAAATTAAAACCGAACAACAATACAACAAAAGAAACTATAAAAAAACTATACTATGATGCCAGATAAAGAAAACCCGGATGTAAAAATTAAGGAGAAAAAACCACATAAAACAACAAAAGATATGTGGATACTTCGGTTATATGTAGCCGGGCAAACACCAAAAGCCATAACTGCATTTACCAATTTGAAAAAAATTTGTGAAGAACAATTGGACGGAAAATACTCCATTGAAGTGATCGATCTGTTGGAAAATCCACATTTGGCCAACGAGTATCAAATTGTTGCCCTGCCAACATTAATCAGGAAATTACCGGTACCTGTTCGCAAAATAATCGGTGATCTCTCAGATACAGAGCGCGTTTTAATTGGCCTGGATTTATTGGAAGCGAACTGAATGATAAACAATATTCGTAAGATATAAATTATGAACGAGAAAAAAGCAAAAGTAAAAAGTGCCACAGATGAGTTTAATCTTACCGCTGATAAAGGCCCGGATAAATATATCTTGCGTTTATACATCACCGGCACTACGAGCCGATCGGTGCTGGCCATTTCGAACCTGAAAAAAATCTGTGAAGAGTATCTTGAAGGAAAATATGAACTGGAAGTAATTGACTTATACCAAAATCCACTGGCAGCAAAAGAGGAACAGATAATTGCAGCCCCAACGCTGATTAAAAAATTGCCGCTTCCTTTCAGGCGCATCATTGGCGATATGTCAAACGAAGAGAAAGTGCTTATAGGTTTAGACCTGAGAAAATTAGCAAAAACGTAATGTTTTTAACGAATTAAAACATTCGATTTATGACAAATACAGCAACATCCAAAACAAAAGAGCAGCTAATAGCTGACAATGCAGAATTGCATTCACGCCTGTTGGAAGCAAAAGAAATGCTTTCAGCCATACGAAGCGGAGAAGTAGATGCAATTGTAATTTCGGGTGACAAAGGTGAACAGGTTTACTCGCTTTCTTCGGCTGAAACACCCTACCGTACTTTTGTTGAAGAAATGCACGGAGGGGCAGTTACATTGAATAAAGAAGGTCTGATTTTGTATTGCAATAACCGGTTTGCTGAACTCGTAAAACAACCGGTTAACCATGTGATTGGTTCATATTTTAAAGATTATATCGTTCCCATTGACAAATTAAACCTGGAAAACCTGCTGGAAAAACTGACTTCCCGCAAAAACAAAGCGCTGATAATATCCTTAACCAACTCAACCTGGCTAAAACTGTCTGTTCGGTTATTGCCTGCTTACCTGCACGGCGATAATTATATCATATTAGCCACCGATATAACAGCACTGAAACAAAAAGAAATTGAACTTCTTGAATTACACCGACAATTAAAAGAACAACTGGTTCAGCTACAGGATTTGCGTTTCGACGTAATTAATGCAAAAATTGAAACCGATGTTGTAAATAAAAAATTAGGGAAAACCATTGAAAAACTGGTTAAAGAAAACAGCAAACTTAAGTTGGGTAAGGAAGAATTGAAGCTTAAGTTAAAGCAAAAGAAAGTATCAGCGAGAATGAAGAAGTAATACCATTTTTTATAAACAAATTCACTTACAAATATTAGTGGTATAATACCCACACCATGATCCCTGCGGAACAATAGATAATTAGTAATCAGAAACAAACAGCCTGCCCCGATAAAATCAGCGATTCTTCAGGTGCTTTTCATTTTAGCATAAGCTGCATAATTTACACATTTGATTTTTTACCTCATTACCTTATTGCTCTCCGATAAAGATTCTATTATAAAATAAAATGGTCATCACTATTTTTAAAACAGGTAAATTTATTGATAACCTACTTATCTATTTTCGTTTTATATTCAATAAATTAAAACAGTCATACTCTGCAAAACCGCTGAAAGCTATCGGGATACGGCTCATCCCGAAACAAATCCGGGAATACATGTTCCGGTTAACCGGAAGGCTGTACCCGGCGGTTCGCGAATTCATCAGTATTTCGGGCAAGGTTAAAACGTGCAAATGTGGGAATGATGTAAATTTTAAAAAAAATTTTGTAACACTTCAAAAACCAGGTTTCCTAACTTTACAAGCATAAAATTTAAAAAAATGAATAAAGGAACAGTAAAGTTTTACAATGAAGACAAAGGATTTGGATTCATTAAAGACGCAGATTCATCGAAAGAGTATTATGTACATTCAACAGGAGTTACCGAAAGTATCGAAGAAAATGATGAAGTAACTTTTGATTTGGAAGAAGGTAAAAAAGGATTAAATGCAGTGAATGTTAAACTGGCTTAGTTTATATCCACTGCAACAGTTTATAAATTTATCCCGCTTTTGGCGGGATTTTTTTTATACCAATTTTAAATCTGACCTGTGAAATTCTTCGTAAGCCTGCAATACGGTTAAGTGGGAAATTAAATACGCCAGCGAACTTTCAGCGCCCTGGTTACGGTTTACGCCGTAACTTTCAAACCCGTCGCAACATCCTTTGGTTTCAAAATCGTACAAACTCATGCGCAAATCATTTTCACCCAAAAACCACAAAAACGAAGTGTATAATTTATTCAGGTACTCTTTTTCGTTTGTCAGGTGAAATGCCTGGTGGTACATTAAAACCATGGCCATGGCATCTATGGGTTGCTGGGCAAATACAGAACGTTCGCCTTCTTTTTTATACCATTTTTCATTCCCGATCACCGACAGATAATTATCCTTTAACGTATGCTCTGTGAGAAATTTCATGGAATCAAGAGCTGTTTGGGTAATTTTTTCATCGTTTAATATTTCGGCTGAATGCAACAGGGCCAAAGGAAGAATTCCATTGTCGTAAGCCAGCAAAGATTCAAACCAGTTCCAGCCGGCAGACTGATTTTCCTCGTAATGTTTTATTAAACCATTCGCGAGATTTCTTAGCCTTTCAGTCATGGAATCGTCCGAAGGATTACTTTTCAGGTAATAACTGATGCCAATCATGGTGTTGGCAATTCCCCTGATGGATGTTAACTTTTCGAAATTGGGAGCTGCATCAAAAAATATAAGTCTGCCCGTTTGATAATAAGCATCATTTGGTGCGTTGCCCAGCAAATAACCGAGAGCCCAGATTGTCCGGCCAAACGAGTCTTCAGAACCTTTTTCGTCCAGAAAATTCCTGCTGAAACTCAGGAAATTCCTGAAAGACCCGTCCGTATTTTGCATGTAATGAATGTAGCTCAGATAAATGGGCGACAGTCCAAGCGCCCGTTTGTCTTTCATTTGCCGGTAAGCCATTAGCACCATCAGTAAAGCCCTTGCATTATCATCGAGGCAATACCCCTCTTTTAAGTTCGGAATACCGAATTTGGCGTGCTGTATAATGCCGGTATCGTCGGTTAACCGGTTGATGTGTGTAAGTGAAAAAGGGGGGAGAATGAGCAAATCGAGCGCTGATTCTATTTTGTCAACTTCCAAATGCTCCTCCTCAAGTATTTTTCCGGCCAGAGCAACATATTTTTCTCCGGTTTTTGGCCAGGTTATTTTTTTGCCGTATTCACCGGCATTGTTTTTTAATTTATTCAGTTCCTCCGGTTTATCGAAAAGTTCAGTTAATGTTTTCGCCAATTCATCCGAATCATTAAAAGGGAATAACCGGCCTCTTTCATCCGCCAGCAATTCTGCTGCATGCCAGTAAGGCGTTGAAAGCACCGCAGCTCCCACACCAACCGCATACGAAAGTGTTCCGCTGGTAATCTGGGCTTCGTTTAAATACGGGGTGACGTAAATATCGCAGGCATATAAATATTTGAACAAACTCTGTTCGTCAATAAATTCATTCAGAAACAGAACATGATTTTCAAGCTGAAGGTTTTTCACCAAACGCAAAAGGGAAATTCGGTATTCTTCACCGGAGTGGCGCAACACATTCGGGTGGGTTTTCCCCAAAACAATGTAAATGAGTTCAGGGTATTTTTTTACCACTTCAGGTAATGCTTTTATAACCGTTTCAATACCCTTGCTTCGTCCGATAAACCCAAAAGTGAGCAGTACTTTCTTATTTTTAAGTTTGAACTCTTTTTTTGATTTTTCGGAATTGAAATGAATATCAGGGACTCCGTGTTCAATTAATGCAATTTTTTCTTTGGGCACATCATAAACGGTAGTCAGAAATTCTACTGCCTTGTGGCTCATCACCACAACTTTATGTGCCATTTTGCAAATTTCCTTCAAAATTGCCTTTTCGTTATACGATGGCGCTTTAAGAATGGTGTGCAACGTTACAACAAGCGGAATTTCGAGCCGGTGCAGCAACGGAAGAATATAAACCCCGCTCTGACCGCCAAAAATGCCAAATTCATGCTGGAGAATACAAACGTCGGCGCCACTTAAATTAATGTACTTTACCGCCTTCAAATAATCTTCCTGATAATCCTGCCTGATTGTCGCTTTAACTTCATCAGGGTATTTATACTCAAGTTCGTTATCATTTAAGGCAACCACAAAACCCTCATTCTCTTCATTCTGGTTAACATTCCCGTTCAGCATCGATTTAAACAGGTTGTTTGTAAACGTGCCAATGCCACATTCGCGTGGCGGATAAGTTGCAATATAAGCTAATTTCATCTTTTTGCTGTGTTCTTAATTTCTTTCAGATTTTTACAATCCATGAGTTCCCTTTCAAAATAAACCAGTTCCTTTCGGGTAAGATCTTCCTGAATCTTACAATAGTATATGCGTTCCACATAACGCCGGATTACCAGTTTTAGCGTTGGATTTACCAAAGCACAAACAACTTCTCCTTCTTTAAATTTGTTTTCCATATTTTGCCCATTCATTTTTGCAAAATAGTGTCGCTTCCTTTCTTTTCATCCCTTTTTTCTGCTTTTGAAGCTCTTTTCTCTTTCAGACTTTTTGCAGGTCCCTTTTTTTGGTTTCTGCGTTCTTTTCCTTCAGTGTTTTTTGACATGACTTCTGTTTTAATTGTTTGCTTAATTCCCTCAGATTAAAATGCCTTCATAAACGCTTTTTATAATGGTTGAAACCATTTTAAACCGCTCATTTGCTTTTATAATACGCGATGAATGTAACTTTACAAAGTTACCCCGGCATTTTATCGGAAATATTACACAATTCAGGTTAAGAGTTACATCATTCACACATTTTCGAGTGTGTCGCGCTTTTTGGTTTTAAGCATTTTGAAATGGGTTGGGGTTAATCCTGTAAATTTTTTAAACTGATTTGAAAGATGGGCTACACTGCTGTAGTTCATTCGGTATGCTATTTCAGAAAGATTCAGCTCATCATAAACGATTAATTCTTTTACCCGTTCAATTTTATGGGTGAGGTAAAATTTTTCGATGGTAATTCCTTTTACTTCTGAAAAAAGATTGGCGAGATAGGTATAATTGTAGTTGAGTTTTTCGCTCAAAAAATCAGAAAGGTTCACTTTAATCTGGTCCTCGGAATAGTGCACCAGCTCTATAATAGCGCTTTTAATTTTTTCAACCAGAATGCTTTTTTTATCATCCATCAATGCAAGTCCGGCTTTTTTTAATCCGGTATTAAGTTGTTCCAGTTGTTCGGGTTGTATTTTTCCAACCAAATCCACTTCTCCGATTTTTACCTGATTGTAATTCAGCCCAAGTTTTTCAAGCTCGGCCTTCACTACCATCTGGCAGCGAATACAAACCATATTTTTAATGAAAATTTTCAAAAATCTTTTCTTAACAATTTCACCAAAGTTACAAAAGTAAAGACATTAATTGGAGTAAAACAGTCTATTTCTGTTTAATAAACAATTTATTTGTATTATTTTTAACCCTCCAAAAATCAGTTCGTTTTAATTTTTAATGTTACAATAAATAAGAATTATGAAAACTTCGAAAAACAGGAGAGATTTTTTAAAAATTTCATCAGCGGGAACACTTGGTTTAATGGCTTTAGGGCCACTTGCCTGTTCACCCGGAGCGGCTGTTGACCGTAAAAGTTTTGGCGTTGGCCTGCAACTTTACACTATTCGCGACGCCATGGCTGCCGACGTAAAAGGCTCGTTGCAAAAACTTTCGGACATGGGTTACAAAAACCTGGAACTGGCCGATTATTCCAACGGTAAATTCTACGGATACTCACCCCGGGAATTCAAAAAAATGGTGAATGACATGGGCATGGAAATCATCAGCAGCCATACCAGTGTTGAAGCCGAAGGAATTACAACCGAAAGTGCACAGAAAATGGCCGACGACCATGCCGAGCTTGGTGTAAAATACTGCGTTCAGCCGTGGGTAGAAGAGGAAGACCGCCATGTTGAGTTCTATAAAAGAATGGTTGGTGAATGGAACGAAGTTGGCCGTATCATGAAAAACGTTGGGATTCTGTTCGGATACCACAACCACAACTTCGAATTCGATAACCTCGACGGCATAGTTCCTTATTACGATATTTTTATGCCCGAAATGGACGCGGATTTAATTACCATGGAAATTGACTTTTACTGGGTAACAAAAGCAGGGCAGGATCCGGTGGAAATGTTTAACCGTTATCCGGGAAGATTCCAGCTTTTCCACTTAAAAGATATGCTTACCCAGCAAGCGCCTTATTTTGATATTGTTAAAGACGACATTACATCTGTTGGAGCCGGAGTAATCGATTTTAAACGAATTATGGCTGCCGCCGATGTTGCCGGAATGAAATACCACTTTGTGGAGGACGATAACCAGGGCAACGGAAAACCTTTCGAAGCACTTGAAACAAGTATCCATAACCTTACAACGGATATTCTGAAAGCATAAAACAAAAATTCAGTTTAGCGCTGTTGTTACATACATAACGAATACATACCCGACATTTTCAGAAAGTCGGGTTTTTTTATGCTCTGATTTTCAGGCTTTCTGAGAATCAGTTGTCATTTTTGTTTTCAAGTATTTTGTACATCATTATCGCCCCGGCTACTAAACCAATCAGCGAAATGGCCAAAATAACGATTAATAAATACTCCATAATTTGAATTTTAAACTCCTGTAATGAGGTTAATTTTCAAATTACAAGCCATAAGATATTAAATATTAAAATTCAGCAATTTACTGTTATTGACTGATAGTTTTTCCAATTCATTTTGGGACAATTGTCCTGATATTGAAATCGAAACAAAGAAAAAAGGATTATTCTTCAGACAGTTTTTCGCGGCATTTGGCACAAAACCGCAACTCTTTCTGGTCCACATCTTCAATGTAGGTGCTTGAACGCATCACACAGGAAGGAGAAAAACAGTGGGTTAAACCAAATGTGTGTCCAAGTTCATGAATAATTTCTTTGCAAAAACGTTCAAAAAGCAGAGTATCGTCTTTTTTCAGTCCGTACAATTCATTTTTAAGCCGGTAAAGCGAAACTACCCCTGCATTACCTTTATACACTGCCTGCCCGATGATGTAGGTAAGAATGGGAATAAAAAGATCGACCCGGAACAGGCCAATTGCCTTTCGTTTGTCATTTCCATATTCGGCGTGGATAAACTGAATGAGCCTGTTTCCGTCGTATTGGCGGCGGGCGGGATCGTAGAACCGGGCCAAATCGGTATAACCAATTTCAATTTCAACCGGCACACGGAAGCCAGCCTCAATAACGGCAGCAATTTTTAGCAGAAAGTTTTTATCGAACTGCCCGAATGAAATCAGTAAAATGCGCTGCTTATCCAAAATGTTTTGTTTTACAGTTAACCGGTTAAATATTGATAACTATTAACTTAAACTTGAAACGACTGAACGAAAACTAACGTTTATTTTTAGTTTTTTTCAGTTTGTACTTTTTAATCTTATTATAGAGTGTGACCCGGTCAACTTTGAGCAATTTGGCCGAACGACTGATATTCCAGTCAAGTTTATTCAAAGTTTGCAGAATGTGGTTTTTTTCCAGTTCCTGAAGACTTTCGGCTGAATTACCAGGGGTGGCGGTTGTTCCAATGGGTAAATCCTTCAGTCTGATCTCTTTCCCATTGCCTACTACGATTGCGCGTTCAATCATATTTTCCAGTTCGCGTACATTTCCCGGAAAATCGTATTGTTCCAATCGTTTCAAAGCAGTGGGTTCAATGGAAATCAGATCGCGGCTCATTGAAGTACAATACTTTTTAATAAAATAATCTACAAGAAGCGGAATATCGCCGGAACGTTCCCGCAACGGGGGAATAGAAATGTTCACCACATTAAGCCGGTAATAAAGATCTTCGCGAAATAAACCTTCATCCACCATTTTTTTCAGGTCGCGGTTTGTGGCACATATCACCCTGAAATCGGAGTGAATTTCTTTATTTCCACCCACACGCACAAACTTTTTCGATTCCAGTACCCGCAGCAGTTCAATTTGCATTTTCCCCGAAATGGTAGCAATTTCATCTAAAAATATGGTACCTCCGTCAGCAATTTCAAACCGCCCTTTTCGGTTAAACATGGCACCGGTGAAAGCTCCTTTTTCGTGGCCAAACAGTTCGCTTTCCAGCAAATCCTCAGACAAAGCGCCGCAATGCACGGTAACCAGCGGAAAAAACTTTCTCGACGAATTGGAATGAATGGCCCGGGCAATCAATTCTTTCCCTGTGCCGCTTTCGCCGGTAATAATAACCGAAGAGTTTGATTGCGAAACACTTTCCACATCTTTCAGCACTTTCATCATGGCTTCGCTTACACCCACAATGTCTTCAATATTCTCAAGGGTTACAATCCGGTTTTTCAGTGCTTCGTTTTCCGATTTCATTTCCACCTGTTTGGCGGCATTGCGGATAAGGTGCGACAAATCATCCGGATCGAATGGTTTGGTAATGTAATCGAAGGCGCCGTCCTTTAAAGCCTGAACGGCTGTTTCCACCGATGCAAAAGCAGTCATAATAATTACAATGGCGTCCGGATTTAACTCTCTGATTCGCCGGTGCATTTCCATACCATCCATTCCCGGCATTTTTATATCGGCCAGAATAATGTCGAAATTACCAGCTTCCATCATCGACAAAGCAACTTTGGCATTTTCGGCGCACTCAACATGAAACCCATCTTCGATGAACCAGTTGTATAGCGAATCCCTTACCGATTCTTCGTCGTCAACAACCAAAAGTGAAACTTTTTTATTTGCCATTCCTGTACTTTTTTAAGCTTTAACCAATGGTAAAATAACCGACATGGTGGTTCCCTTACCGGGTTCCGATTCCACATCTACCCTGCCCTTATGGCTTTGAACAATACCGTGAACAATAGCCAATCCAAGGCCAATACCGCTTGCTTTTCGTTTGGCTGAAAAGAATGGCTGGAAAATATGGGGAATATCTTCGGGCGAAATGCCAACACCATTATCAACAATGTCGAGCTTTAAATGCGAATCGTCCAAATTACTGGTTCTCATTGTAATTTCGCCATTTTCAGTAACTGCCTCCGATGCATTTACCAAAAGTGCCACACAAACTTGCTTTATCTGGTTCTCGTTGCAGTAAACCATGTCGTTTGAGGCGTTAAAATCGGTATAAAAATGAATATTTGCCATTTTCATCTGGTGTTCAATCAGTTCATATGTTTCATTTAACACCTTATGCAACTTATTGTTTTTGAAATCTTCCTGATCCTTTCTTGAGAAATCCATTAATCCTTTAACAATTTCACCACACCGTTTGGTTTCCTTTTCAATTACTGTTAAATGTTTAAGCAATGGTTCAGTTAAACCGTGATCCAAATCCATTCGGTTAATTTTTTTAGATACCAGTTTGGTATAAGTTAAAATGCTCGAAAGTGGATTATTTAACTCATGTGCTACAGACGATGAAAGTTTTCCAAGTGATGCAATGCGCTCTATGTGAATCAGTTCATTTTGAATTTCAGAAAGTTCTTCCGATTTTTTCTGCACTTTGTATTCCAGTTGGTGCGACCAGTTTTCCAGTTCTTTATTGGCGGCATCGAGGTTATCCAGCATGTTGTTAAAAGCCAGAGAAACCATTTTCATATCGTCGAGCAGGTTGGGTTTTATATCGAGCCGCCGGTTTCGGTCGCCTTTCGAAACTGCTTCGCTGGCAGTTATAAGGGCAGTAAGCGGTTTCCTGATTTTATTGTTGGTGAAAAATATCAAAAAGGAAACAAGAATTAATGTAGTCAGCGCAGCTAACAGAAAAAATTCCGTTGACGATTTAGAAACCGCATTATCAAGCGACTCAAGTGGTACTTTTATAATCAGCGAGCCAAGAACATCCTCATCGGGACCGTGGAAATGGCAGGCAGCAGTGTAACACGAAGGTTCGTTCAGAATTGGCGATCGGATTAACAATTGTCTGTGTCCCTCGTTGGTTTCACTCATGCTGCAGGCGCTGTGGTAATCAATAATCCGATACGTTTTCTCCATTCTGGGAAACATTTCTTCAAAATCGGTATGGCAACTTATACAATCCGGGTCGCTTGTACGTTCAGGAGCTGCAAAAAGTGAAGAATAAACAAGCTGATTTTCATGATCGTACAAATTCACTTCGTCAACTCCCGACATTTCGTTTATAATGTCGAGTGTACTCTGAAGGGCCGCATTATCGTTTTTTAGCATAGAATAATAAAGCGAACCTTCAATGATGGACCCAATATCATTTCCCCTTTGCCGGATTACTGTATCGAGGTATTCACCGTAAACCGAATTAAAAATGGCGCCAAAAGCAATAAACAGAATAAAAGACAAAATGGCAATAATGTAAACCACCCGTGCATAGATGGACGATTGAAACCGTAAATACTTGTAAAAAAAAGATTTAAGTTTCCCTTTTTTTTGATTTGAATTTTTGAACAGCGCCATTTTATTCCCTCTTAATGTGAAAAAAACAAAAGTTGAATGTTTCCGGCGCAAATTACAAAAAGAACTTCTGTTTTATGTGGTTTGGCTGTAATCTTTAAAACATATTTAAAAAGTCAGGCGCCATGAACCCGAATAGCTTCCGGCAGAATTTCAACTTTCACCTCTCTGGTTTCGGGTAATACTTCACCGTCAATCTGAAATTCCTGCGGTTTCGGAAGAGTAATCACTGCCTGCGAAGTGGTATATAACTTTACATATCTCATTTTATGCAGTTTTCCTGCAAATGCAGCATATATAAAGGTAAAAACAAACCACCACGGGTAGGGCCGGATGATGATGATTTCAAATTTTCCGTCATCAATTTTACCTGTTGGATTGATAATTGCGCCGGTACCAAAACTTTTGGCATTGGCAATCAATACCATTTCGGCTTTCATTTTGCGCCGCCGGTGTTCAGGCAATTTAATGTAAAACGAGAAATAGGTTTTCCCCTCAAAAAGTTCTTTAAAAAGCTGCTTCCCGTAGCCCAGCATCCCTTTGGAACCTTCTTGCTCGAACCTTTTTACAATGCGTGCGTTCAGGCCAATATCGGCCAGGTGAAGGCAGTAATGCTTTTCATTCAGTTGAACCACATCTATTGGTTTGGCTTCCTCATTCAGAATTTTCTTTAGTGCTGCCTCAAAATTTTCAGGAATATCGAGATTGTAGGCCAGTCCGTTGGCCGAACCTGCCGGAATAATGCCCAGCTTAATACTACTGTTAATGAGCAGGGTAGCTACTATATTTACGGTTCCGTCTCCACCGGCAGCGACAACCGTTTCGGGCTCAAAATTTTCAATCAGACTACTTATTTCTTCCAAATCGTTTTCACCGGTCGTCTTGTAAACTTTATACTCAAAGCTGAATTCTTCTGAAAACTGCGATAAAACCGCATCGGTATTCTGTCGCTGTCCCCTGCCCGATTTGGGATTAATAACGAATAAAATCTGCTTTTTTGAATTGTTTTTCAATGATTGTACTTTAAACTATTGTGGCTTAAAAATAAACAAAAATCACAACTTCCTCACATCCAGAAAAGTTCCGGTTTCATGATTTTTTACCAACTGCACGGCCCGGGCAAAATTGCTTGCAGCCTCACCGGGTTTCGGCATTTTTTCTGTCCCTTTAGCCTGCTTTAATCGCTGAACCACCGGAAATTTGTCATTGTCTTTCAACGAATAGATGTAATCCTGCATTCCGGTGTCCACAAGGCCGGGGGCCAGTGCGCTAAAGTGTGTATCGGTGTATTCCTTTGCATACAAACTGATGAGCATATTCAGGGTGGCTTTCGACAGCGAATAAGCGTTCCACCCGCGTGCACCGCTTACAGCAGCGCCGGAAGAAACCGCCACAACCTGTCTGATTTTTTCCACTTCGCGAAACAGGGTTTCCAACAAAATCTTGTTCGCCCATACATTCACATCCATCACTTTCTTTATCTCGTCGAGGCTGGTATCTTTTACATCTTTGATTTCACTTAAAACACCGGCATTCAGAATTACCAAATCAAGAACCTGAACGTCCTTCAAAAAAGAAATCAGGTTGGTTTCCACCTCGCTGAACCGCGCTATATTCTGAACCAGAAAATGAAAATTGGGGTAACTGTTCAGTTCTTCATTCATCTTGCGGCTGATGCCGTAAACGTTTTGTCCGGTTTCCAGGTAATGTTTTGCCAGTGCAAATCCCAGTCCTGAACTTGTTCCGGTAATAAATACATTCATTCTTTTTGCTTTTTAAAATTCTGCCAAAAAATATACGAAATAATTGCGCCAAAGCCAAAAAAATTGAAAACCAGATTTTTAGATTTGGTATTTGAGGAAAAAATTCCATCGGCTGTGGGAAAATTCCGCAACAGCTTTCATTTTTTAAAAATTGCAATTCTCTTTATATTTACCATTGTCATACATTGAAATTATGAAGTATTTCAAACCATTTTTAAAAGGAATAAAAAAGCCGTTTAAAGTACTGAAGGTATTTTTAAAGCAAAAAGCCGGCTGGCTCGATTCGCCCAAGATACTTCCCTACAAAGGGTACGGTAGCGAAACAGATGTTTTTATCCAGGGAATGGTGATTGAAGACAAGGGGCTTTCGAAACCCAAAGACAAACACCGGTTCTGGACCAATATGCTGGCTACAATTAAGCGATTTTCGAGCGATGAAATTCCCGGAGTGACAGTGATGTCCACTTTTATGGGTGAGTCGAAAACCGTGGAAACCGATGAATGGGGCTTTTTTTCATTTCATTTTCAATTTGAAAACAAACAGGATGATTTGATGACAAAAGAGTGGCACACCATTCATTTTGAGCTGCTCGACGAAATTATTGAAAACCAGCCGCCCATACATGCCACAGGCGAAGTCAGGATTGTACCGTCTCGCCATAGTCGTATTATTGTTTCAGACATTGACGATACGGTCATGATTTCTCATGCTACCCAAATTCTGAAAAAACTCCGGCTGATGTTGCTGAAAAATGCCCTTACACGTTCACCGTTTGAAGGAGTGTCAAAATTTTATGTTGCCCTTTGTGAGGGAAAGCACCAAACAGAAAGCAATCCGTTTTTTTATGTATCGAGCAGTGAATGGAATTTGTACGATTTGCTTGAGGATTTTTTTCATTTTAACCACCTCCCAAAAGGAGTTTTTATGTTGAGAAAACTGGAATCGAGTATTTACAAATTCTGGAAATCGGGTGGTGGCAGCCACGAGCACAAATTTGAAAAAATTAAATCCCTGCTCCAATTTTATCCGGAACAGAAATTCATTCTTATTGGAGACAGCGGTCAGCACGATCCGGAAATCTATTCCCGGCTGGCGTATGAATTTCCGGGCAGAATCGAAATCATTTTTATCCGGAAAATCAGGAAACGCTCTTTCCTGGCTGGAAATGAGAACCTTGGAGAGAAGTTAAAAGAAGTGCAGACCCGCTATTATGAGGTAAAAAATACCCACGAAGCTGCACTTGCTGCTGTAAGGTTTGGATTGATTGACGAAAGTTATTTTTCTTAAAGTGTTTGCCAGCGTGTGGTGCTTTTATAATTGTTCACATATTCTTCTACCGGAATAGGAACTTCTTTCGCTTCATTTTCGGTGAGAATGTCTATTCCAAACACCTTTTCGCAATCCTGAGAAATGTCAGTTTTTGACACATTGAAGAAATTTTTCTTTATATAACTTTCCAAACTGTTGAACATTTTTTTAATTGTTTTCATTTTTTTTGGTTTTTAATGGTTATAAATCTGAATCGTTTAACCGCCGCAATAACACAGCAGCATAAGAACTCATAGAAGTATTTTGTACGATAATTTTCTCTGGTAAAGTAAGTTTGGCTGAAGTGAAATTCCAGATGGCTTTAATTCCGCAGTTTACCAAATCTTCGGCAACATCCTGAGCTACGTGGTTGGGTGTGGTCAGAATTCCAATCTTTACATTTAACCGACCTGAAAGATGGAACAACTTGTTGTATTCAAGGATGTGAATTCCGCCAATGGTTTGGCCTATTTTAGCCTCATCCACATCGAAAGCGGCCAGTATTTTCAACCCCAGCGACTGGTGTTCCTGGTAAGCCATCAGCGCCGAACCGAGGTTCCCTGCACCTACCAGAAAAGCTTCATTTATTTTGTTGAATCCCAGAAAATCCTCCAGGGCGTGAATCAATTCGTAAGTATTGTAGCCTACGCGGGGTTTTCCTTTTACACCGGTAACAGCCAAATCTTTTACCACCTGTGTAGGATCCAACTCAAGTTCTTTTCCGATGGTAGGCGCCGAAATGTTGATAATCCCCTCCTCTTTCACCTGTTCAAGGTAATACAAATAACCGGGCAGCCTTTTGAGCGTTGGCTCCGGCGCCTGCTTTTTTGTTTTGTATTTCCTTGTTTCGTTCATTTCAAGTGAATTTTATTTTTTCATTTAAACCCACTTCAAAAGTAGAAACAAATAATTTAAAGAAAATTTTCTTTATTGAAAATGTATGTTTGTTAACCAAAATTTAAAGTTGAAACTGGTCATAAGGATAACTTTCTGCCACAAAAACACCAAAACACAAAATTCCACAAAAATTGTGAACTTATTCTTTCTGCTCAACCCAAATCAGTTTACCGGTATCGTAGCCTCTTTCCCTTGCTTTTTTCAGAATGTAATCCAGGGTTTCCTGATCAAGCTGCGGTGTGCGGCTTAAAATCCAGAGGTATTTGTCGGAAGAGCTGCCAATTAAAGCCCATTGGTAATCATCATCGAGCTCAAGAATAAAATAATCGGCATAAAAAATCCAGAAAAAAGCAACCTTTAACCTGCCGGGTTCTTTGTCGGGTTTGGGTTGTTTTGCCTTACCAATGGCTTCACTGTATTTCCCGTCGAGGCTGTTTTTGTACCCGGCATTTACTACCTTTATTTTTCCATCGTCGCGGTAAGCATAGGTAGCAGTTACCCCAACCAGGTCGCGCTCAAATGAATGATCAAACCGGGCAATTTCGTACCATTTCCCAAGGTATCTGTCAATATCGAGTTCACTTATAGTAGAAGTATTCACTGTAGTTTGTGTTGTTTTACATCCTGTGTTAAATACTGAAAATGCGGCAGTAATTACCAAAATAACCCAAAAATTTCTCATTTTGTATTCTTTATTACTATTATCTCTGCGACAGGTCTTGTGGTTGTTTAAACCTGTTCAATACGCCGCATCAGTTCCATGCACATGCGACCGTTGTGATAAGGTGCTTTCCAGCCGTTAACCTTATCGTTTGGAAGCGGTTTCAATTCTTTTGATACACCCCAGAACCATTCACCGTTCTTTTTGTCGATGATGTACTTTTGCGTGAAATCCCAGCTCCGAAGGGCCAGATTCAAATATTCTTCTTTTCGGGTGAGCTGCCAGGCGTTAAAAAAACCCACAACGGCTTCTGCCTGCGGCCACCAGTCAAACTGCTCCATTAAATGGTCGCCTTCTTTTTCGTAATACATTCCCCCATGATCGGCAAAACCTTCGTCGCGGGTAACATCAGCCATTTTCAGGGCAACGTGTTCCACTTCTTCCATAAGCTCTTTGTCGCCCAAAACTTCGGCAGCCTCGCACAACAACCAGCTTCCTTCAATGTCGTGACCGTAGGAATCAATTTCGGAACGCACGGTCCAGTCGGCATCGAAAAACAGATGAAAATGAAACGTTTCGTGGCTGGTAATTTTATCGAGGAAAAGCCGGATAAGATGCCGCAACTGTTTTTCTGTTTCTTCCGTTTTCAGAATGCGGAACAGATTGGTATAAGCCTCCAGAATATGCAGATGCGTATTCATCGACTTTTTTACGTTTAATTCTTTTGGACTCAATCGTTGGTCGTCGGTGTCCTGCCAATCGGCTGTTTTGGCCTCGATATAACCGCCAAAATCGGGGTCGTAGGCATACTTTTCCATCAGCATAAACATGGATTCGGCCAGTTGTTTTGCCCGTTCATCCTGAAAAGCGAGGGAATATTCCGACAGTGCATAAATAAAAAAGGCCTCAGCATAAAACTGTTTTTTGGTGTCCACAGGCCTTCCATTTGGCAGAATACTCCAATAAATGCCACCGTTTTCGTGGTCCCAGAAAGAAATCTGCAAAATACGGAATGCTTCGTCGGCCATTTTTTTGTAAACAGCCGTTGGATAAAAGCGGTAAGCCGCCGAAAAAGTCCACATAATGCGCGTGACAAAAACAGCCGAAAGTGGCGCATCGGGGAACTTTTGGCCATCGTTTGTAATCCGGCCGAAGAACGTTCTCCTTTTCGGATCATAAACCTCTTTCGCCCAATAATTCAGGATGTTGTCGGTGAGTTCGTTCTCAAACGCTTTTTTTAGTTTATTTGAATCCATGACAATTTAAAAGAATAGGTTTCTATCGTGATCAGGAAAAAATATGCCTGCATCTATACGAATCCTGTCCAGGATTTCCATCAGGTCGAGGCTCATTTGCCAGGGCATTTTATCGCTTTCAATTTTCCCGGCATCGAGGCATTCCATCACATGGGCCGCTTCATACTGGTATCCAAATCCTTCCTTATGTTCCGAAGGAAAGGTTTGCACCTCACCCCCGTCTTTCCAGATAGTTATGTTGGTTGGAGCGTGCCATTTCGGGTTCAGCACCATGTAGCCCCTCTCAAACCAGTACTCAGTTTGAGTGGGTGAAAATCCGGCAAAACTGGATGTGAGGCTGGCCATTTCACCGTCTTTGTATTTGAAAATCATGCTAATGGTTTCTTCCGATCCGGTTGTGGCAAAATCGGCGAATGTTTTAATGATTTCCGGCTTTCCCAGCGAGGAAAGGGCTGCAAATACCGGATAAATACCAATATCGAGCAGCGAACCTCCTCCAAGCTTTACGTTGTACAACCTTCTATTTTCATCGAACAATGCTTTAAATGCAAAATCGGAACGAACAATTTTCAGTTTGCCCAATTCGCCTGAATTTACTATTTCCATTGCTTTTATGAAACTGGGTTGAAACATAGTCCAAAATGCCTCCATTATAAAAGTGTTGTTCTTTTTGGCGCGGGAAATCATTTCTTCCGCCTCATTTTTATTCATGGCAAACGCCTTTTCGCACAAAACGGCTTTTTTGTGGTTCAGGCAAAGTATGGCATATTCGTGGTGATGAGAGTGGGGAGTGGCCACATATACGACATCCACATTCGGGTCGGCAACCATTTCTTCGTAACTTCCATACGCCTTATCAAATCCATTTTTCGAAGCAAAATCCTCTGCTTTTTGAAGACTCCGGGAGGCAGCCGCATACAGGTTGGCATTGGGCAATAATTTCAAATCGCCGCTGAATTTCCCTGCAATCCTTCCACATCCCAAAATGGCCCAGTTATATTTTTTTCCCATTATTTAATGGTTTTTATTCCTGTCAATTAAATCATTCACTTTTTTCACACTTTCAGCCGAACGCAGACCGTCTTCCGGCGTATTCACGCAATAATCAACTAATCTGTTAACTGTTGAAGTGGCCACATGCAATCGCGTATCGGATGAAGCGTAATAAATAAATACTTCGTCTTTTTCATTACGAATCCAGCCGTTGGCAAACAAAACATTGGAGACGTCACCAACCCGTTCGCCCCCTTCCGGAGCCATAAAATAGCCACCCGGACGGGCAATGACTTTCGATGGGTCTTCCAAACCGGTCATGAACATATAAAGCACATAACGCAGTCCGGCAGCACAGCCACGCACACCATGTGCCAAATGCAACCAGCCTTTTTCGGTTTTAAACGGCGCCGGTCCCTGCCCGTTTTTCAACTCCTTAATTGTATGATATACCTTTTCGTCGATGATTTCTTCGTGCTGCGCTTCAGCTCTGGTAATATCGTCAACCAATGCCCAGCCAATTCCGCCACCACCGCCAACTTCAATGAAACCATCCTGCGGACGGGTATAAAAAGCGTATTTTCCATTTACAAACTCCGGGTGCAAAACCAGATTTCGCTGCTGGCCGTGGTGAGAAATGAAATCGGGGAGCCGTTCCCAGTTCTTCAGGTCTTTGGTGCGGGCAATTCCACCGCTTGCTGTGGCTATAGACGTATCGCCCTTTGGCACAGCCGGATCTTTCCGCTCGGCACAAAAAATACCGTAAATCCAGCCATCTTCGTGCTGAACCAGTCGCATGTCGTACACATTGGTGTCGGGCTCGTCTGTTTCGGGCATGGTGACCGGCCGTTCCCAAAACCGCCAGTTATCAATTCCGTTGGGACTTTCGGCAATGGCGAAAAACGATTTACGGTCCCAGCCTTCCACCCGAACCGCCAGTAAATACCTGCCATCGACGTAAATGGCCCCGCTGTTGAAAACGGCATTGATGCCAATCCGCTGCATTAAATATGGATTGGTCTCATAATTCATATCGTACCGCCACTCCAGCCGTGCATGATTTCCGGTTAGAATGGGCCGTTTGTAACGGTAGTAAATCCCGCTATAATTTTTTTGAACCGGTTTATTTTTTTTGATCAGCAGTTTCTCGTGCTCTTTTTTCAGCTTTTCCAGCCTTTTTTCAAATTCTTTTTTTGAAGGTGTCATCTATCTTTAATTTTTTCTATTTGAACTTTAAACTGTCCTCCCTTGAACTTTAAACTGTGAACTCTGAACTCTGAATTACTCCTCCGGAAGTGTATCCCACCAGGTTTTTTTCAGGATAAAACCACAAATTACGGTAATAATAATGGTAATCCAAATGGGGAGGGCTTCTTTTAAAACAATATAAATTGGTAAAGCTACCAATGCAGTTTGTGCGATTGTACCGATTACCACGTTAAACATATCGCGTTTGAAATTTTTATTGGGTTCGAATGTCGGATCTTCTGCCATCACTTTTTGTTTGATCGGCCCCCAAAAACCCCACGGTCTGACATTGCTGTAAAATTCCTTCAACGTTTTTTCATCGGTTGGCGGGGTGAGGAAAGTTCCAAGTATGGCTCCTGCAATTGATATTAAAAGAAGCCAGGGGAAATAATAAAGATCAAGAGTTTCTGAGAATACATACGGAAAAATAAGTGCTGGAATGAGACCGGCTACCATTCCCCAGAAATAACCATAACCGTTGAATCGCCACCAGTACCATTTTAATACATTGGAAACCACGTAACTTCCATACAGGGCTGACACAATCCACTGCAACATACTATTCACGTCTTGCGCAAACACGCCAAAAATGATACTTACAATTACAACCACAACTCCGGTGATATAATTCATATTGCGGGTTTCAATATTGGAAGCATCAGGTTTCACATAACGTAAATAAATGTCATTCACGATATAGGCCTGGGCTGCATTTAAAGTACCGGCAAATGTGGAGTTGAAAGCTGCCAGAAGTCCGGCCAGAAGCAAGCCCATAAAACCAATGGGCACAAATTCGGAAATGGCCGAAGGCAGTATTTGCTCAAAGTCAATTTGCCCGGCTACCATCAGGTTCAGCCTGTCGTAATACAGAATTCCAAGGATAGCAAAACCGGCAATCATAAAGTAACGAATGGGCATTAACACAACCGAAACAAAACCGCTCATTTTGGCTGCTTCTTTGGGCGATTTGGTCGAAAGAATTTTCTGCATATCGTAAGTTGGCGCCGGGCCGGCAATCGATACCAGTATTCCCTTAAATACCATCATCATAAAAAAGATGGTAAACAGGGAATAACCGTCGCTGGCAATTTTTGAGTTCACCTCATCAATGATACCCCGCCAGTCAAGATCGTTCAGTTCCCATCCGAAGAAAGGAGAACGCCAGCCATCGGGCACATGGAGTGTTTCAACTGTCATGGCTTTCATGGCCAGAATGCCAATTAAAATGGCAGAAATGGTCATAATAATATACTGCAGCACATCGGCCCATACAATACTCGACATTCCGCCTAAAACAGCATAAAAAACGGCAAACAGTGTAAATGCTATTCCATAAATATGTGGCACATAAGATTCCGGTACATCAAATGGAATATAAGGAGCAACAATATCCCAGGGAATAAAAATCATTACAAACTTTCCCAGACCGATAAAACCGTAAGCGAGGTACCCCAGGCACATAATAAGTGCAAAAACCACCACCACACCATGCGAAAGATTGCTGTCCCGGCTTCTTCCAAAACGAGTGTTTATCCATTCGGCGCCGGTAGTAACTTTTGAACGGCGCAACCAGATACTCAGGAACACCATTAAAAAAATCTGGTTAAATACCGGCCAAAGCCATGGAATCCAGATACTTTTCAGACCATAAACAAATAAAAGCGTAACAAGCCACATGGTACCCGAAATGTCGAACATGCCCGATGCATTGGACAACCCCAGCATATACCAGGGCAGTTTGTTTCCACCCAACAGGTAATTTGCTTTGCTTTTTTGTGCAACTTTTTTAAGCACCAAACCTATAAATACAGTAGAAAGGAGATAAACAAAAATGATAATAATATCAACAACAGTAAGTTTCATTTTGTAATCGATTAGATTTCGGTTTCAATTATTTAAAGATTTTATTTTGTCAAACGCACAATTTTACAACAAAAATTTGGGTTCAGAATATATTTTTCTCAGAAAAACACACAATTCATTTTACTTATACTGTAATGTTTACAATCTAAATTATATCTTGCACTCAATTTAAAAAAATGAAATTCAGACTATATTTGAAAAACCTTTTATTTAGAAACTATGAAGCCTCTATCTCAAAAAATTTCTGTTGTTGAAAAAATCGGGTACAGCCTTGGCGACCTTTCCGCCAACCTGATTTTTCAGACATTAATGACCTTTTTAGCCTACTTTTATACCGATGTTTTTCGGATTCCACCAGCTTCGGCTTCAGCAATTATTTTTGCAGGAGGAATGGTTGGAGCTTTCTCTACCCCGGTAATAGGTGCAATTGCCGACCGTACCATTTCAAGATGGGGGAAATTCAGACCCTGGATTCTGTGGACCGCTATTCCATTCGGAATTATGGCCATTCTGGCATTTTCCACTCCAAATTTTAGCGACAAGGGAAAGATTGCGTACGCATTTATTACTTATATTTTCCTCGTTCTGGTTTATACATCAAATAACCTTCCTTACGCTGCTTTAAGCGGTGTTATTACGGGCGACATGGCCGAACGGAACAGCCTTTCATCCTACCGGTTTGTTGCGGTAATGGTTGCCCAGTTTATTGTGCAGGTATTGCTGCTTCCTTTGGTTCTTATACTTGGTGATGGCGACCGCGTTGCCGGATTCGAAAAAACCATGACCATATTTGCTATTGCCGGGGTTGTCTTTTTTTTCATCACCTTTTTAACCACAAAAGAACGCATTGTTCCGGCGAAAGAGCAAACATCGAGTGTAAAGCAGGATTTAAAAGACCTGATTGGCAATAAACCCTGGATTGCTATGCTGGTGATAACTATTTTTATTTTTATTACCCTGGCTTTGAAGGGAGGAATGTATGTGTACTATTTCAAATATTACCTGAGCGAACCTCATTTGGCGGCTTTTTTGGACAGTTGCGGTTTTAACGGATTTATCGACGGATTGAATAATTTTCTCGTCAATCTCGGCATGGTAGGATTTCAGTGGCCCGAAGACGCTCCCACATCCGGATTTAGCTTGTTTAATGCCGGCGGTATTATTTTTATGATTGTCGGTATTGGTTTCTCTAAAGGACTTGCCGACAAATACGGGAAAAGGGAAGTTTTTGGTGTTGGTTTGTTCATTTCGGCACTGTTCCTGTTTGCTTTTCTTTTTTATTCGCCAACAGCCATTGCACTGGTGTTCATCAGTCAGATTTTACACGGGTTCTTCTATGGGCTTACCATTCCGTTGCTTTGGGCAATGATTGCCGATGTGGCCGATTATTCGGAATGGAAAAACCACCGCAGGGCCACTGCCATAGTCTTTTCAGCCATGATATTCGGACTTAAAGCCGGACTGAGTGTTGGCGGCGCCCTTGTTGCAGGTATTCTGGCAGTTTTCGGTTACAGTGAACAATTACTGGTGCAATTGCCGCAAACAGTCAGTGGAATTAAACTTTCGGTAAGTTTGTTCCCAACCATTACATTTATGATTAGCGTTGCCTGTCTGTTCTTTTACGAAATCAATAAAAAAATGGAATTCCAGATTGAACAGGATTTAATTGCGCGCCGAAAAACAGATGTTTAACTTGACAGAAATAGTTAACAATTTAATTTGATAAAAGATGAAACTTACGACGAATCTTCGGTTTTTTTTAATCCTCACAGTTATGTTCTGCTTTCTTTCTGCCTGCACTTCAAACCAGGCAGAAACTGAAAAAACGCTAAAGGATGCGTTTGAAGGAAAATTTTTAATCGGTACAGCAGTAAATCCCGGTCAAATCTTTGAAAGGGATTCGCTTTCACTGGAAATTATTCTTAACCATTTTAATTCAATAGTTGCTGAAAATTGCATGAAAGCTGAACGCATTCATCCGGTTGAGGGACAGTTCAGTTGGGATCTTCCCGACCGTTTTGTGGAATTCGGAGAAAAAAACAACATGCACATTGTGGGGCATACGCTCATCTGGCACTCGCAAGCTCCCCGGTGGTTTTTTGTTGACGAGAGTGGAAACGATGTAAGCCGCGAGGTGCTGATTGAACGAATGCGTTATCATATTTCCAATGTTGTGGGACGTTACAAAGGACGGGTTCATGGCTGGGATGTACTAAACGAAGCCATTGAAGGTGATGGTTCCTTCCGAAGAAGCAAGTTTTTTGAAATTATAGGGGAAGAATACATCGAACTGGCGTTTCAGTTTGCCGCAGAAGCCGATCCTGATGCTGAACTTTATTATAACGACTACGGCATGGCAAGCCCGGGAAGACGTAAAGGGGTAATCGAAATGGTTAAAAATATGCAAACCAAAGGAATAAAAATCGATGGAATTGGCATGCAGGGACATCTGAACCTGGAGTCGCTCAACCTGGAAGAATTTGAAAAAAGTATTGTAGCATTTTCTGAACTGGGACTTCCGGTGATGATTACTGAATTCGACCTGACTATTTTGCCTTTCCCCACACAGGAAGTTACCGCCGACGTTGGATTACAGGCCGAATACGAAGCGCGCATGAACCCTTATGCCAACGGATTTACAGAAGAAATTTTAACCGAATGGAACGAAGCCTGCGCCGATATTTTCCGGCTTTTCCTGAAACATCATGATAAAATAACCCGTGTTACTACCTGGGGAGTAACAGATAATCATTCCTGGAAAAACAACTGGCCCATTCGCGGACGTACCGATTATCCCCTGCTTTTCGACCGTGACTATCAGCCGAAACCAGTCGTACAAACCATTATTGAAGAAGCAGTTAAATAACAATTAAAACCGTTTTAAAATGAAAAAAAAGAGATATTTAACCGACCACATTTTTACAGCCGATCCTTCGGCACATGTTTTTAACGACAAAATTTACATTTACCCGTCGCACGACATCGAATCCGGAATTCCGGAAAATGATTTGGGCGATCATTTCGATATGCGCGATTACCACGTATTCTCGATGGATTCGGTGGACGGACCAGTAACCGACCACGGAGTAGCGCTCGACGTTAAAGATGTTCCCTGGGCTGGACGGCAAATGTGGGCGCCCGATGCAGCCTGCAAAAATGGCAAGTACTATTTCTACTTTCCATTGAAGGATAAAAACGACATTTTTCGGATTGGGGTGGCTATGGGCGATAAACCGGAAGGGCCATTTGTTCCTCAGGAAAATCCCATAAAAGGCAGTTTCAGTATCGATCCGGCTGTTTTGGATGATGGTGACGGAAATTTCTACATCTATTTTGGAGGACTTTGGGGCGGACAATTGCAGCGCTACCGCAACAACAAAGCTATTGAGTGCGGGCAAGAACCAAAAGACGACGAGCCTGCATTGTGCGCCCGTGTCGCAAAACTCAGCGCCGACATGCTGGAGTTTGACGAAGAACCGCGTGACGTGGTTGTTCTGGATGAAAACGGTGAACCCATAAAAGCCGGCGATCACGAACGCCGGTATTTCGAAGGGCCGTGGTTGCATAAATACAACGGAAAATACTACTTCTCATATTCCACCGGAAATACTCATTTACTTTGCTACGCAGTGGGCGACAACCCTTATGGTCCGTTTACCTACAAAGGTGTAATTCTAACTCCGGTTGTTGGCTGGACAACCCACCACTCCATTGTGGAATTTAAAGGAAAATGGTACCTCTTCCACCATGACAGCAAACCTTCGGGAGGAAAAACCTGGCTGCGAAGCATCAAAGTGGTTGAACTGGAATACAATACCGACGGGACTATCAAAACCATAGACGGAATGACGGATTAGGGACGAGCAGTTTCCAACTGCTCATTGTCCGAAATACTCAATCAACTCGTTCATCGAGGCCGGTTTGGCCAGAATCCGGAGGTTATTGTCGATGACGAATATGGTTGGCGTGGCATATACGTTGTATTTTTTAGCTACCTCCCCTTCCCATTCTTTCAGGTCGGAAAGATTATAAAACTCATCAAAACGGGTTTCACGAACAATCTGCTGCCAGTCAGGTTTTGAAGTATCGAGCGAAACAGCGATAATTTCCAGTTCGTTGGCCTGAAACTGCCGCCGCCATGCTTTTAATTTCGGAAGCATATCGTTGCAGTGAGGGCACCAGCTTGCCCAGAAAAGAATGAGGTTTTTGGGTTTTAGCACATGCGACAAAGTAACCGGCTCTCCTCTCAGGTTGTCCATTGTAAAATCAAGTACCAAATCTCCAATCTTCATATTCTGAAATTCCAGTTTGCGTTCAAGCGTGGTTTTTTCGTCAGTCTGACAAAGATTCCCGGAATAGTTTTCAGCAATGTAAGTCAGTACTTTGTCCATATTCAGCCGTTCAAAACCGGATACCAGATAATTTAAAATGAATTCATAAACCGGATTACTGATCTCACTGCCCGGCTTCACAGGTTCAATTTGACTCATAACAACATCCACCGCCTTCATATATGCCTGTTCCCGTTGCTCCTGATTAAATCCCCGCTGATTGTAAGTAACCAGGTAATCGAAAATTTTTTCTGTCAAAACCGGCGAATGAATGAGCGATTCATCAGTAAAATCGATGTGCCTGAGATATTCCTTTTGGTAAAACTCTTTTCTTTCCGGCGATAAAAGGTATCCATCACGAACAGGTTCCCTGTAAATGGAAATAAATCGTGACGCCAATAATCCCTTATTCTTTTCCGCTGCATTGAGGATGAACCTGTCGCGCTCCATTTGCAATTGGTTGAGGGTATTGGCTTTTTGTGCTGTCTGTAGTTCCAACTCCTGTAAATCAACTTCAGCGCCAATTTCAGGAGAAGATTTTGCAGCAGCCACTCTCTCCTGAAAATAATCCACTTCCTTTTCCAGTAAAACCAGATGATTCTTCAGTTCTTTCTCTTTTTTTAAAAATTCAAACCAAACCCGGTTTTCCTCAGAAAGTACAACAACCAGACTTTCCTGAGGCTCCTTAAAATCCGTTTCAAGAATAATGTTTTCGTTGTTAAAAATAAAATCAAGTTGTTGTGGCGATTCCCCCATTACACGGGCATACGTGGTTTGCCCGAAAACCAGCCGGTACATGCCTGGAGTTGCATTTGCCGGAAACTGCCAGCTCACCTTTTTCAGCTGGTGACTCGAGGTTACCTGCTGAATAGCACCTTGCGAACCGGTATTGTTTTCTCCAGGTAAACCACCCGTCACCACCTGAAATTCAAACGTATCCAGCGGCGAAAATTTATCGCCCCGGATGGTTCCCAAAACCACCGGATTATCGGGCTGGTTTTTTATGCTGACCTCAAAGGTGTAAGGCTGCGCTGTTGCCTGAACATAAAGCAACAGGGAAAAAATTAAATAAATAATGCGATAATTACGAGTCATTGTTTATTAACACGTTACTGTTTTTCAAAAAATTGTACTTCATCAAATGTAACAACTTTTGAAAAAACTGCAACAGAATTTTCGGGTGGAGCGGATTCCCCGGCCAGTCATCCCGGTTTTTTACAAGGCCTGCTGCAACCGGATTATTTAAGGTATATTCAATGGCATAATGCAAATGTTTCTCATCGCGAATGGTGGTATCGAAACTCTCGGTTTGCCAAACCGCTCCTTTTCGGTTTTCCACTTTATTAATCTGATTGGCCGAAAACCGTTTTACCGAATTCATAATGTCCTGCAAATAAACCGGTTTTCCCTTTTCATCTTTTTCAAACACACGAAATACCCAGTGAACGTGATTCGGCATAATACAAAAAGCATAGTTTTCCAGTTTTTTGCCATTCCAGAACAACAGGGTTTCTTTAACTGGTTGTAAATTCTCAGGTTTGGAAAGGTTAATTTTTGGGTTTTTATCGCTGGCTAATAACTCATCATAAGCTTTTATGTATTTTTTCCGAAGCGAATAATATTGCTTCTTCAGTTCGGGTGGAGCGCCTGCGGGTGGAGCGGTCTCCGAACCGCTCATTCTGGGTGGAGCGATTTCCAAATCGCTTATTTTCTTAATCAGCAGATCGCCCGCCTGCCTGTCCGTCCGAAATAAAATGGAGACGGAAATGACGCAGTCGGCCAGGGAATCCGCTGCACCCGTAACATTCCGGGTTTACTCATTGAATAGAAGTAAACAAGGCATTTAAAACCGCCGGATTACTCCAACAGCATTATTTCATACAATTCTTCAGCTTCCATTCTTTATTCCTTATTATTTCATTTGGAACAAAAAATAAAAACACCCATTTTTACATTTCTAATTTTTCAGCATGAACAAACTGGTTTTTCTATCACTTTTATTGGCTTTTTTTTCCTGCACCGGAAGTAAAACACAAAAAGAAGGCAACAAAAAAAAAGAGGTTAAAGCAATCAAAACTCTTCCTTCTGAATCCAGTGGAACACCTTCATCCCCCAAAGAGCACATTACACAAAATACCGGAGAAATAGTCTTTTTTGAAGGCGAAACTTTTTTAATGGGTTCAGAGACAGGACTTCCCAACGAAAAACCGGTTCACGAAGTAAAAATCGAGCCTTTTTATATGGATAAAACTCCGGTAACAGTAGCACAATTCAAAGAATTTATTGAATCAACCGGATTCAAAACCGAAGCCGAAAAGTTTGGAGATTCGGGTGCGCGAAAAATCCGGATTCAGAATAATTTTTAAGTTTGTACATCAGAAAAATAAATATAATAACAGATAGTAACTTTTTTTCAAATCAATTAAATCTTTTATAATGAATAAAATGAACCGTAGAAATTTCATTGGAAAAGCAGCCGCCGGTGCTGCAGCAGTAACCATTATTCCGCGCCATGTGATGGGAGGAAAAGGATTTGTTGCTGCAAACGACCGCATTAACCTGGGTTACATTGGCACCGGAAAACAGGTTCCGACGTTACTCGAAGGAATTGGTAAATGCAAGGAAACTGCAGTTGTTGCAGCATGCGATGTTTTTAAAGGCAAACTGGACAATTTTGTGCAGTCGGCAACAAAAAACAATTCAAACAAGGGACTGAACGTAAAAGTGGAAGGATACCACTACTACCGCGAACTGCTTGAACGCAGCGATGTGGATGCAGTTGTTATTGTTACACCCGACCACTGGCACGCCCAGATGGTGGTTGACGCTGCCAGAGCAGGAAAAGACATTTACTGTGAAAAACCCCTTTCGCTTACCGTAGCCGAAGGTCGAGCCATGGTAAATGCCACCCGCAAATACGACCGCGTTTTCCAAACCGGAAACATGCAGCGCTCGTGGCGCGATTTCCGCCATGCAGTGGAACTGGTTCGCAATGGCTACATTGGCGAAATTAAAGAAATTAACGTGAGTGTGGGCGAACCAGTTAAACAGTGCGACCTGCCTACTCAAACAGCGCCGGAAGGACTGGACTGGAACGAATGGGTTGGACCATCGCTTTACCGGGGTTACCATGAAGACCTTGCCCCGTTGAGCACAAGTGGCCCCTGGGCATGGTGGCGCGGTTACCGTGACTTTGGCGGCGGCCTGATTACAGACTGGGGTGCGCACATGTTCGATATTTCGCAGTGGGCGCTCGACATGGACCAATCTGGTCCGGTTCAATTCCTTCCGCCTTCTGAACCTGCGCAAACACATGGACTGACTATGGTTTATAAAAACGGCGTTCGTGTAAATCATAAATTGTGGGGTGGTAAAGACGATGGAAACGCGGTTCAGTTTATCGGTACTGAAGGCAGAATTGAAGTCAGCCGAAGTTTCCTGCGCACTTTCCCGAATAAAAACCTGGCCAAAGCCGATTTAAAACCAACTGACAAAAGGGTTTATTTCAGCGACAATCATTACCAGGACTGGGTTGACGCTATTAAAAAACGCACCAAACCCATCTCTGATGTGGAAATTGGGCATAGAACGGCTTCAGTTTGCAATATTACCAACATTGCATACGAACTTCAACGTCCGCTGTTGTGGGATCCAAAAGCAGAAAAATTTACCGGCGACGAATGGGCCAATTTGATGCTTACACGTCCATACCGTGGAAAATGGAATTTCACAAACTTCTGATAACAGTTAGAAAAAAAACCCTGAAGTATTTCAGATCCTTCAGGGTTTTCATTTTTTTTGTTCTGATTTTGCAAATCGGCACTTTCACGGGATGCAAAATTTACTCCGCTTTCGATTCAGTGCTAAATCCTGAGTGGGAAAATTTCGAACAGCTTCCCTCAGGCAATCCCCGGCTTGAATACATCCATTCCATTCCCGTTATCCACCTTTACGGAACACCGGCCGAAATGGGAAACCAATATGGTACCATCCTGAAAAAACAACTCGAAGGACTGGAATATATCAGTACCCGTTTCTTTTCCAAAAAAAAGGTTAATGAATTCATACATACCGCCATTGAAACCGAAAAGTACCTTCCCGATGAAACCCTCGAATTTCTTTCAGAAATAGCTGAAACATCAGGTGTAGATTATTATAAACTTTTAGCCATCAATACAGTTGCCCGGGTTACCTGCAGTGCGCTGGCAGTGTGGGGAAATGCAACAGAAAACGGCAATTTGCTGATGGGCCGAAATGCCGATTACGCATTTAAACGGATTAATAAAGCCCTGGGATTAATCGTTGTTAAGCATCCTGAAAATGGTTATGCCACCGTTTCTTCATCTTTCCTTGGTTTAGCTGGCGCCTATACAGGAATTAACGAAAAAGGAGTTTCTTATGGAAACATGCTTGTATATAATGGATTTGAAGATGAAGAAACTACAGGCGGACTGCCAGTTCATCTTTTGATGCAGTCAGCCGCTGAAACCAAAAATTCGGCAAGGGAAATGATTGAATACCTTACGGCACAAAATCATGTTGTACCTGTTAGCGTTATGTGCGCCGACAGCAACGAGGCCATTCTGGCGGAACTTGGAAAAAAGAACTTTGCAGTAAGAGAAGGAAGCAATGGGGTGCTGGCTGCATCCAACTATTTTTATTCTTCAGGAATGTTCGAGAAGCCCGAAACAGACAGCCGGTTTTCGGCGCTTATGTTGAAAGCAAGAGATAATCATGGCGCATTTAATATAGGACACCTTAAAGATGCCATGCATGCTGCCAGAAAACAAAATGAAACACTGCAAACTGTACTTTTTGAACCGGCAAAAATGCTGATGCACGTAAGTATGAACAAAGTGCCGGCATCGAAAGGGCCATTCACTACTTTCGATATTCTTGAACTGTTGGAAAAATAGCCTGCAGGTTTTCCAAAAAAATATTAATTTCCCCAAAAATTAATCTTACCGTTATGAAAAGAATACTTGTTACGCTTTTATTTCTCTCATCCACAGCTTTTTATTTGTTGGCAAATTCGCCTTATCCGGTGCGCGGACTTTGCATTGCAGCCCCACCGCCCAACCAGGTCGATGAATTTGCCGGGTTCATCGAAAAAGAACTGGCACCCAACGGGCTTAACCTGCTCATTCTGCGGGTTGACTGGGGTTATGAATACCAGTCGCATCCTGAACTTCGGGGGAACAACCCGCTAACCAAAGCTGAGGTAAAAAAGCTGGTTGAAGTTTGCCGTAAAAACAACATCCGGCTCATTCCTCAAATTAACCTTTTAGGACATCAGTCGTGGCACAGCACACCCGGAAAACTGCTTGAAGTTTATCCTGAATTTGATGAAACCCCCAATATCAGCCTTCCGGCGCCTGGCGAATACGAATGGCCAAATCCTGACGGGCTTTACTGTAAAAGCTATTGTCCGCTACACCCCGAAGTGCATGATGTGGTTTTTGCTTTGGTAGATGAAATTATGCAGGCGTTTGAAGCCAATGCGTTTCATGCCGGACTCGACGAAGTGTTTTATATTGGCCACAAAGATTGCCCGCGTTGCTATGGACACGACAAGGCCGAACTGTTTGCCGGCGAAGTTACCAAAATCAGGGACCACCTGGCCAAATCAGGAGCGGAACTCTGGATGTGGGGAGATCGGCTGATTGACGGAAAAACCACCGGAATCGGGCTTTGGGAAGGCAGCTACAACAACACCCACCGGGCAATTGATATAATTCCCAAAGATGTGGTGATTTGCGACTGGCATTATGAACGTCCGGATCCCACAGCTTTTTTGTTTGCATCCAAAGGTTTTCAGGTACTCACCTGCCCATGGAGAAATGCTGAAAATGCGGTGGAGCAGGAAAAAATGATGCGGTTATTCATCCATTCGGCTACCCGGGATATGAAACCCAGGTACCTCGGCATGTTGCAAACGGTTTGGGGTTCAACCAGAAATTTTATGGACAGTTACAACGGTACTGCAGATGAAGACAGAATGGACAACTCAGCAGAAAGTTTTAAAGCCTTAAGTAAGGTCTGGAATCAATAAAACTGAATTCTGCAAGAATTGCGTTAAAGTTTGAAACATAAGTTATATAAAATTGGGGACAGGTTGTTTAACTTGCCCCCAATTTTATTTAAATCTGATATCAATGAAAACCATTTTTTATTTTTCTTTTCTGGCTGCGTTTATCTTTTTATCTGCGGTAGTAAACGGTAAAAGCTTACCAAAAATCAGTGTTGAAGGAAAAAACTTTGTCACCGAATCGGGCGAAGTTATCCGGTTTAAAGGAGTGAGTTTTTCCGATCCGGACAAACTGGAAAAAGACGGTCAGTGGAACCGCCGGTATTTTCAGGAAGCCAAAAACTGGAACTGCAATGTGGTGCGGTTTGCAGTTCATCCTCCGCGCCTGAACGAACGGGGCTGGGAAAACTATTTCAAGTTGATGGACAAAGGTATTGAATGGGCAACTGAGATGGATATGTACGTCATCATCGACTGGCATTCCATTGGAAACCTGAATACTGAAAAATGGTTCAGACCCATTTATGTTACTTCATGGGAAGAAACGGTAAAATTCTGGAAAACAGTTGCTGATCGGTACAAAGGAAACCCAACTGTTGCCTTTTTTGAACTTTACAACGAACCAACCTCCCAGAGCGGCGAACTGGGTGAACTTTCATGGGCTACATGGAGGCCAACCATGGAAAAACTGATAGATGAAATAAATAAGGTGGATGACCGGAAAGTTTATCTGGTTGCCGGAATGAACTGGGGCTATTTTCTGAATGAAACGGTTGAAAACCCTGTTAACCGGAAAAATGTAGCTTATGTTACGCATCCCTATCCGCAAAAACGCGAAAAACCCTGGGAACCTCAATGGGAAAAAGACTGGGGTCATGTGGCAGACCATTATCCGGTTATGGCCACAGAGTTCGGTTTTATGGGGCCGGATGAAAGGGGTGCGCATATCCCCTGTATTTCAGACGAATCATACGGAGAAGCCATTATTAACTATTTCGATAAAAAAGGAATTTCTTACACACCCTGGTGTTTCGATATTCACTGGTCACCCACTTTAATTACCGACTGGAATTTTACTCCTTCGCGGCAGGGAAGGTTTTTCAAAAAAGTTATGGCAGAATAGTAAAAACAATTGCTATTTTTACGTTTCTGAATAAATCAAATAAACCGTATTAAAATGATAACAAATTCGTTTTCCGGAAAACTTGCACTGTTTGTACTTTTATCTCTTTTTGTGTTGAACATGAAACCGGCTGTTGCAACAACACCGCCGGATGATCTGCCCTCGTTAAAAGGGAAAAAAATACTGATGGTCTGGGGAGGTTGGGAAGGTCACGAACCCAAACAGGTCACTTACAAACTGAAACCGGTTCTTGAAAAAGAAGGGGCCATTGTAACAGTTTCTGATTCGCTGGGAGTTTACACGAATAAAGAATTGATGGCTTCGGTCGACCTGATAATTCAAGCCTGGACCATGGGAAAAATTTCGAAAGAGCAGGAAAAAGGATTGCTGGAAGCTGTAAAAAGTGGAACCGGACTGGCTGGCGCTCATGGTGGTTTGGGCGACTCGTTCCGCGAAAATACCGGATATCAATATATGGTGGGCGGACAATGGGTAGCACACCCGGGAAACATCATCAGGCATACCGTCAATATAACCGATAAAAATGATCCCATTACCAGAGGTATCAGTGATTTTCAGCTAAAATCAGAAAAATACTATATGCACGTTGACCCAAACGTAAAGGTACTCGCAACCGTTTCTTTTACCGGTGAACACGATGATTGGATCGATGGTGCGGTTATACCTGCCGCCTGGAAAAAAACTTTTGGAAAAGGCCGGGTATTTTATCTTTCACCCGGTCATGTTGCCGATGATTTTAATTCACCCGAGCTGATGGAAATTTTTCTGAGAGGAATTCGCTGGGCCAGCGGCAGCAAATACCTTCCAAATGAAGCATGGGTAAGCCCGGTTTATCCTGGAAAAAATTAATCAATATAAATATTTAAAATATGCAATCACAAAAAAAACACATTCGCGGGATACTGCTGATTTCCCTGTTGCTGTTGTTTTCGTTTCAGCTTTCTGCGCGTGATTATTACCAACTGAAAATTTATACGTTGGATAATCAGGCCCAGGAAACAAGAGTTGAAAACTACCTGAAAAATGCCTACCTTCCTGCCTTGCATCGTGCAGGAATTCAAAAAATTGGTGTTTTCAAACCGGTTAAAACTGATACCAATGCAGGAAAAAAAATCATTGTGTTTATTCCAATGAAAAAACTTGATGAACTGAATAAAATTGAGTCAAAACTGGCCAAAGACAAGCAATACCAGGCAGACGGAGCGGAGTATATCAATGCCCCGCATGACAATCCTCCATATCAGCGGATTGAATCAATTCTATTGAAAGCGTTCAGTGAAATGCCCGAATTTGGTGTTCCCGCTCATAATACTCCACCGTCGGATAGAATTTATGAATTGCGCAGTTACGAAGGCCCAACAGAACAATATTACAGCAAAAAGGTGGAAATGTTTAACGAGGGTGGTGAAATTGATTTGTTTAAACGGCTCGATTTTCGGGCTGTTTTTTACGGCGAAGTTATTTCGGGAAACACGATGCCCAACCTGATGTACATGACCACTTTTTCTGATACTCAATCACACGGCGAACACTGGGATACCTTCAGAAAACATCCGGAGTGGGAAACCATGAAGGAACTTGAAAAATACAAAAACACCGTTTCCCGTTCTGTCAAACAATTGTTGCATCCAACAGAATATTCTGATATTTAAAAATTTAACACAATAAGACCCCCTTGGCTTGATGGGTTTCAACCTTCCTGGTAAAATTTTGGTTGTCAACAAATCCGCCAATTTGCAGTTAATATATAATCGTATATTTGTAACCTGATGTTGTATCATAAAATATTCAGTCATAAAACATCGAAAACCTGGGTGGTTTTTGTTCACGGAGCCGGTGGCAGCAATGTAGTTTGGTTTCGTCAGTTGCGCGATTTCAAAAAGCATTTTAACGTGCTTTTAATCGACTTGCGCGGGCACGGAAAATCGAAGGCACATTATTCCAGAGAAGAGATGTACCGGTTCGACGAAATAGCGCTCGACGTGGTAAAAACCATGGATCATCTGAATATTGAAAAAGCTCATTTTGTGGGCATTTCACTGGGATGCATCATCATACGGGCAATTGACAAGCTGGCACCAGGCAGGGCTGAATCCATAATTCTTGGAGGAGCAGTTGTCCAATTCAATAAAAGAATTAATGTTTTGGTAAACACCGCCAAACTGCTCAATTCCATTTTGCCCTACATGTGGCTTTACCGGTTGAACGCATGGATTTTAATCCCATCGAAAAAACATGCGCAATCCCGGAAACTCTTTATAAATGAAGCCATTCGGTTGGGTGATAAAGAATTCAGGAAATGGCTGCGCATGTCGGATGAAATCAGGCACAACCTGAAAGATTTTCTGGTGAAGGAAGCTTCGGCTCCGGTGCTGTACCTGATGGGAGAACGCGATCACATGTTTTTGCCCATGGTATCCGATTTGGTAAAAAAACATTTCAATTCGAAACTTGAAGTCATCAGCAACAGCGGGCATGTGTGCAACCTCGACCAACCCGATGTTTTCAACCAGCGCTCCATACGGTTTATAAAAAGTATTTCAGGATAAATTTCGTGAAAAGGTTCCCTTTAAAAAAACTGCTTTGTTTAATCCAACTTCTGGTTTCTGCCGTTTTTACAGGTCTTGCATTTCCTGCCGTAATTCCCGAAAATAAAGAAACGCCGGATATTTCTGCGAATATTCATTTTGCTGAAAAAGAAATGGAAAGTCTTGCCTGGTTTCATAACGATTCCATTCACAAACTGAATTTCAGGTACGCTGACGGCAGGAAAGGGTTGAAACCGTGGATTGCTCCAACAGTGCTCATTTCAGGCGGAACAGCCCTGCAATTTATGAAGGAAGGCAGAAATAAATCAAGCCGTTTTATACAGGATAACTTTGAATACCGGGGCCGTATTGACGATTATGGCCAGTATGCGTCACTTGCCACGGTTTACGTTCTGTTTGCCTCGGGAATAAAAGGGAAAAACAATTTTGGAAACAAAACGGCTATTGCCGCAAAAAGTTTCCTGTTAAATGGGTTTATTACCGATCAATTAAAATACAGGGTAAACGAAACCCGGCCAAATGGCGGAGTTCGTTCGTTTCCTTCCGGCCACACTTCCAAAGCATTTGCATTTGCCCATTTTATGCATAAAGAATACGGCGAATTAAGTCCGTGGTACAGCATTGGCGCTTATTCTGCCGCTGCAACAGTTGGATACATGCGCGTGGCAAAGGGGGCCCACTGGATTTCCGATGTGCTTATGGGCGCCGGAATCGGGATTTTTTCAACCGAACTTGTGTATCTTACCCACCAGTACAAATGGGACAACGAACACCTGAAACGACTCGATATTTTTCCTTTTCAGTTGGGAAATCAAAAAGGCGTAACACTGGTTTATACTTTTTAGCGGGAAGCACGAAGCACGAAGCACGAAGTTGGTCGCAGGTTCCAGGTTTCGGGTTTGAGTTCCGGGTTCCGGGTTCCGGGTGCCAAGTTCCAGGTTGACGCGTTACCATCTTCTAACAACGGTCATCCGTCATCGGTCTTAGTCTTATTGCTTCACACTTCCAACTTCGTGCTTCTCCCTTCTCCCGTCTTCGGTCTTCCGTCTTCCAACTTCGTGCTTCTCCCTTCTCTCGTCTTCGGTCTTCCGTCTTCCAACTTCGTGCTTCTCCCTTCTCTCGTCTTCCGTCTTCCAACTCCGTGCTTCCCGCTTCCTACTTCTTCAAAAAATCCTCTCTCAGTGGCGTAAAACTATCAATCAGCCGCACATTTTTGGTAAGCAATTTCACCGTATGTTTTTTATTAGGTGAAACGGCATACATATCGCCGGCTTTTAAATGCTGGTCGGGTTCATCTTCGCAGTAAAATATAATTTCGCCTTCAGCCACATACGAGGTTTGCTCATGCGGATGCGAATGTGGCGGTTCGGGTTCAGCCCAGGGCCCGTTGGAAAAGTCAATCAACACACACATCAGGTTATCCGTATGAATAATTTTTCGCTGAAGTCCTTCCTTAACTTTTTCATACGGAACTTCGTCAAATTTTAAAACGGCCATAACTGTACATTAAGAATTTCGCCGAAGATAAAACAAAAAAAAATGAAATTCCAAATTCTTTTTCAAGCAGCGGTTAGTATAAAAAATGAGGTATCTTGGCTTTAAGTAAATGGAATAAAACCAGATTAAAAAAAATACGTATATTTTTAAAACTGTTATTTTTAATTTTAACCTGTCAGAATTTCTAAAAATATTTCAATGAAAATATCATTTTTATTCCTTTTAAACATAGTTGCCTTTTCTTATTTATTTTCTCAGCCTTACCCTGGTTGGAAAAATTATACATACAACAAAAATATAACAGGAATTGAAATCCAGGGAAATGATCTTTGGATAAGCACTCAGGGGGGACTGGTGAAATACAACAAAGAAACGGGTGAGAAAACATTTTTTAACAGGGCCAATGCAGGATTGCCGGACAATAACCTGATGGGAATCTGTTATGAAACCAATGGCAATATCTGGCTGGCAACCACTTACAATGGCATAGCAAAATTCAAAGACGGACAATGTACCATTTATAACACGTTTAATTCAGAATTACCCTCAGACCAGCACAACAGGCGAATTATAAAAGATAAAAACGGAAATGTATGGGTCGCTTCAATGAATTATATGGTAAAATTTAACGGTACAACCTGGAAAACTTGGGAAACCGGCCATCCTTTCTCATCATGGCCTGTAATATCGGGATTCGATATTGATTCTTCCGGTGTTGTTTGGATTTTTTCTACAGATGGCATTGGAAAAATTGAAAATGATGAATATTCCGTTATATCATCAATTGGCAGTAGTTTAAATGCAATAATAGGTTGCCTTAAAATTGACAGGGAGCAAAACATCTGGATAGCCATTGAGAACCAGGGAATTTTTAAATATGACGGCTCTGTTTTTACACGGTTTAACGTTTCAAATTCCTGCATAACCGATAATACCATTTTCGACATGACATTCGATTCACAAAATAAGTTATGGTACAGCACCTCTAAAGGCCTGGTTTGTTTTGATGGTGCAATTTGTGAAAATTACCCTTCGCCGGAACCATTGTATAAAATTAAAACAGATGGGGGAAATGCTATCTGGTGTGGAACGTTAACCGGAAAACTTCTTTATTTTGACGGTTCGGAATACAGCTATATTGATATTTCCAATTCTCCGTTGAATGATAATATTATTGCAGAACTTTTTGTGGATGGCAATAACAACAAATGGATTTCCACAAGGTTAAACACCTGTGTAAAAACTGAAGAATCCTTTTCAGTAGCTTTTAATACTCCCGCGGCAGCTTTTGCAAACGATAAAAAGGGGGCTGCATGGATTGCATTTAACACAGGCGAAAACCGTTTGTTACAAATCCTCCCTGGAGACACTACATTTTTTAACGCCGCCAATTTACCTTTCTTTCAGGATATTATCATAAATTCAATGACCGTGGATAAAAACAATATGCTTTGGATTTCATCCAATAATGGAATTTATACTTTTAACGGTGAAACATTTTCCAATTATAACATGTCAAACAGTTCAATCCCTTCAAACTATATTGATCTATTGGTTTTCGACCAGGCCGGAAACCTGTGGGGCGCATTAAACGGTGTAAATATTTCAAACGGGCTGTGTATGTTCAACGGTTCAGAATGGACGGTATGGAACACATCCAATTCAGCAATTCCGACAGATATAGTTATAAGCTTAAATGTTGATTTGGAAAATAAAGTCTGGTTTTCCTGTATGGATGAAGACAGAATAGTTGGCTCAAAAGAATACGGAGGAGGGTTGACCTGTTTTGACGGAGAATCGATGAAAACTTTTACCGTATATAACTCAGGGCTTTTAGCAAATACTGTTTTTGATATATATGTTGATTTAAAAGATAAATTATGGCTTTCAACCAGCAATACAGGGCTAATAAGTTTTGATAAAAACAATTCGTGGAAAACTTATAATGTTACAAATTCAGGCATTGCCCATAACTGGGTACAACAAATAAAACAGGATAAAGAAGGCAGCCTTTGGTTGGGGCATCCGGGAGCGGGTATTTCAGTTTTTAAAGCCGATACATTAACTTCATCAAAACTATTCCTCAAAACCAGTTCTCCTGTTCAGGTTTTTCCCAACCCGGCAAACGATGTTTTACGGGTTAAAATGAATTATATGCCAAAAAATTTGTTAAATATCAAAATTTATGATTTAAGCGGCCGGGTGAATTTTGTGTACCCCGAACAATTTACTCTCTGTCAAAACCAGGAGTTAACTCTCCCGATTCCGGATTTACTGCAAAACAATCAACTATACATTTTACAAATCAACTGTGATTCGGAACAATATTCTGCAAAATTCATTTACAGGAAAAAAAATCCCTGAATAAACATTGATGCTGCCTTAACAAATGATTTATTACTTTCGCCTCTGAAAAACAGATATGATGAAAAAGTTGCTTTATCTGCTAATTTTTATACTTCCCTTTTTCGGAAATGCTCAGAATTTTGAATATCAGGTAGTATTTGAAGGAATTGGCGACAACCGCGAATTTTCGACCAGCAACAAAGCCATGTCGCAAAGTATTTTGGGAAGCCGCGGAGCTTTCGAAATTGGTTTTGAAAAAGACGGGCACCGAATTCGGGGTGGACTGAGTCATCTGCTGGAATTCGGCAGCGACCTTGACTTTCACAAACCCAAACTGACCTTGTATTACGAATATTCTAACAACCAAAAAGATTTCCTGTTTGGGGCTTTTCCACGCCGGGGCAGAATCGATTTTCCGCTGGCCATGCTCACCGATACCCTTCTTTATTACCGCCCCAATATTGAAGGAATGTTTGGCGAAGTGCGCTGGGACTGGGGCCACCAAAACGGATTTGTGGACTGGGTTAGCCGCCAGACGGATGTAAAACGCGAAAATTTTGTCGTGGGATTTTCAGGAGAAATATTTCATAAAAACCTGTTTCTTCAAAATTATTTGCTCATGTTTCACGACGCTGGTGCAGGCATCAAACTTCCGGACGACCATGTAAAAGACTACCTCGGATATGCGCTTCAGGCAGGAGTTCGCACAGCAGAAAATTCTCCGGTGAACGGGTTAATAAAAGCCGGCGTTTTGGGTTCATCGTTTCGCGAACGCAGTGTAACAGGAGGTTTTATAAATGCTGCCAGTTTGTTTGCCGAAGCGCAGGGACGATACAAAAATTATGGAATTAAATCGGTTTTGCATTCCGGCGAAGGCCACCGCTTTAAAGCCGGCGACCGGTTTTACCGGCAAAAAAACTACTGGCGCACCGATGCCATCTGGTATTTCATCAACCACGAAAAGGTGAAAGGATGGTTCAATTTATCATTCCACCTTGTTGACTGGAACGATTTGGACCAGTCGCAGCAACTCTCAATCATATATATTTTTGGGAAATAATTTTTTTAACTCTATTCCCCAGAATTATACAACCCAATAAAAACATTTTTTCCACCGCCTTCCCACAGAAACGACCACAGAGAGGCCTAATTTTTATAGCAACTCCGGAAAAAAAAAGGCGGATGACCTCAGCGAGGTCAAATGTTTATAGCAAGGTCGAAACAAAAAAACGGTTAAAGGTAATCTTAGAGAATGTCAATTTTATTTCCTCATAATGGAAAAATGGGTTGGAAAAAATCATTATATTTGGTTAGCATACTGCAACTTAAATGTTCGAATTCTTTGGTTATGACAGGTAACAGAAAGTTTATTATAAACAAATGAAAACAAACATTACAACAAACGAAGCTATTCCTGATCTGGAAAGAGCGTCAAAACTCTTCTTTTTTACCTATGTTTTATTCAATTTTATTGGTATCAGTATCGACAGCATCGACTATTATACCAACAATCTGTCATTTTTATTGAGTTTAAACATTTTCAACTTATTCACTATTTCAATCTTAATTACCCTGCTGTTTTTACAAAAGATTACTATTCAAACAGCCAATCCCGTATTTTTCTATGTTCTGGCATTGAATATAATAATCACTGACCTATATATTCTAAACAATCAAATAGCCGGATGGCAGTTAATCATTTTTCGTGATGCTTTCGTCTATATGATTTCGATTATTGTGGCCGGAATCATTAACGGCAAAAAACACGTAATCGTTTTAACCCTGATGTACATGGTATTTCTTACCTATGCCTTAATTGTTTCAGAACGCAGCTATTTTACGGCTAATATTATTATTGTTGCTTTATGTGTTTGTGTGTTTTCCGTCAGCATCGTTTTTTACATATCCAAATTAAGTAAAACACTTTTGGACAAATCGGAATTACAAAAAGCAATTTTTGAAAAAGATATTGAGTTGCTCAACAAAAAAAATGAAATGGAATTGCAAAAGACACTATGTCTGGAAGAAAGCATTGCCCATAAGAACAGGGAATTAACCGCGTATGCAATGATTCTGGTACAAAATGAGGAGTTTCAGAAGAAAATTAAAATGGAGATATTTGAAATTCAAAATAGCGATAAAAAACATATCGATTCGAAATTAGCCAACCTGATTTCGGATCTGGCAGTTTTTAATCAGCATAATCATTGGGATGAATTTCATAAAAGGTTTGAAGATGTTCATCAGGATTTTTACAAAACACTCAATCTTAATCATTCCAATTTATCTCCGGCGGACTTAAAACTGGCTGCTTTGATAAAACTGGGATTATCAGCAAAAGAAATTGCGGCAATTACCCAAAATACACACGAAAGTGTACACGTTGCCCGGTCGAGGCTACGGAAAAAGCTGAAACTGGAAACAGTCGATAACCTCACCATATATTTTAACAACTTCTATTAATTATTTTTTGTTAAGGTTTTTCTAAGGTATTTTTTTAGGGTGATTGGTTGATTTGGAATAATTTTAACCTAAACAATTAACCCATATCATTATGAAAAAATCAGTTGCATTTAGAATTGTACGAAGTTTATTAAGTAATACATTCTATGTTTCAATATGTTTAGCATTTTTCTTCTTTTCAACAACTAATGTGTATGCACAAGCAGATAATACCATTTATAACGTATCTTCAACTGTAAACTCGATTTCAGCCACATATAGAGGACGTAATACTTGTACTGGCACATTGGATTATTCAATTGTATATTGGTACATTAATGGTACATTGGTTTCAGAGGAAACTATAAATCTGTATTGGGGTGCTGAAACGTTTGATGTATCACTAACATACGACTGTAAACATTTAGCACCTAACTCAACAGTTATGATAAATGTGATATGTTACCACTATTATAAAGTTTTTACAGGTGTATTTAAATATCATAGTACCCAAACAGCATATATTCCGCTTAAAACATATCAGCCCGTTTCAAACGTTCAGGCGACTGATGCAATATCTGATTATTACGTAAAAATAACCTGGGAAATTGACGAGAAATTCGATAATCAGGAATATGAAGTGTTTGCTGACAATAATAGAGTACTTTTAAACGGCATGGAGAAGAGAGCAGGTTGGACTAATTGTTTATACTATTGTGGCCCCAACAAGAAGTTTTCCTTTAAGGTATATGGATGGGTGAATGGCTACAGAGTTGAAGCTCCAGCTTCAAATGAAGGTTCAACGACTGCATTTAGGCCTGTTTCAAATTTACAGGCGTCTGATAACAAATATGATAATAAAATAGTCGTAACATGGAATAAAAGTACTACCGATGTGCCGTATTATAAATATCGCGTTTACAGAGATTCTGAGCTAAAAGCAACTTTGGAAAGTTCGGCAGATACTTGGACCGATAATAAGGTAGAACCAGGAAAACCCTATATCTATTCTGTTTCGACTATTGATGGTTATGGTGCTAATTGGGAATCGATAAAGGTTTCGGATGAAGGTAAAGCTTTTAATCTGAATGTACAAACGGAATCACAGCCTGGTGGGGTAAAAATTACGTGGAATGGTGCTCAAAGTCTTGGTATAAATTCTTACACAGGAGCAACTAAGTATAAAGTCAGGCGTAAAACAGCCGATAAAACAGTTGATAATGAAATAACAACAGAGGAACTTACAATTTACAATGATATTGTTGGTGGAGATGGGAAGCCCATTGCCGGTTATAATTACTATTATTCAGTTCAACCATATAAAACTCGCACTGATGGTACTTTGGAATATTTTACTGAACGCGAAGCACACGGAAAAAGACAAGCAAACGGGAGTATTACAGGAACGGTTAAAAATAGTGGTGGGCTGGCGGTTCCAAATGTTATAATTGAGGCCAAACTCGTTGGTGACCCTTTGCCAACAGACGCAACCACAACATATAGCGGTGCAACCAATACAAAGGGAGAATTTACAATCAAAAACATATATTATTATACAGGAGCTGAATTTATCGTTTACCCTGCTCCATCCAATCCTCAACGTGTATTCAAAGAGCCTGATACTTTAACAGTTTCTCTCAATACTGCAGAATACAGAAAAACAGATATAAACTTTACCGATAGTTCATCATATACAGCATCAGGTAAAATAACACAAGGGACGTGCCCGATGGATGGAGTGAGTTTATTTTTTGAGGATAAGGATGGGGTTATCGATACCGGAGTAAAAACAGATAAAGATGGTGAATATACGATTTCAATACCGTATGGAGGTAGTTGGACCATTATACCAAAACTTGGCGAACACGAATTTACACCTGATAAAAGAACAGAACAAGTTACAGGTAATGTTTCGGATATTAATTTTGACGATATCACAAAATACACGCTTGATGGTTATTTTACGGCAAGTTGTAATACTTATATCGGAGTAGCTAAATTCGAGATTTTTAGTCCGGTTGATGACGGTAATTGTATTTTAGAATCGTTAACGACAAATGAAAATGGTTATTTCTCGATGGTTTTGCCAGCCAGGAAATATAAGATGCGTTTAGTTGATTTCACTCCCGATGTTGACACGGATCTTCAATCGAAGGTTTTAACTTATTTTGGAAATGATACAACAATCGACATGACCAATAAAGATAACTATTTATTTCATGGCGATACATTGACCTTTAATTTGGAATACCGGCTGCCGCCAAAGCTTGAGATAAAAGGGATCGATGAGGTAAAAACGGGTATAAATGTAAATTCCGATTTTAGCGAAGTTCCTCTTTTGGTTCAAGATAACATATATAAGATTGAAATAAGGGCAATTGAGGAGTTTGATAATATTATTTGTCCGGCAACCGAAACTGATGGGTATGTAATTATTAAAGAAAATATATCGTCTGATAGTGTGGGCGTTATAACTACCGATACATTGTTTTACGAAAAAGGTCAGGCAATGGAATATTACCTGATGCCTGGAGCCCCCAATATTATTTCCCCGTATAAAAAATATTTTAACGCAACTCTTTATTGCGGTGATCAAACATATACTGTTCATTATGATGTAATCGTTTTGGGGCTTAAGCCAAGGGAAGAGACCTTTATTACCGTTACTCCGGAGATACCATTTGATATTTTGCACGATCCTCCGGGTGATGGCAGTTTCAGCTGGTTGGCAAGTAGCCAAAGTAAATCAACCTCATTATCTGTCAGCTTTTTAAACGATAGTACTTCTACAACGGATAGAACTTGGCATGTAATGCCAACAGTCTCAATAAGTTCTCCACCAGTTTATGCTGGTGTGTCCTTATGTTGGGAGATTAGTGGTGGATGGGAAAATACCAAAACAAAAAGTGACGGCTATTTGAGCTCAACTGATACTACTTCAGTTATTACTACGACTTTGAATAAATATTTTGCGACGTCAGGGAATGAAAATGTAACTGGAAATGACGGGGATGTGTATATAGGAGCAGCGCTTAATATGATTTATGGTTATTGCGATGGGTTGAGGTATAATTCTCTCAAAGACAGTATAGAATTATACACAGATCTGGCAATGTCTCCGCTAGGTTTTAACACCACGTTTGTGTATTCTGAGTCATTTATTGTAGATAATGAAATTCCTAGATTAGAAAAACTTTCCAATGATTTTTATAGTAACGGAGACAATGTACGGGGAGCGTATATGCGAGAGCAAGCGGATGCATGGAAAAAAATTGTTGAAGAAAATCACAAGAATATAAAAGAAGCAAAATATTTAGATAATAAAAGTTTTGATGGCAATACGGGGGGGGTTGAAGAGTCGATTACAATTGATAAAACGGAAAGTTTTTCTTTTGAAACTGCCATCATTCTGGACACAGCAATTGTAAATCATTTTCAATATATAGCGGCGGGTTTAGGATGGTCATTAAATAAGACAAAAATTACAACATCTACAACTGGAATTGTCCGGGACTCAACTATTTCCACATCCAGAACAGTTGGTTATTTTCTGGATGATGATGATGCAGGCGACTCATTTACTATTGACATTGTTGAAGACGCCAAATATCAAACACCTGCATTTAGAATAGTATCGGGAAGCTCAAGTTGCCCCTGGGAGAAGGGAACACAACCGAGAGAAGGTGTTCAGTTAACAGTCGATAATGATACTCAGGAGGTGGAAGAACATGAAAAAGCCGTTTTTGTCCTTCAATTGGGCAATACCAGCCAAAGTGACGAAACAATGACCTACGACCTGATTTTTGATCACGCCAGTAATCCAGATGGCGCCAAATTAACCATAAGTGGCACCACTGTTGGCGATGATGAATTTAAGTACCCAATACCTGCCGGGAAATCGGTAAATGCAACAATTACGGTTGAAAAAGGACCTAAAGATATATACAATTACAATGGGCTGAAATTCATACTAAAATCGCAATGTGACGATCAGATTGCCACGCACGTTTTACTCAATGCCGTATTCTATAAAAATTATGATCTGACAGTAGCGCAGGTTGGTGAGGGAACTACTATACCTTCTACCGGGGTTACAACATATAAAAATGTCACACCGGTATTGCTAAACGCTAAACCTGCAGCCGGTTATAAATTTGAGAAATGGGTGGTTGGCTCCGCGGTTTATACCGATCCAACGATTACCATTGTTATGAATGCGTCAACCACGGCAACTGCATATTTTGTTGAGAATCATTTCGCTCCGGTTTGGACAGGCAACGGTGTCAATCACATGAACATCAACATATTTTCAGCAAAAATTGATGGAATTAACCTCGGGACCGGGGATGAAATCGCAGTTTATGACGGCAATCTCTGTGTTGGAGTGGGGGTATTGTCAGAGGTTTTAACCCCGACAACACCTCTTGGTATAATTGTATCGCAGGATGATGGTTCTGGTAATGGATATACGACAAATAATGAAGTTTCATATAAATTTTGGGATTTCAGTACTTCAACCGAATTGGATGTTCAGAATATTCAATGCGTTAATGAAGCACTAATGCCAGCTTCATGTTCTCCGTTTAAACCCGGTTTTACATCTTTTGTGTCGCTGGAAGCGTTAGCCATTGAAAAACAACGTATTGAGCTAAACACTGGCTGGAATATCATGTCGTTCAGGTTTATGCCTGAAAATGAGAATATGTTAGAAATTTTGCAACCACTTATTTATACAAATAAACTTATAAAGGTAATGGACGAATCAGGTGCTACAATCGATGACTGGGGCATTTTCGGTGGATGGAAAAACACCATTGGCAAACTGCGAAACACCGAAGGGTACAAAATAAAAGTAACCTCACCTGCAACAATCGAGGTAACAGGAACACCTACACCATTACCGTTAGTCATCCCACTCAATACTGGATGGAATATTATTTCATGGCCATCGCAAAACGAGCAGGATGGAATAAAAGTTTTCCAGTCGATAATTGATGCAGGAAATTTATCCAAAGTAATGGATGAAGCAGGAAATACCATCGAAAACTGGGGAGTTTTTGGAGGTTGGAGAAATGGAATTTATAACTTTAAGCCAGGTGAAGGGTACTCTGTGAGAGTAACCAGCGACTGTATTTTAACGGTTAATGAAAGCGGTACCAAATCGGAAGTAATAAAACCTGAAATTTTAACTTCGACTCATTTTATCCCGGCTTACAAAGGTAACGGAACTGACCACATGAATATTCACCTTGTTAACCTGACAGAATCGGGAATTAAACCGGAAGATGAAATTGGGGTTTTTGACGGAAATGTTTGTGTTGGTTCAGCTAAAGTCAGCAATCAATCATCATCAGTAAGTATTGCCGTTTCGGCAAACGACGGTATTGAAGAAAAAAATGGCTTTACAGTTGGAAATACCATTCAAATGAAATTATTCAGAAACGGAGTAGAACATCCTGTGAATATTGAACCATTAAACGGCCACGGCATAACATTTATAAAAGGAAGTTCACTTTTTGCGCAATTGAATTTAACAACCGGAACAGAGGGAATTCCTGGTTCAGGCTTTACTGAAATCAATTGCTACCCAAATCCGTTTAGAGAAGAAATGAACATTGAAATTAAACTCGCGAAAGATTCTGAAGTTCAGGTAGAAGTTTTTAACCAGTTGGGACAAAAAGTGAAGATTATTACAAAAAAACAAATAATGCCGGGTGGTTTGCACAAATTAAACTGGAACGGAAGAAATGAAAATAACAGTCAGGTTTCGCCCGGTATTTATCATTTGAGGACAAAAGTTGATGATTCAGTAATTCATAAAAAAGTGGTTTTATCGAAATAAATAAATCAAGGCAGAAGATTATAACGAATAAACCACATATCATCATTCATTTTGATAAGGAAGGCCTGTTCACAGCCTTCCTTTTTATCTGTTCAAATCATCTCCTTTCTGATTAATAATCACACTAAACAACACTCATTCCGATTTGTAGCCCAAAAATTCCCATTCGTACTCTAATGTGAACTGCCCGTATTCTTTTATTTCCCCCGGTGTAAAATCTCCCTGATATTTGGTTCATGAAAACAAAAAAAACAAAAAACTTGAAATCATGAAACCAGTATTTTTAATTCTGTTCCAGATTTTATTCCTGTTTGCACAGGCACAAATAAAAATTTCAGGAACTGTGGTCACCAAACCCGAAAAACCGGTTTCGGGGGTGAATCTGTTTTTGCAGGGAACTTACGATGGAACCACTTCGGATAGTCTGGGGCGGTTTGAATTCAGAACCGAAAACGCAGGCGAACAAACCTTGATTGCCAGTTGCATTGGATTTGAAACACAAGCCATTCAACTGAATCTTTCTTCAAACATTTCAAACCTGAAAATCGTATTGGTGGAAGAAATCAATGAACTGAACGAGGTGACCATCAATGCGGGAACATTTGAAGCCAGCGACAAAAAGAAGTCGGTTATTTTGAAACCGCTCGACATTGCACTGACGGCGAGTGCAAACGGAGACATTTTCGGCGCTTTTGGCACGTTGCCGGGTTCGCATAAAGTAGGCGAAGAAGGCCGTTTGTTTGTGCGCGGCGGCGAAAGTTATGAAACCAAAACCTTTATGGACGGGATGCTGATTAACACGCCCTACTTTTCAAAAATGCCCGATTTACCCACCCGGGGACGGTTTTCGCCCCTGCTTTTTAACGGTTCGGTGTTTAGCACCGGCGGTTACTCGGCTGAGTTCGGTCAGGCACTTTCGTCGATAGTGGCTTTAAACACGGTTGCGCTGGAACCGGAAGACAAATCGAGCATTTCCCTGATGACAGTTGGCGTGCAGGGCTCCCATGCCAAACGATGGAAAAACACTTCACTGGCACTTACCGGTGAATATTTACACACCGGCCTCAGCAACCGTATCATCAAACAAAACATCGAGTGGGTGAACGACCCGGTAATTGTGGGTTCCACCCTCATGTTCAGGCACAAAACCAGCGAAACCGGCATGATTAAAACCTTCGGTAGTTTCAGTTACGATGCAAGCACTTTGCTGCACAACAACTTTCAACAGTCGGCTTTCCAGGAAATCAGCCTCAACAATAAAAATGTTTACCTAAATACGACTTTCAATGAAATGCTAAACGATGACTGGATGCTTCAAACCGGTGTGGCCCTGAACTCCGATTGGGAAAACATCAAACCGGGAAATGATGAATTGCTTACAACAAGAAAAAGCGGGCAATTGAAATTTACTGTAACCAATACTTCGGTAAAAAACCTGACCACTAAGATGGGCGCTGAATATATGTTTTACGATTACAACCAGGATATTATAATGGATGACCATTTTCAGCTTCCATTTTCAAACCGCCAGGTTGCAGCATTTGCCGAATCGGAGCTGAAAGCTACACAGCATCTTGCCCTGAAAGCCGGAGTACGTGCCGAACACCATTCACTCATCAAAAAAACCAGCGCCGTTCCGCGACTGTCGGCTGCCGTAAAAACCGGAAAATACAGCCAGCTTTCGGCTGCTTACGGCATGTTTTTCCAAAATCCGGCAGATGACTATTTGAAGTTTTACACGGAATTATCGCCGGAAAAGTCGTCCCACTCGATTTTAACCTGGCAGTTCAGAAAAGATACACGAACTCTGAGAGTTGAGGCTTATTATAAAAATTACTCCAACCTGGTAAAATTCGAGGATGAATTTTCAATGGAACCCGGAAACTACAGCAATACGGGCAGCGGGTATTCCAGGGGAATAGATGTATTCTGGCGGAACCAAAAGGAATTTGGAAAAAGCGATTACTGGATTTCCTACTCCTGGATCGATTCGAAACGGGATTACCGCGATTTCCCAAAAATGGCCACTCCGCATTACGTTTCGGAGCATAATTTTTCGGTGGTTTACAAGCGTTTTTTGCTGCCTCTTAATTCGTTCGTTTCAGCATCTTATTCCTTTGCCAGCGGACGGCCTTATTTCAATCCCAACAACCCGGAATTTATGGCCGACCGCACCAAAACCTACAACGATTTGAGCCTCGGTCTCACCCGCGTTTTTTACCTGTTCAACACCCAGGCGGTTGCTCATTTGGTATTGAATAATGTGTTGGGATTCAATAATGTTTTTGGATACAACTACAGCACAACTCCCGGTCAGAACGGAATTTTCCAGGCCCAACCTGTAATCCCGGCACAAAAACGAATGGCTATATTTTTAATTTCATTTCAGTTATAAATCAAAAATTTCAACATCATGAAAACAACAATTACAATTTTTTTAACCTTTCTTTTATTTCTGGCACAAGGTCAGGAAAGCCAGTATCAGCAGGCGATGCAAAAAGCCATTGAAACGCTGAACAAATCGGCCATGCCGGATGAATACATCCCTCTGGCCAACACGTTTGAACGCATCAGCACAGCCGAACCCGGTGAATGGCTGCCGCTTTATTATGCGGCTTATGCTTATGTTGTTACAAGTTTCGAAATTGAAAGTGCCAGTCAGAAAGATCAATATCTCGACAAAGCGCAACAATTTCTCGACAAGGCATTTGAAATCGCACCCGGAGAATCGGAACTATTTGCATTGCAGGCGTTTTTGTATCCCGGGAAAATTATGGTTGACCCCATGGGCCGGGGGCCGGAATACATGGGAAAAATTTATGAGGCCCTGGATGATGCCACACGGCTGAATCCCGACAATCCGCGACCATATTTTCTGAGGGCTATCACCACGCTTAACATGCCTCCTGAGTTTGGTGGCGGACCGGCCGCGGCCAAACCCATTTTTGAAACGGCAAAAGAAAAATTTGAACGATTTCAGCCGGCAACTCCGCTTTCACCCAACTGGGGAAAGGAAATCAATGAAGCCGAAATGAGTAAACTCTGACACCGAATTAACATTATCAACATGTTCTCCTTACACCACCGCAAAGGACGGTGAATTGGCAAAACAGGAGGCTCTAATTTTTGGCAAATTTTGGAAAATAAAAATTACAAAATTTGCCAAAAATTATAACTTATCCACTCTAATAAAAACACCGCCCTAAAGGACGACGCAATATCTTAAATCAGCTAAGAAATTTTTCTAAAGCCACTTCTCCGAACAAATCGTAATCTTCGGCGCCTGTTATTTTAACGCGGAGAAATTCGCCTTTTTTCAATTCTGAAGTTGAAGAAATAAGCACTTCACCATCCACTTCAGGTGAATCGAATTCCGTGCGTCCCACGTAATAATCATCCTCTTTCCTGTCGATAATTACTTTGAATGTTTGCCCGATTTTCTGGCGGTTCAGTTCGGCCGAAATTTGCTGCTGAACTTCCATGATTTCATCGGCGCGGGCTTGCTTCACTTCTTCAGGAACATCGTCCTTAAATTTTTTTGCAGCGTAGGTATTTTCTTCGTGAGAATAAGTAAAAACACCCAGCCGTTCGAATTTGGTATCGATGATGAATTGTTTCAGTTCTTCAAAATCGGTTTCGGTTTCTCCCGGAAAGCCCACCAGCATAGTGGTACGTAAAATCACACCGGGCACTTCTACTTTAATTCTTTTGATGAGCGCTTCGGTTTCTTCGCGGGTAACATGGCGCAACATATTTTTAAGCACCGGATTGGCAATGTGTTGCAACGGCATGTCGAGATATCTGCACACCTTCGGATTTTCCCGCATGACCGGCAAAATCTCGTAAGGAAATTTGGTGGGATATAAATAATGTAACCGAATCCACTCAATTCCTTCAATTTCCGAAATCTTTTCAATAAGCTCTGGCAGTTGATTTTTCCCGTAAATATCAATTCCGTAGTACGACAATTCCTGGGCAATCAGTAAAATTTCCTTCACTCCTTTTTTAGCCAGATACCGGGCTTCCTTCACCAGACTTTCGATGGTTCGCGATTTGTGGCGGCCGGTCATCATGGGAATGGCACAAAAAGCACAGGAACGGTTGCAGCCTTCGGCGATTTTCAGATACGCATAATGCGAAGGAGTTGTGATTTTCCTTTCGTAAATGTATTCCGGGTAATAATTCACCTGGAGTTCATCCACCATGGCTTTCAAATCGAACTTGCCAAAATAACGGTCCACTTCGGGGATCTCCTTTTCCAAATCTTTTTGATATCGTTCGGAGAGGCAGCCCATCACATACAATTTCCCAATATCGCCCCGTTTTTTGGCGTCAACGTAATCCAGAATCATGTCGATGGATTCCTGCTTGGCGTCGTGAATAAAACCGCAGGTATTTACAAAAACCGCATCGAAACCGGTTTCGCTTGAATCGTGCATCACCTCAAACTCTCCTCTTTGCAGTTGGTTCAGCAAAACCTCCGAATCCACCAGGTTTTTCGAACACCCCATCGTCACCACATTCACGCGTTTCTTTTCCATCCCATTTCAATTTGGCACAAAGAAAAGATTTTTTTGTCTGAAATTAAAGCATAATCTTTTAACTGATTCTTGCAAATCCAAACCAACATGCGTATTTTCGGGAATTAAACCAGGCAAAAACTTTTTCCATGTTTTATGAAAACAATCAGCAACTTAAGCTGGCCTTCAATTTTATTCATTACACCAACCAGAATTTATTTCTGACCGGAAAAGCAGGAACAGGGAAAACCACTTTTTTGAAAAATCTGAAAAAAATCTCGCCCAAACGAATGGTAGTGGTTGCCCCAACAGGTGTTGCAGCCATTAATGCAGGCGGAGTAACCATTCACTCCTTTTTTCAGCTTCCATTCGGACCGCAAATTCCACAAAATGCCGGGCAAACCATGTTTTCAGATAACAGACCCGGCGCTGAACGTATCAACCGGTTCAGCAAAAATAAAATCAACCTCATCCGCAGCCTCGATTTGTTGGTCATTGACGAAATCAGCATGGTGCGCGCCGATGTGCTCGATGCCATCGATGCCACGCTGCGCCGGTTTAAAAATCGTTATCAGCCATTTGGCGGAATTCAATTGCTCATGATTGGCGACCTGCAGCAACTGGCGCCGGTTATAAAAGAAGACGAATGGAATATTCTGAAAAATTACTACGATACGGGATTTTTCTTCAGCAGCCATGCCCTGAAAAAATCGGATTTTGTGGGCATTGAACTGAAACACATTTACCGCCAGAACGAACAGGAATTTATCGATTTGCTGAACAAAGTGCGCGATAATAAAATGAACGGTGCCGATTTGCAAATGCTTAATAACAGGTTCAAACCCGATTTCTCACCTGCCGAAGACGAAGGATACATTACGCTTACCACCCACAACTATCAGGCAAAACGGATAAACGAAATGCACCTGAAAAAGCTGAATACCAAACTGCACCGGTTTCAGTGTACCGTGGAAGGCGATTTTCCTGAATATGCCTTCCCTGCCGATGAAATTCTGGAAATTAAAACCGGCACCCAGGTGATGTTTCTGAAAAATGATGCTTCCATTGAAAAAAGATATTACAACGGCAAAATCGGCAAAGTGGTAAACATTATCGATGATGAAATTAAAGTACTTTGCCCCGGCGATACCGAACCCATAACCGTAGAGCCCGATGTGTGGGAGAATTCGCGTTACAGTCTGAATGAATTCAGCGGTGAAATAGAGGAAGAAGTGGTTGGAAAATTCATCCAGTACCCGTTAAAGCTGGCCTGGGCAATTACCATCCACAAAAGCCAGGGACTTACCTTCGAAAAAGCCATCATCGACGCCCGGCAGTCGTTTGCCCACGGGCAGGTTTATGTGGCGCTCAGCCGTTGCAAAAGTTTGGACGGTCTGGTGCTAAGCACGCCGTTGAATTCCCAGAGCGTTATCAATGACAAAACCGTTATTGGGTTTACCTCCCAGGTGGAGCAAAACCAGCCCGACGAAAAAGTGCTGGAAAAACACCGTAAAACTTATGAACTTCAGCTGTTGAACGAACTGTTCGATTTTAAACCGGTTGTGCGAACCATCTCCTGGATTTTGAAAGTTTGGAATGAAAATGCCTCATCGCTGATGGGGAACCTGCAAACGGAGCTTCAAAACATTCTGAAACCGGTTCAGGCAGAAATGATTGATGTGGCTGAAAAGTTCAGTCCGCAAATAGAAAAAATGACTGAAAATTACGACCATGCCGAAGAAAATACACCTTTGCAGGAACGGCTGAAAAAAGCGGCAGATTACTTTATAACCAAACTGAAGGAACATCTGGAATTGCCGCTTGAACATTCAGGTTTTGAATCCGACAACCGGGCCATCAGAAAACGAATTGCTGATTTGCTGGGACAACTGGAAACCGAAATTACGGTCAAACGTGCCGGACTGGAATCCATTGCCGGAGGATTTTCCATACAACGATACCTCGAAGCCCGCGCACTGGCCTCCATTGAAAAACCTGCCGTTAAAGCCCGGAAACAGGCTGCATCGCTGAATGTTACCCATCCCGAATTTTACCGGAAACTGCTGGAATGGCGTGTGAACAAATCGCTGGAAACCGGCATGGACGAATCAAAAATTGTCCGGCAAAAAGTAATGCTGGAAATTGCACAAAAACTTCCGTCCACTGCTGTTGAACTAAAAGCGGTGAAAGGAATGGGAGGCAAAAAAATGGAACAGTTCGGTCAGGATATTCTGGCGCTTGTTCTGGAATTCCGAAGGGAAAAAGGAATGGACATACCGCTGAACGCCAAACAGGAAGTGGAACTGGCCGGCCTCGACACCAAAGAAGTGAGTCTGGCGCTTTTTAAGCAGGGACTAAAACCACCGGAAATTGCAAAAAAACGCAACCTGGCCGTTTCAACCATCGAAGGTCATCTGGCACATTTTGTGAATCGGGGCAAACTGGATATTTTCGAACTCATCGACCGCCAAAAATACGATACCATTGCCAAATGCCTGCGTGAAAAAGCCGAAACCGAAACCACCAGCGACGTCAAAAACAAACTGGGAGACGACTATTCATACGGTGAAATCCGACTGGTAATGGCTGATTTGTATAAGTAAATCGTATCTTCTTCACATTTCATCCACTAAAATACCGGATATTTTTGGTAGTGCACCCACAGAAATATCGGATATTTTATATAGTCCACCCATCAAATTATCCGATAATTTGTATAGTCTATCGGAGAGCTTTGGGAAAATATGGTTTTCAGGCAATTGATTGAAAAATATCCCATTGATTCCATACATTACTGGCGCACTTCATCAGGACAGGAAGTAGATTTCGTATTGCCGGGAGTTGCTCACCCAAAAGCCATCGAAGCCAAGTTCGATAAAGCATTAATCAAAAAAAATAAATGCAGGAAATTCGAAGAAACCTATCCCGGAATTCCACTGGAATTTGCATGGATGGTGCCTTTTAATGAAGATTTTTTCAGACTTGTGGCTAAAAACGTGAGCTAATCTTGTATCAAAAACGCCAGGTCATTTTTCCAGGTTTTCTCTCAGATTTTGAAAATACGATATTACCTGCCTTCTTTTGGGTAAATAAAAAAGATTGAGAATAATCTGTTTTTGTTCCTGGTTTCTCAATACAACAGTAACCATTTTGTTGTCAATATCAACCGACTGAATTTCAGAAATTTTAATTAATACCGGCAGTTTACTTTTGGGCAACAGACAGTGAATTATATATTCATCCCACGAAATAAAATACCGCTTGCTTTTCAGGGCATTCCACGTAATGAAAACGGTTATTACTCCCTGAAAAATCAGAAACCCCATTTGCCAGAAACCCCCGGCGTAAATAATATATTCTTTTGTCAATCCGTACCAGATTAATCCTGTAATTCCGAGAAGCGCTAGAAAAACTCCCAACCACATCAACACTTTGATGGCTTTCGAATTGCGGTCGTAAATCTGAATATGTTCTTTTTTCATAAATCAAAGCAATACTATAAAAAAAGCAGTAAAAGGTGGGGATTTAAAATGAAAAAAAAATGAGAAAAAGCAAAGACAAAGGAAACCCGTATTAATTCTTAAAACTCAAAAATCCTTTTTGCGGGTTTTCATTCATGAACCTGGAAATGAGTTCGGGTTTCAGCCGGCCTTTTACATAAACCATGGCGTTATCGTCGCCGCCAATCAGAATGAGCAATTCTTTAATTGATTTTTCATCAGCTATGCCAAAAATAGTTAACTGGTCGTTCCCGTCCCTTACCACCATCAGTTCTTCCATTTCACTGTTTTCCCTGACGGTACTGTAAAACTCCTTGTGTAAATTACTTTTGGCATTCAAATCCTGGTCTTCAATGGCAAGAATTTTTACCTTATCGATACTCTGCAGCAGTTCGCGTTCATTCCTGTCCAAATCGCCCCAGCGCGCAGCCAGCCTGATCGCCCAACCGGGCACAGTAATCGTTGTAACTCCTTCTTTGTAACGGTATTTGGAAAACGCTTCAGTAACTCCGCTTTCGTATTCGCAGGCTGAAAAAAGGAAAACAAATAGAATGGAAAATAAGTAAATTCGTTTCATGGCTTATTGTTTTGTTTTTAATTAGACGTACAGCCCTGTTAAATCGTTACTTCAAAATTCGGTAAAAGGAAATTTTTAACTCAACAAATTCGATGAAATGACCGGATTTTAAGGCAAACAAAAAGCCGGGCGACTTTTCCGGCTTGTTTCAAATAGTATTTTGGTGAAATTTAATACCCCAGATTCTCACCTTTTTCCACTGCCGGCACTCCTTTTTCCATCCATCCGGGCATGGGTTCGCCTTTCAGGTAGTGGTTGAAAAACTGGAACATCCGTCTGCTCAAATCCACCCGGTTGGCCCAGCTTGCGGCATTCAGGTTATGCGGTTCGCCATTGTAGTTAAGCATCCATACCGGTTTATCGAGGCGGCGTAGTGCCACAAAATACTCGATACCCTGGTACCATGGAACAGCTCCGTCGTCATCGTTGTGCATCATTAGCAATGGTGTGTTCACTTTTGGTGCATAAAACAGAGGTGAATTTTCGATGTAATGCAGCGGTTTTTCCCAAAGTGTGCCGCCAATCCGGCTTTGAGTCTGTTCGTATTGAAACATCCGGCTAAGGCCGGTTTGCCAACGAATTCCGCCGTAGGCACTGGTCATGTTGCTTACCGGTGCACCAGCCATGGCAGCAGCATACAAATCGGTCCGGGTAATCAGGAAAGCAATCTGGTAACCACCCCAGCTTTGCCCCTGCAGGCCCATTTTCTTTTCATCGATGTAAGGAAACGTATTCACCAGGTATTGGGTACCGCTTACAATGGCATTGTATGCACTTTGACCCGGATAACCTTCCTTGTACGTAATATCGGGTACAAAAACAATGTAGCCGTTGCTCGTATAAAACGAACGGTTAATGGTTGAACGGCTTGGCGCCGGGTGCTGATGACGATACAACCCTTCCGAACTTCTTTCATAAAAATAAATAACCATCGGATATTTTTCCCCCGGATCAAGGTTTTCGGGAAAGTAAAGCATGCCATTTAGTTTTTCACCCGAAAATGAAGTCCACTCCACCAGTTGTACTTTTGGCCAGATAAAATTTTCCTGTTGCGGATTGGCATCCGAAATTCGTTCCGTTTTCAAAAAATTCAAATCGCTGCACCACAAGTCGGGGAATTCACGTACGTTTTCCATTGTCCATATCAGCTTTTCTGCATTTTTCGCCTTTTTAACTCCGCCAAAATGGTTCTTTTCCATAATGAGTAAACCGGGGTCGGAAACCACTCCAAAACGTACGCTGAAAAATCCGCCCGACATGGACCGTTCGTCAAAAGCACTCAGCAATACATATTCATCGGAAGGAATATGTTCCAACTCAGGTTCAAGGTTTACGTAGCGAAGGCGAATTTGATTCCGGCGGCCATACGTATTTGTAATGTTCACCGGCACCCGTTCTCCGGCCGGGTCAAGTTTCCAGATGTCATAACGGTCGTAAATGTAAACAAACCGGTCGTCTTCGCTCCATCCGGCAATTCCGTAGGGACGCGGATCCATCGGCGTGTCATTCCGTTCGTCATAAAAATTCACCGGCAGAATTTTGGTAAGAGACACAGCTTCAAGCCGGTTAATATCTGTTGAACGGGCGTAAAAACTGCTGTCAGCCGGTTCGTACCAAACCACATATTTCCCTTGTGGCGAAATACGAACATACGATTTGCAGTCGGCAATTTCGCGCTTGATTCCCGATTTTACATCAATAACATAATAATCGCGGTTGCGGGTGCCGGTCCAGCCTGACTCACGCAGGTAAAGTAATTCGTTGTAGCCGAAAGCCAGGTCGCTGTTTCCTTTTTCCAGGGTCGAAACATCCCTCACCTGCGGATCAGCCAGTTGAATGAATCGATTGAGGTTGATATGATAAACCGAAAGAAAGGTTCGCTTTTTTTCCTGCTCGGCTTCCACTTTTTGCTGCGACTGAAGTTTTAAATCCTGCCAGTGCCAGATGTCCAGTTTCGGCTTTTCATCTTCGGGAATCGTGTCTTTGGGCGCCGGTTCAGGACTCTCTGCCGTTCCGAAAAACAGTTTGGTTCCGTCTTCCGAAAAATAGATATTCCCGTTTTCGCCGGGTGTCCAGCCAACGGGAATGCCACGTGTGTATCCATCCACAATCTTTTCCGGTTCTTCATCCAAGTCTCCCAGAAAAAGCGAATAAGCCTTTTCTTTGATGGTATCCTGCGAAAACAAAAATGCAAATTGATTTCCTGCTTCGTCGGAGATCAGCTTTTTCATCCAGCCTTCTTCTGAATAAATTTCCGATGATTCACCCGTTGAGGTATCGAATACATGGAGTGACGACACAGTTCCGGTTGAATCTTTTACTTGCCGGCTGAAAAAGACAGATTTCCCTTTTTTGGCGTACGTCCAGTCAGAAACATTTCTGAACATCAGCGTATCGCTGGTCTCAACCTGAAACAACACCAGGTCTTCGCCTTCCTGTTTTTCCTTTTTCTTTTTTGAATTATTTCCTGTAGTGTCTTTCGGAGCAGGTGCCGGCTCAACCGTAAATACAATCCAGCGGGCATTTTCTTCCGGGATTTTAAAAGATTTCAGCTTTGGGAACTTTTTCACTTCGTTTCTGCCGAAAATCCGGATCCCCAGGCTGTCTTTGGGCATATCTTCCTTTTTCACCTTATCCAGTTTTGCTTTCCTGATGCTGTCCTCGGGCTGTTTAATGGAGAACACGATAAAATCGTTTTCGGGCCCGAATGCCGCTCTGTTTCCACGGGGAATTGTATCGAAATCTGATTTTCCACTCTTCACAATCAGCATCCCGTCGCCTTTTTGCGGATTTTGTTCAAAGGCAATCCGGGCTCCATCGTTTGAGATTATTGGATTGGCCAGTGTATTCCAGCTACCAAAATCTTCGATCGACAATGGTTTTTTGACCGGATTCTGTGCAAAAACTCCGAAAGAAACAATAGATAAAAAAATCAAGGCAAATCTTCTCATTTCAATTCCTTTTCTGATTTCGTTTAGTTTCAAAGATAACAGAATTTGATTTTTAGGCAACAGGGGAAATCAAACACTTTCTTCCAAAACTCCTGCAAGAATTTTTCAAACTTAAAACCGGATTTAAAATCTCTGCCACTGCTGTTCCCCAAGTAAATTGGAACTGAAATATGATACCTGTCAGATTAGTCTTCCGTTTAAATCTCCTCCTTTGGAAAAACTAACCTTTCCCCTTTTTGGCTTACAGGGATAAAAAAATTATTGAAAAATTCATGGATTCTATGAATACTTCTATTTTTGAACAGAAAAGAATCAAACAAAATGAAAAAGCACAAACGGCAAAGTATTCGAAAATATTTATAATCCAAATTATGACCAAAAAGAAAAAAGGAAAAGTAATTCAAATGTTGAGCCCAGAAAACTATTTAGCCCAGCTTAAAGAAGTTTAAAAAATAAAATTCAATACGATGAAAACGTTACAATTATTTCTATTTGTTTTTGCAGCCTTACTGATAAGTGAACATTGCTTTTCCCAGCCAGTAAAAATCAAAATCTATCCCGAAATTGAACAGCAAAAGATTGTTTCCATTGGCGGAAATTACTGCCAGGCCAACTATACCGATAATGCCTGGGATGCAGTTGGCGAGGTTACACTCAGGGAATTCAAACCCAGCCATGTTCGGCTGGCTTTACCCCTGCAGTTTCGCGAACAGGATTATTTAACCTACATAGGCGAAAAAATAAACGACCAGCCTGTAATTGTTACCCTGCATGAAACCATGCAACGAATGAAAGAGGAATTCGGGGTTTCCAATTTTACTATTTCAGTCTGGCGGGTAGCTGATGAACTGGTAGAAAACCCGGAACGCAACGATAAACGCCGGATAAAATACGATAAATACGATGAGGTAATCGACATGATTGTTGCCTTCCTTGTAAAGGCAAAGGAAGAATACGGAGTGGAAGCCGATTACTTTTCGTTCAACGAGTCGGATGGCGGATACATGACCATTTTTTCGCCCGAAGAGACCATCCGCTTTTTTAAAATGGCCGGCGAAAGGTTCAGAAAAGCCGGATTAAAAACAAAATTTCTGTGGGCTGACACGGCTCAAACAAAAGGAACAGTGGAATTTGCCACCATGATTGCCGCCGACTCCACCATCTGGAAGTATTTGGGACCTTTGTGTTTTCACAGTTGGTGGTCGGAAGATATACCCAACAGCGAATTTGAACGCATTGCTGGCCTGGCGCAAGCCTGGGACAAGGAAGTCTGGTGCAACGAACTGGGATTCGACGCCATGGCCTGGAGGCAACGGGGCATGAACGCTACTTATGATTACGCCCTTCGTTTTGCAAAAATTTCGCACCGCATGCTGAAATACGCCAAAGTGGCCGTTTCTCAATACTGGACCTGGCAAAACAACTATTCCATTATGTCGGCCGATACCGAAATAAAGTATCCATCCTATTTCATTACCAAACACCAGGTGGAATATCTGAACTCAGGTACTCAAATTGTTCATTCTGCCAGTTCAGATCCTGATGTTTTTGCAATTGCGGGAATTCACCCTGACGGAAAGAAGGTGATTCAGGTAATCAATACCAAAAATAAAACGGTGGAGATAGGAATTGAAGGTTTCGGAAATCTGAAGAAAATTGTCTCAACAACTGAAAACAATCTTTGGGAAGAAAAACCGGCACAAAAACAGATTATCACACTGGATGCAGAATCCGTTAATACGCTGATTTTTTAATAATTTTTTCCAACTGGCTGGTTCCGTCTGAAAAAATCAGTTTTAATATATAAAGCCCTTCCGGATATTCTGAAAAATTCAGAATTTTTCCGGAAAAGTTCTGCCCGGAAAAATGATTTATTTTTGAGCCGGTAATGCCAAATATTTCTACCGTAGCGATTTTCTCTGATGATTCAATTTCAATAAAATTGCTTACCGGATTTGGAAAAACAGTCAGGTATCCTTTTTCGTTTTGCAATGAGTGATAGCCAGTTGGCGGTGATGTTAGAACAGTAATTGTCTCAGATTTTGCTGAAAACCCGCTTTTATCCACCACTTTGGCGGAGAGTTTCACTGTTCCGTAAGCCGGTTTTTTCCAGGTAAACGAATAGGGTGGTTCTTTGCTCTGGCCTATTTTGTGCCAGTCGTTATAAAATTCAACCCATGCAATATCTTCAGGACCGTTGGGATCATCCGCTTCAACAGTAATCGTAAGCGCTCCCTGGTTTTCACTTCCATTTTCGGGAGAAATAATCTGCACCGAAGGTTTTTTATTTGGCTGGTAACTCCCATCCGGTTCATCGCATAAATAACCGTAAACTACCGCTGAAAGAACCGTGTTTTGATGAACGGTAAACTCGGCATTTACGGGAGTGGTGTAATTATTGAACCACCGTTCGTGCCCCGGCCAGTTTTCAATTCCGTCGGGATAAAGCGTTTTGTAGGACCATTGCAAATCCCACGGTCCGATAACTGAACCACCCGGCTGATCGCGCCATGGTCCGTAAGGTGTAATTCCCGGAATAATTTCGCCGATGTCGCTGTACCAGGAGTCGAGATGCATCACCCGTTCAGGATACCTTACGCCTACATGTGTAATCCATGTCATATTCAAAGGATTGCAGCCCAGAAAGTAATCAGCAGTAGTAAAAATACCCGCCAGGTAATTTTCGGTTTGCGAAGGCGCTGCTTCTTTTGAAACATAATGTCCCATCATCATTTCAAACACTCGAGGTGTTGTTCCCTGTCCAATGAGCATTGGTAACCAGATGTTTCCGCCGTAACGGCAGGCACGCTGTTCAATACTTGTAAATTTCTGATCCGCTGTGGCCAGGATGATACCATTCAACTTATTTTTCAGGGTGGTATTCGACCAGTTTTGTTCATTTCCGGTGACCATGGAATAGGCTCCCCATTTGGTATCTTCGATTAATATTGAATTGGAACTCAAAGTATTCAGTTTCTGCTCCGTAATATCCATGTAGCTGCTGTCGCCTGTTAAACGGTAAAGTACGGCGGCGGCATAAAATTCAAAATCGGACAAATCGTAATTATGTCTTTCGGCGGGATTATCATCATTGGGCAATGTATTGTTTTGCGCCCAGTTAAACGCTTCTTCGGCTTCTGTTTGCCAGTTTATTTCCTCCGGATCGGCTACACCGAGTTTGTTTAAAACCAACGCATAATGAGCAGCCAGTCCTGCATAGAAATAAGTTGTAAACGGGTCCTCTCCTGAAACAATCCACTTCCCGGTATCTTTCCACGACGGGGTGCCGTCGCCGGTATGGCCGTACCAGTCGGGGGCCACACGCGAGCCAACTCCACCGGTTCCGTAGCTTTTCTGAATAATTTCGTGTCGAGTCCTGTACAAAAAGCGGATGAGCCAGCGGGCTTCATCCAGGATATCGGGAATCTGATTTTCGCCTTCTGGAAGGTTCAACTCACCGTCAGCAAATTTTTCCGGGGCAATTTCCCAGGTCAGCATCAACAGGGCAGGAATTTTCAGATGCGTGAAATAGCCATCCCAGTCGCCGGCATCCTGGTACCAGCCCCATGTATCTATCGGACCCTTTATTCCGGCTTCAATAGCAGGTAAATCAGATGCAGAATGATTCAGATCATTCCAGTCGAACTGGCGCGAAGAGGTATAGAACAGTTTCCCTTCAAACCCTGGTGTAACTTCCGGGTTATGCGGAGCAGGCCGGGTAAATTCGGTAAATGGTTCTTCGAGGGAAATTCCCGAGCGGTTATGATACAAGCCACGAACAGAATTGTAAAATGGATGCCGGTAAATGTCGCGTTCAATTTTGAAAGAAAAAGAACGACCAATGCCTTCCACTGCCAGGTAATATTCGCCCGGAGTATTGAACGACGAAAAATCACATTCATACACACCGGCTCCCAAAAAATTCTGTCCGGGTGAATCGTTTGGCTGCATGGTTTCAACATTGTTTTTGTTTTTGCGAAAATTCAGTGTTCCTGAAAAAACTTTCTCATGGGAATACAAATCAACCAGGTAAAAAGCATTTCCTGAATAATTTGAAAAATCAACTCCTCCCCCGCTGCCAGCCCAATGATAAACATACCCGTATTTTTGCGGGGCCCGGGGATCGTATCCCACCAGATTTACATGAACAGCCTCAGTTCTGTTTTTCTCAAGGCTGAAATTCAACTCCCATTCCAAACCGTTTCCGGCAACATCTCCGGTTGAAATAGTATAAGTTTTACCCATTTCCAACGGTTCGGGCAAGTGTAAATAAAGCCAGTGCTCTTTGGAATGATCGGGAGCAGAATTAATACAGCCGGTAGTTTGAGACCATCCCTGACATAGCCATGTAAATTCTGTTCCTTTGGATTTTCTTTCAATTTTTGAAGGATTTTGTGCCTCTGAATAAAATCCTGCGATTGACTTAATAGAATAATTTTCTGATTTCACCGCTTTCGTAATATCCAGAGGTTGGTGAACTACCCTGTCTTTTTGCCTTGACTCACCTCTTTTGTGGTATTCCACATAACCATCGTCGAAGTGAAGAACAATTACCTTACTGTTCAGCGCAAAAATATCTCTTAAATCAGACGATATTCCGGGCAACCAGAAAATAGCAAATATTAAAGTTGCAAGAATTCGATTGTTGAAATTCAGTTTGAACATTGTTTTATTGTTTAATAAAAAAGAAAGACAGGTAGTATTTCCACCTGTCAATCTAAAAAGAACTAATTGGTTTAGGTAACCTCACTCTCAGTTATTCGTCAAAATAATTAATATACCAGTTTCTTTCATCCATCAATAAATTATAAATCTGTTCGCGTTGCGCTGAAGGATATTTTGCAGAAACTCTTTCTGCAAGGAAGGACGGATCACCCCTTCTTTGAGCAACGCGCATAAGATCATAAAACCGTTCGCCTTCAAAAGCAAGTTCCCTGGCCTTTTCCGCAATGATTTTATCTTCCAACAGTTCCTGCAGGCCGGGGAAATTCCCTGTTAAGTCGATGTAATCAATTACCTCGTTGGTGAACGGATCGTGAACATAATTTATGTTTCCAACTCTTATACCATCTGTTGCTCCTCCAAAACCAACACGGCCTCTCACGCCAAGTTGCGGACGATTACCGGCTGGAGAATAATTTGCTCCGTTGTTTACAATATTTACAGCATTTGAAGTGAAAGTTAAAATAATTCCATTTCGGTCGAAAGCCCAATAGGTATATACTTCAGCAAGCAAAAGATGAATCCCTGCAGCCCGGTATATAATGTAATTGGGATCCATATCATATACATCCTTATTCCATGAATATTTCCAAACCACCGTATCGGCATCTTCAGTAATAAGCTGTGCAGTTCTTATATCATTCTCAGATTTTAAATATAACATCCCCCGAATCATCATTTCAGGAATGGGCATTCCATCGCGCAAATAGGTATATGACAATCCATAACCACGCCAAAAATCACCCGGCATTCCCTTAAAAGTAATTCTGGTCCTCCAGGGCTGGCTGTTATTAATTGACATGGAATAGTTATCCCAAATGGTTTCCCAGTTCAGAATAGCCTGGCGGGTTGGTTTGAGCATATATCTGTGCGGATTTCTGGGCTCAAAAAACATCTGAAAATCGTTCTGCTGAAAATAGGTTTTGTTAAACCAAAGTGTATAAATGTGTTCCCGGCTGTCAATTCCGGCAAAAATATTTCGCCAGCTAAAGTTGGAAAAACTCTGGTCGAGTTGGTAGCGGTAATTATCTGATGACAGGTAAACAATTTTTTCGAAGTAGTGGGCAGCTTTTGCCAAATCGCCATCGGTTAAATACATGTGCCCTAAAAGTGCGTTCATGGCATGCGTATTCCAAATGGTTACTTCCCACGAAATGTCGTTGTTGTTGATGTAATGATTCACACCCACAGCTTTCACTTTTCTTTCCAGTTCATTGGTAAAATAATCGATTACCAGGTGCTGATCGAAATATTGTTTTTCCAGTTCAATTGGTTTGTTGTAAATGGTGTCATTGTAGAATCCGTCCTTTGAATAAACTATGGCCACACTATCTATATAAGTACCAGAAGAATTGAGATAATCCTCAACTTCAGTGATTGACGTCAGGGATTCATGAATAAACGGAACCTTTCCGTAAATACGTACGGCATTAAAATAGGCCCAAGCCCTCATACAAAGCGCTTCACCATAAAGCCTGTCGTAATTTGTTACCGGACTTTTTGGGTCCATAACTTCCGGGCGTTCGTGCTGCAACACTTTTATAAAATTATTGGTTGCAGAAATGAGTTTGAAAAAATTGGTCGGCGAAGCATACTTGTTTTCGCGCGACGGGTTAAAATTATAAATTTCAACCATATCTGCATCGGCATTTTCAGTAATGGTTAGCAAATCGCCGCGTAACTCTCCCAATATGAGCAGTTGTTCCACAAGTTGCTGTTGTAATCCATACATGCCCATTGCTACCGAACGGTATTCATACCAGTCGTCAAACAACTTGTCTTCGGTTATATTTATTTCCTGGTCTGGTTCAAAAAAATCTTTGCAGGAATTAAAAAACAGAAGCGGGGCCAGCAATAAACTGAAAATTGGTAAATATTTTTTTATTCTTTCCATTGCGTACAATATATAAATGTTACAAGCCTAATTTAATACCTAATATAAACTGACGGGGCTGTGGTGTAAGCCCGTAATCAACTCCCTGGTTCAACTGCAGTTGCGAATATCCGAATTCAGGATCGTATCCCAAATATTTTGACAGAGTAAATACATTGCTTGCGGCTATATAAAACTGAGCATTTTTGAAAGCAAGAAATTCATCAGGGATTGTATAACTGAGCGAAACATTTTTAAGTCTGATAAACGATCCGTCTTCTATCCAACGCGAAGAAAATTCCGCGTTTCCAACCGGGTCTTCCCAGAGTGCTCTTGGAATGTCCGTTTCATGCCCTTCGTACTGCCATCTGTTCAAAATACTTGTGCTTTGATTTTCCAGCCCTGACATATTTTCATTTTGGAAACGAACGTAATTAAATACTTCGTTTCCTGCAATTGCCTGTACGAAAGCATTTAAAGCCCATTTTTTATACCGGAAGGTGTTATTTATTCCACCAAAAAACTCAGGCAGTGAAGAACCTAAAACAGTTTTATCATATTGGTTAATAATCCCATCGGGAGAGCCATTGGGTCCGGAAATATCACGAAAAATGGCATCACCGGCACGGTATGGAACAAACTTTTCATTAACCAGGTTGGCAGCCTGAGCTTCAGCAGTGGATGAAAATACACCTTCATAAATATATCCGTAAAAACTGTTGGCTGGTTGCCCAACCATATTAACAGTTTGACCGCCCTGCAAATCGGTAATAAGAATATCTCCCAGTACCTCTACAACTTCATTTTTGAATGATGACCATGTACCCTGAAAATCCCATTTAAAATCTGATTTATCAATTATCCGGTAAAACAAACTTAAATCAACTCCTGTGTTTTGCATTTTTCCTCCGTTTTCGGGCCGGAAATCATATCCAAAATAAGCTTTTAAAGGTGCATAAATCAACATATTATCAGTGGTGGACTGGTACACATCAACACTTGTACGTAACCTGCTGCCCCACAGCGCAATGTCCACACCGCCATTCAACTGGCTAACTGTTTCGTAGGTGAGCTCGTCATTGGGGATCAAAGCGGGATAAAGACCAACTGTTTCACGAAATTTTATCGCGTTGTAATAGCTGCTGGCATTTGATTCTCCAATATCGTCATTCCCTGAACGTCCGTATGAAACTCTCAGTTTTAAATCTTCGAGCCAGCCGGCATCCCTTAAAAACGGTTCATGAGATATTCTCCAGGCAGCACCTCCTGCATAAAATAATCCAAAAGGAATATCTGCAATTTTAACTGTGTTGGCTGCATTTCGCCCAATTCTGGAAGAACCGTCAACAGAAAGAGAGGCAGAAAGCAAATATTTGTCCCTGTATGAATAGGTAAAATACTCGTAAAAGGATAACCAGTTCCAATTCCGGTTCTCTCCGCCAATTTCCCTCATGTGGTTGGTTCCATCCTGCAACATTCGGTACTGGTCATTTTCGTGTGAGTTTTTAGTTAAACCCCAGTCGAATTCAAATTTATTAACCAGTACGTTTACACCTGTATTAGAAGTTATTACATGATCCTGACCAAATGATTTTTCAAAACGCAAATACGTGTTGTTGTAAAATGAATTCAAGCTGTTATTCGAGGCTTTTGAAACATTTATTGCTGCCTTGTTGTAATAAAGTTCCATACCTCTGTTTGGCATAAAAAGCTGCTCTTTTAAAACATTGTAGTTCAAACCAAAATTGGAATTCAGAATCAGGTTTTCTTTTAAGTCGGCGGCAAATCCCAAAGTAGAAGTGAAGTTGAAATTGGTATTCCCAGCTTCGTAATTATCGATTACAGCCTGAGGGTTACTTACACCCAATTCATCTACCATAGCAAGGGTTATTAATTCCTGCCCGTCTTCGTCGTACTGAAACGGATTCAGCATTGGCGATTTGCCAAGTGCAGACAAGATTGGACTGGTTTGTGAAATTCGTGCAGACTCTTTTAGCTCGGAAGAATTGTAGCTTAACGATACACCCGCATTCATTTTTAACCAGGTAAAAATATTAAGCAAACTTACAAATCGAAGGTTATAACCTTCATAGCCAGTTGTTTTAACAATTCCGTTGCCGCTAAAGTACCCGAAAGATAAGCCATACCGGGCAATTTCGTCTCCCCCCTTAACATTTATATTCAGGTTTTGAAATGCCGAATTGGTAAAAATCACATTCTGCCAGTCAGTATTGTGCTGATAATCAATAAATCGGTCGTTTTGTGATGTTATAAACAAAGTAGGGTACAGTTCTCTTATCCTCTCTTCTCTCATACCCGACGAGTATAAAATTTCGCTTATCAATGATTTATGCTGTCCTGCATTCATTTGAGGAATATACCTCGAAGGAGAAAGAGAATAACCGGTTCTTAAGTCGAGTTCAATTACAGTTTGAGTGGCACTTGGGTCCAGGGTTTCAATAAATACAAGACCATTTGATGCTTTTGAGCCAAAAGCTGAGGTAATTGTCGGGTCTTTTATAATTGTTGTTTTGGAGATATCCATCGGATTTACCCCCAGTAATGGGTTATAGGAATAGCCATCGAGGTTGGTACCGAATAATCCCATTGAGGTAACCGGAATGCCATCCACAACATATAAGGGTTGGTTGTTTGAATTGAGTGAACTGATTCCGCGCAATAAGGTTATTGCTCCACTGCCAAAATCGCCTGAGCGGTTTACCACATGCATCCCGGAAACTCTTCCCTGCATAAACTGGTCAACAGAAAGTGCGGGTGTTTGCAAAATTTCTTTAGTAATTAACTCGCTGTAGGCAAACGTTGTATTTCGTTTCAAAATAGGCTGGGCCAGTATAAGTAATTCATCATCGCCTGATGTTAAATCATCATCAGTAAGATATATTACTATATCCGTTCGATTGTTCAGGTAAACCCGCTTTTCTTTGTAATCTCGCGAAGGATTGATGTTTAACCACACACTACCCGATAAGGCTTTTACAGAAAACTCTCCCTGTTCGTTGGTTACAGCAGGTAACTCAAACGATCGTTCCACACCCACTGCAACATTGGAAACAGGTTGCCCGCCAGGATTTACAACACGGCCTGTAACCGTTAAAGTATCCTGCTGAGCGTTTGCTGTAAATCCCAAAATCATAACCCAGGCAGCTAACAGGGTGCTCCTCGTTAAGGTTTTTAAGTTCATTCGGTTGTCCATTCTATATAATCTTGATATTTTGAATGTTTTTTTCATTCGGTATAATATTTTTTTCCGCCGGTTTAAATATCAGCCGGAATAAACTCGATGTAATCAATTACCAATCCGTTTGACGGCGCATTACCAGGCGCTTTATATTCAAACCTTACTTTCGCCCTGCCATATTCATGTAAATTGTCCACATACATATCGAACCGGTTAAAACGTCCAACAGGCAGGTATGTTGCACCGGTAACGCTAAACATCAGACCTCTGTATCGAACAAAATCATAATAATCGAAAGTCTTTACCAGTTCATCGTCAATATAAATTTCATAGATTCCGCCTATGTCCATGTGGGTTCTTACCACCATCACATATTTTCTCGGGAACAGTTTCTGGGTTTCGAACTCCAGAGAATATCTGCCTGTATAACCTTTTGGGAAAATAACTCTGACAATACTGTCGTTTGAGGCAGTTGAAATAAATTCCCTTATAGGAGCAAACGGGGAATCGGTTCTTACAGTTGCCCTTGATTTCCATGCATATCTGTTAACCCCGGTTTCTCTGAGTAACCATTCTGCTTCAAACCTGGCGCCTCCCATATAAAGTGAATCAGGAATAATAAAATTTTCGTAGTTGTATGCATAACCATTACTGCTGAGCGTTTTTTCAACCGGAGTGTAAAAAATCTGGATACTGTCGCCTCTTATATTCTGAAGTTTCAGTGTATCTCTGGGTCCTTTCCAGACAAATTCCTCTGGTTCTAGCCTGTTCAGAAAAACACCCTGATCCAGCAAATGCGGAATTAACACATCGGTTTGCCAGTCGAGTGGAATGTCACTATAGTCGTTTAGGCCTGGTATTGCCATATCCTGGGCCATAAGATTTAATGCTTCCCTGTAGTCATCCTGTTTAGGAAAGACAATGGTGGCTGCTGTGTTACGAAATTCGTGTTTTACAGGAAAATACATTGCCTCAAACTTGTTGTATATGATAGAAACCGTATCATAAACTGTATTTCCGTTTTCATCGAAACCAATAGGTTTGCTTCGTTCCCTGTCGAGAATGATTGAATCCTGACTATCAATGTAATCACTTAACAGATTATTGTTTATAACAAAATACTGATACAGGTTTGGCAGAGGTTTGGCTACCTGATCCATCACAAAATATTTCCCGTTTAAATATAACGGGCTTTCCTTTCTCAGGTCAATATCATCAAATTTTGCAACTGTACCTGATTTATCAAAAAAAGCAAACTTTCTTGATAGCGTCTGAATCTTTTTGGCTCCGGTAATGGTTCCTGAATTAATCAAAAATCCCGAAATATGGTATTTAATGATTAAGGTATCCAGTGTACCCTCATTTAAATATTGAGAAATTGCACTGTTTGACGGAGCAAAAAGCGTATAGGGATTATCCGACAAAAACAGGGTATCAAGTTCAAGCTGTTTTAAAATCTGCACAAATTCAGAAATTTCAGAATCGGCCTGCATGGCATCCCAAATATTCTGGTCAACCGTATCAGGATAAACATCATAATGATCGTCCCAATATTCTTTACATCCGGTTATTCCCAGCAGGGCAATTGCAACTGATATGATAAAAACTCTCGGTTTCATATTGTTCTTCATTTAAAAAGGTTCAAAACGAATAAAGTCCCACAGGAAGCGTCCCGGAATAAGTGGCCTGACTTCCACAACATGTGTTGTATAGCGCTTAAAATCAACAGTCCCCAGTTCAATAGTCTGGAACGGACTATTTGAGGAGCCACCTGTCGACAAGTCAACGAGACTGCCAATTTTTTTCCCGTCAAGGAAAACTTCAATTAATGCATTCTGTGCATTAAATGCTTCAGCCCTTATTAATACTCTGTACCTTCCCTGAATAATACGGGGGATGGTATAAGATATAATAAAATCGCCGTTTATTTCGAGGTAATCGTTACCCCAGGCAGATGATTCCTGTTCGCCAAGTTCAATAAAAAACAGGTCAGCTCCCGACCATTTAATATTGAAAAGTGCTTCAGGATCTTCAATAAGATAATTTCCCGGTTCCTGGCGATACCTGTTTAAAAGCGGTTCTTCATAAAATTCGAAGGTGCGGATTGAACGCGACGGAGTTCTTTGTTTCATTATCCTGTCAATAAAATGAATAGCCCCGCTTTGTGTTATTACATTGCTTTCATCGTAGAAAAAACCAATATAATCAATAATTCTCCCGCCCGGCCCGATTATAGTATCCTCTTTTGCTCTGTTAATTGCCAAATCGATACCCATACCGTTTATATTTAAAGGAATTTCAGAAAACGTTATGTAGTTGGTACTTACACCTTCGAAATTATCAATAAAATATTGTCCGGAAAGGATATGATACGCCACATAATTGTACAACGGATTTGAGGTATTTGTGTAATTATTATCGTTTGGGCTAATTAAAGCTGCCAAATCATTCACGTTTGAAACACCACTCTGGTTGTAAATCCTGTCTGGTTCAACCAACATGGTAACCGGCCTCAGGGTTTCATCCTCTTTCAAATTAAAGTCGATTAAATGACGCAATCCGGTTAAATCCACTGCATTTTTGAAAATGGAATAACCCGGATTTTGTTCCAGCCATTCATAGCTTGTAAAAGTAACCGGTTTTAGTGCAGTTTCAATTAAATGAATATAGCCGTTGGAGACTTCAATATTTGGATAAATAACAGAAGCCTGGTTATTGATTCTGTAATATGACGTATCTGTTTCAATAACAAAACTCACAGTTAAAAAATCTTCTGACAAGGTTGGTTCAGAAAATGCACCGAATGGAAACTGGTTGGTGTGCACTCCCATATTTACCACATGATACCTGCTGAATGCGGCTGCATATTCCTGATCGTTTAAAATTTCATTCAGTGAAGAAAACTGCGGGCTCTCCTCAATAAATCTGTTCACTGCCTGGTTATCGGGCAAAAACAACGTATAATCTGTTCCGTCAGGATTATATGCGCTTAGCGTTTTATCCAGATTTCCTTTTTCCAGTATAGAGATAAAACTTGAAAACTGTTCCTTATTTTCCGTAAGGTAATCGTAGATTGAAAACTTCTCTACGTCTTCGAAGTTGGCTTCAACTGGTGTTCTTTCGCAGGAATAAAAACCCACCACCAACAACAAACCTAATATGTATGCTATTCTTTTCATGTTAAAAATCATAATACGGGTTTTGTACCAAATTCTTGTTTCGTTCAATTTCAGTATCGTAAATGGGCAAATACCAGCCTAACGGATTGGTAAGTTTTGCAGCCAGAATACGTTTTTGAGTAGAAGGTACGTTACTAACAATCACTTCAATAAGTTTGTCTTTCCGTGCAAAATCGTCTCTGCGGCCCATTCTTAAAAGATCGAACCACCTTTTTCCTTCATAGGCAAGCTCCAGCGCCCTTTCATTCAGAATGGCATCTTCAAAAGCCACACGCGTATTTGCGAGGCTAACCGGTGAGACATTGGCCCGCTCCCTGATATCATTCAGAATAAAAAGTGCTTCATTGTAACGTTCAAGCTGTGATAAAGCTTCCGACTTCATCAGCATCACATCGGCTAACCGGTAAACAATCCAGTTGGCGCTGAATTGTTCGGCTCCGGTACGTGTGGTTTGGCCGTCGGGAGCCATTCCCACATATTTCCAGATGATATAATCGTCGTCGCCATATTTTTTTATGGAAGCATCTTCGCCACGAACCAATTCGCTTGCAAATTCAAAAGCAAACATTTCAAGCGCTTTCTGGCTTGGGTCGTACTGGTAGCTGAACCGCTGTGTCAGCCCATAAGTACCGTTGTTCTGATTCCTGTTTCCATCAAACTGAAATTCAAAAATACTTTCGAGCGAATTTCCGGGGTAAAACATTTCGAACCACCTGGCACTGGGCATCATCAAAATTTCGATATTCTGTTCAATATTCCTGATGTGAGCCAGAACCCGTTCATAGTTGAACCGCCACAATTCAATGTCGGCAAGTAATGCATCGTAAGCAGCCTTTGAAGCCCTGCCTTTGTTTTCGGCAATGGTTGGAAAACCTCCGGATGGGGCATAAACACGGTTGGTTTCCAAATCGGCTACAATCTGATTTAGCACTTCGCTTTCAGTTGACTTAGGCTGGTAAAAATCGGTATCGTCTGATTCCGAAGGTTCAAGCACCAGTGGAACGTCGCGGTACAAACGCACCAGATAAAAGTAACTCAGGCTTCTCAGAAAATAAGCTTCCGACATTAAACTGTACATCTGGAAATCGGTAAATGTATTGTCAATCTCTCTCACTTTCGGAGCATTTAAAATAACCTCGTTGCAGTAATTAATAACCTTGTAAAAGTTTGCCCAACTGCAAATAGAATTATCCGGGTAGATGTTGTTTTCCATCAGGAGCTGTTCGTTCCAGGGCTGGTTAAAATCTCCTTCAACCAAATCGGCTCTTACTTCCCCAAATACAAACAACGTGCGGTCTAAAGAGGCAAACGATTCATAAGCTGCCATTACAACCGCTTCCACATCCTCTTTTGTTTTCCAGAATTCATCCCTTACCAGACCTCCGGGAGGCTGCAAATCAAGCCATTCACTGCAGGAAACCTGCATGAGTATTACCAGGGAAATCAGAAAATATTTTGCTTTTGTTCTCATAATCAGATAATGTATTAAAATCCAACAGCTATACTAAAAGTTACAATTTTGGGTGGAGGTGTATTTGCCTTATCCTCTCCAATCCAGAATGGATTACTGGCATCCTGCCCAACTTCGGGATCCTGACCCGAGTAGTTTGTAAAAGTAAACAGTTTCCGTGCACTCAGTGTAAAGTTTGCTTTTCTCACACCCAGTCTGTTACACATTTCCTGGCTTAACTGGTAACCAAGTTTTATGTTGTTTAAACGCAGATAATCGCCTTTTTCAACATACCGGTCTGAACCCAGGTTATTGGCCGGATGGTTCATGTAGGCTTTTGGAAGCAAACCGGGTTCGTCCTGACCTTGCACACGCCAGCGGCTCAAAACAGCCTTGCTTTGATTGTTCCGGTTATTCATACCTTCGGATTCTATTGCAACACGGTTAACAATATCAAAACCGATACGGTAATGGAAAGCGGCTGAAAAATCGAAATTCCTATACCTTAGATTGGCACCGAAACCTCCGATAAAATCCGGGTTAGAGTCGCCGATATAAACCACATCGTTCAGGTCAATTTTCCCGTCGTGGTTAATATCTTCGTAAATGGGGTCGCCGCCTTTAAATGTATAAGAATCAGTATAACGAAGCGGTATAGGCCTGCCCTGGCTGTCGCGGAGAATGTTTCCGTCAACATCGCGGGCAACCACGTCTTCATCGCTGGCCCAAACGCCCAAATATCTGAATCCGAAGAATGACCCGATGGGTTCACCCTCCTGAACGCGCAGCGGATACTGTCCGTTTCCGATTGAAGTAGAGCGTTCCGGGTTAAAGTTTTCCGGAAGTTCATTAAAAGTATTGATGTTTTGCGAAGTATTGAAGTTAAATGAAACCAGCCAGTCTTTGGTACGTACGGCCCTTCCGTCGAGCATCAGCTCCCAGCCCACATTGGTCATTTTACCTCCGTTTAAGTATTTAAGGCCATCATAACCTGAAGATGTAGGAATTAAATAATATTGCCAAGGTTGTGTGCCTCCAAAAAGAATGTCTGTAGTAACTTTCTGGTAAACATCACTTTCAATATAAACCCTGTCATTAAACAAACTTACCTCAATACCTGCATTGTACGAAGTAATGGTTTCCCATTTGAGGTTATTGAGCTGAATACTTGTAGGGGCAATAGCGGGATTTAGCATGTAGCTTCCCGTTCCTGTGGATTCATAGGTTGCAAAGCGGGCATAAACATCGCCCGGCTGACGACCGGCCACACCCCAGCTTGCTCTCAGCATGCTTTCGCCCAGCCAGTCGAGCGAGTTCAGGAACGACTCACTTGAGAACCTCCAGCCCAAAGACAAGCCTTTAAAAAGCCCCCACCGGTTATTGCTTCCGAATGAGGAGTGGGCATCGGCCCGTAAAATGGTTTGAATCATATACCGGTCGAGGTATTTGTAATTCACGTTGGATAATCCGCTCAACATGCGGCTTTCACCCGAGCCTGTTCCAATCCAGTTAATCTGGGCATCAATGGCCGGGTCTTTTATATCGGTACTCGGTGTGCGGTTACTTTGAATGTTCATCCATTCATAACCTGCCTGGTCGGTAATCCAGGTAAACGCACCTGTAAGCTGGTGGTCCTGATTGGCAAAAGGTGAGTTGAATGCAATCTGCGATTCGGTTCTGATACTCTGGTTCAGGTTATTGCTTTCTTCCGCCTTGTTTACGTTCCAGGCCAGCCAGTCGGCTCCAATAGCGTTGTAAGGCAGGTAATTTTTCGATTTATCACCCTGGTACTGGAAAGAAATGGTTTCGCGGAAAAGGAGCCAGTCGTTAAACCTGTACTGCAAAAGGAAGGTGTTTTCGAGGCTGTTCATTACCCTGTCGTTCATACCAAGTTTTGCCACAGCTACCGGATTAAAAAAGGTAACGCCATTTCCCTGATAACTGTTTATCGGGGTAAAGTATTCGCCCGTCAGGTTTCCATAAGCATCGTATTCCCATATACTCATGTTAGGCGATTTAATATAGGCCATTTCCCTGATATTCCTGTTTTCAATCCGGAGATTTCCTTCAGTTGTATTTGAGTTATAATTAAATTTCACCTGGAACAGCAGGTTGCGGGAAAGGAAGTAATCGAGGTTTACACGGGTGGAAAACCGCTGTGCACTCGTATGAATAGTAGTACCACCTTCATCCACATAACTGAACGAAGTAAAATATCTGGTTTTTTCACCCCCGCCCCCAATGCTGAAATAATGGTCATGCGTCATGGCATTCTGGGTAATTTCCTTAATCCAGTCGGTATTTTGGGAATAGTTGTGGAAATCCACATAATCGCGGTTATAGGCAATTTCCTGAGGAATGGTAAACACACCGCGGGCATTGTGCCAGGCTTCCAGTTGCAGCATAATGTATTCGTCACCACTCAACATTGGAATTGCAGGCGGTTGAAAATTCAGGCTGTTTTTATATTGGTAATCGAACTGTACTTTTCCCATACGCCCTTTATGGGTTTCAATAAGCAACACCCCATCTGCGCCCTGAGAACCATAAATAGCAGTAGATGCAGCATCTTTTAAAACTTCAATGGACTTGATATCCTGAAGGGCAATATTAATTAGGTTACTGATGTCTTCGGTATCAGCCGAACTTAAATCGAAACTGCTTTGGATTCTGAATTGCGGAACACCGTCTATAACGATAAGCGGCTGGCTGTTTCCCATGGAGCTCAATCCGCGAATTACAAGCTGAGAGCCGGAACCCGGGTCGCCTGATGCAGAGATAATATCAAGCCCACTGACTTTTCCCTGGAGGGCGTCGGCTGCCGAAAGTACCCCAATGTCCTGCATGTCCATTAAATCAACTTTCACGGAAGACGAAGCTTTATCCCTGTCGTCAATGTTGGTAAGCGTGTTTACCGAACGGGCTTCGGCAGTAACTGTAACTTCGCCAAGAGCAACATCAGAAGTTTCGAGTTCAATCATAATGGTTTTACTCGGATCAACAGGTATTTCCTGCGCTTTATAACCGATAACACTAACCCTGACTGTATTTGCGGGGTTTGACATTTGCAGCACAAAGTCGCCGTTCACGTTGGTAATCGTACCATTCACCACACGATCTTCACTATCGTACTCAACTATATTAGCCCCGATAATGGTTGTTTTGTCTCCTTTATCGATGACCCTGCCTCTCAGAATGGTTCGTTCCTGGGCATTTGCAATTAAGAAGCTACAAAGTGCTGCTATAAAAATTATGGTAATTCTGATTTTTTTCATCGTGTTCACAAACCTTAGGTTTTATACAATCTTTTCAATTTGAACTATTGGGTATCTAATTCATTCACATTAAGCACCTTGTTAATCTGGTGAATAACGGCATTGTTATAGGAATTCGGGAAAACCTCCTGCCCTGTACCGAGATTAACACCGGCAAGCCGGTTGGTAACCTGTGATTCGGAAATTTCGGTAAAAAGTCCTCCCTCTTTGGTTCTGAACCGGATAACATCAATTCCCGGTTCAACAAACATTTGGGTATATACATTGGAAAAAGGAGTTGATTTTTCATCTATTCTTGCAGTTTCAAAATAGCCTGATTGTTTATTGCCATCGGTAAAAATCAGTTCACCCTGAACAAAATGCAACAACAACACCTGCCGAAGTTCGTTAACAGGGAGGGAGTTAAGGCCTGCCTCCTGTATGGCTTCATTACTGGGTATAAAAATGGTATAAAACTCGTTGTTGGAAATAAAGCTGTACCTGAACTGCTGATCAAGGGAAAGGCCTGCTTTTCGCATCAACTGATGAAATGTAGGAAACTCGGTGGAAATCCTGGAAAAAATAGTTGCACTTGTAAAACTAAACCAGTTTTGTATTTCATAAGTGGTCCCGTTATCCGCTTCAGAACTCAGTACCCTTGGAAACTCTGGTGCGGGAACAGTTCCGCGGTAGCCAATTGTGGTTGCACCGGTACCCGAAACCTCGCCGGTTTCGTTGTTTACTATAATAAAGTTTCCGGCCAGATTTGGAATAAACTCTTTCCTGGCCAGCCCTTTTGGCTGGGCAGAAGCGATATGGTTAAGGAGTAACATTCTCAAATCATTTTTATTCAGAAAAAACTGGGTAAACCCACCCTGAGTTACCAGGAAAACGGAAAACCTGTTATTCGGCCTGTCATAAATCAAAGAGGAGTCCAATGAAGTGTTCAGATCAGATTCCACAAAGAACATATAATCCTGATTTCTCCTTTTTAAAGAGGGCAAAAGGCCGGCTTCTTCAATGGCATACATCACTTTTGAATACCCCTGCTGCAAATAAACCGGTCCGGTAACACTGCTGAATGCTCTGGGAACAATAGCCTCGTTTAAACCAATAAATGTGCTGTTGCTGCCAAAATCTTTCTGAACAATTGAACTCTGATCCAATTGCACGATATCCAGTTCACCGTTATAGAATCCTTTTTCAATATCGCTGGGATAAATCGGATTAACTGATAGATAAGTATTGGCAATTATTCTTTTTATATGCAACGGAGCTCCGTTTAATGTTCCCCAACCTCTGGGAATTTGAATATAATCGCGTACAAATTTATCAAAGGCTTCATTCGTTGGAGCCATTAATCCATGATGATACCGGATGGAAACATTTTGCGGTAACCCGAAAGTTCCTGTCGGAGGTCTGGTTTGTTCGGCGGTAATATTAAATGCCAACTGAGGGAAGGTCAAATCGAACAGTGAATCAACGGCTAAACCAAGGTCAGCGCCTGGTTGAGCAAATGTTTTCTGCTGGTTGTATTCAAACTGAGGAAAAATATTTACCAGGTCGCGGAATTGTGTGTATTTATAGGTTGAACTTTCATCGCTTATAAACTGATATCCGTTTTTTAGCGGTTCAACTACCTGATCAATCACATAAACAAATCCGTTTTCAGCAAAAACTTCATCACTTATAATTCGTCCGTTGGCATAATGAATGTCATTTGAACCTCCAAAAGGCCGGTCAAAATAAAATTCATAATCAGAAGAAGACAAATCGTAAATATTAAAGTATTCGCTGAAGAAAATCGGAGCATACTTGCGCGAGTCGGTAGCAACCCTCCGGTGCAGGTTTGCCTGTAACGTATCCCGAATCTGAAAACGCCTGTCCTGATAAACAACACCGTATTTCCGGTCTCTTTCAAACAGCAGGGTTTCCCGTTTGAACCCTTTGGGTTGGTTGTTGTTTATGTCCAGAGTATCAATCCAGCCGTAAACATCGAGCGAACGAAGCTGAAGTTTTGACCACGGGTTTTGCACAATGTGATACCTGACAAGCCGCTCAAGTTCCGGCAATGGAATATCCTCCACCGAATTGTATGAAGGGTTGCTGGCTAACCAGGCATTGAATGCCTCGTTTGAAGGAGCAAAAACAGTATAGCTTCCGGAAACATTTATCAGTTGGTCATAGCCGGTAAGTTCAACACATCGGGCAAAGGTTGATAATTCCGGTTGATCAAGAATTTGGGTATAAAGTTTCCCGGCGAGCCATTCAGGCCTGTCGTATTTACTTAGTTCCTCCTGGCAACTATTAAACAATAGTATCATTGCCAATAAGGCTGGTAATAAAATTGGTTTATTCCTAATCATTTTATTTATTATTAATAATAAAACTCATCCATTTGACGCGCCAAACTTATAAAAAATGCCTTTCACAATGTATTACAAATTCTGCCATCAATAACACAAATCGTTCATGAGCCTTTTTATAATTGTATTTCATACAAAGATATCAATTTAAAATAGTATTTGTCACTTTTTTATTTTCATTTTCCTTAAGTCCGTTGTCTCGAAAATATGCAGGCGTAACTCCAAATTGTTCCCTGAAACATTTAATAAAATAGGACATATTATTAAAACCGGTAAGGTAACAAACTTCCTTAACCGTATTACTTCGTTTGCTCAGCAATCCATAAGCCTTCTGCAGTTTAATAATCCTTATAAATTCCACAGGCGAATAATTTGTTATCTCTTTCAGCCGCCTGTAAAGCTGTGTAGTGCTGATGTTAAGATCCTGAGACAATTTATTCACATTAAACTCAGGATCAGAAATATTATTTTCCAGAATTTTCCTTACTTCCCGAACAAATTTTTCGTCGCGGGAAGTATTTCCTGGTGCAACTTCTATCATAAAATTCTGAGTTCTGTATTTCTCCCTGATTAGATGACGGTTTTGAATCAGCCTTTCCGTTTGGGAAACCAGCAATTTAACGTTGAAAGGTTTTGTAACGTAAGAATCTGCTCCGGCAGAATATCCCGCAGTAACCTGCTCGGGCGAATCTTTGGCAGTGAGCAATAAAACCGGGATATGACAGGTTTCACGGTTTTCTTTCACTTTTTTGCATAATTCCAGACCATCCATGCCCGGCATTATTATATCTGAAATAATTACTTCGGGGAAATGTTTCTGAACAAGTTCCCAGCCTTCAATACCATTGGCAGCGTGCAGACAATTGTATTTTCCGGAAAAAATGTTTACCAAAAATTCACCAAGTTCAGCATTATCTTCAACTATCAATATTGTTATTTCAGATTTTTCCAAACCATAAAAATTACCAGACAGATCAGGGATTTGAATTGAACTGGCAGATTTTACCATATCCGGCAAATCAGGTTCAATTATTTCTTCCGGTTTTACATACGGCAATATAACATGAAAAGCAACACCCTTTCCTGGTAAGGATTCCACTTCAATGGTACCGTTGTGCATTTCAACCAGTGATTTTGCAAAAGATAAACCGATTCCTGCTCCTTCAGTTTTTTCATCCACTTTGTAAAACCTGTCGAAAATCTTCAACCTTTCGTTTTCCTGTATTTCTTTTCCTTCGTTAAATACGGTAATCAAAATGTGATTTTCTTCAGTTTCCTGATTTTCTTTAAGGTCAACACTTACAATAATAGATTGATTATTGGGAGTATGTTTAAATGCATTTGATATCAAATTGTAAAGTACTTCTTCAATTTTTTGAACATCAAAAGAAAAGAAGAGCGGATCTGGCGGAATTTTTATCTGCAGATTCACATTCCTCCCCGATTCAAAACCTTTGAAATTTAAAACAACATCTTTTACTACCCTCACAATGTCGGCGCTTTGAGGCTGAAAAGTGAGTTTTCCTGCATTGAGTTTTCTGAAATCAATAATCTGGTTGATTAGTCTCAATAAATAATTTGAATTCCTTGAAATAAGCTGCAAATGATTTTTCCATTTGGAATCAACCTTCATGTTGGCAGCCAAATCTTCAATGGGTGCAATAATAAGGCTCAGCGGTGTTCTCAATTCATGAGCAATATTGGTTAGGAACAACAATTTATTTTCATTGTTTTCAATGGCTATTTTATCAATCTTTTTTTGATATATGAGTTTTTGCCTGTTTATTAAAACATAAATAAATCCGAAGGTTGCTGCAGCCGCGAAAATACCGTACAAAACAAAAGCAAGCCAGGTAAGGTACCAGGGTGGCCTTATTTCAATTATCATTGATTTTTCTTCATCGGAAACAATATTGTCGGAACTTATGGTCCGTGCGCGGAATGTATATGTTCCGGGAGGAATATTTGAAAGATATACGAACCTGCTGGTTGCGGGCACGGTGTACCACGTATCGAACAATCCTTCAAGAATATAGGAAATGCTGTTGCCGGGCGGATGCTGAAAATGAAGGGCTGATACACCTATACTGAAATTGTTGTTTTTATAGGGTAAAACTATTTCTTTTACATCATTCAAATTTTTATCGAAAACAGTATTGCGGTATAAGGTATCCCCGATTTCAACAATCTGGTTTCTGATTCTGAAATTCGTCAGCCATATTTTTGGTGCGATTTTATTAATTTGAATTTCGCGCGGATAAAAACTGGTAAACCCTTTATCCCCGCCGAAAAACATTTGTCCGTCGGCAGCTTTGTAATAAGAATTGATCATAAAGGTTTCACCCTGAATTCCATCAAACGAATGAAACACGGTAAAACTGGGTTCATTGTCAAAACGGTTATACCGAACAAGTCCGTTGGCTGTGCTAATCCACAAATTCCCGTCTTCATCGGGTAACAGGGCAATGACATCGTCAGAGGGTAAACCGTCTTCAGTGGTTATATGTTTGAATTTTCCCGATTCCGGGTCTAGAATATTAATTCCGCCACCCTGTGTTGCAATCCAGATTGTTCCATCAAAGTTTTCAAAAAAACAGTTTATTTCGTTGTTGTTTAAATAACTTTCCAGCGGTTTCTCTGCTATGTAGCTCTTAAACTTAAGGTCTGGCCTGTTTTTGCCTGATAAATCGAGGTTGTCATAATCGCCGGACAACCTGTTAAACCCATGGTTTGTTCCTACCCAAAAACGTTTCTTGTTATCCACAAAAATATCATGAATAACATTATCTGATAAAGTTTCTGGATTACCGGATATTGATTCATACTGATAATTAACACCCTCCGTGTTATGCTCCAGGTTGGGTATAAAAATTAAACCAAATCCATGACTTCCGCACCAGATATTGTTGTTTGAATCGATAAAAATCTTTCGGATGGAATGATTAACCGCCGGATATCCGTTAAATGGTTCAAGTTGCCAGCCCGCTCTGTTCCTTGCAAGTTTAAATAAGCCCATTTCGGTACCAACCCAAAAAAGAGAATCGGATTGTTTTGCTATATCCCAAACTCCGTCGTTAATGCTGCCCGGACTGTTTTTTTGTTTTATAGGAATAGTTTGATACCGGATTTCCCGTCCTGTTGTCTGCCTTTTGGGAATTATATTTAATCCGTTGCTTCTGCAACCTATAATAATTTCATTCTCAGTGCCTTCAAAACACATTATTGTATTTGAATTTAAAGAAACCTCATCGAAGGGATTGCGCTTGAAAGACTGGAATTTCTTTTGGCTAAGATTTTTAATACTTAATCCCTGCCCCTGGTGCCCTACCCATAAATTTCCGGAAAAATCCTCATAGATTGAGTGAATTTCATTATCCAGCAAATTGCCGGGAATATTTGGATTAGATACATAATCACCTGTCAAGCCGGTATGCAAATCGAGATATAGAAGACGCGGTTCCGGCAATGAGGCATAAATTCTGTGATTGCTTGCGTAATAAACTTTCTGTATATCATAGTTTGGAAAAAAACTATTTTTTAAAAACTGAGATCTTTCAATTGAATAAGGAATAATTCCACGGGTGGTTGCCATATATATTACATTTCCTCCCGGAACCCAGGTGATGTCATTAATTAAACCCTGAACATGCAGCAAAGTATCCACCTGAATCGTCATTTGGTCATCAGATTTTTTAAGTGATGTAAAATATACCTGGCTAAAACCTGATGAATTATGATGTACCAAAAGAAGTTTCTCCCTGTTAACCGATGCAGCATAATGAATATAACCATAAAAAGGTATGCCCTCTGAAAATATTTCCTGTTTCGGAACAATATAATCCGTGTTGTCAAGCTCGGAAAAAGGAATCAGAAAAATTCCGTCAACTGCATGTACAACCAGATTGTCATTTAACTCAGATAATCCTATAATATTAATCCCCTTGTTCTGTATTCCTTCGAAATGAAAAGTATAAAATGTTTTGTTTTTTTTATTAAACCGGCAAAGATTCATTGAAGTGCTTACCCATAAATTATCCTGCGAATCGACAAACAACAGCTTGATTTTTTTTTCGGGAAGACTCATTGGGTTTCCAAGTTCAGGCCTGAAAATTTCAAAATAATAACCATCGTATTTAACCAGTCCGGACCATGTTGCAAACCACATATTTCCGGCGCTGTCCTGAACAATTGAATTTATTTCACCATCGGGTAAACCGTCTTCTGTCAGCAAATACCGGAAGTCTTTGCCAAAACAATTTCCGGCAAAAAGGAGGATAGTTAGCAATGAAATGATGCAACTTTTCATACACGCAAACATAAAAAATCATTCATTCCAAAAACATATTCTACAACATATCTTTCAAACACTGTAAATACAAACTAAAATATGAATGATTTATTACATTCCCTGGATATTGCATCAAATAAGAGGAAAACGGATTATTCCCATTGAAAATTTCATAAAAATGGCCAGAATAATTTTTATTTTTACCTCACTTTTTTTTTGAAAATGGAAAAAACAACCAAAATATGTTTTGTGTGTAAAAAGGAAATCAACGACAGCAACTTTGAAATAAACCGCGAAGTTTATTTGCCTGTTTGTAAAAAATGCATAGGTACGCAGGAAGAAAAAAGGGTAACAGATGAATACCTCGACAGTCTTGCCGACGGACTGGTTTGCGGATGTATATAAAAAAAACCGCGGTCGCCCGCGGTTTCACTCACTCTGCTTATTTAATTAGCTGTTTAATTTAACAGGTGTGTATAATTTTCGTTCAGCAAATTGGGCAGGTAACTGGCAATTAAACCGAGGGCCTTATCATCATCTACCTTTTGCGGTGTAATTACCTGTTGCTTTTTCCATTCTTCAGGATTAACAACAACATCATTGATTTGAGCGGGAACACTGCTCCATGATTTTTTGACTGTTTTTGTTCCAAATCCTTTTGAAGTAGAGGCATAACAAACTTCAAAAAACTTTGAATTCACAATATAAACTGCACCGTCGGAAGTGTTGCGTTTAACAACAGTTACCGGTTTTCCACTACTATTATAGGTGAGATTCCAGACCTTTTCAACACTTTTTCCCAGGTTTAAATTTTCGACTTCCTCAATGGCATAATCGTTGAACCCTGTGCGAAATCCTGTTGCATTAACGGAAACTGAAACGGCTAAAAAACAAATAACAAAAACGGATAACATTTTTAATTTTTTCATGGCTTTAAAATTTTAATTAAACAATAGTTTTGTTTTTTAAATCTAATTGTAATTAAAAGACGGTGCAAGTTACAGATGCGTTACACGAAAATGTCTGTTTTAAAACATTTTACGTATTCTGCATTTTTTCTTGCTAATTTTAAAAAGTAATTTTTATTCAAAAAATTTTGAATATTTGAAATTTAATAGTACAATTCGTTCTTGTTTTTTAAAGAAAATTTGGTTTTCCTATTTCAATTTGAAAAGTTTATTTTTACAAAAAAAATTGCAAAAATGAGATTCAGCCAGTTAATAACCATGCGTTATTCGGTAAGAAAATTCAAAAATATACCAGTGGAGCAGCAAAAACTGATGCTGGTACTGGACGCAGCCCGTTTAGCGCCCTCGGCAGTAAATTTTCAGCCCTGGCATTTTATTGTGGTAACACAACCCGAGAACCTGGCAAAAATCCATCTCACTTATCACCGCGAATGGTTCAAAACTGCTCCCGTAATTATTATTGCCTGTGCTGATCACTCCCAATCCTGGAAAAGAAATATAGACGGAAAAGATTCTGCCGAAATTGATGTAGCCATTGCCATTGATCATCTTACCCTTCAGGCCGCCGATTTAAACCTTGGAACCTGCTGGGTTTGTAATTTCGATACGCAACGTTGTGCAGAAGCTCTAAAACTTCCCGGTTTTATTGAGCCTGTTGCTATGATTCCACTTGGGTATCCGGCTGAAGAGGAAATTCCGCAAAAAAAGCGAAAGCTGCTTGACGAAATCATTCACTGGGAAAAGTTTTAAGGTACTTTTCCAGTCTGTTCATCCCTTCTTCAATATTTCCAACTGAATTGGCATAGGAAAATCGTAAAAATCCTTCGCCGTTCTTTCCAAAATCGATTCCGGGAGTTACACCAACATGCGCTTTTTCCAATATATCAAATGCAAGCTTATAACTATCGGATGATAAATGCTTTGCATTAACAAATACATAAAAAGCGCCGGTAGGCACAACTTTAATGTCAAAACCCATTTGCTGCAACCGGTTTACCAAATATTTGCGTCTCATGTTGTAGGTTTCCCTCATTTGCTGAACATCGGCGCCTGCAAACCGCAACGCAGCAATACCGCCACGCTGTGCTGAAGAACTCGCACAAATAAACAGGTTTTGCTGAAACTTTTGCAAAGGCCGGATGTACTCTTTTGGGGCAATAACATATCCCAGCCGAAGCCCGGTCATGGCAAAAAGTTTTGAAAAACCATTTAAAACGAACGTATTTTTTGTGAACTCGAGCATGGAATGCGCCCTGCCCTCGTAAACCAGGCCGTGATAAATTTCATCGGAAATAATGGGTATGTCGTACTTGCCAAGCTGCTGCATTACTTCAGGTGCTAAAAGATTTCCGGTCGGGTTCATGGGACTGTTAATGATAATGGCTTTTGTTTTGTCTGTAATCCGCTGGCAAATTTCTTCGGGCCGGTATTGGAAACCATCCTCCTCGAAAACCGGGACTTTCACTGCATTAATTCCCAAAAAGCGCATAAAATTGGGATAGCAGGCATAACCGGGGTCGGATAAAATAACCTCGTCGCCCGGGTCACACAAGGCGCCCAACACAAGCAAAATAGCCGGCGAACTACCCGATGTCACCAGAATCTGGTCAGGCGAAACGGTAACCCCATATTCTTTTTTGTACCTTTTTACCAATTCCGCGCGCAATTCCGGGTCGCCCATACTGTGTGTGTAATGCGTTCTCCCTTCTGAATAAGCCTGTTTTACAGCTTCTGAAATACAATCAGGCACATCAAAATCGGGTTCGCCAACTTCCAGATGCACCACGTTGATTCCCCTGCGTTCCATTTCCCCAGCCTTTTCCAGTACCTCCATCACAATAAACGGAGAAATATGTTTTGCTCTTTCCGACAACATTTTTGGTTTTTTTTAATTTTTTATCCCTGAACTTTTCCCTCTGTTTTCCGTCATCTGTCTTCGAGCTTCCGTCTTCGGTCTTCCCACTTCTAACTTCCGACTTCTGACTTCCGACTTCCGACTTCATTCTAAATATAGCTCTTTGCAATCTGCAATGCCTGGTTCCGGTATCCTCCTCCAAACAAATAGTAGTGATTCAGCACATGGTATAACTGATAAAGCAGATTGCGTTCCCTCCAGTCAGCAGGAAGCGGATTAACTTCGTTGTATGCACTGTAGAAGCGTTGCGAAAATCCGCCAAACATAGTCATAATACCCATTTCCATTTCGCGGTCGGCATAATACGATGCCGGATCGATGAGTGCCGGTCCGCAGGTTGTATTCATGTAATTTCCCGACCATAAATCGCCGTGAATGAGCGCCGGTACAACATTTTTTGGAACAAGTTCCGGTATTCTATTGAGCAATCGATCATACACTTGCATTTCGCCTGCCGGAAGCGGCCTTTCTTTCTGTATCAGTTGTAGAAGAAAACCCAGCCGGTTGTCTCTGAAAAATTCAGCCCAGTTGGTTTTCCCGAAGTTATCCTGAGGCGTTATCCCGCAATAATTGTTGTGGTAAAAACCAAATTTTTCTGAAGAACAGGCATGAATGGTGGCCAGTCCCCGCCCCAGAATTTCATCGGAATTTCCCTTGCCGTAACCTGGTTCCAGGTATTCAAGCACCAGAAATCCGGGAGAATCATCCACTTCTTTGGCCGCAAAAACTTCCGGTACAGCCAGTTTCTCGGCTGCGGCCTTCCGCAATTCTTCCAGACTTTCGGCTTCGCGCGAAAACATATCGGCCATACAGTTTCTATTCCATTTCAGAAAAAAGGGTCCTGCGCTGGTTTCAATTTTTGAGGCGTTATTTATGCAACCGCCACCTAAAGAATCTGAAGTGTAGATTTTTACATCTTCTCCAAATTGCTTTGAAAGGTGGGATTCAACTTCTTTTAAAATGATTGTGTTATATTGAAAATTCATATAAATAATTGATTTCTAAAATTACAGGTTTCTTTTTATTGAACCCCTACAGGGTTCCGGTTTTATTGCTGCTACTTTTACCCGTAGGTTGCACCTACGGCTATTGTTGTTGAACCCTTCGGGTTCTGGTCCTGCTCTTCTTCTAAACCTTCCCGGTATTTCACAACGACCTTTTTTACTGAACCCTGCGATTTTAATTTGCTATTGTACAATGCATTTTCCTTTTTCATCCATTATTTTTCAAATTACAGATATTATTCAAACTTTTTGTTCAACCATGTTAAAATCCTGAAAGGATTGAACAACAATAGCCGTATATGAAATTTACGGTTGATCAGGCACCTTCCGAATCGATCCTAAAGGGGTTGAACATCAAACGGAGACATAACAAAAACATATTCAAAACCTGAAAAATGTAATCTAAATCTCTTCCTCTTTTGCCTTGCTACCCAGCCAAAAAACGGCGCTAACAAACCAAATCACTGCCCCCAGTAGCATCATTAAATTCTGAACAGAATGGCTTATTTTTCCCAAAAAGAAAAATACCGGAGGAAGGATGGTCAGCAAAAGACCAATGAGTGAAGTGAATTGTAATATCTGTTTCATAACGCAGCTTTTTTCTGATAAATTTTACTCAACAACACGAATAATCCAATTGAAAATATCCAGGCAGGCAAAGGCAGAAAGTACAATTCCACACCTACCACCTGATTCATAACCAGCGCAGCGCCGAGCAGAATAAACCAGGTTAGTCCGGCTGCCCAGTTGAAATTGATTTTCATTCGTTCAGCATAATAATCTTTCAGGCCAAATTTTTTCATCAGGTAGAAGTCGGCAAAAATAACTCCGCCCATCGGTATCAAAACAAGGCCGTAAAGCGCCACAAAATCGAGAAGTTTCATTACAAGTGCGGGAAACAGTGCGGCCAGTGTGGTGATTAATCCGGCCAGCAACGTTACTTTCCAGCGGCTCCAGCCCGGTGAGGCCACCTGCAGTGCCAGTCCGGCCCGGTAAAGCGTTGGATTTGCTGTAGTCCAGCCGGCAACTATCACACACAGTGCACCGGCAATTCCTATAGCCTGATAAGCCACTTCGCCGGGAGCATCGCTGGTGGCGGCTGCATATAAAATACCGGAAGAAATCCAGGCGACATAATGTCCCAGAAACATTCCAACTGCCGAAGCAAAGCCATACTGCCATTTTTTTGCGTACCGGAACAGTGTGAGGTCACTCATTCCCAAATGCATGGCCGCATTGGCAAACCAGGTAAAAAAGATAACATGCCATAAAGTAAACTGCGACTGCCCGGGCAATGCAGTTCCTGTCCATATTTTTGTGCGGGCAACTTCCCAGAAGTTGCTCAAATCGGTTTGAACACCCAACCTCGGAAATGATGAAATGGCAGCTGCCACAAAAATGAAAAACATCCAGGGTGCGGCCACTTTGGAAAACCGCGCCAGCTTTTCAAAACCCAGAATGGCAAAAGTTGTAATCACGGCTCCTACGGCAAAAACAGTCAGTACCCAACCCACGCTGGAAGGGTACATATCACTCAAAGTAGGCATTTCCACCTTAAACGGAATTCCAACGGCAGTTGCCGAAACAGCCACCATGGCACCTGCCAGGAAACAAAACATCAGCGCATTTACAATGTTATACATGAACACCAGAACCGAACCGCAGATTTTTTTGAGTTGCCAGTAAAGCGATAAACGCACTTTGACGGCAATTGGCGCCGTAATAAACGCCCAACTGATTACCGCCAGGATATTGCCGACTAAACCGCCCAGGAACATATCGGTAACCGACACACCATGCGCCACAAACAGCATCCCGATAACAAACTCGGTTCCGGCCACATGTTCGCCGGCATAGGTTCCCAAAAAATTTCCAATTCCCTGAAGTGCATTTTTACTCACCGGTTCGCGGTCGAACTCGTACAGGGCATCCAGTTTTTTCGATATGGTTGCAATCTTCATTTTACAGGTTCAGATTTTTATTGAAAGGCCTAAGGTAAGTAAAATAAAACTATATTTGCTATTCAGATTATGTGTTATTCAATCTAACAAACCGGTTGTGGAAGACAGTATTATTTGGAAGGACATCAAACAAAACGACAAAAAAGCCCTCAGGAAGTTGCACGACAAATACTTCCACCAAATGTACCTGTATGCCTCCAAATCCACCAACGGCAACCAAGGACTGGCCGAAGAACTGGTTTCCGACTGCTTTATCAAACTGTGGGAAAACCGGAAAAACCTTGACATACAATCGTCGGTAAAACACTACCTTTTTATTATGCTGCACAATAGTATCATAGATCATTTCAGGAAAAGGAAAGTGATTACAGAACCAATTACAGACGATTTCCGGGCCCCGGGAAATGAAAAGGAATTCGACGACCAGAAACAATATGCCCGTTTGTACCTGGCCATAAAAAAACTGCCCGACCAGTGCCGGAAAGTCCTCGAACTGTCCATTTTCGAATCCTTGTCCTACCAGGAGATTGCCGACAAACTGCACATTTCAAAAAACACGGTAAAAACCCAGGTGGGAAGGGCTTACAAACATTTGCGGGAAATACTGGACCCAAAGGATTTCAATTTTTTCCTGTTAATAAGGAAAAGGAGAAGTTAAAAAACACCACCCCCATCCGGCCTACCGCTCCTCTAGCCGGATGACCCCTCCTAACAAAGTTATGAGGGGAAAATCGTGGCCGGGATTTATTATCAGGTTTCAAAATATTCTAGCGCAAAATAATATAGTTAGCACGAATTTCTCCTCCTTGCCGGTTTCCTAAAGGCAAAGGAGAGCCTGCCCCGAAATCTCGGGGTGTGGCTCCGTCGTATGATGGAGACGAGGTGGTTCTTCAAGTAATTTCACCCATTGACGCTGACAGGTCTGCGACGCTGTCTGGTCAGGCTTCTGTTACATGGTGCCGGCCAATTGCAAATAACCACAAAACATCATCTTTTATCGACAAATCTCCACTTAATCTCCATTAATCACAACCTAATCCCCACCTAATCACAACTCAATCTCAACTTAATCTCAACCAAATCACTACAAATCTCCTTCAATCTCTATCAATCTCCAACAAATCCCCACTTAACCACAAATGTTCCAACCATTCAATTCACTGCAAATCAATCCCCTGTAATCCAACCTTCAACTTTTTTCAAAAAAAATCCTCATTCCTGTCACCCTGCCCCACTCCTTTTTTCGTCGTTAAAATTGAAAGCAACCGATAAAACTTACACCCGGTTGTTCATAGTTTTAGGTTAGGTTAGATATAAAAGAACGACTGAAATTTCGGTCGTTCTTTACCGCAAATTAAAATGGAATGAACGAATCGAATCAAGATAAAATCTGGGAACTCTCCGCTTCAGAAATTCATCATGAAGCCAACCCAACAGAAAAAACAGAACTGGAAGATCTTTTGAAACATCCTGAAAACCGGAAAATTTACGATGATGTAAACAATTTCCACCGGAAACTCCCAAAAACAGAACCACTAACCCATAGTTCGGCAAGTCGTTCCTGGTACAGGATAACGCGATACTTCAGTAACAAAAAGGTAAAACTGTATCTGAAAATCTCCAAATACGCCGCCATTGTTATTCTGGCTTTCGGACTTGGCACACTATTTCACATCAACTGGAAACCAGTACCGGAAATTCCGCCGGTTTATACTGAGGTTTTTGTTCCGCTGGGGCAAATGTCGGAACTCACGTTATCCGATGGCACGCATGTGTGGCTCAACTCGGGTACCACCTTACGCTATGCCAGTAATTTTGGAGAAGACGCCCGGAAAGTGGAACTGACAGGCGAAGCTTTTTTTAAAGTAACAAAAGACGAAATCCCTTTTAAGGTACTAATCAAAAACAACGAAGTTGAGGTCTTGGGTACCACATTTGCCGCTGAAGCCTATCCCGACGAGGATTTCAGCCGGGTAACCCTGGTGGAGGGCGCTGTGCAACTGAATGATATGAATGGCAGAACGTTAAAACAAGTATCCCCGACCCAGCAGGTAACTTTGCCCGACAATCCACGCAAAACAATAAAAACAGCCGAAGTAAACACTGCTTTTTACCAAAGCTGGATAAATGGTGAAATTAAATTCGACGACGAACGGCTGGCCGATGTAGCCCGCCGCATGGAACGCTGGTACAATGTGGAAATCCGGTTTACCAGCGAAGAAGCCCGTAACATAAAATTTACCGGCACCGTCCTGAAAAACAAACCCATTGACCAGTCGTTGAAGGCCATTTGCGTGCTTTTGCGCCTCGAAGCGGAATTTAAAAGCAACCTGAATACCAAAGATGTAATAACCATTTCAAAAAATTAAATGCCTATGGAAAACTGAAATCTAAACAAAATTTTTTACTGAATTAAAAAAAACAAACGGCGGATATGCCCCACATACCCACCGTTCCGATTAAAACAAAGTGTAATAATCATTAAAACGTTGTAAATTTATGGAAAACTTTGAAAACCAAGCCGGTTTTAACCGACTTTTGAAAAAATTGTTGTTAAAGATGAAACTAACGTTAACAATCTTGATGTTCTGTATGGCGGGAGCGGCGGCTTCCACCTATTCGCAAAACACCCGGCTCGACATAAAAATGGAGAACGGGAACATGGTAGAACTTGTCAAACAAATTGAAGCCAAAAGCGAGTTCATGTTTTATTATCAGAAGAATGAACTCAGCGAACTGGACAACCTGACACTGGATGCCCAAAATGCCACGGTGATGGAAATACTTGACCAGGTAATGCAAGGAACTGACTTCGATTATACCATAATCGAACGTTACATTGTGGTTCGAAAAGTTGGCGATAATTTTGGAAACGATTTCCTGGCAACGGCCCGGGAAAATGTGGCCGCCCAGCAACGTTCCGTTTCCGGGAGAGTAACGGATTCCAGCAATCAACCGTTGCCCGGTGTTACTGTTGTAGTGAAAGGAACTACACAAGGCACGGTAACAAATGCAGATGGGGATTATACAATAACCAACATTCCGGAAAATGCCACGCTGGTGTTTTCTTTTGTAGGGATGCGGACGCAGGAATTTGAAGTTAGAAATCAAACTTCCATAAATGTCACATTAGAAGTGGATGCGATTGGGATAGAAGAAGTTGTAGCAATTGGATATGGAACGGTTAAAAAAGCGACTTCTACTGGAGCAATTTCAACGGCCAAAGGAGAGGATTTAACTATCGCACCAGTAACAAATGTAAGTAATACACTCGCAGGTCGATTACCAGGCGTAATGAGCTATCAGCGTTCAGGAGAACCAGGTAACGATGATGCAACAATTCGCATTAGGGGAATAAATACTTTTGGCGATAGTTCTCCATTAGTAGTTGTTGATGGGGTACCTGGTCGTTCTCTGAACAGAATTGATGCTAGCACCATAGAAAGTATAACCATCTTGAAAGATGCGTCGGCTGCCATATATGGTTCGCGAGCTGCTAATGGTGTAATTCTAGTTACTACAAAAAGAGGCGCAATTGGAAAACCAAAGGTATCTGTTGATGTAAATCAAGGCTTTAACCAACCCACAAGAATTGCAGAAATGGCTGATGCTGCAGAGTATGCTCATGCGCTAAATGAAATTGATTTATATAGAGGAATACAGCCACGTTATAGTGATTCGGAAATACAGAAATTTAGCGATGGAACTGATATTTGGCGATATCCAAATACAAATTGGTGGGAAGAAGTAATTAAACCAAGATCATATCAAAATAAAAATAATATTTCTGTAACAGGAGGTAGTGAAAATGTTTCATATTTTGTTTCACTTGGTTCACAATTTCAAGATGGATATTTTTATAACAGTGGCACTTTTTATCAACAATATGACTTTAGAAGCAATATCGATATTAATGTAAGTAAAAATATAAAGCTTGGATTTGATATTGCAGGTAGATTAGAAGATCGAAATTACCCGGTTAGAGGCGCTGGAGCTATTTTTAGAATGGTACAAAGAGGAAAACCAATTTATCATGGTTTTTGGCCTGATGGTACACCAGGACCGGACTTGGAATATGGGGATAATCCTGCTATAATATCCACAGATGCTACAGGATACGATAGAAACAAACTATATTCTTTTGATAGCAATTTAAGTTTAGATGTTACTATTCCCTGGATACAAGGACTTTCATTAAAAAGTAATTTTAGTTTAGACAAATCTTTTATGTTCCGAAAAATATTTAGAACTCCCTGGTATCTGTATTCTTGGGATTATGTAAGTTATGACGAAAATAATGTGCCAGTACTAGAACCTGGCAAAAAAGGATATAATGACCCCCAGTTAGAACAGCGAATGCATGATAACCAAAGGCTCTTAACTAATGTCCTTTTAAATTACCAAAGAACTTTTGACGATCATAATATTACTTTTTTAGCTGGTTTTGAATCAATTGAAGGAATTGGAGATAATTTTGAAGCCTTTAGAAGATATTTCCTTTCAGAGGAAATTGATCAATTATTTGCAGGTGGGGACCAAGAAAAAGACAATACAGGGTCAGGTTTTGAAAATGCAAGGTTAAATTATTTCGGACGTATTAATTATAATTATTCTGATAAGTATTTACTTGAATTTGTTTGGCGGTATGATGGTTCTTATATCTTTCCAAAAGATAAAAGATTTGGATTCTTTCCTGGTTTTTCTTTAGGATGGATAATGTCAGAAGAAGATTTCTGGCAAGAAAATTTATCATTTATCAATAATTTTAAGTTGAGAGCATCTTGGGGGCAAACTGGGAATGACAGAATTAATGAATGGCAATATTTGGCTATTTATGACTTACCTGGTAATGCATATGTATTTGGTATTGATCAAACAAACCGACTTCTACTTGAAGGGGATATTCCAAATCCGAATGTTACCTGGGAAGTTGCTAATACAACTGATATTGGCTTTGACGCCAGTTTTTTAGACAATAGTATATATTTTACTTTTGATTTCTTTGATGCAAGAAGATCAAATATTCTTTGGAACAGAAATGCATCTGTTCCCGGCTCAACAGGATTAAGCTTACCAAGAGAGAACATCGGAAAAGTTAAGAACCAAGGATTCGATTTTGCAGTTGGTTATAGAAATAATACAGATAAAATAAACTATGAAATATCACTTAACGGGGGTTATGCAAAAAATGAGATTCTGTTTTGGGATGAAGCACCAGGTGCACCAGAATGGCAGCGCTCAACAGGAATGCCTATAGGAGCAGACCTATTCTATGAAGCAATAGGAATTTTTAGAGATGAGGAACATGTCAACAGTTTACCACATTGGCCAAATGCTCGTCCAGGAGATATAATATTTAAGGACATAAATGACGATGGGAAAATCGACGGTTTAGATCGTATAAGAAATGACAAAACTGATGTACCGCGTTTTTCAGGAGGATTAAACATTCGTGCCGGATATTCGAATATTGATCTTAATGTTCTATTTCAAGGGTCAGGATATTCAGCAGCTTATGTAGTAACTGAATCCGGAGAAATTGGAAATTTCACTAAAGATTATATGGATAAACGATGGCATCCTGATAATATTGATGGAACAGGTCCACGCGTTAATTCAAGCACAGCCGACTATTGGTACGACAATGACAATACATATTTTTATTATAATTCTGATTTTATAAGACTTAAAAATATGGAAATAGGCTATACAATGCCTCAGTCGTTTAATGCTAAAATCGGAATTGATAAATTGAGAGTCTTTTTCAGTGGCTACAACCTGTTGACTTGGAGTCCGGGCATCAAAGATTTTGATCCGGAAATGAACCAGGGTAGGATGCAAGGGTATCCTGTTCAAAAAGTAATCAATTTTGGTGTAAACCTTTCATTTTAATAATTTTGATCATGAAAAAATTAGCTTATTATTTAATTACATTAATATTTTTTATTTTGACAAATTCTTGTCAAGATTATTTAGACAGAAAGCCACTTGATAAATTCTCTGATGCTGCAGTGTGGGAAGACTTATATCTAATGGAAACCTTTGTTAATGGGATTTATTATAATATATATCATGGCTTTGATGGAAAAATCGGAATGCAAACTTTTAGTGATGAAGCTGTAAGGACTGCTGACAGAGGAGCTAGTAATGTTGCAAGATCATTGGTAACACCTACAGATATGCATGCATATGGACAAAGGGGACAAGTCAAACTTCGATGGGATCGTCTATATTCAAACGTTAGACGGTGCAATCTGTTCTTAAGCAAGGTTGATGAAAATACTTATGACGACGAGAGTTTTAAAAACAGATTGAAAGGAGAAGTACTCTTTTTAAGGGGGTATATAAATCATCAACTTGCAAAACAATATGGAGGAGTAATTAAAATTGACCGAGCTTACAATTTAGATGATGATTTTTTAGCCCATAGGAATTCATTCTCTGAAATTATTGATTTCATTGTAAATGATCTTGATGCAGCAGCAGAACTATTACCATTAGAACATACAGGGGATAATGTTGGCAGAGCAACGAAAGGAGCAGCATTAGCCATTAAAGCAAGAGTATTATTGTATGCAGCAAGTGATCTTTTTAACGATCAGAGCTGGGCACAAGGATATTCAAATCCGGAACTAATCGGGTTTACAGATGGAAATAGAGAAGCAAGATGGAGAGCAGCCAAGAATGCAGCAAAAGCAGTTATGGATCTCGGAGTTTATGATCTTCACAAAAAAGATCCAGCAGAAAATGCAGATATTGTAGAAAATTTAACTGAGATTTTTCTGTTAAAACAAACAAGCGAAGATATTTTTGTTAGGTTTTTCAATTTCGAGTCATGGGAAGGAAGTGAAACATATCATCCTGGGCTACATCACATGTCAGGCGGCTATCATGCCCATGGCAGCAATAATCCTGTTGGACAAATGGTTGATGCTTTTGAAATGATTGATGGAACTAAATTTGATTGGAATAATCCAACCCATAAAGCTGCACCTTATGAAAACCGTGACCCTCGTTTTTACTCCAGTATTTTATTTGATGGTGTAAAATGGAGAGAACGCACCGAAGATGCAGTTTCAATTGATCCTATAGGGATTATTCAAACAGGATTCTATGAACAACCTGATGGTTCTTTTAGAGGAGGGCTTGATACAAGACAAAGTGTATTAGAAGATTGGAATGGAACCCAAACTGGTTATTATCAAAGAAAATATATCGATCCTTCAGTACCCTTCAATTTAGCTCAAGTAACACAAGAATGCCCTTGGAGATATGTTCGTTTCACTGAAATTTTATTGAGTTATGCAGAAGCTTGTAATGAACTTGGAGAAGATGAAGAGGCACGACGTGTTATAAACATGATACGAAACAGAGCTGGCATGCCACCCATAAATAGCGATGGAAGCCAACTAAAAGAAGACATCAGACACGAAAGAAATGTAGAATTAATGTTTGAAGGACAACGCTATTGGGATATACGCCGTTGGATGATTGCTCCTGATGTTATGGTAAATGCAACAGGTATTTATATCAAACATTTTTTAAATGGAGAAACAGAATATGAAGTGCTTCCTAATGTCAAAAACAGAGCTTGGCTTAATAGATCTTACTTCATGCCGATTGAGTTGAATGAAATGAATAAAAATGACAAATTAATACAAAATCCACTTTATGATTAAAATATGAAATAATAATTGCACACGTGTTTTTTTAGCACGTGTGCAATGAATAATACTTTTTATTATGGAAAATTATAAAACAAGAAGATATTTTATTAAAAATTCTGCATTAACTGCTGCAGGAATTGCAGTTGGGGCCCAAGCAATTGGAATGCCCCTGGATCCAGGAATCATTGGTTCAAATGAAAAAATCCGCTTGGGTTTTATTGGAGTTGGAAACAGGGGTTCACAATTAATGAATTTATTTATGCAGAACCCGGATTGTGAAGTTGCCGCTCTTTGCGATGTTTATGAACCATATACTACCCGCAAAAGAGCACAGGTTAATGCACGTTATCTTGAAAATATGGGTGGACAAATCCCTAAAATGGGTGAAAACTTCCCAAAACCACCGAAAATTTATAAAGACTACCGAAAATTGCTTGAAAGTAAGGATATTGATGCTGTATGCATTTCAACTCCCGACCATTGGCACGCTTTGCAAACAATCCATGCCATTCAGGCAGGTAAAGATGTATTTGTAGAAAAACCATTAACCCAAACAATTTATGAGGGACGCAAAATGGTCGAAGCAGAAGCTGCCAGTAGGCAAATTGTTGCAGTTGGCTTAAACCGACGTGGTTCTGCTACTTATCAAAAACTGGCAAAAGAAATTCCGAACGGAAAAATCGGGAAAGTTACAGTTGCATCAGCTTATCGAATTAACAATATGTTCCCCAGTGGAATTGGCAATTTGAATCCTGAACAACCACCTGCAGATTTCGACTGGGATTTGTGGCTTGGCCCCCGTGCTGCCCGACCTTATCAATATAATATTGCACCCTACATGTTTCGATGGTGGAATGACTATTCATCGCAAATGGGCAACTGGGGAGTCCATTTTATGGACGTTATCCGGTGGATGATGGGTGAAACAGCTCCAAGTGCTATAAGTGCTCATGGTGGAAAATATATATTAGATCATGACGGTGATATTCCTGATACTATGCAAGTTACTTTTGAGTTCCCCTCCGGTGCAATAGTTACATTTTGTATTTACGAAGCAAGCAGTGGCGGACTCTTTCCATGGGGAGAAGTGGAATTACGTGGAACCAAGGGCACCCTTTATGCCAGCGAAAGCGGATATCGAATAACACCAACACGAAGGGGTCAATTTCAAAACTGGGACAAATTAATGGATGCCGAAGAATATGACGCAAAAAACGAAATGCTCAGTGATGGAAGCAGTGGAAACAGTACGGCAACTTTAGTTCGAAATTTTCTTGACTGCGTGAAAAATCGGGAAACACCACTTTGTACGTTGGAAAATGGACATCGTTCTACAAGTTTTGCCCATCTGGCAAATATTGCTCTGGCTACAAAAGAACGTCTGCAATGGGACTCAACGAACGAACGGTTTTTAAATAGTGAAAAGGCAAATCAGTTATTGCATTATGAATACAGAAAACCCTGGAAATTATAATTAAGAAGAATGAGTTTTAACAGAAGAAAATTTATCAGGAACTCAGCCCTTGCCACTGCTGCCATCAGCGCTTTTCCAACCATCATGAATGCCTGCGCGTCGCCCGGTGAAAAAGTGA
>JAWLCW010000017.1:0-134258 GCA_041686935.1 Mariniphaga sp. | reverse complement strand
TGAAGCCATCATCGACCGGTTTTACAAAGACCCGACCCTGATTGCCTACGGCGAAGAAAACCGCGACTGGGGCGGCGCATTTGCCGTTTACCGCGGACTCACCGAAGCCCTTCCATACCACCGGTTGTTCAACTCGCCCATTTCCGAAGGCGCCATTGTGGGAACGGCCATTGGTTATGCCATGTCCGGCGGCCGGGTGATTCCGGAAATCATGTACTGCGATTTCCTGGGGCGTGCCGGCGACGAGGTGTTTAACCAGCTTCCCAAATGGCAGGCCATGAGCGGAAATGTAATTAAAATGCCGGTGGTCATCCGCGTTTCGGTGGGTTCCAAATACGGGGCACAGCACTCGCAGGACTGGACCGCATTGGCAGCCCACATTCCCGGGCTGAAAGTGGTTTTCCCGGCCACACCTTACGATGCCAAAGGACTCATGAACGCTGCCCTGCAAGGGACCGACCCGGTTATTTTCTTCGAAAGCCAGCGCATTTACGAAATTGGCGAAATGTTCCACAAAGGTGGTGTACCCGAAGGATATTATGAAATTACGCTGGGCGAACCCGATGTAAAAAAAGAGGGCGACGACGTAACCATCCTTTCCATTGGCGCCACACTTTACCGGGCGCTGGATGCAGCTAAAATCCTGGAAGAAAAATATGATATTTCAGCAGAAGTTATTGATGCCCGGTCGCTGGTGCCGTTTAATTACGATTTGGTGATTGAATCCGTCAAAAAAACGGGGCGGATTGTGATTACCGGAGATGCTGCGGCACGCGGTTCGTTTATGCGCGACATGGCTTCGAACATTACCGAACTGGCATTCGATTACCTGGATGCCCCGCCGGTGGTGGTGGGCTCGCGCAACTGGATTATTCCGGCCCACGAACTGGAAGACTATCTCTTCCCGCAACCGGAATGGATTGTGGATGCCATTCACAAACGTATTCTTCCATTGCCCGGCCACACCCCGGAAAACGATTTTACGGAAGAGGAACAGTTGGACAGGAATGCGCGGGGGATTTAGCACTCAACCCAATGCCCACCACAATTAAAAAAGGCAGCAGGATTACAATTCTACTGCCTTTTTTTCATAGCTAAACTGTACATTGATTCTTAATATGTTACTGGTATATATTTTTATTTTGTTCCAAATACACTTTTATTGATGTGATAAATTCATTCATCTCATCAAACATTTTTTTAGATGATTAGAACATCATAATCTGAAAATTTATTTGAATCTCCACGAGCCTGTGAGCCAAATAAAACAACATCTTTAACAGAATCACCATAATGATGAATCAAATGGTTTTTTAAATCTGACAGTATTTCATTAATCCTGGCGTTCATCATTTTAATTTTTATAAAAATACGAAAAAGAATCAAATTGTATTCAGTTTGCTTATATCGGTTAAAATTAAGCCATGGTATAAAAATCATTCCGGTTTGTCCCGGTTACGTGAAAGAACACTTCAATTTTTTTTCAAAAAATTTTAAAAACCTTCAGTAAGTACATAGCCCTGATACCGGCAGGTGTAGCCTGCCCGTCTATATCGTTCAGGCGGGTTCAACATGGACTCTTCACTGGGCGCTGCGCGCCGCTCAGAGTCCTATTTATTACCTGCTGGTTTTATTCTTTTTGTATAAATTCAATTGCTTTTTCCAAGAGTTCATCTCGGCCTTCCCGAATCCCTTGAATGGTAGGTTTTGCCTCAATATCAGGAACTATACCAATACGCTGAGTTTCTCTTCCATCAGGATAATAAACACCAATACCTGAAATCCCGGCTTTTAATCCGCCCGGTAACGGGATTAACGAGACATTTCCGTCAGCTCCCTGCGTTTGGCTGCCAATTATAACTGTATTATCTCCAGCCCTGAATGCCATGGCGGTATATTCGGCTTGACTTATGGTTGCTTCATTCACTATGACGACTAATTTCCCTTGAAAATAATTTTCTGATTTAGGATTTTTAAAATCAGTTAAATTATCACGGGTTCCTGCTTTATAATTTAAAGAATTCGGATAAGGTCTAAAATTAAATTCTCCCGGATTATTTAAATTTCCTATTGTCATTCTCGCAAAAGGTTTTCTTTTCGAAGTAAAAAATTCACCCAATGAGAAAATCACAAATGTGGCTGGATAATTCCGAATATCAATGATGATTCCTTTCGCATTCATAAAAGACTTTTTAATATGGGATATTTCTGAGTCTTTAATGGTTTCAAGTGTAATATATCCGATAAACGCAGAATCTTTATCAATCATTATACTGTCGTAAGACAATTTACTGTATGGTTCGTCCATATTCAAATCAGACCTTTCATACATTGTTAATTCTTTTTGCTTTATTGTTCCGGAAGAATTATAGACGATGTGAATTGAACTATTATTCGAACGTACCAGATCGGTCGCCATGTAATACCTTCTTGCTGCTTCGTTCGATGCCGGATAATATGCTTTGATACTGTCGATGATATATTCTACCTTTTTACCGTTTATATGGGTTATGTAGTCGCCAATTTCCAAACATGCAGTTTCTTTCAATTTCGGCTTGAAATAGTCAATAACCATTAATTTATTTTCAATAAACCGAACCCGAAAAGGCGCATACCTTGTTCCTCTCAATGAGTCTATTTCATTTGTCCGTAAAGGTGCATACCTTGTACCCCTCAACAGGTCTGTTTCATTTTCTTCTAAAAGAAATCTTGCGTGTGTATCACAGGTTTCGCCTGCAAGTTGAAGTACCGCCAATTGATATTCCAATGCCGTTCTTGCATTAATAAACACAGGGATGTATTCTCTCAGTACTTCATCCCATTTTTTGTCGGTTAAATACTTATATGGGAAAAAATACTGGATTATGTTCCAGTACCGGTACAAGGCCAATAAACGTAGCTTTTTGTCGGGGAAAGAAGTTGAATAAGCTTGTTCGTTTAAAAATTCGGGATTATCACCATAGAACGCTTTCTTAATATAATAATGAGTTCCCTGGTGCCTGTTTTGATAGATTTCTTTTATCTTTTCTTTTAAAGCAGCGCTCATATTTCCGTTTTCAACCCATGAAAAATCAGGTTTTTGATAAGCATCGGCAGCTGTTTCCTTACAGGTCGTACATCCGGGCACTTCACCGTATTTTTCTATCCATCGAAGTAGTGATTTGTCCCGCTGCCTGGTATTGTTAACGTTCATGTATTCCGGTAAAAACTGAAACAGTTCATCATCCCAGTCATATTTACCTTTTCCAACTTCAGGGTGATGATATTTTAAAAAACCCCATAACTTCCCCAGTAATTCCAAATCATTGATTAGGTCAGGTGTTAAATTGGGTATCGTTATTTTTGAACCGTTGTCATACTCTTTATCTTGTTGTGCGTGACAACTTATAAAAAAAGATGTCAAAAATATTAATGCGATTTTCTTCATAGTTGAGGTTGTTTTTAAACTTGCAGGTAACGTGTTTATCTGTTTCGTATTTTCCACCTCCACTGCACAAACGGTTGTTGGATATGTACAGTTTTTCCCACAGCTGCTTAACCTTTACGGAAACTTTTTCGGGTATTGTATTCGACAGTGATAGCATTTAATCCAGGTTTAAATTTTACGGACTAAAACTATAAAAGTATTTGATTTAAAACAAGTACCGGAATGAACTTTTGGAAAAATTGGCTTACCTGAATCCTGCCATTTGCTTATTCCCAAAAAATACTATTAAGCTGGCTGAAAACCTTGCATTTTCAGTAAAAACCAAAGATTGAAATTTTGTGCTTATGAAAATTTTTTTTATCAGCACAAAATAAAAATTTCATAACTATGAAATGAAAAACTCATAACCATGAAATTTTTGATCTAAAAGGGAACCGTTCTTTTTCGCAGAGAACGGTTCCTTTTGGTTGCCTGGTTGCTGATGTGCCTGCGATCGCAGGCATGTTTTTATTGAACTGATAACTTCCAGCCTGACAGACAACTGATGAAATGCAATTTTTGTATATCTAACGCTAAATGAAAATCAACTATGGGCATCACTATTCATTATCAGGGAAAACTGAACCAGTCTGATTTGACTGATGCATTTTGCGAAGAATTGGCAGACATTTCCAAAGCCATGGAGTGGAAATACAACCTGATAAACGAAGGGCCGGATTCGAAACCAGTTCCGCTGAAGGGAATCATCATTTCACCCCACGAAAAGTCGAAGCTACTGGTTTTTACCTTCGACCCGGAAGAAAATTTACGAAACGCCTTTGTGAGGCAGGGTAAAAAAGAAAGTTGAGCCTTTAGCCTCTTCGCTTACCAGCCAAATCCTACCCCCCAGCATTTCAACATAGGCTTTTGAAATGGCCAATCCGAGGCCTGCACCCTGCTTTGCCATTTTATCGGCAATATCAGCCTGAATAAAACGCTCAAAAACGGCTTCCTGCCTTTCTTTTGGTATTCCTATTCCGGTATCATTCACATAAAACTCAAATTCTTCTCCTCTGTTGGAATAACCAAATTCTACCGTTCCCGTATCGGTGTATTTTATGGCATTTTTAACGAGATTGGAAAGAATTCCATAAAACTTTTCACTGTCAGTTTTAATAATTGCCTCTTTTTCAGGCAATTCACATTTATAGGATAGTTTGATTTTTTTAATATCAGCATCTAATTTTAAAGAATCGTAAACAAATTGCAACTGACTATTTATACTCATTTCTGAAAGATAAATATCTGTTACACCTGATTCTATTTTGGAAATGCTCACAATATCATTTATAATATTAAGCATTCGGGCCCCACTATTTTCGATAATCTGAATATACTTTTGTTTTTCTGCTCCGGTTAATTTCGGGTTTTTCAACAAATTCGCAAATCCCAGAATACCATTCATGGGTGTGCGTATTTCGTGGCTCATATTTGCAAGAAATGCAGATTTTAACCGGTTGCTTTCTTCTGCTTTATTCTTCAGCGTAATTTGTTCTTGCTGGTATAGTTTCAAATTGGTGATGTCAGTAATGGTGCCCACATATCCAATTATTTGATTTTGATTGTCAAATTCGGGCACAGCCCGGCCCAATACCCATTTAATTGAGCCATCATTTAATAAAAACCGATATTCTGTTTCTGATATTCTTTTTTGCACTGTGGCTAATTTCCACTCACTCTTAACTTGCTCAATGTCATCGGGATGAACTGCTTTCATCCACCCATATCCAAGTGCTTCATCCATCGTCAGACCGGAAATATCGCACCATTTTGGGTTTACAAAAGTGGTGTATCCGTCGGCACGTGTGTGAAAAATACCAACGGGAGAAATATTTGTCAGTGTTTGATACTTAATTTCTTTCAGTTTAACTTCTGCCGAAGTTTTGATGGCATCAAGTCTGGCAATTTCAAACTTCTGCCGGTAAGTTAATGGCTTAAAAACATCTTTTATCTTAAAGTACCTGGTGTTAAAATCCTTTGTATCAAAATATTTCAAATAAACAGAGAAGATGATGCTGTAAAAGACGGCAAAAAACCCTTTTGAAATTAAACCTGATGTTACAATAGTGCTTAAATTTTCATAATTATTAAATGCAATATATGAAAAGAAGATAGTGTCGAAACTCACTACCATAAGCATGGTTAAACAAATTTGCAAAAACAGGTTCGACAGGTATCTGGATGTAAATTCATAAATCACAATAATTAATAAGGCATCGAGAAAAAGTACAACTGTGCCTGTTAATAATACCCAGGCATTATTATTAAAAAGATTGGTTGAGACATTAAAAGGGTTGTAGGTTGATGATTCTTTTATATTCCAGCCAAAGGAATGAATGAGAAATGACATGACAATATTTGCAATCAACAGGGCATAAATTATTTTTCGGGTTTCGCTTGCATCTTCTTTAATGTAAATGATTAAAACAGCAAAAAGTGTAGCCGTAAATAAAACCGATGAACCAGGCGAAACAAGCAGGTTTTTCGCTATTTCCACATAAACGGTGCTGGAAAGAAACACTTGCATAAACTGGAATAAACCCAAACATGCAAACAGGATTCCTATTCCCAGTTTTTTACGAAGGTAAAAAAGCACAAGAATCAATAGTGAAACTAATGTTCCTTGTGCAAGGAATATACCTATCTGATAATAATTCATTTTTTGATTTGAATTCAGCTACCTATTTCAACTACATGAAAATCCTTATTCCTTTCTTTTCTATTGTTCTACCCTAAATTACGAATTTATAAAGAATAATCACCTGCTGCTTCCGGCTGATAAATGATTTCATCAATCCTGATATTTGTAGGACCTGCCGGAACAAGCCATTCTATTTCATCAGCAACTTTATATCCAATCAATGCTGTTGCGATGGGTGAAAATATTGAAATTTTATTCTCTTTAAAATTTGCCTGGTCCGGATACACTATCTGAAATTGCACTTGCTTATTACTGTTTAAAAAACTCAACCTTACAATTGAATTCATTGTAACAACATTGGAGGGTATGTCTTCAGGCGTAACAATTTTGGCAGAATCCAGTTCTTTCATTAGCTTTTCAGCCTCCGCATTGCTGATTGATTTAATTTGTTTGGCATCATTAATGCATCTTTTTATCCGTGCGTAATCCAGTCTGTTAATAATTATATTGCTCATAATAAATATGTTATAACTTATAAAATATTCAGTTAAAGATACGATTTAATTTCTAAAAAAACATAAGTTTAGCTTGTAGCATGCACATTGCGTAAAACAGGGAAATCTTTCCCGAACCCAGGAAATTACCGGAAAGAATTTTCAGAAGGAGATCCGCCGGCTGGCGGACACCTGATAAAAACACTGGTTTCTTTTTTTTCAAACAAATAATTCAATACTTTTATGCCTGATTTTTTTTAGAATATTGGCCTTTAAATGAAAACCAAAAAACGAACTTTTTCAGCAGCACTATTTTGTGCACTTCTTTTTGTTTCTTTTAGTGCATATTCACAATATCCAAAACTGGAAGCAGAACTGCTTACCAACCTATCCCAAATCAGTTGCCTCGATAACTTTGAACTGGAAGCCAGGCAAATAAACTGGCAAAATTTTGATTTTTTTGAACAGGAGTTTTTATTCCAGGAAATGTTGTTTTCAACACCAGATACAGGTTTTGCAATTACGTTGATACAAGGTGCTGGTGAAACGGGCTTTTTTGTAAAAACAACGGATGGCGGAAAAACCTGGAATTTTGATGAAACCCTGAACATGCAATATACATCGAACCTGCATGTTTTTGGGAAAGATACCGTTGTGCTTATAGGCACCAACTGGAAATCTTGGTATGTTTACGACTATATGCAGTTTCATTCATTCGATGGCGGAATAACCTGGGACAGCGCCCACACCAACCTGAATATTGACCTGCAAAAATCATTTTTCCTGAAGTCTGATTTGGGATATGCTGTTGACGTAAACGGTCAGACTTATACTTCAACCGATATGGGAATAACCTGGGAAACCAGAGGTAAAATTAACAAAGGCTCCAACATTAAAATGTGGTTTCTGAATGAAATGGAAGGTTTTCTTTTAACCTCAAACGTTTTATTTAAAACCAGCAACGGATCAATCAGTTGGCATGAAGTTGAACTTCCTTCAGAAATTGGTTTTTCGGATATGGTATTTCAGGACTCTATCGGTTTTATCACCGGAAAACTGGGCATTATTTTAAAAACCGAAGACAGCGGAAACACCTGGCAATTTTCAAATACAAAACTTTATCCGCATTTAAACAGCGTGGAAATGGTAACAAAAGATTCCGTTTTTGTGGCTGGAAATCATGGTACCATTCTTTTTTCGGAAAACAGTGGCCAAACCTGGGAAATCCAGCACACAGCAACTGACGAAGACTTGAGGACACTTTTCTGTTTTGACACAGAAAATATTTATGCCGGAGGCAATTTTGTGTTTTTGAAGTATTTTCCTCCTGAAAATCTTACCGGTTACAACTGGGAACCTGCTGAACTATTGATAAAAAAACAAGAGAACCGGGCTACATTTAATTCCCCGGAAAGTTTTCTGTTTGTAGCAACGGCAGAAAGCCAGTTGGGAAAACAATTGTCGGCCAGCCTTTATGTGAATATTGAATGGCCGGGAATTTTTATCAGTCACGATTCGGTGGCTAATTCACAAAACCAGGTTCAGCTTCATGCACTCACCGATGTCGGAAGCTGGAAAAGGTCGGAATTAAATCTTTACGAAACCTGGCTTCACGATGTGGAATTTACCGACCGGAAAACCGGATTTATTGTCGGGCAGTTCGATATTAAAGGAGTTATTCTGAAAACAACCGACGGCGGAGAAAACTGGTTTCATGTTCCGCAAAAAATAAAAACCCGGCTCGATGATGTGGAGTTTGTTTCGCCCCAAACCGGCTATGCTTCGGGTTACGAGGGATATATGGTTAAAACTACCGATGGTGGGAATACGTGGGTTGAAGTTAAAACTCCAACCGATGAAGACATTCTGAGTATTTCATTTATTAACGAGAACTTCGGTTACGCTGCTGCCAACCGTGGAAGGGTTTTAAAAACCACCGACGGCGGTGAAACGTGGGAAATTATACGACTCAGTTATGACTGGGCCAATAAAATTCTTTTTCTGAATGAAAACAAAGGATTTTTACTGACCAACTACAGCGGTTTTTACTCCACTACCGACGGTGGAGAAACCTGGCAGGAAGTGGAGCACGACAAGTTTTTTGATGTGATGGACATTCAGTTTGTAAATGACAACATTGGCTATGTTGTGGGCGGTATGCTGGGGCCTTTTCACTACATTAAAACCGTTGACGGAGGAAAAACCTGGAAACAGAAAATTTATCCGCGGGGCACATTAACCACTTACAACAAGGTGTGTTTCCACGACCAGCATTCCGGTTTTGTTTTCAACGCCATTGGTGAAATTATTGCCACTGCCGACGGCGGGCAAAACTGGTTTGTCCTCGACACCCTGCGTCATCCGAACCTGACTCCCGGCAACTTCGGATACAATATTACAAGTTTTCAGTATATTGAGCCAAACAAAGCCATTGGTTTGGGAAACGGAGGTATTTTGTATTTTGAAAAATCAAGTGAACTCAAATATTCATGGTATCCCGAAAATAAGGTTCAGGGGAAAAACACACCACACCCGTTTGTTCCGGCCAATGAAGCTGAACTGTACTATTGCCAGATACAACGGCCTTCAGGTTGTGAAATTTATGGTATGTTGGAAGTTCCTGTTATTACCGGCAGTTTGCTTCTGCAGAATCAGGCTGATTTCAATGTATATCCCGTACCTGCAAGGGATTTCGTTACTATTGAATCAAGTGAACTCCATCTTTTCGATAAAGTTGAATTTATTGATGCAACAGGCAAAATTCAGTTTACACAAAACATCAGCCACATGCACAAAATGACCATTTATCCAAAAGTTAAACCCGGAATTTACATGCTAAAACTTTCCGGGAAAGAAATGGTTGTTCTTAAAAAGATTTACCTGCTTTAAAGGAAATTTACCTTTTTTTAGCGGTAAGAGCCAAAACAATACCCACCACGGCAACAATTCCGCTAATAATTACGGGAGTCCAGTTGGCACTGCTAACGGCTACATCCAAACCCAAAATACTAAAACTCTCGGAATCCTGCATGGCCTGGTATCCAAAGAAAATAAGACCGACAAGCCCAACTAAAAATATAACAAGTCCAATATTTCTCATAATTAAACAATTAAATAGTTTTTAATACCAACGAGATATTTTTAAAATAGTTTAGATTATTCAGAATATTTTCAGAAAAGAATTTTCGAAATTACTTATTTTAAAATATATGCCACCAAAATCCCAAGATAGTTCCCAACAGCATACCCTGCAATTCCTTTAACCAGTTCTGTTAAAATAATTTCCTTGTTTTTAAGCGCTCCGGCAACAAAAGGTACCAACGGCGGTGAACAAATCAGTGCACTCCCTGAGATAATGACCGTGTCGGCCATAGATGCAACAGCAAGGCAAAAAATAAGGATAAAAAACATTCCCGGCAGGAAGGTTTTTAAAATCGTTTTTGTTTTGGGCACAAAGGAGGCTGCAATCCCAAAAGTAATAATAAACAGGATGATGGCGGCTGTGGAAAAATCTGAATGAAATAACATACTTAAGGCACAACTCACTCCCGGAATAAGAACTGAAAGCCCAAACGCTGCCAAAAGCGGAAGTAATATTTTCCTGTTGAAAAACCCGTCGTAAGACTCAAACTCTGCAAAGGAGTAAAGTTATCAGAATGTTTGTTATCTGTAAACTAATACGTAACTTGTGTATGTTAATTATAAATTTCAAATCAATATGAAACAGGCTTTTCTCATGTTGATTATTTTGGCAGCATCACTTAGTTTCACGGGTTGTATGCCTTCTCAAATGGTTCGTGAGCTTAAATCTCCCGACGAATACGACTTTAGCGCAAAAGAAAAATTTCTGAAAGTACACATGCAGGACGGTAGTTTGTATGTTTTGGATTCCTGGATAGCTGACGACTCAGCTAAAGTAATTTACGGAACCGGCAGTCAATACAATACCAAAAGAGATGTGACATCTTTTCGTGCGATAGAACTTCAAAATACAATCAATTACAAGTACGAAATATGTTATGAGGATATTACCCTGGTAGAAGTAAATCGTTTAAAGCATCATTCCGCCAACCTTGCCGCGATTACAATCGTTGGTGCCCCACTTGCCCTAATGACAATCTATTGCCTTACAAATCCAAAAGCCTGTTTTGGCTCCTGCCCAACATTTTATACCATGAATGACGGACAGTGGCAACTGGTGGCCGAAGGATTTTCATCGAGTATTTTACCTGTTTTTGAAAAAAGGGATGTGGATATGCTGTATCACACAAAAAATGAAACAGCCCGACTGCAGTTAAAACTTACTAATGAAGCGTTGGAAACACATGTAATCAGGTATGCCAACATACTGGCTTTCCCCAAAAAAGAAGGACAACGCGTATTTGCAACCGGCAGTGGTAACTTTTATTCGCTTAACCGAATGATTTCACCTCAAAAATGTGAATCGCTTAATGGCTCATGTGTTGAAAAGGTAAAATACTTGGACAAAGCGGAGCAATTCAGTTTAACCGATTCGAAAAATCTGGCTAAAAAAGAAGAACTGTTTTTTTCGTTTAATAATGCAGACCATAAAAATCCGGGGCTGGTCATCGCTTCGAGACAAACGCTGCTCACAACCTACCTTTTTTACCAGGGACTTGCCTATTCTGGAAATTATGCCGGATATTTTGCTGCCGAAATTGAAAACGGAAATCATTTTATGAAAAACCGGGTGCAAAAACTCTGGGACAAGTTGGGGGTGATTGAAATTTACATGAAAAACAAGACAGGAAAATGGGATAAGGTTGGAGAAGTTGACGAAATGGGACCCATCGCTTCAGATTTGCATTTGGTAAAATTACCGGAAGAGATACCGAAAAATACGGAATTCAAACTTAAAATGACGCAGGGCCTCTGGCGAATCGATTACCTGGCCATGGGTGAAATAGTTTCAAATGAAACTCCCTTTGTCATTCAGCCTGAATTCATTTTAAAAGATGAAACCAGGGATGAAGAAGCATTAAAACTTCTGACAGACACTGCTGAATACCTGGTTACTTATCCGGGAGACAGTTATCTGCTTCAATATTCGCTGCCCGATTCGGCCAGGTACGAGTTTTTTCTCGATTCAAAAGGCTATTACCTCGAATGGATGCGCGATGAATGGCTGGCTGAACAGGATTTGAAAAAAGCCCGGCTGATGTTTGCATTTCCAGGATGGTTTATGCGAAAAGCTGCCAAACCTTTTAAAGATGCAGAAGCTGAAATGGAAGATAAATTTTGGGGAAGCCGCTATGTTCAAAATTAACCGGATATTGATTTTTTTCGCTTGTATGCTTGTGGCTGGATGCAAAACAGCAAACATACCTGAAGCCTACAATTTCAAACCAAAGGAAGTACGAAGTAATCCGTTTGGCTGCTGGATGGAAGTTTCTGTTGCCCAATCTGAATTTTCAAACGAAAATTTCTTCTTTGCAGGAGAACTCCTTGCCATGGAACTTGATTCGGCCTTTTTACTTGTAACCGATGGCCAGGTAAAAACAATTGCAAATAATTCCATTCTCTCAGCAAGTTTATACACACACCAGAATCAGGCCGGGACATACCTGGGACTGACCGGTCTTCATCTTATTCCGAACTTTTTGGGGTTGATATTTTACCTCTCTGAATATGGAGGAGGCTTTTTAGCTTTGGGCATTCCGGTTAGCGTTGTAGGGCTTATACAAACGGCCAAAAACGGGAATTTTCAAAAAAATGTATTGGAGTATCCCCATAAAAATGCACTTGACCAATTTATCCCGTTTTCGCGGTTTCCCGCAGGAATGCCTCATGAAACAAAAGTTGGAAGTTTGGTTTTAAAAAAAATTGAAAAATAATACCTGCTGTATTTTTATTCTGAACTCGAAATTGAAAACAACCTGTTAGTTAGTAAATCTTCAGCACCGTACCTACCTGAAGAACTGAATTTTCACTCAACCCATTCAGCATACACAATGTATTTACAGATGTCCGAAACCGCCGGGAAATTTTCCATAAAGAATCTCCTGACCTGACAATGTAACTTTGCTGTATAGGTTCATTGTTCGAATACCCGGTAGTATTCATTTCTTTGTGAAGTTCGGTGAGATTATAAGTTTCCCTTACTTCTTCGCGTACCAAAGCATTTTCAAAATCGAAAACCAGTTCCGGGTCAAAAGGTTTGTTTCCTTCCCTGATTTCAAAATGCAAATGGTTGGTAGTAGCCCGTCCTGTACTTCCGGCCAGGCCAACCGGCTGGCCCTTAAAAACTGTTTCGCCCGGTTTTACCAAAAATTCAGAAAGATGCGCATAACTGGTCTCCAAGCTGTTCCCATGGTCTAAAACGACCATATTTCCGTATCCGTAATAATACCTTGCACGCGAAACCGTTCCGTAAAATACCGCATAAATGGTATCGCCCTTATTCATTTTAATATCAGTGCCTGTGTGCATTCTGCCGTTTCGTGGTCCAAACCGGCTGATAACTTTTCCGTTGGAAGGAAGGAAAAATTCAGATAGAATCCGGCCCGATGGAATGTGCTGCCCCGTAAAAAAATATTCAGGTAAAATATCCGATTCGGGAGAGGGATACCGCAACGAATCATAAGCCAGAATGGTTATTGGCTGTTCAAATCCCGGCACAAATAAAAGGGAATCAGTATTTACATACTGTGCCTGAATATGGGAAAAGGTGTAAAATAAAAAAAATGCTCCTGTGAATAACCTCCTCATTTTCCTTTTTAAAACAAAAAAAACAACGTTCCTTTTAATAAGTTGCAATGCTAAGAAATATTTTGAAATTTTCCTTTTAGATCCTTTTAAAGTCTGTTGAATTTAAAAATTCCACGGTTTTATTAATGCCTTTATACATTAAAACATCCTGCTGCACAAATTCCACTTTCCTGCGGTATGCTTTCAGAAATTTTTCCAAAAACGCAGATGTTTTTACCGGCCGCCTGAAATCCATGGCTTGCGCGGCATTGTATAGCTCGATGGCCAGAATTTTTTCCGTGTTCAAAACCACTTTCAGCGCTTTGGTGGCAGCATTGGCGCCCATGCTCACGTGGTCTTCCTGCTCGTTTGACGATGGAATGGAATCTACCGAAGCAGGTGTACACAACTGCTTATTCTGGCTCACAATGGAAGCTGCGGCATACTGCGGAATCATAAACCCGGAATTCAGTCCCGGATTGGCCACCAAAAACTCGGGAAGGCCGCGCTCGCCGGCAATCAGACGGTAAGTGCGGCGCTCCGAAATACTGCCCAGTTCGCTCAGCGCCATGGCCAGAAAATCGAGCGCCAGCGCCAGCGGTTCCCCGTGAAAATTTCCACCTGAAATTATCAGGTCGTCCTCCGGAAAAACCGTCGGGTTGTCAGTTACCGAATTGATTTCGGTTTCGAAAACTCCCGCCACATAATTCACGGAATCACGCACGGCGCCATGAACCTGCGGAATGCAGCGAAAAGAATAGGGATCCTGAATATGTTTTTTCGGTTTGGCCTGCATTTCGCTGTCTTCCAGGATTTTTCGGAAGTTGGTCGCCGTTTGTGTCTGTCCTTTGTGCGGGCGAATGCGCTGGATGTTTTCCATAAACGGCTCGATGAGCCCGTCGAACGCATCGAGCGAAAGTGCACCGATGATGTCAGCCTGGTCGGCAATCCGGAAGGTTTTCAGCAAGGAATACACTCCGTGAGCAGCCATAAACTGCGTACCGTTCAGCAGTGCCAGTCCTTCTTTAGCCTCGAGTTTTACCGGTTTCCATCCAAATTTTTCCAGAACGGTTTTGGCTTCCACTTTTTGCCCTTCATAATTCACTTCACCCAAGCCTAGTAAAGGGAGAAACAGCATAGCCAACGGCGCCAAATCGCCACTGGCGCCAAGCGAACCCTGCTCACAAACCACCGGTAGAATATTGTGATTGAACAAGTCGATAATTCGCTGAACGGTAATTAGTTGCACGGCAGAATTCCCTTTGGCCAGCGCGTGTGCTTTCAGAAAAAGCATCAGTTTAACCACGTCGCCGGGTACCTCGGGACCAATGTTACAGGCATGGGAAAGAATCAGATTTTCCTGTAATTTGCTCAGTTCGGCGTTGGAAATTTCAATGTCGCATAACGCACCAAACCCGGTATTGATGCCATACAGCGGTTTGTCTGCCTCTTCCAGTTTCCGGTCGAGGTATGCTTTGCTTTTTTGAATGAGTTGCACCGACTCTGCTGAAAGTTCCAGTTTGATATCATTTTCAAGAATATGCTGAATCTCATCGAAAGTGAGATTTGCGGGAGATATTTCGAAGGTCTGATTCTTCATTGTGCTCAATTTTGCGCAATTTCGGAGAAGATTCAGGACTGTAAAACGATTTTTATCAGTTCTTCGGCAGTTACCAGGTATTGTTCGCCTGTTTCCATATTTTTCAGGGTGAATTTCTGCTCAGCTATTTCCGACTCGCCGGCCAGAACCACAAAGGGAATTTCCTTTTTGTTGGCGTAGTTCATCTGTTTTTTCATTTTGGCACTTTCGGGATAAATTTCGGAATTGATGCCTGCTTTCCTGAGTTTTGCCAGCACCGGCAAACAATAAGCTTCCTCATTTTCACCAAAATTCACAAACAGCAAACGTGTAATTTCGGGTGATTCCTGCGGAAAAAGGTTAAGGTGTTCAAGCACATCGTAAATACGTTCGGCACCAAACGAAACGCCAACTCCCGAAACGTCGGGCAGACCAAAAATTCCGGTCAGGTCGTCGTAGCGACCACCGCCGCAAATACTGCCCATTTCCGTGTCTGTGGTTTTCACTTCGATGATGGCGCCGGTGTAGTAATTAAGTCCGCGAGCCAGGGTAAGGTCCAGTTCCACTTCGGTTTTCAGCTCCATCCGTTCCAGATATCCGAAAAGTGTTTGGAGCTCATTTACCCCTTTCATTCCAATTTCTGAATTCACCAGAATGGATTCCAACTGATTTATTTTTTCTGAAGTGTCGCCTTTCAACGCCAAAATGGGCTGTAATTTTTCAATGGCTTCGGTTGAAACACCTTTTTCGGCCAGTTCCTGGTTCACTTTTTCCAGGCCAATTTTTTCCAGTTTGTCGATGCCCACAGTGATGTCGGTCAGGCGTTGGTTTTCGCCGATAATTTCGGCGATTCCGGCCAGAATTTTTCGGTTGTTCAGTTTCACCACCGTATTGATTTTCAGCCGGGTGAAAACATCGTCAACAATCTGAATAAGTTCTGCTTCATTCAGCATGCTGTTGCTTCCAATCACATCCACATCGCACTGGAAAAACTCGCGGTAACGCCCTTTCTGCGGACGATCGGCGCGCCACACCGGCTGAATCTGGTAGCGCCGGAACGGAAACACAATATCATTGCGGTACTGCACCACAAACCGGGCAAACGGCACGGTGAGGTCATAACGCAGGCCTTTTTCCGAAAGTTTTGACGTGAGTATGTTGGAGTCTTTTTCCTGTAACAATTCATCGGACACCTTTGAAATAAAATCGCCCGAGTTGAGAATTTTAAACAACAGCTTGTCACCCTCCTCCCCGTATTTTCCCATCAGTGTGGAAAGGTTTTCCATGGCCGGCGTTTCAATGGGCTGAAAGCCATACAGCCTGAAAACTTCTTTGATGGTATCGAAAATGTAATTCCTTTTCACCACTTCGGACGGTGAAAAATCGCGGGTTCCTTTTGGTATTGACGGTTTTTGTGCCATTGTTCCTTTTTTAATTCAGGCGCAAAAATAAGGAATAATCGTGAGGATGCTAAAACTTAATTTGGGGAATTGACATGAGAAACAGCTTTAGTGATTTTAACTATATTTGTATAGAAAAAATTCTAACCAGAATATTATGAGCTATACCATCAAAATCGATTCGAAAGGTAAAAAAGCAAAAAGTATCGTAAATATGCTCAAGGAATTGGCTCAGGATTATTCTTTTCTTCAGGTTTACGAGGATGAATCTGAATTGCCTGAGAATTTGGCTGAAGAATTGGAAGCACGTTACAGATATGCAAAAGAAAATCCGGAAGAAGGGAAAAGTTGGGAAGAAGTAAAATCCAACCTTCTGGGCAAATGATAGGTTACAGATTGATAATTAACCCATTTGCTGAGATTGACTTACAAATAAGTAAAGAATGGTATGACCTTCAAAAAGAAAAACTCGGCGATGATTTTGTTTATGAAGTTGACAAAACGTTACAAATTGTGCTTTTGAATTAAAGGAAAGAAATAATCCTTTGAAAAACTTAAAATCTTCGTAATGGATAAAAACAAAAAAGAAGGACGCTATTCCAGGATATATAATCAGTTAAGCGAATTGGTAAAAAAAAGCAACAGCCCCACTGCGCGAATGGCAACCATTATTGCCGTTTTGCACCATAAAATGGAACCCTTTTTCTGGACCGGTTTTTATCTGATCGAAAACGGGGAATTGACCGTGAATATGTACCAGGGACCGGTGGCATGCCAGATTCTGGAAAAAAACAAAGGCGTTTGCTGGGCTGCATTCAACAAAAAGGAAACGGTTGTTGTGGAAGATGTGCACAAGTTTCCCGGGCACATTGCCTGCGATTCGCGCTCCAATTCCGAAATTGTGGTGCCGCTGAAAAACCGTGACGGGGAAATCATTGGTGTGCTGGATATAGACAGCAAGGAAAAAGCCGCATTCAACGAGGTGGATGCCCGGTGGCTGGAGAAAATTTTGGAACTTATATATTGCTGAAAACCCGGATTGGGTTGCTGCTATTTTGACTAATTATAAATTTCTATTAAACCGAAAACAAACTTCTAATTTATAGCAGATTTCAGTTTGAAGAAATTATTTTTGGAATTTTTACAAATTGAAATTTCAAATTATATAAAAATGACAGATCAAAACAATGCCATCAAATTTTACAGTGGCGAACAGATTCCGGTGGAACTGCACAAGGTGAGAATTGTACAAAAACTTTTCCTTAAACCGATTGAAGAACGCAAAGCGGCCATGGAAGAAGCAGGATTCAACACCTTTCTGCTGAATACGAAAGACATTTTCCTGGATATGCTCACCGACTCGGGCACCAATGCCATGAGCGATAACCAGGTTTCGTCTATGCTTCAGGCCGACGACGCTTATGCCGGCTCGCAAAGTTTTTACCGCATGGAAAAGGCCCTGCGTGATGTTTTCGGGAAACATTATGTTTTGCCGGTTCATCAGGGTCGCGCAGCCGAAAATATTGTTTCACAGGTTTTCATCAAAAAAGGGGATGTTATTCCCATGAATTACCACTTTACAACCACCAAGGAACACATGGAACTGAATGGTGGCAAGGTATTGGAAATTTATGCCGACGATGCCCTGGAGATAAAAAGCAACAAACCGTTTAAAGGAAATATCGATATTGAAAAACTGAGGGCTGTTTATAAAGAATACGGAAAGGAAAAAGTGGCTTTTGTGCGCATGGAAGCATCGACCAATCTGATTGGCGGACAGCCGTTCTCCATGCAAAACATGCGCGATGTAAAAAAGATTTGCGAAGAAAACGGAACCATGATGGTGCTCGACGCCAGTTTGATTGGCGAAAATGCCTGGTTTATCAAACAACGGGAGGAAGAATTTAAAAATAGCGACATCCAGGAAATTCTTCTTGAAATGTGCGGCTATGCCGACCTGATTTATTTTTCGAGCCGTAAGGTAAGTTCAACCCGTGGTGGCGGCATTGTTACCAACAGCAAAGACCTTTACCTGAAAATGCGCGATTTGCTCGTGCTTTACGAAGGATTCCTTACCTACGGTGGTATGTCGGTGCGCGAAATTGAAGCCATGGCTGTAGGCATTATGGAAACCTGCGATGAAACCGTAATCAGCCAGTCACCTTCTTTTATTGCTTATGCTGTAAATCAACTCGATGATGCCGGAATTCCGGTCATTACTCCACCGGGAGCGCTTGGCTGTCATATAGATGCCAAAGGCTTTTTGCCACACGTTCCGCAGCAGGATTACCCGGCAGGAGCTTTGGCTTCGGCACTGTTTATTATTTCAGGAATTCGAGGAATGGAGCGCGGAACAATTTCCAGTGTGCGCGACGAAAACGGTGACGACATTCTGGCCGACGTGGAGTTGTTGCGCCTGGCTTTCCCGCGCCGCGTGTTTACCCTTTCGCAAACTATGTTTGTGGTTGACCGTGTGAAATGGCTTTACGACAACCGTGAACTGGTGGGCGGACTGGAATGGGTGGAAGAACCGCCGTTGCTGCGTTTCTTCATGGGCCGCCTGAAAGCCAAAACCGACTGGCCCGAAAAACTCATGGCCAAATTCAAGGCAGATTTTGGGGAGTCGCTGTAAAAGAGGTACAGGTTAATGAGATATTAGTACAAAGATTTGAGGGAATCAAATATTTAGCAACACAAAAGGGAATCTTGCAGATTCCCTTTTGTGTTTTATTGAAAATATTCGGATTATCTGATTTCCTTCTTGTCAATTCCAGCCTGCTTTAAGATTGCTTATAAAGTTCCTGCTGGTAAATCTTTTTTATGCATTGGAACAACAACCCTTTTGTTTTCGTTGTTATTTAACCAAACCGGATTACTTCCCTTGACGCGGTCCATAACAAATCCTTTTTTTGCATGCAGTTTCACCAGCTTTTTTGGTGTTAATGATGGCGTAATGCTCATACCGCTGTATTGAGGGTTAGCGTATATTCAAGTATTTTTGATTCATCAGCCACTTCCTCATTGTTCGCAACCATGCTTTCCATATAAATTTCAATAGCTTCTTTAGCCATTTTAATAGCATGGTCAATATTTTCACCCAAGGTAATGCAATCAGGAAGTGCAGAAATAGTAACGGTATATCCGCCTTCCGGTTCCGGGATTAAATGCAGCTTGTAAGTTAATTGTTTCATCGCAGTAATATTTCTTTATTCCGGAATTTTAACTTCAAGGATATAAAATGTTGAGATTATTCATTATACAATGCCTTTCATCTTTCCAAATTACATAAAAGATATTTTTGTATTTTTGTCCACTGATTTAAGAAAACAGAAAAATTGAAAAAACATGCGATAACAACAGTGAAGCGACTCACGGAATCCACGTTCGTACTGCAACTGGAACGAAACGGGTTGCCTTTTCAAACCGGACAGTTTGTGATTTTACGCCGTCCGGGCACCATTGACCAGCGGGAATACACGGTTTACAGCGGCGAACAGGACGATTTTCTGGAAGTGCTTGTTCGCGAAGTAACCGATGGAAAAATCACTCCGTTGCTAAAAAAAATGCAACCCGGCGACGATCTGGAAGTGGACGGGCCGTTTGGTTTTTTCCGTTTTCAGCCCACCATGTTTCCAACACAAAAATTTCTGTTTGTGGCCACCGGAACCGGAATCAGCCCGTTTCACAGTTTCGTAAAAACATATCCTGAACTCGATTACAAATTGATTCACGGAGTACGTTTCGGCGAGGAAGCCTACGAACACGGCCATTTTAAAAAAGAAAAAGTTACCCTTTGCACAACGGGTGACAACAACGGCGATTTTAACGGCCGGGTAACCGATTATTTATTCACACAAAAATTGGATACCGATACCCAGTGTTTTTTGTGCGGCAACAGTGAAATGATTCACGAAGCTTTCGATATTATTACCGGCAAAGGAATTCCGGTGCAAAATATTTATACTGAAGTTTATTTTTAGCAAAATGAAATACCATTTAATCACATTGGGATGCCAAATGAATCTCTCCGACAGCGAGCGGGTGATTTCAGTGCTCGACAAGGGCGGTTACACGTGGACCGACAACGAGGAAGAAGCCGGTCTTATTGGCATTCTGGCCTGCTCGGTGCGACAAAAAGCCATCGATAAAGTCTATTCACGCATCCACAAATGGAACAAGTGGAAAAACCATAAAAACCTGATTACCTTTATTTCGGGGTGTATTCTGCCCAACGACCACGAAAAATTCCTTAAACTTTTCGACATCACGTTTCAGATGAAAGATTTGCCGAAACTGCCGGAAATGATTAGCAGGTATGGCATCACTACGCCTGTCCACCTGAAAACGGGAATCGACCCGCACAACGAAAACATCGAAGAGTTCTGGAATGTGAAACCTTCGTACCAGTCGAATTTTGAAGCGTATATTCCCATTCAGAACGGCTGCGATAAATTTTGCAGCTTTTGTGCCGTGCCGTTTACCCGTGGCCGCGAGGTGAGCCGCCCCTCGAAAGATATACTGGCCGAAGTGGCGATGCTGGTTTCACAAGGGTATAAATCCATTACGCTGTTGGGACAGAATGTAAACTCTTATGGTCTTGACAAAAAAGGCGAAGAAATCACTTTTTCTGAATTGTTGCGGGAAGTTGGAAAACTGGGCAACCGCATGAACAAGGAATTCTGGGTCTATTTTACCTCACCCCACCCCCGCGACATGACCGACGATGTTATTGAAGTTATTGCACAATACCCGGTGCTGGCCAAACAAATTCATCTGCCCATGCAAAGCGGCGACGACAAGGTACTCATTTGCATGAACCGCAAGCACAACATGGAAAAATACCGGCAGATTGTACATTCCATCCGCCGGATATTGCCTGAAGCCACATTGTTTACCGATATTATTGTGGGATTTACAGGCGAAACCGAAGAACAGTTTGAAAATACCCGTAAAGCCTTGGAGGAATTCAAATTTAACATGGCATATACGGCGATGTATTCACCGCGCCCCGGAGCTACCAGCCACCGCTGGGACGACGACGTGCCCCTGGAAGAAAAGAAACGCCGTCTGCATGAACTCACCGAAGAATTGCGAAAACACAACCGGATTTTCAACCACAACCTGCTGGGTAAAACGGTGCGTGTGCTGGTTCGGGGCGAAGACCGAAAAGAAGGATTCCTTTCCGCTTTAACCGAAGGAAAACTCATTGTCCGCTTCCCTGCCGAAAACGAGGATTTAACCGGGCAATTTGCGGATGTAAAAATCACCTCTGCATCCGATTTTTCGCTGGAAGGCGAATTGGTAAAAGTGGAGGTATTGGTTTAATCCGGTTTCATTTCCGTAAAAATTTTATTCTGACTATTTTTGGACTTTTGAGTGAGGATTTGAAAACCTCGAAACAGTTGTTCAGGTCGAATCCCCCTTTGCAAAAAACCCCGAAGGGGTTCCTTTGGAAAGGGAGGTATAGTGGGGGATTTTTCGATTTCCACGCAATAACAGCACTGAATACCTTGTTATTAAATTTTACAGCTATTAAAAGTTCAATTCGATAATTATGAAGAAAACAGGATTAACACTACTGGCAGCGATTTTACTATTTGCCGTGCAGGCACAAACCGGCCAGCAAATCACACTGGAAGACCTTTTCAAAAACAACACATTCAGGTCTGAAACGGTGAGAGGATTGCGCTCCATGAACGACGGAGAGCATTACACCACACAGGAAGGCCAGACCAAAATCGTAAAAAACAGTTACCGAACCGGTGAGGTGGTGGAAGTGTTGTTCGACCTGGAAAAAATCGACCGGGTGCCCATCTCTTCCTTTTCGGATTATACATTCAGCGATGACGAAACCAAAATATTGCTGACTACCGATGTAAAACAAATTTACCGGCACTCTTTTACTGCACAATACTGCATCTGGAATTCAGTAACTGAAGACCTTTCGGCCCTTTCAGAAAAAGGGGCTCAGCAACTGGCCACTTTTTCGCCTGACGGCGACCGCGTGGCGTTTATGCGCGACAACAACCTTTTCATTAAAAACCTGAAATTTGGCAGCGAAAGTCAGATTACCTGGGACGGCAAAGAAAATGAAATCATAAATGGCGCACCCGACTGGGTTTACGAGGAAGAATTCGGATTCAACAAAGCCTTCTGGTGGTCGCCCGACAGTAAATTCCTGGCATTCATCCGGTTCGACGAGACCGAAGTTCCTGAGTTCAGCATGACCATGTATGCCGGCAACAATCCCACCATCGAAGAAAACAAACTTTACCCCGGCCAGGAAACTTTTAAGTATCCCAAAGCGGGTGAAAAAAACTCAACAGTTTCGGTAAAAAGTTATGAATTGCATTCCCGGTTAATTATCGACGTGCAGATTGGCGACAACACCGACATTTACATCCCGCGGCTAAACTGGACACCCGATTCCAAAGACCTGGTGGTGATGCGCATGAACCGCAGGCAAAACCAGCTCGATATTTTATATGCCAACCCGTTTACCGGCGAAACCCGGCCCATTTTTACCGAAAAAAATGAACGCTACATTGCCGAAGATTTCCTGGATGCATTCACATACCTCGACGACGGCCGTTTTATTGTAAAAAGCGAACGCAATGGCTGGTCGCACCTCTATTTGTACGATCGACTGGGGTTTGAGCAGGGACAATTGACCAAAGGCGAATTCGACGTTACCCGTTTTTACGGATTTGACGCCTCGCAAAAAGTATTCTACTACCAGGCCGCTGCTGAATCACCGCTGCGCCGCGAAGTCTATTTTACCAGCGAAGACGGAAAAAAGCAGGGGAAAATTTCAACGTTGGCCGGAACAAACCATGCCGACTTCAGCAAAAACTTTAACTACTATGTGAATACCTACAGCAGCAGCCAAACGCCCTCGCTGATTACATTGTACGACCGCAGAAACCGGCTTATTCGCACCCTTCAGGACAATACCGTGCTGAAAAACAAAATGCAGCAGTTCAATCTCCCCAAAAAAGAGTTTTTTACCTTCACCACTTCGGAAGGCGTTGAACTGAACGGTTATATGATTAAACCGGTGGGGTTCGATCAGGCCAAAAAGTACCCGGTGCTGATAACCCAGTACAGCGGGCCCAATTCGCAAAGTGTGGCAGATTCGTGGCGGGGAGTTTCCTGGAACGATTACCTGGCACAGGAAGGTTTTCTGGTGGTTTCGGTTGACCCGCGCGGCACGGCTGCCCGTGGAGAGGATTTCCGCAAAGTAACGTACCTGAACCTGGGCAAATACGAATCTGACGACATGGTAGAAACGGCAAAACACCTCGGTTCGTTACCTTATGTGGATGCAGAAAACATAGCCATTTTCGGCTGGAGTTACGGCGGTTTTATGACGCTGCTGGCTATGGAAAAGGGAGGCGAACTGTTTAAAGCCGGGATTTCTGTAGCGCCGGTTACCAACTGGCGGTTTTACGACACCATTTACACCGAAAGGTTTATGCGCACCCCGCGTGAAAATCCGGACGGATACGACGACAACTCGCCACTGACCCATGCCGGAGATATTAAAGGCAGGCTGCTGATTGTGCACGGCTCGGCCGACGACAATGTACATGCCCAAAATACCTACGAGTTTACCGAAAAACTGGTGCAGGCCGGCGTGCAGTTCGATATGGCCATTTACACCAACCGCAACCACGGCATTCGCGGCGGAAACACCACCATGCATTTGTACACCAGAATGACAAACTTTTTAAAAGACCAGTTGAAATAATTCCGGAATTATGTCGATGGCTCCGGTTTTTCAAAAAACCTGCCATTGATATATTTATGCAAAATACTGGAAACCAAAGTTTGGTATGGGATGCCTTCGTGAACTGCCTTTCTTTTTATCTCAGTTAAATCCCTGTTAGTAATCCTGATATTGATTCGTTTGTCTTTTTTTAACGAATCGCTGGCAAGTTCCCTGAATTTTTTCAGTTCATTTTCGTGGTCTGAAATTTTTTCCCATTCTCCTTTATTGAATGAGTCCAGCAACTCCTTTTCTTCGTTATTTAAATCCAAATTTTTATTTGTTTTCATTGTTTCTTCCTCCAATATACTTTTTTGTAGCTTTTCTGCTGGGAATAATCGTTTTCAAAAATACCTCATTCTCATTCATTACAAAGGGAACCAGATAAATATAATGCTCAAAATTAACAACAAACATGAACTGATTCTGGTATTTTTTACCAGGATTATTTATAATTTCAATCAAACGCCCTTCACTAATCAAGAATACAATATCTTCAAAACCAATATTCCGGTTTTTCCTGAGCCATTCATTTTTTTCTTTATTCCAGTTAAAAACATGCATGTTGCAAATATAATACATTGTGTGCTTTTTGTCAACAAAAATATCCGAATTTGAACTGGGCTGGTATTAATCGATTTCACCATCAATTTTAAATGCACTTCATATTAAAGTCTGGTGGATATTTCTTAAACAGAACAAAACCCGAAATTCTGTCAGGCAAACCGACGTGGCAGATTTTTTGTTATAGTTTTGCCTGAAAATTTTAAATTTAATTTTTTACAGCCATGATGAATTTGACAAAAAGTTCGAACCCCGCTTTAAGCGAAAAGGTTTTTCAAAAAGAATATACGGCTACTTCTTCGGAGGTGATGACCATTAACGGCACTGTAAATAAAACAGCGTTGTCGCTGTTGCTGGTTATTGCTGCTGCATTGTTTACATGGAACAAATTTTTTAATGCATATTCACCCGAAGCCGGCATGTCGGCAGTGATGCCCTGGATGGCCATTGGCGGAATCGGTGGATTTATTACCGCTATTGTCACCGTTTTCCGGCCAAAAAGTGCAGGCATTTCAACACCCATCTATGCGGTTTTGGAAGGAATGCTGTTAGGCGGGTTATCTGCCATTCTTGAAGCATCGTACAGCGGCATTGTGATGCGCGCCGTTGCACTGACACTGGCGGTATTTGCAGCCATGCTTTTCTTTTACCGCTCGGGAATCATAAAAGTGACCAAAAAATTTATGATGGGCGTTTTTGCCGCTACTGCCGGAATTGCAGTTGTTTATTTAATCAGTTTCGTTGCAGGAATGTTTGGCACCCAACTGGGTTTCCTTCACGGAAACAGCAATCTGAGCATCGGTATCAGCCTGGTAGTGGTTGCCGTGGCTGCGCTGAACCTGGTTCTCGACTTCAACTTCATTGAACGGGCTGCAGAACAGGGCGCACCCAAATACATGGAATGGTATGGCGCTTTCGGTTTGATGGTAACGTTGGTATGGTTGTACCTGGAAATTTTGAGGCTGTTGTCGAAACTGGCCAGTAGGGATTAAAGTTTTTTAAAGCACAAATACATCTGCCGGGCGATACCGTGAAGTCAGCCTTACTTCAAACCCTGCAGTCATTGGTTGATGTGTTGAAAGCGCCAGTTCAGGGGTGTTGTTTTCTGCCGAAATATGGCTTAAAAAAACACATTTTAAATGAGCGCCGGCATTTTTCTCCAACAGTTTCAGGGCCTGCGCATTCGATAAATGTCCGTGGTCAGAAGCTACCCGCTGTTTCAGGTAATACGGATACGAACCGGTTCGCAACATTTCTTCATCGTAATTCGATTCCAAAAACACCGCATCGCATAATCCGAGGTTGGAAACTACATTTTCACACGGTTCACCAATGTCGGTAAAAACACCCACATTTTTCCTCGCATATTCCACCCGAAAAGAACAGGGTTCCGAAGCATCGTGGTTTTTTAGAAAAGAGTGAACTTGAAATTCGCCAACAGCAACAGAGGTTCCCGGTTCAAAAAACCGGGGCCAGGCTGGTTGCATATTTTTGTAGGTGGCCAAATATGTTTTTGCTGTAAGGTAAACCGGAACTTTCAGCTTTTTTTCAAAAACACGTGCTCCGCGAATGTGGTCGCTGTGCTCGTGTGAAATGAAAACGGCCTTTATTTTCTGCGGATGGAGTTCCTTTTCAGCCATCCGTTTCAGTATCTGCCGACAGGATATTCCGACATCGATTAAAACCGCATCTTTTTCATTTCCAACATAGTAACAATTTCCGTTGCTACCCGAGGCAAGCGCACAGATTTCAAGCATTCTTATTAAATAATTTACGCGTAAAAATAGCAGATCTTTTTTGTATTCATCCCGGTATTTTTTGTTCGTTAAAATTTCCGGATTCAAATCCCAAGAATAAATTGTAATTTTGGCGAATATAATCGACAAAAATACGTATATTTGGCGAATATAATCGACAAAAATGCTAAAAAGAGAACTGGAAAACACAATTATTTCCAAACTGTTTTCAGGAAAAAGTATTCTACTTGTGGGTGCACGCCAGGTGGGAAAAACAACTTTACTGAAACAGATAGCCAAATCGTTGCAAAAAGAGATAACCTGGCTAAACGGCGATAATCCTGAAGATCGGACCCTGTTGAATCAAATGAACGGGACCAGGGCGAAAGCAATGTTTCCAAATGGTTCAATAATTTTTATCGACGAAGCCCAGCGGCTTGAAAATACTGGAATAACGCTAAAAGTTATTCATGACAATTGTGAAGAGATTCAATTACTCGCCACAGGTTCAAGTTCATTTGAACTGACAGACAAAATCAAAGAATCCCTGACAGGCAGAAAATGGACGTTCAAGCTTTTTCCCCTCTCATTCAGAGAATTATTGTATTCAAGCAACATTCCGGAACTTAACCGAACCCTTGAAACACGCATCCTTTTCGGTTCCTATCCTGAAGTAATTAATTACCCCGGTAACGAAAAAGAAGTTTTGAATGAACTCATTTCAGACTTCCTTTATAAAGATATTTTCGCTTTAAAAGATGTCAGAAAACCTGATGCACTCGATAAACTAACCAAAGCTCTTGCTTTTCAGATTGGCAACCAGGTTTCCAACAGGGAATTGTCGCAAATTGTTGGAATTGACAAGGAAACAGTAGATAAATACATCTATTTACTGGAGGAAGCATACATTATTTTCAGGTTAGGCTCCTATTCTAAAAACCTAAGAAATGAACTGAAATTTTCGCAAAAAATCTATTTTATTGACACAGGCCTGCGAAATGCACTGATTAACAGATTCTCTCCTCTTTCTTTACGGGAAGACACCGGTTCTTTGTGGGAAAATTATCTGATATCGGAAAGAAGAAAAAAGATTGAATACGATAGGCTTTATTGCAACACATATTTTTGGCGAACCACCAGACAACAGGAAATTGATTACATTGAAGAATACGACGAAAAAATCTCGGCATTTGAATTTAAATGGAACATAACCCGAAAGTCATCTATGCCCAAAACTTTTCAAAAAGCCTACCCTAATGCTGACTTTCAGGTTATTACGCCGGAGAATTATTTTGAATTTCTGAAATAACTGCTTCCATCCCAGCAGTGGGTGCACAGTTTTTCTTTGGGCAACCCAATGGCTTCCACCAAATCGGGCAGTTCCTGAAACTGCAGTGTTGTTAAACCCAGATTTTTGCGAATTCGTTCCACCATGGCTTTGTACTCTTCGGTATTCGGATCGGAATATTTTTTCATGTCCACCTCCCCTTTTCCTTCCAACTGGCTTATGGCTTTCCGGGTAGCCAGTTCCATTGATTTTCTCGAACGGGAAAAATTCAGAAATTCACATGGGTAAGTAAGCGGCGGACAGGCAATGCGCATGTGCACTTCTTTTATTCCCTCGTTGTGCAAATCGCGCGTATTGTCTTTTAACTGGGTGCCGCGTACAATGGAATCGTCGAGAAAAATTCCCCGTTTGCCCTTTATAATTGCCGGATTGGGTATGAGTTTCATTTTGGCCACCAGTTCGCGGGTGAGTTGATTTTGCGGCATAAAACTGCGCGGCCAGGTTGGCGTGTATTTGGCATACGGCCGCATATATGGAATTTTTCGTTCGTTGGCATAACCAATGGCATGCCCCAAACCCGAGTCGGGAATTCCGGCCACGAAATCAGCTTCCACTTCATCTTTTCTTGCCAGGGCAGCTCCGCAGCGGTATCGTACCTCATCCACATTAATACCTTCGTAATAGGAGGGCGGATACCCGTAATAAACCCACAGAAACGAACAAATCTGCATTTCCTCGTTGGGTTTTCGAATTTGCTCGTAACCATCTGCCGTAATCCTTACAATTTCACCCGGTCCCAAAAATTTGTCAATTTCGTAACCAAGATTGGGAAATGCGCACGATTCTGAAGCTATGGCATATCCGTCGCCGTTTTTCCCAATAATTACCGGTGTGCGCCCAAGTATATCGCGGGCGGCAATTATCATATTCTCAGTAAGAATCAGGATGGAACAAGAACCTTTTACGCTTTGGAAAACATTTTCAATTCCCGAAACAAAATCATCGCCATCGGCAATGAGCATGGCAGTCAGCTCGGTGGGATTTACACTGCCCTGACTGGTTTCTGAAAATGTGCGGTGTCTTTTTAAAAATCCATTTTCCAGTTCATCCGCATTTATAATTTTGCTTACTGTTGAAATGGCAAATTTCCCCAAATGGGAACTGGTAACCAGCGGTTGTGCTTCGGTATCGCTGATTACCCCAATCCCTGCATTCCCGCTGAAATTCACCAGATCATCTTCAAATTTTGTGCGAAAATAGCCATCTTCCAAACTGTGAATAGCCCTTTGAAAACCATCCTTTGAATTATAAAATGACAGCCCCGCCCTTTTTGTGCCGAGATGCGAGTGATAATCGGTTCCGTAAAAAACAGGGGAAACACAATCGGTTTTAGAAATAACGCCAAAAAATCCACTCATTTGCTGTTGGTTTTTCGATTTGTAAAGTTCCGAAAAATAGGGCTTTTTCTTCTGAATAGAGAAGTAGTTAAAATTTCTTTTTTAACAAACTGCAAACAGCTACTTCACCAGTTTCGAAACGGCTTTGAATTCGGGCGCTGCTGATGACCGGGTCAGTTCAAAAAGAATGGATTCCACTGAAGTCATCATAATCCCTTCGAACCGGAACCGTTCTTTTGCTAATTCTATACTTTCCGGTGTGCGGGACGAAACACAATCTATGACCACTACCGGGTTAAAACCTGCTTCTTTTAAATCAATGGCCGTTTGAAGCACGCAAACATGAGATTCAATACCACAAATGATGACGTTTTTTGTTTGAAGTTCCGCCAGCCTCAAATTCACAGAGGGTTCGTCGCAGCAACTGAACTCCCGTTTTTCAATGCATTGTAATTCGGGTAAAACGGATTTTATTCCTTCCACCGTTTCTCCTAAACCCTTTGTATATTGTTGTGTAACTAACAAAGGCAGGCCCAGTTCGTTCAATCCCTGAATGAGGATTTGGCAGTTTTTCAAAAATTTTTCCTTCTCCCACATTACCGGAAACAAACGTTCCTGAATGTCGATAACAAGTCCGGTGGTGTGTTGTTTTGTAATTCGCATGATACTATTTTTTTGTTCTACATTTTTCAAAACAGTCCGGTTCCTGCCTGTAAACGCGATTTATCGCCAAGGTACCCGCCATGGTGTCGTTTGGCGTAATCGTGACTGGTGAACCCGATTTTAGTCATCATAGCCACCACCAGTGCATCGCCAATTACGGTCATCACAGTGGTAGAAGTTGTTGGAGTTAAACCCAGCGGGCAAACCTCCTCCGGGTTTCCGGTAAAAATGAATACATTGGCATTTTTTGCCAGAACACTTTCGGGATTTCCTGAAATCACAATCAACGACAAACCGGGATATAAATCGCCTGCCAAACCAACCAGTTCCAGAATTTCACGGGTTTTCCCGGAATTTGAAATAAGCAGCAACACATCGTTTTCCTGAATAACGCCCAAATCGCCGTGCTGTGAATCGCTGGGGTGCAGAAAAACGGCCGGAGTTCCTGTAGAGCTGAAAGTGGTTGCTATGTTTTCAGCAATCTGTCCGGCTTTGCCCATACCGCTGGCAACCAGTTTCCCTTTTTTTTGGTGAACGTGCCGGTAAATAATTTCAACAGCATGGGAAAAAGCTGAATTCACCGGTATTTTTTTTATGGCTTCGGCTTCTCTTTCAATTACACTTTGTATTAACTTTTCCATCTGCTTCCATTTTGGGTGCAAATCTAAGTGAAAAATATGAGCCACCCATATTCTCGTCGTAAATGATTCCGCCAATAGTTTTGGTGAATTGAACCATCAACCACCTTTCAGAAAATCAATGCAAACAATGCTAAATATCATAAAAAAAGGGACATATTGATAGTTCTCGATTATTAAATATTTGGTACTTTTGCACGCTATAATCACTTCAGTTCATCTAAATAAAAAAAATGAAGATTCACGAATATCAGGCCCGAAATTTATTCAGGAAGTACGGGATTCCAGTTCCGGATGGAGTTGTTTGCCATTCGGTTGAAGAAGTTGAAAAAGATGTACCCAACAACGACAAACTGCGTGTGATAAAAGCTCAGGTTCACGTTGGCGGACGTGGAAAAGCCGGTGGTGTAAAACTGGCAAAAACGAAAGCCGAAGCAGTTGAAAAAGCCAGTCAGATTCTTGGAATGGATATCAAAGGCCTTACTGTTGAAAAAGTACTGGTGGCCGATGCTGTTGACATTGAAAAGGAATTTTACGTAGGTTTAATAAACGACCGGAACTCCAAGTCGGTAACCCTGATGGCAAGTGCCGAAGGCGGTGTGGAAATTGAAGAGGTTGCACGTGTTTCGCCGGAGAAAATCATTAAAATGAGCATTGACCCTACCATGGGTTTGATGGACTGGCAGGCACGAAAAATAGCCCTTCAACTGTTCAGCGACCCGAAAGAGATGCGCCAGGCAGCGGCCATTCTGGTAAAACTTTACCGCCTTTATGTGGAAACCGATTCATCACTGGCCGAAATCAATCCGCTTGTGCTTACACCTGACAAGCAGGTTCTTGCCATCGACGGAAAAATGAATTTCGATGACAATGCTCTTTTCAGGCAACCGGAAATTCTGAAGATGCGCGAGGCTACTGAAGACGAAAAGAAAGAAATTGAAGCCAATGAAAAAGGACTTTCCTACATCAAACTCGATGGTAATATTGGTTGTATGGTAAATGGCGCCGGACTGGCCATGGCTACCATGGACATGATTAAACTGTATGGAGGCGAACCGGCCAACTTCCTTGATATTGGTGGCTCATCAAGTCCGCAAAAAGTGGTGGAAGCCATGAATATCCTGCTTAGCGACAGTAATGTAAATGCAGTAATGATTAATATTTTTGGCGGAATTACCCGTTGCGACGATGTAGCCCGCGGGCTTGTAACCGCGTTGAAAGAAATTGACACTGATATTCCTGTGGTAATCCGTTTGTCGGGAACCAACGCCAAAGAAGGTCTGGAAATCATCAGTGAATATGGTTTACCAACGGTATCGACCATGAGCGAAGCCGCACAAAAAGCCATTGAGTTAAGCAGGGGGTGAATTGAAAGTTTAAAGTTTAAAAATTGATAACGAATGAGCATACTTATTAATAAAGAGACCAAAGTTTTAGTGCAGGGAATTACCGGGCGCGACGGGGCATTTCACACCTCAAAAATGAAAGATTACGGCACAAACATCGTTGGCGGAATTTCGCCAGGAAAAGGCGGCAGTGATGTGGGCGGAATTCACGTTTTCAATACAGTTGAAGAAGCTGTAAAAGCAACCGGTGCCAATGCATCGGTAATTTTTGTGCCTGCACCGTTTGCAGGCGATGCCATTCTGGAAGCCAGTTATGCTGGTGTTGAACTGGTGGTTTGCATTACCGAAGGCGTTCCGGTACAGGATATGATGAAAACCATGCCGGTACTAAAACAAAATGGCACCAAACTGATTGGCGCCAACTGTCCCGGTTTGATTACCCCCGATGAATGTCTGATTGGAATTCTGCCCGGAATGATATTCAAAAAAGGAAATGTGGGTTTAATTTCACGCTCCGGCACCCTTACTTACGAAGTGGTGAACATGCTTACTGAAAGTGGTTTGGGACAATCGACCTGCGTTGGAATTGGTGGTGACCCGGTTTCGGGATTGTATTTTATCGACCTGCTTGAAATGTACGAAAACGATCCGGAAACCGATGCTGTTGTGTTGATTGGCGAAATTGGCGGCGATGCAGAAGAACAGGCTGCTGCCTATATTAAAGAAAAAATGACCAAACCGGTTGTGGCGTTTATTGCCGGACAATCGGCACCTCCCGGAAAGCGGATGGGACATGCCGGCGCTATAATTTCAAGCGGCTCGGGTACTGCCGAAGAAAAAATAAAAGCATTTAACGAAGCCGGCGTTCCGGTTGCCAACGAACCGGGGAAAATTCCGGGGCTGGTAAAAGAAAAGCTGGGAATTTAATATTTACACCTTCCCTGCCCCATTTGAGGACAAATGAAAAAACATTCAAACCGGTTGCAAAAATGTAACCGGTTTTTTGTTTGAATCCGGAATTAAAAACTCTCCGTTATAATTCGGCCAGAATTTCATCAATGCTGGTTTTCACATCTTCTAGATCTTTCTCGAAGGTGGATTTAAATTCTTCCCACCCGTCCTGAGAAATATTTTTAATCTGGTGCATACATTTGTTTACAGATGCACGTTTTTCTTCAAACTCATCGATGGCTTCATTTTGTTCATCGGTAAGTTTTCCGCCTTTTTCTTTAATCTTATCATTTAACTCCCTGATCTTTTGATTGATGCTGGAAAGTTCCTGATTTGCTTTGGCGAGCAATTCACTTTGCTCTTGCTTGAATTCAGCACTAATTTCCGGTGGCTTTTCATCGGAACTTTTTTTCTGTCCGGACCCACATCCTGAAAAAACAACTAAAAAGAATACTGAAAGGAACAAACAAAAATTAATTCTCAAGTTTTTCATGGTAAATTCAATTTTTGATTTTGGTTTTTAATAACGTTTTCTAATACGTTAAAGTAACAGAATGGTTATACCAACACATCAAACTTCTTCCAAAAAAAACTTTTTACCAACAAAATGAAATATCAAACCAATGTTCTGTATTATTTCCTGAGCAATTTCAACGCATGATTCCACCGGTTTTCCCTGAAGCCCGGAATACACCATAACATAGCCAGAGGCTCAATGGCACGCGCTGCTTCAACATTTCCCATATCTTCGGTTTCCCAGCCAAATTGTTCCAAAATAGCCGTCACCTCATTTTTAGCATCTTGGTTTTCACCACAAATAAACATAGTTGGCCTGATTTCAAAATCAGGGTTAACCATGTGTGCACTTCCCACGCAACTAAAAGCTTTTACGAAGTTTGCTTCGGGAACCATTTCCTGCATTTCTTCCATCAGGCTTTTATTTACGGAAGAAAAATAAACCAGTACTCCATTCACCGGATTTTCGGCTGCAATGGGATTGGTAGTGTCAATAACCGTTTTTCCTGAAATACTTTCAAGGCCAATCTCATTCAACGCTGCTTTCGCCTCGCTGCCTTTTACCGCAAAAACAATTAGCTCACTGTTTCTGGCGGTATTTTTTGGAGTGTCTGTTTTTAATCCCCTGATTTCCCGCTCAAGGCTTTTTCTTTTCTCTTCGCTTCTTGAAGAAAGGGTTGTATCATAACCGAAATGAATAAACCCTTTGGCAAGATCTTTTCCTACATTGCCGGAACCTATGATACCTACTTTTTTCATAACTCACATTTTTTGTTCATTTTTAAATCAATCTATTATTTCTTAAAAATAAGGACAAAAAAGTATTTTTTTTAATACCCGACAATTTAATTTCACGTTCCCATACTGCTTTAAATCACCATTAAGCTTTTGGTTTCCTGATAAACCTCACGTTTTTTTCATTTTTCGGTTCGTTTTTTTGCGCCCGTTTAAACCGAAATCATTTATTTTGCGATGTTTACAGGAATAGTTAATATGAACCGGAAATTGGCGACTGCCATTAAAGATTACGTTATCATCACCTTTGGGCTGCTCTTGTTTGCCCTGGGCTGGTTGGTTTTCCTTATTCCGGCCGAAATTACTGGTGGAGGTGTCAGCGGAGTGGGCGCAGTGCTTTATTTTGCGGCAAAAATTCCGGTAAGTGTTACTTTTCTTTCAGTAAATGCTGTTCTGGTTTTGATAGCCATAAAAATCCTCGGAGCCAACTTTGGAGTAAAAACCATCTTCAGCATATTGATTCTTACAGCGTTTTTTGCCGTTTTCCCGGGAATTATAAAAGAACCACTTGTTAACGACATGTTTCTTTCTGCCGTTTTGGGAGGAATGGCATGTGGTATTGGGCTGGGTGTGGTTTTTTCGCGTGGTGGAAGTACCGGTGGAACCGACATTTTTGCAATGATTATAAACAAATACCGAAATATTAGTCCCGGACGAATCATTCTGTATTGCGATGTAATTATAATTGCCTCATCCTATTTCGTATTTCAGTCGCCCGAGAAACTGGTTTACGGTTACGTTTCCATGTGGGTAGTTGCTTATTCTCTCGATTCGTTTTTAAGCGGAGCCAACCGGAGTGCACAAATGTTCATCGTTTCAAAAGAATACGAAAAAATTGCCGATTTTATCAATAATGATGCTATTAGAGGCGTTACTATACTGGAAGGAACTGGTTGGTACACCCGAGAGAATACCAAAATAATTATGTCGGTGGTTCGCAAAAAGGAAACCAGCCAGATTTTCAGAAAAATACGTGAAATTGATCCGGATGCCTTTATTACCATGGGAAGTGTAATGGGTGTTTACGGAAAAGGATTTGACAAAATAAAATTATAACAGAAAAATTGATAGATTGATGGAAAGATATACCCGATTGTTGTTGCCGGTTTTTTGTTTGATTCTTATTGCTTTGTTTTCATTGTCATGTCAGCATGGGCAAAAGAAAAACAAGGAACAGGCTGAGGCAGATTCTTTAATGATTACCCCCCCACCCGTTTTAAAATATGGCTTGCCGGTCGATTCCTTTTTAATTGAAGACGGAACCGTGCGGCCAAATCAGCATTTAAGCCACATACTGAGCGATTTTGGTGTTGGGATGGGTATTATAGACCAGATTGCCAGGCAGTCGAGGGATGTTTTTGATGTACGAAGAATTCGTGGGGGGAACAGGTATTCCATATTTCAAACCGCAGATTCGCTTTCCGAAGCCCGATATTTTATTTATGAAAACTCGGCTACCGATTACTACGTTTTTGAACTGTTTGATTCTTTGCGGGTTTACCGGGGTGAAAAAGAAATTGAATCAAAACTTCGAACCGGACACGGTGAGATTCAATCTTCGCTTTGGAACACGATGAAAGACAACGGTCTGGATCCGATGCTGGCACTCCGGCTTTCCGATATTTACGCCTGGTCAATCGATTTTTATGCCATTCAGAAAGGAGACCGGTTTCGGGTTATTTATGAAGAGTTATTTGTGGATTCAATCTCGATAGGAATTGGAAACATATACGCCGTTCAATTCGATCATGTTGGTTCTGAAAATTATGCCTTCCGGTTTTTCCAGGACGAACGTTTCGACTATTTCGACGAAGAAGGGCAGAGTTTGCGCAAAGCTTTTTTAAAGTCTCCGCTGGAATTTGCCCGAATAAGTTCCCGGTTTTCGCATAGCCGGATGCATCCGGTTTTGCGTATTCGAAGGCCGCACCATGGTGTTGATTATGCCGCACCCGCAGGCACACCGGTAAGAACCATTGGCGACGGAACTGTAATAACACGGGCTTACCAGGCTGGTGGTGGCGGTAATTATTTAAGAATAAAGCACAATTCTGTTTACACTACAACTTACATGCACCTTCAGGGTTTTGCAAAAGGCATTGTTCAGGGAGCACGGGTTCAGCAAGGCCAGGTGATTGGTTTTGTGGGTTCAACCGGATTATCAACCGGTCCGCATCTCGATTTCAGGGTTCATAAAAACGGCACTCCGGTCGATCCGCTTAAAGTGGAAGCACCGCCTGTAGAACCCGTGCACGAAAACCGTATGCCGGAATATGTGGCGTTAAAGGATTCGCTGTTGGGTGAGCTGAAAAAAATCAGATGGAATGCCGAAGTATTGGCTGAAAAGCGCTCTGAATAAAACATTTTTTCACTAAAAAAAGAGAAACATTATCGGATATTACTTGTTTATTCCTATTGCAGGGAAAAATTAAATTTGAATACCCAATGGAATTCAAACTTTCTACTGAAATATATTGACAAACAATTTAAGAATAAAACAAATGAGACTTTTATTGATATTTACGCTGGCGATCGTTTTTTCATCCTGTGTGAGAAACAAAAGCGGTCAGGTAACACAAAATCCGGCTACACAAAACACGAAAATTTTTGAAGTTTCCGAAGTTCTTCAGGCAAACAGTTATACTTACCTGAAAGTAAAAGACAATGCCGGCGAAAAATGGATGGCAGTTGCAAAACAGGATGTGAACACCGGTGATGTGTTCTATTATGATGAAGCTTTACAAATGACCAACTTCCACAGTAAAGATTTGGACCGAACTTTCGATGTTATCTACTTTGTAAATCAGATCAGCAAAAATCCCATTAGCGGAAATGCAATGGGAGCGATGCAGGGAATGGGCGGAATGACAGGAAATCCTCACTCTGGCAAAATAGAATCAGGACAAAAAAGCAACATTCAACTTGAGAAGGCGGATAACGAAATGACCATTGCTGAACTTTTTGATAACCGCGAAGATTACTCCGGTAAAGAAATTGAAATAAGGGGTGTGGTTGTAAAAGTGAACAAACAAATTATGGGAAAAAACTGGATTCACATTCAGGATGGAACCAATAGCAATGGCAAATTCGATTTAACCATTACCAGCCAGGATTTGGCAGAAATAAATGACGAGGTGACCTTTAACGGAAAAATTACGCTGAAAAAAGATTTTGGTTCGGGATACTTTTATGATGTGATTATGGAGGAAGCTACCCTGGTAAATAAAACCACAGCCAAAATTTCGTTGTAACCGAATTATCTTTTCAATCCTTTAAACAGGGTCTGTTTATACCCAATCAGTGATGTCCCGGCATAAACAGTTCCCGGATATTTATATAATAATCCAGCGTTTTATCAGGTTTTTCAACTGATTCAGGAATGGGCATGTTAGAAAAAGTCTGGAAATAGAGCAGACACGAATTCCGCCACCAAACGGCTTCTTTTTCCTGTATTCCGAGCAGAGATTCCACGTACCTGAACCGTTCAGAATCTATGTAATCTTTTAGAGAACCCCAGGTTTGCTGCATTTTTCGTACTTCATCTACTCCTTTCTGATATCTGAATGCCATTTCGTCCCAAAGTGTATTTCCCGATTTTACGCGGTAATCCCATGGTACACGATGAAACCAAAGCAGGTATTCTTCGGGGCAGGTTTCAATGTTGTCGAAAAGTTTAGCAACCGGTTCATGGTATTGCCCAACCGCATTACTTCCTGCAGAAGTGCGGTCAAAACCAATACCTTCGGGCGATGCCCGGTGGTAATAAACTGCAGTCCAGTCAGGTCTCCTGCCGTCCACCCAGGGGCCGGGTCCGTGATGATGACCAGCCGCCATAATGTGGTGCAGACCAAGCGGTGTCATGTAATTCACACAAATTTCCCTCGAATCCAGCATCATTTTTTTTACTGGTTTAACGAACGCCTGGTTCTTCGTAAAAGTCATTTTAATCCATTCGTCTGCAATTTCATGTGAACCGAGATATGGATTCCAGGCCAGCCTGCCAAACGCGTACCAGTTGGCCTGCCCAAACGGATGCCCGGTCCAGTTACGGTCGGTGCCTATATTGGAAACACCGGCCATGCCGGTCAGTTTCTGCCCGAATAGTGAACCATCAATTGTTTTGGCCACCGTTGAACCCTCTCCTTTGGCGTGTGTATCAAATTGCAAACACTCTTCATAAAGCGGTGCGAGGTAAACCAAATGGGTTGAAAAACCAAGGTATTCCTGAGTAATTTGAAACTCGGTCATCAGGTTTGTCTTTTCCATTCCGCCAAAAAGGGGGTGAAAAGGTTCGCGCGGCTGAAAGTCGAGCGGGCCGTTTTTGACCTGCACAATCACATTGTCGCGAAACGTGCCGTCGAGCGGCTTAAACTCGTTGTAAGCTTGTTTAGTGCGGTCTTCAGGCACATGCTGATCATAAACAAAAGCACGCCACATCACAATTCCACCGTGCGGAGCCACAGCTTCTGCCAGCATATTGGCTCCTTTGGCCTGGGTGCGGTTGTAGTTATGCGGACCTGGTTGCCCTTCGGAATCGGCTTTCACCAGGAATCCTCCAAAATCAGGAATATAACTGTAAATTTCCTCCGCTTTCTTTTTCCACCACTCCTGAACCTGTTGGTCAAGCGGATCGGCGGTAGATAATTTGTCCAGTTCCATAGGCGCACTGAACCGGGCTGTGAGATAAACTTTCAATCCATACGGGCGAAAAGCATCGGCCAGCGCTTTTACTTTTTCAAGGTAAACCGGCGTTAAAATCTGTGCATTGGCGTTTACATTGGTCAACGCGGCACCGTTTATTCCAATGGATGCGTTTGCCCGGGCATAATCAATATATCGCGGGTGAATCACATCGGGCAAACGAAACCAGTCCCACAGCGAAAAGCCTGCATATCCACGCTCCACAGTGCGGTTGAGGTTGTCCCAGTGATTCAAAATTCGGACTTGTGTTTTGGGATAATCGACTACATTTAATCCCGAAAGCGGCAGTTCCTGCTGCAAAATATGTAAAAACCGGAATACACCGTAAAGCAGGCCAATTTCTGTGTTTGCAGTTACAATCAAATTGTTGCTTTCGGTTTGTCTTAAAATAAAACCTTCGTAACCGATATTCTGTAATTCCTGCGCACCGGTGTTTTCTTTTATTACCTCAAAGTTATCGGGTAGTCCAATAACCAGGTTGCCCCCACCTTTTAACGTTTCAGTGAACGCAGGCCGAATTCCCAGCATTTCTGAAAGACCGGTTTCCAGTTCATTTTTGGCCGCTTTCAGGGTTGGAGTTTCGGCATGCATAACAATGGTATTAACCTGATTTCGGTAATTCTTTAGCAATGTTGTATTTTCAACCGGCGCATAGCGCAGCCAAAGTTTGTAGCTGTCTTCACCTTTTAACTCACTCATAAAAAAATCAGAAGTTTTGACAGTTTTTTGCGCATGCAAAGTTTTGAAAAACCCGGCAAGAGTTATAAGCGTGATCAGTGTAATGTATAATATTGTACTTTTCATTGAACTTTTATTGAATGATTACTTTTTGTTGAAAGGTATTTTTACCTGAAATTAATTTTGCAATAAATACACCGGGCGAACTGAAAGCCGGAATTGAAAATTGAACCAGGTTTTCGGGTATAACTGAAAATATCACTAATTTCCCATCTAAGCTATATAAGAAAAAATATGCAGGCTGTTCGGGAATAAAATGGGTTGAGACTTTAAATTTCCTGTTTGTTACCGGATTGGGAAAAACAGTAAAGTGGGCTTTATTTTCTGCGAAAACAGGACTTGAAGTTGAAAAATCCCGTCCTTTCGCTGTTACCAAAACATCATCAATCCAAACCGGATTCCACCAGGAATAAAGCCCGATTTTTCCGAATAAAAAATCAGGAGTTGGAATTTGATTAAAAATAAGCGTGTTGGTAATTTTAACGGAAGTAAAATTACCATCATTCATCACTTCAATAGTTACATAAATTCCAGCTCCGCCGCCGGTATATGTTGACTGGGAAATAATGGTTTCCGTTCCGTTCTTTATTCGCTTCAAAAAAGCTGCCATTGGTTGGGCATCAAGTTCTAAAAGGTAATAATTGTATTCATCCACATAATTGAATATCAGACCAAAATTGTTGTTCCAATCCGATTTCATTTTTACTGAAAACGTATAATCTGCAAATGTGGTACCATGGTAAATACTGGTTTCAATGCCATCGGAAGTAGCATTCCGGTACTGATTATTTACAACAGTCCACTCACCCCGCACCGGAATCCAGCCATGTGCCTCGCCATCGTTAAAATCTTCAAAATAGGTAAAAAAACCGTCTTCCGTTTTAACTGCAATCACAACGGGGTGTGAAGTAACAGTCTGTCCTGTATTATCTATAGCTTTCGCTGTAATGGTGTATATTCCGGATGTTACATTTTCCCAAAAAAAAGTTAAGGTGCTGTCACTGGTTTCAGCCAGTTTTTCTGTGCCGTTAAAAATTTCAAGTTTGGTGATTGATCCATTCGAATCGCTCGCCCGGGCAATAATTTCGATGGTTGAGCCAAAACTAAAAACTGCATCATCTGCAGGAGAAACAACAGAAACCAAAGGGAGTTCAGAAACAGATATATTAAAAGGAAAATTGCCTGAATAAGCAGTATTTCCTAATGCATCGGTAACTTTGGCATAAATATTTATATTCCCTGAATCCGGGTTTGTAAAAACAAACTGAAAAGGAACTTCATACACTTCCCCTAACTTTTTATTCCCGTCGAAAAATTCAACCTTCAATACAGGTGAAACCTCATTAAATATTTCAGCATTAAAAACCAGAATATTGGCACCAAAGTAAACAGAATCTGTTTTGGGGCCTGAAAGCCTTATTGTCATCTTATTATTCGGTATCTCTTTCCAAACACCGTAACATCCTCCGGCAGCCCAAAGCTCGCGGGTTGTTGGGTTTACCCGAAGTGCAAAAACTTCATTGGCGCCATCGTCTATATCAAGGCCATTGTATATCCGGTTATTGGAGGTAATAATTTCCCAGGTTTCTCCCCCATCGGTCGAACGTTTTACACTGGCATCGGTTTTATAAATATTTTTTGGACCCGCCGTGTAAACGATTTTTGGATTGTTTGGATCGACTGCAACTGCCCGGATTGCCCTGTTATTAAATTGATCGACAGGTATGCGAAAGGTTAGTTCAGTGAGGTTTTCGTTTTCATAAAAAAACAGGCGGTCGCCCGAGGTAACTATATAAAGCCTGTTTTTGATGTGATCAATGGCCACGTCTGCCACGTTTTGCGGCAGAGTTGTCACCAACTGCCAGGTATCGCCCTTGTCGGTCGATTTGACTACGCTGTTACCATTTGCACCGTAAACTTCTTTTTCACCATATAAATTGGCAATCAAAACACCCTTGCAACCCTTCATGGTTTCCCAGGTTTCACCTAGATTTTTGCTGTAATATTCGCTTATATAGATAACGTCAGAGTCTTTGGCATCGCCACAGGCCACTTTAAGGCCGTTACAAATGAGTGAAGTTTTTGTAAACGAATTTCCACCATCATGGCTGATTGTAAGATTTCCCGGTTGATTCCAGCCGGGTGAAACCTGAGTGACCAGTACATTTTCACTGGCTGCATAAGCGCCATAGGTAAAACCGCCCCAGCCCAGTCCGCTTGCGTTACAATATTTCCAGGTTTTGCCATCGTCTTTTGTGAATGCGCCATTGTAATCCTGTGAAGCAAGGTAAAGTAAATCGGGGTTTGAAAGGTTAAAGTTGAAAAAACCACCTACCAGAATCCCGGTGTATTCGTTGGCATCCCATTCAAAATTTTTACCGCCGTTTATACTGCTGGTAATCCAGTCGCCGCCAAATGCCCATAGCTTATTTTCAGCTTTCGGATGCCAGGCAAATTTATGTGTCCGGCCATTAAAAGGCATAAATGCATTGGAATTGTTTATTTGTGCTTTTTGCCAGGAAACACCGCCATCGGCTGACCTGTAAATGGGTTTGGAATATTCTCCTTCATTGTTGCAAACGACCATATAATCAGGGTTTGTAGCACTGACTTTCAGGGTAACCACATTATTTGGATAATTGACCGATTCAATTTTCGAAAATGTATTACCGTGATCATTTGTAACAAACAACTCTCTGGCTGTTGTAATCCAAACCTTCGAAGGATTTGAAAATACAACATCAATATCTCTTATTACACCGCTAAAAACAAGATTTACGGTTATTCCTCCGTTTTCACTCCGGTAAAATCCGTTATTATTTCCCAAATACAGTGTACCGTTTCCGGGACTCACTTTTACAATACAGTCACCAAAATTGCTGTTAACTTTTTCCCATGATTCACCACCATCTGTTGACTTAAACAACCCTCCCACAGGATTTGACCAGTAGGCTATTGGCGAATATCCCAGTTCTTCTTCGTAACTGCTGCCATCAAAGGTAACTTTGTCCTTGTAATTTCGATAACCGGTGTAATCTGTTTCCTGAAAAACATGTTTCCAGGAGGCAGCCTGATTGGTTGTAAGATAAATACCGTGACTTGTGTTGTTAATGCTGTTTCCGCCGATGGCCAGTGCCCGCTGGTTGTTATAGGGATCAATGGCAAAACCACAATTTCCTCTTGGGTGGTAGCCAATATTGCACGGTTCCCAATTATCTCCGCCGTTTATACTTCGGTAAATTCCTCCCACATCGGTTCCGAACAAAAGAAACGATCCATCTTTTTTGTCTGCCTCAATAGCTTGCGGCCACTGACAACCTTCGCCTCCGGTATTTCCGGTGTCAAGAATTTTTTGAGATACCATTGGCAACGCCTTCCAGTTTTGTGCATTTACCTGAATTACACAAAAAATGAATAGAATAAATTGTATTGTTTTTAATCCGTTTCGACAATTCATTAAACACAGAGGTTAGAGTTTGATTATTACCTGTTTTTTGGCATCAATTAATTCCATATAATCCACATCAACAGTTTTAACCAATTTCCCATTTTGTTTTATCCTGATTTGATAGTTTCCCTTAAAACCGCGGAATTCCAGATTTCCATTTCTGGGGGGCTTCAACCCGGTTATACTTGTTTTCCATTCCTTGTTAATGAGCTTGTCAAGCGTTTCGTAAACCGGTTTGGGATTCAGGTTTTCATCCACAAGGCCTCCTTTGGGTTGCCAGATGTTCCGGTCAGAGAATCCCCACCAGTTTACTGACTGAACCGCCGGATAACCAAAGCTCAGAGTGAATATCATTTCGGCAAATTCGGCCTGCACCTTTTCGGTCCAGGTTCCGGTTTTGTAACCTCCCATAATGGAATCGCCGTTTGAAACCGGAATGAGTTCAGTAATGTGCAGCGGCAAATTAAAATCGGAATAGGTTTCAAATGTTTCCCAGATTTGTTGAGGCGAATAATAAATACGACCCTTGTATGGTTCGTGTGCCTGAATACCCAGGCCGGTAACCGGTGTGTTCAATTCCTGCAATTTTTCCACCAAATCGTAAAACCGTTTCCTGGAATTCTCATTGTAAACAATATCGAATTCATTCAGAATGAAATCAGCATTCGGATTGGCCTTGTATGCCCATTGAAAACAGGAATCGATAAAGCCGGGTTTGTCCGACATAAAATTTTGCCCGATATACCGGTAATCCTGGTCAATATTGTTTTCTTTCATGGCCGCATCCCAGTTTACGGTATGGATTGCTTCATTGAGCACATCCCAAATATCAATCTGATTTTTAAAACTACTGACTATCTGCTCAATCCGGTTTAACTGAAGCTGTTTGGTTTCTTCAACAGAATATTCTGCCAGCCAGGAAGGCGTTCCGGCGGTATGCGTCCATGCCAGAGGGTGCCCTTTGGTGGTTATTCCGTTTTCGGCGCACCAGGCCACCACTTCTTTAATAATTTCCTCTTTTGTCTCTCCTTCTTTTGGTTCGAAACCCGCCCAGTAAAACGGAAATACGGCAAAGTTGAAAAGTTGTTTGAACCGTTCTTTGAAAAGTTCCTCATCTTCCGGCGCACTACCATGATTTACCAAATCGAAAATAATACAGCCGAAAAGAAATTCATGCGAGGTCTGCTGAACCTCCACTTCCACATTTTTTAAATTGCCTTTCAGGACAACAGAAAAATCGTCCTTCCGGTATTTTTCGATATTAGAATAGGCTTTTTTAAAAATGTCCTTTTCGTTATTTGAAACTGAGTTTTCTGCAATTAATTCTGGCAGGAAGATTAAAATAAAGAAAGTAAAAAATAAACTTTTCATTTAACAGGTTTTAATTGGTTCTGAAACAAAATTAACCAGAAAAATCGTCTGCAGGTAATTTTCGTGGCAATAATAGAAGAAAAGTGTTCAAATAAAAACTTTGGAAAGTCTGATATATAAATAAAATTTTACATTTTTGTTGCGTTCTTGTTAAAAACAAAAATCATGTTCAGCATATTTAACCTGGGTTCCATACAAACAGAATTTTTAGCTACGCTTTCTTTACGCTTTGCTTTTAACCTTGTGGCAACTTTTGTTATTGTTGTACTTTTATACGCCCGAATCAGCAAACGAAAAGAGTTCTATTTCAGTTATTTTGCAATCAGCATTGCCGTTTTTTTACTGGTTTATCTGCTTGAAAGCGTAACGCTGGAACTGGGTTTTGCATTGGGACTATTTGCCATATTTGGCATCATCAGGTACCGTACCGACACCATTCCACCAAAAGAGATGACCTATCTGTTTATTATTATTGCAGTGTCGGTCATCAACGCATTGTCCAAAGAATATTTGGGTTACCTGGAACTTACCTTCGTAAACATTCTGTTGGTAGGCGCTTTGTGGGCGTTGGAAAATATACTGATGATGCGCCAGGAAAATTCGGTAGTTATTGTTTACGATAAAATTAAAAACCTGCACAAGGAGAACGAAACAATGTTACTGGAAGATTTGGAAGAACGCACAGGGGTTAAAATAAAAAGATACCAGGTTGAACAAATCAATTACCGAAGAAAAGTGGCCCAAATAACTATTTTCTTCGACAGCAACGGGAATTCAAAAATGGAGACCAAATGAAACGAATCTCAATTATAATCATTTTGTTCATAGTTGGCACCTCTGCGGGTTTTGCAAAAACTGAAAAATTTGGAACCTGGATTGAATTGGAATTCAGAAAGGATTTCCTGAAAAAATTTTCGTTTAGTATTGTACCCGAGCTGCGGCTACAGGATCAGTTTCAGTTGGATGAATACATGATACAGGGAAAACTTTCTTATGATGTTTTTCCCTTTTTGTCATTTGCCGGAACTTACAGACTTGGTGCGGAAGTAAAAAACAAGGGGAATGTATCTTACAGCCGGTTTGCGCTCGATGCACAGGCTTCAAAAGAAATAAACCGTTTCGAGGTATCTTTACGCGGAAGATATACCAACTTTTCCGAGTTAGAAAATGAAAACTCAAGCAAATATATCAGACCAAGGGTGAAACTGGAATACAGAACCAAAGGCAAAAGAATCAGACCATTTACAAGCTACGAACTTTTTCATAATCTGACAAAAGATGAGTTGCATAAATCAAGGTTTGATGTGGGGTTCACCCGCCGGTTTGGCGATCTGCACCGCGTGGGGCTTTACTACCGGCTAAACGATTATTTCACCGACAAACCTTCCATTCACATACTGGGAATTGATTACCGCTTAAAGTTTTAATCCAATACATAATCCGGGTTCGGAATCGGATACTGACCTCTCGTATCTGCTAAATTTTCTTCAAGCAATAATTTAAGTTCAATCAGTTTCTCAGGAAAGTTTACCGAAATATCAATAGTTTCTCCCGGGTCTTCAGCAAGGTTAAACAGTTCAGCACGATCGTCTTCATAATGAACTACCAGTTTCCAGTCTCCTTTCCGAATAGCTGAACCAGGTTTCCATCCGCTGCCGTGGTAATGGGGAAAATGCCAGAATAGTCCTTCGCGGTTTAGCGGTTTATTATCAACAAGCACAGGCATCAGATTTTCTCCGTCGTTTTTTTCATGCTGAATTCCGGCCAAAGACAGAATGGTGGTGAAAAAATCCATGCTCACCACCGGTTGTTCCGAAACGCGGCCCGGGCTTTTTAACTCCGGTCCGGTAATGATTAACGGAACCCTGATTCCGCCTTCGTAACACCAGCCTTTCCCTGCCCGAAGCGGTCCATTATTGGTTGGTGCATTTTTCCGGCGCAGGGTAGAAAGCCCGCCGTTATCGCTGGTAAAAATTACCCATGTGTTCTTATCCAGACCATTTCCCAGAAGGGCCTCAATCAAACGTCCCACATTTTCATCCATGGCGGCTACCATCGAAGCATACGCAGCGTCTTCCTGCACCAGTTTGGTCCAGCCTTCACCCTCTTTTTTGTGGGGAACAGAATCCAGCTCCAGTTTTTCTCTTTTCAGTTCATATTTTTCAATGTGGTTTTTTGCAGCCTGAATGGGCGTGTGAACGGTGTAATATGAGAGAAAAAGCAAAAACGGATTTTTCTTGTTTTCCTGTATAAACCGGATGCTTTCATTGGTTAGCCGGTCAGTGAGATATTCACCTTCCGGGCCATCAGTAAGCTTTGGATTATTGTATGGTGAATAATAACCTCCCGGGGGACTTCCCCTGTGATGCCCGCCAAGATTGATGTCGAACCCCTGATCTTCGGGGAAAAAACCTTCATCGCCCAAATGCCATTTCCCGGCAAAAAACGTTTTATAGCCGGCTTCTTTTAACTTTTCTGCTAAAGTAATTTCTTCAAGGGCTAGTTTGGCTTCATCCTGCGGACCAAGCAATGGTCTGTTTTTCGGATCATCGCCCGGAATCCAGTCGGTAATTTTTACCCGGTTGGGGTGTTTCCCGGTTATAATAGCCGCACGGGTAGGACTGCAAACCGGATTGGCTGAATAAGCCTGTGTAAACCGAACGCCTCGCTCGGCCAGTTTGTCAATATTTGGCGTGTCGTAAAACGTTTCCGGGAAGTTGCATTTTACATCAGCCCAACCCAAATCGTCAACCAGAATAAAAACAAAGTTGGGTTGTTTTTCCTTTGAACACGAAAACAAGATTATCAAAAAAAACCAAATAATTTTAACTGAAAACCTGTTCATGAATCTTAATTTTATTAATCCAAACTTACAACTTTTAGCTGTTTTATAAAAAAACGATTTGAAATATGTTAACACGTCATTGCTGTTCCTGTTGCAAATTCCTTATTTTTGAAAAAAGATATTTTCAATGAAACGTCGCGACTTTCTGCATCTTTCAGGCGCTGCCTCTTTAATTTCTACCGGAATCATTTCACCGGTAACTTTAATGGCAAACCAGTCATTCCCCGAATTCAGCAACTTTAACGAGCTGCTAACCAACCTTATTCGTTTAAATGATAAGCAGGTTTCCGGGATCCTCAATTTGCAAAACCCGGATAAATCTTCAAAACATTATGGCGGAGTTTGCGACAGTTGGAATATTTTCAACCCACATTCAACAGCCGGATTGATTAAAACGCTGTCCGTTGCCTATACGACAAAAAAATCAGAATACTTTCAAAACGAAACACTTATTGAGCCAATGATACTGGCTGTAAAATACCTTTTAAAAATTCAGCATGATAACGGGACCATAGATTTATTATCCACAAATTTTCATTCAACACCCGATACTGCCTTTGTAGTTGAACCGCTCTGGTTAAGCTATAAACTTTTAAAAAATACCGACAATGAACGAATAACCGAATTGCTGGAGTTGATTCGTGAGTTTATGTTGAAAGCCGGTGAAGCTCTGGCAGTTGGAGGAATCCATACTCCCAATCATCGCTGGGTGGTATGTATGGCGCTTGCCATGCTCAACCATTCATTTCCCGATGAAAAGTATAAAAACCGCATTTCCGAATGGCTTCGTGAAGGTATTGATATGGATGAAGACGGCCAGTACGAAGAAAAAAGCACCTACATTTATACTCCCTTAACCAACCGCTGCCTCATAAACATTGCCCTTTACGACAACCGTCCGGAACTGTGGAACTATATTGATAAAAATCTTGAAATGATGCTGTATTATGTGCATCCCAACGGGGAAGTTGTAACAGAAGCATCGGGCCGGCAGGACCAGTTTCAGGTGGGTTACATGGAACATTACTACCTGCCTTACAAACTGGCTGCAACCCGCGAAGATGGGAATCCGGAGTTTTGGGCAATGGTTGAATTAATTGAAAAAACAGTTCCGGAAAAACTGGTGACCTATTTGCCGTATTTTTTCATAAATCATCGATTATCAGCCGATAATAATAAAAATAAAGTTGGTACTGTTCCTGAAAATTACACAAAAGAATTTGCCGGTTCAAACCTGGTCAGGATTCGGCGCGGGAACATTGATGCCACAATTCTTGGAAACAATCCAACTTTTCTTACAGTTCATAAGGGCGATGCCGTTTTGGCGTCGGTGCGTCTGGCCTCTGCGTTTTTTGGCCGCGGACAGTTCAGATCCAGGAAGGTTGAAAAACTGGACAATTCCTTTGTTCTGAACTGGGAGTATCACTGGGGTTACTTTCAGCCGTTGCCCGAAAACCAGAAACCCAATTACGAAATTCCGTTTAATGAAGATCGGAAAAGAAGAAAACAAAGTGAAAGGCAAAGTTTATTTTCCCAAATAACCGTTTCTGAAAAAAACGGAATTTTTGAAGTTGAATTTGAACTGCATGGTACTGAAAATGTGCCGTTAGCCATCGAATTTGCTTTCAGAAAGGGAGGAAAACCTTATGGAGTTGAAAAGCTGAGCGACCCCGAAACTTATCTTTTGGGAAAAGGTTTTGGGAAATACCGTTACGAGGACGATACAATTGAATTTGGTCCAGGTAAAGCTGAACACAGGTGGACTTCCATTCGTGGCGGGCTTCCAAAACCTACAGCCGAATGTGTTTACATCACTGGATTTACGCCGTTTAAACACAAAATAAAAATCGGCTGATCGAATATATTTTCAATTATTTCTGTAATGTCAGATAACTACATTTAATTTTTTCGAATCAACCCTTATTGTTGCCGGAAGTTGCAGTATGCCTGATTCCCCGTCGAAATGATAAACTTGTGTATCTGCCGATTCCAGTTTAATATTTTTTGCCTTGTAATATTCCACAAACGGCAGTTTATGAATGATACCAAGAAATAAACCAATTCCAAAAACCGGTAACCAGATTTTAGGGAATGGATTTACAACAACCACATCAATCAATTCATCGGAAATGTCTGCCTTTGGAGCTATAAACGCATTATTTCCGAATTGCCGGGCGTTGGCAAACGTAACAAGAAAAACAGGCTTTTCTATCCAAAACTCATCCACTTTCATTTTGATTCTGAAAGGTTTAAAAGCAATGCTTTCCTTTAAGGTTAGCTGAATGTATCGCAGAAACCCACGCGACTTTGCCTTTGCCATTTTATCTGCAACCTGCGCATCGAAACCGATACCTGATGTGCATAAAAAATGCTGGCTATTAAAACGGCAAACGTCAATCTGTCTAATTTTTTTTTTAATCAGCAAACGGACACTTTCCTTTCTGTTCATTGAAATACCCAGATGGCGAGCCAGCCCGTTGCCTGAGCCCATCGGAATAATTCCCACAGGTATTGCAGTTCCGATTAATCTTCGCGAAACTTCGTTTACCGTGCCATCCCCGCCCACAGCAACAACAAGGTCAAATCCTGATTTAACGGCTTTTGAAGCTAATTGGGTGGCATGTCCGGGATTTTCAGTTGCCGAAAATTTAACTTCACACCCATGCCCTCTCAAAATTGCAACTATCCGGGAAACCTCATTGAAAAGCTTCTTGCGATGACCGGCAAATGTATTGACAACAAGAAATACTCTCGGATTTTTCCCTGACATTGATTGTATATTACAGATTAAATCCTTGCATTCAATACTTTGTAATTATTTTTCAGCCAATTCCACAAAATATTTATAAAACAACGGAATGGTTTTTATTCCGTTAAAAAACTGCTCCAGCGGATAGTTTTCGTTGGGTGAATGGATGGCATCCGATTCGAGGCCAAATCCCATCAGCACCGACTTAGTTCCCAGTATTTCCTCGAAAGTGGAGATAATGGGGATACTTCCGCCCGACCGAACCGGAACCGAGCGCTTGCCATACACATCGGTATAGGCTTTTTCGGCTGCCTGGTATGCCGGAATGTCGATGGGGCAAACATACCCCTGACCACCGTGAAGCGGAGTTACTTCCACTTTTACTGACTTTGGAGCAATACCGGTAAAATGGTTTTTGAAAAGTTCGGCAATTTTTTCATGGTCTTGATTAGGTACCAGCCGGGTAGAAATTTTAGCAAAAGCTTTTGAAGGCAAAACGGTTTTTGCCCCTTCGCCGGTGTAACCGCCCCAAATTCCGCACACATCGAATGACGGACGGATTCCGGTGCGTTCCATCGGTGTAAATCCTTCTTCGCCGGCCAGTTCTTCCACATCAATGGCTTTTTTGTATTCTTCCAAATTAAACGGCGCCCGTCCCAGCAATTCCCTTTCTTCTGCTGAAACTTCCAGCACATCGTCGTAAAATCCCGGTATTGTAACTTTGCCCTTTTCGTCCACCATTTTGTCAATCATGGAGCAAAGCACATTTACTGGATTGGCCACCGTTCCGCCAAACAAACCGGAGTGCAAATCGCGGTTGGGTCCGGTAACCTCTACCTGCCAGTAGGCCAGACCGCGCAAACCGGTTGTTATTGATGGAATATCGGCAGCAATCATGGAAGTATCTGAAACCAGAATCACATCAGCTTTCAGCATTTCCTTATGTTCTTCGCACCATTTGCCCAGGTTTGGCGAACCGATTTCCTCCTCGCCTTCAATCATAAACTTTACGTTGCATGGCAGCGTATTGGTTTTTACCATCAGTTCGAATGCTTTGGCGTGCATCATGCCCTGGCCTTTGTCGTCGTCGGCGCCGCGGCCCCAGATTTTCCCGTCGCGGATTTCCGGCTCAAACGGATCAGAATTCCATTTTTCAATGGGATCAACCGGCATCACATCCATGTGGGAATAAACCAAAACAGTTGGTAATGCAGGGTCGATTAATTTTTCGCCATAAGTCACCGGATTTCCGGCAGTTTCAAAAATTTCGGCTTTGTCTGCACCTGATTTCAGTAAAAGATTTTGCCAGTATTCGGCAGCTTTGTACATATCAGGTTTGTGATCTTTCAAAGAGCTGATTGAGGGGATTCGCAATAACCCGAAAAGTTCGTCAAGAAACCTGTCTTTGTTTTCTTCAATGTAATTATTGATAATTTTCATAATTTATAAATTGAATTTTCTGTAATTAAAAAGATTCCGAAAAAATAGTGCTTTCTGATTGAATATGAAAGGTAAAAAATCATAAAAAACAAAGGGCAGCCAATAAACGACTGCCCCCGGTTAATATTCTTTAAAAAACGTTAGTTCACAATCTGCTGGAATCTTGTATTGTTGAAATATTTTGCAAATTCCAAATCGGTTTTTGCTTTTGCTTTCATATCAGAATTGTGCCGAACAGCCGCTTCCAGGCTTTCAAACATCAGGTTCTCACGTGCAGTGCGGGCGCCAATAACTGCTTTCAGATATTCTTTCATAAAGTTATTCGGACTTTCAAATGCTTCCAAATCTCTTAATGCACCGTTGTTATCGCCTGTCAGAATTTTAGCAAGCGCTGTATTCACATCCTGGAAATTGGCGAAATATCTTACAGCCTGATCATAATTGGCTTTTTTCATACTAACAATACCAAGGTTGTAATTTACTTCGTTTCCGGCTCCCGATGCAGCACCAAACAGGGTTTCTGCTTCGGTCACTTTGTTTTCGTAAAGTGCCACTGCACCCAGGTTGTTTTTAATAATCGGCTCGTCGTTTTTCAACGTTTCGGCTTTTTCGAACAATGGTTTTGCTTCATTGTATTTCATCTGTTTTACAAGCACATAACCGGCATTGTTCGGTCCGCGCCAATCGTTCGGATAAACTTTTATGAACGAGTTGTAAATTGAAAGTTGTTCGTTCAGATCTTCGAACAAAGTAGCAGCATAAAGCAATTCAGCCGGGTTCAGAGAAGCAGGGTCTGATTTTGCAAGTGCCATTAGTTCTTCATCTGTTTTACCAATCAGTTCAACACTGGTAAGCAGTTTTGCACGGCGCAACTGGGGAAGGATTTCATCAGCCAAAACCGTAAAAGTTTCCGATAGGTTTCTGATTTCGCGTTCGCGCACCTCAGGATCGCTGTACATTGAAAGCACACGCAGAATCAATTCTTTATCCTGAATATTTGATTTTTCGAGCAATTCTCTGAAACCATCCCAGTCTTCGGGAGTATATCTTGTTCTTGGATTGATATCTATTCCAAGGTCGCGTAATCTTCCTGCAAGAAAATCAGATGAAGTATCTTTTCTTCTGGCAGCCAGTTCGGTATTGAAATCGATTGAACCGTCGGGTGATGCATAAGCCGAAACTTCAATGCCCCGCAAGTCAATACGTTCTTCTTCATTTGCTTTTTGAGTGTATTTGAAATATTCTATTATATCTTCCTTGGTCAACTCCTCGTTACGAAGGTTGGCACGGTTTATAAGATAAAGGATGTCGGCCATCATTTCGTCGGGAACAATTCTCTGGAAAGGATCGATATTGGGGTCGTATTTGCCAGTATTGTTGGCTTCGCGACGAACACCCAAAACAGGTTTCGGAAAATTGGCAACCATTGTACTGGTGGCAATCACACCGTCAGCAATTTTAATGGGGTCAAAGTCAAGACTTTTTGCGCCTCTTGAAGCAGTGATGTTAACAACCAGTTCTGATCTTCGCATGGCATCCGAAAAATCAGTTGCATCTTTGTAACTAAAGGTTCCTCCGGCATTGAAGCTGATTACACGGTTATTCCCCTGTACTTTTTCTCCCTGAAGGGTAACCGGACTAAAAGCAGTTTCACCATTGCCGTACTTCAAAACCGGTGTGGCAGTTAAAGTGGCTTTTTTGTTGAAATACTTCACAGGAAAACGGCCATCTACTGTTAAATCTACTTTCCCTGCATGTGTCTCAAGAACTTCGGGCGAAACTCGGAACTGAATCTGATCAGCATTTTTTTTCATCTTTTTCAGCCCTGCACAGCCCGAAAAAAGCAAAGCAACCAACACAAAAAGAATGAAAGGTTTTAAATTGTAATTTTTCATAACATACCAAATTATTTAATTGATTCTATCATTATTTCCCTCGAATACAAAAATAACAAGGTTTTTCATTTCCGAAAGAAGAAAAAAGGAAATTTAAGGTAAAATCAGCCGATTTATGCCTAATTTATAGTTGCTCTTTAAAAGTACCTCTTTAAGCAATTCATAATGATCGGGATTTTCAACAAAATCAAGATGGTTTACATCGACTAAAAGAATTGGAAATAAGGATATTTGCCTGAAATAGCTGAAGTATCCGTCCTTTATTTTATCAAGGTATTCTGCCGAAATGTTTTGTTCATAATCACGGCCTCTTTTTCTTATGTTTTTAAGCAGGTTTTGAGTATCGGTATGAAGATAAATATATAAATCGGGCTTTGGAATGTTTTCGGATACCATGTTGAATATTTGCCTGAAAAGGTGAAATTCGTCTGGTTTGAGCGTGTTTTGGGCAAAAATTGCAGTTTTGGCAAAATAATAATCCGAAATGATCATAGGATAAAAAAGGTCCATATTTAACACCTCTTTTTTTATTTGATTATAGCGGTCAGCAAGGAATGATAATTCAAGCGGGAAAGAATAGCGATCCTGGTCTTTATAAAATTTAGGCAGAAAAGGATTATCAGCAAATTGTTCAAGAATAAGCCTGGCGTTAAAATCTTTCGCCAGCATACCTGCCAGTGTGGTTTTTCCTGAACCAATATTTCCTTCGATAACTAAAAACCGCATGAGGTAAAAAATTACATAAGTTTTTTTTGAATTCTGATTTTCCCGTCTTTTTTCACTCCCACAAAATAACCGGCAATAAGACCTGCTGCAAACCCGGCAGAAAGCATTGCCCAGTTCAGCTCAGGAAAAAGCCTCATTAGCAGGTAACCAAACAATAACCCGGCAACCATTCCAAAAAACGAAAAGAGGTAGGTAAAATGAAACGGCGGGAAATAGCCGTGTACTTTTTGCATATGAGATGCCAGACTGCCAATTAACCTGTCGTATTCCCTACGTGATTTTCCGGGTACATTTATGGCTTCATCAAGCTTGCTGACGATTTCAGAGATATATATTTTTTCTTTTTCGCAAAACGGACAGCTTTTTGAAAAATCTCCAATTCGCTCAATATTGCGTTTAAACTCATCTACCCTGTAAAAGCGTAAATCACGTTGTTTGATGCCGGTTAATTTATCGTCAACCCGCGTAATCGTATTTTTAACCCAGTCTGCCATCCATGAATATTTTTTACAAATCAAAATTAGCAATAAAAAAGAAAAGCCGCCCGGTAAATGAGCAGCTTCTTTTTATATCGCAATTTTACTTTTTTAATTATCGCGACGGGGCCTGAATTCCCTGCGATCGTTGTCGCGCCGTTCGTTGTCCCTGCGTCCGTCTCTGCGGTCTCCACCGCGCCGGTCGTTGTCCCTGCGTCCGTCCCTGCGATCTCCATCTCTGCGGGGCGGACGGTCGCCACGTGGCGGTCGTTCCACATAACCTTCGGGCTTGGGCAACAAAGCCTTGCGCGAAAGTTTCAGCTTACCGGTTTTTTCATCTACTCCAATCAGCTTCACTTCAATCTCTTCACCTTCTTTTATGAAATCTTCAGCCGACTCAACACGCTCCCATGCCATTTCCGACACATGAAGCAACCCGTCTTTACCCGGAATAACTTCAACAAAAGCACCAAAAGAAACGACTGATTTAACCTTGCCTTTATAAATTTCTCCCACTTCGGGAATGGCAACAATGGCTTTTATCCTTCTTTTTGCAGCTTCTATGGCTTCAATTCCGGCGCCCGAAATTTCAACCTTGCCTATATCGCCAATTTCTTCAATAGCAATAACGGTTTCGGTTTCCTGCTGAATAGCCTGAATAATTTTTCCGCCGGGTCCGATAACGGCACCAATCATATCTTTCGGAATTTCAATCACCTCGATACGCGGTACATTCGGTTTAAACTCGGCGCGGGGCTCCGGAATAACTTTCAGCATTTCATTCAGTATGTGCAGCCGGCCTTCTTTTGCCTGCAATAAGGCTTGTGAAAGAACCTCGTATGAAAGTCCATCCACTTTTATATCCATTTGGGTAGCGGTAATTCCGTTCACCGTTCCGGCCACTTTAAAATCCATGTCGCCCAGGTGGTCTTCATCTCCCAGAATATCGGAAAGAATGGCGTATTTTCCAGAACCTTTATCGGTAATCAAACCCATGGCAATTCCCGATACCGGTCTCTTCATTTTCATGGCTGAATCCATCATGGCCATTGTTCCGGCACAAACCGTTGCCATGGATGACGATCCGTTCGATTCAAGAATGTCGGAAACAATACGAACAATGTATGGAAAATCTTCAGGGATCATCCGTTTCAATGCGCGGTGAGCCAGATTGCCGTGGCCAACTTCGCGTCGGCTAAGTCCTCTTGGTGTGCGCGGTTCACCCACACAGAACGGTGGAAAGTTGTAGTGCAGTAAAAATTTTTCTTTTCCCTGAACCGTAACATTGTCAATGATTTTTTCATCCATTTTTGTTCCCAGCGTAACCGAGGTCAGCGACTGGGTTTCGCCACGGGTAAAAAGTGCAGAGCCATGCGAGCCCGGCAGGTAATCCACTTCGCCCCAAATAGACCTGATTTCATCTGTTTTACGGCCATCGAGCCTGATTTTGTCATCAAGAATCATACGGCGCATGGCTTCCTTTTCCACATCGTGGAAATATCTTTTAATCAGTTTTTCATGAAGTTCGATATCAATCTCTTCATTTTCGGCATTGGCTTCCTTGTAAGCTTCAATGTATTCGTCGCGAATGGCATCAAATCCGGCAATACGTTCCTGTTTGGTGGTTTGCTGTTTGGCCAGTTCGTAGCATTTGTCGTATAAATCGGCTTTTACTTTTTCGCGCAGTTCCTCGTCGTTGGTTTCGTGGCTGTATTCACGTTTTACCACGCCAAGTTCTGCGGCAAGTTCTTCCTGCACTTTGCAGTGTTTTTTAATTTCTTCGTGAGCAAACTTAATGGCTTCGAGCATTTCTTCTTCCGAAACTTCGTTCATTTCACCTTCCACCATCATGATGTTTTCATACGAGGCGCCAACCATAATATCGAGGTCAGACTCTTTCAACTGTGAGTAAGTCGGGTTTATAATGAATTCACCGTTAACCCGTCCTACCCTAACCTCAGATATGGGTGTTTCAAACGGAACATCAGAAACTGCAATGGCAGCCGAAGCTGCAAGTCCTGTCAATGCATCGGGCAGGTCTTCTTTGCTTGCTGAAATTAAGGTGAGCATTAATGCTGTTTCCGCGTGATAGTCTTCGGGGAAAAGCGGACGTAGGGCACGGTCAACAATTCTTGCAGTTAAAATTTCTTCATCAGACGGACGCCCTTCCCTTTTCAAAAATCCGCCGGGGAAACGCCCCGCCGCTGAAAATTTTTCGCGATAATCAACTGTAAGTGGCATAAAATCCACATCTTCTTTGGCCTCTTTGGCTGAAACGACTGTTGCCAGCATCATGGTTTCACCCATTTTCACTACAACCGCACCATCGGCCTGTTTGGCCAGTTTGCCGGTTTCTATGGTAATCGTCCTGCCATCGGCAAGTTCGATTGTTTTTGTTGTTGCGTTTACCATAATTTTTCTCAATAATTCTAAATGTTTATAAATTTCAATGGGTGGTGAGGTTTTGCAAGATACAAAAAAGAAAGGCAACCCGAACATTGCCTTTCCATTTATTTTCTATTTACGCAGATTCAGTTTTTCGATGATTGCGCGGTACCGTTCAATATCTTTTTCCTTTAAATAATCGAGCAGCCTGCGTCGTTTACCAACAAGTTTGATAAGCGCTCTTCTTGTACTAAAATCTTTTTTGTTACTTTTAAGGTGGCCTGTAAGGTGGTTAATCCTGTATGTAAACAGGGCAATTTGTCCTTCGGCACTTCCTGTGTCTTTCTCGTCTTTGCCATAATTTGCAAAGAACTCCAGTTTCTTTTCCGGTGTTAAATACATTTTTAAAAATTTTAATTATACCATGTTTAAGCCGAAGCATCGCTTTCAATAACAACCGCTTAAAATTACCGGGCGCAAAAATAGGTAAAAGATTTTGATATTCAAATAACAGCAGATAATTCTATCTAAAAAAACATTGTGTTACTTCTTTGTTATTTACGGGAATTTCTAATGATTGTGGAGGAATTTTTAAGAAAGAACATTTTGTTTACGTTTTATTCAACCATTTATTCAACTTTTTATGGAAAAAAATTTACGCAATCTTTTAGTTGCCTGCTGATTGCCTTATGTAAGTCGGACAAAACCTGAACTCCAGAAGTCTCTTAATACATTAAAAAAACTGGCATGTTTGGTATTATTGGCTGAAAAGTTTAAAACTTTACGATTTGGAAATAATTTTTCCCATTTAAAAATTCAATTGATTTTAAATTCTCAAATTTTCTATCTGATTACATAAACGGTTAAACAAAAGTCAAATCATTTAACTTTAATGGTTTCCATATTTAAAAATATATTTTGGATTCAAACTATCTCAATTCTGCGACCAAAAGCAGAACTTAAAAGAATATTTTGTGTTCTATAAGATTAACTTTAAAATTAAAACAATATGAAAAAACTTTACCTGCTCTTATTGTTGTCTTGGGTTTACCTTATGTCAACCGGACAAGAAATGAATTCCCAAAACTTACCTTATGCCTCTTATAAAGAAGGTGCAAAGGCCCCTGCTTTAAAATCGTCAACAGTTCCAGGCCATTTCGCTAAACAAGTTTTGGCAAATGATGCTGAGTGTAAGATTGATGCTTTATTATTAGCGACTGACGCAGACACTTGGGTAGCCGACGTTCAAACCTATTTAATGAACACGGGAATGTTTAACGTGGTGGATATGGCGAATAACACCACACCTACCCTTGCAACGCTCAGGAATTATGATGCGATACTTGTTTGGGCAAACAGCAGTTTGGATGATACTATTGGAGATACCCTTGCAGCCTATATTGATGAAGGGGGAGGTGTGGTATCAGCAGTTTTTAATCTTTTTACAGGCTGGGGAATTGAAGGTACCCGATTTAATACAGATTATTTACTGTTAAACCTGGGGACTTATGCATCAGGTGCCACAACCACTCTTGGATCTGTTTACGATGCAGGCCACCCAATTATGGAAGGTGTTACCAGTTTGGTTAATCCGAATGAATACAGAAGCAACAATGCAACCATGACTGCCGGTTCGGTTGTGGTTGCCGAATGGAGCGATGGACTGCCATTGCTAGTCGTCAAAGAAAATTTAGGTCCGGCCAATGCAAGAAGAGCCGATGTCAATATCTTTCCACCATCTTCAATTGCAAGTGGTGATTTTTGGGATGCATCAACCGACGGAGATATTTTACTGGCCAATGCGTTGCTTTGGGTTTCAAAAAAATGCGATTGTGTTGATATAGTAGTGGATAACGATCCGGGAATTTGCGGAGCGGTTGTAAATTACCCCATACCAACAGCCGATGGCGCAACAGTTACTCAGATTGACGCCAGCGGATTTACCAGCGGCGATGAATTCCCTGTTGGTGTAACAGTTCAGGAATATGAATTTGATTTTGGAGGCGGAGTAATTGAAACCTGTAGTTTTACAGTAACGGTTAACGACACCGAACCACCGGTAATTGACTGCCCCGAAGACATTGTTGTTTCCAACGACCCGGGCGAATGTTGTGCTGTAGTATATTTTCCCGAGTTGGGCACTGTTATAACCGGAGAAGCACAACCCGGAATTACGCTGCCCAATGCAACGCCAGCGCAGGGTGGAGTAGCTTACAATCCCGGTAAAAAACTCTACTATGCCGTGCGGGCCGGTTCTGCCAGTTACGTTCTGTACACATACGATGAAACCGGAATCCAACTTACAGGGGTTACTGCAAATTTTGACTTCAGGGGGCTTTGGTGGAATCCCAACACTTCGTCATTGGAAGGTAATAGTTATAACAGCAATGGCTACCGCAGGGTAGATTTGGATGCTAACGGCTATGCCCTTTCAACCGGAACAAATGACCCGGCAAGCAATTATCAGCCAAGCGATCAATCTGTGGCCGATTACGATTACGACCTGGATGAAGTTATCTATTACTACAACAATTCCATTTACAGAACATCCAGAGCTACAGGAGCATTGATTGGAAGCGCAATACCAATTACTGGCCTCCCGGCAAATACCTTAAATTCCACTTTTGTAGGTTATACCGGAATTCCCGGAGAGGAAGTGTTGATTTATGATTACTCCAATAAAGCAGTATATTTTGTAGATAAAACCACCGGCGTTTATTCCCGGTCGGTACAGTTGCCGTCATCGGCTCCCGGACAAAGTATGTATAATACAAGCTATGCCAATGGCCATATATGGATAGCTGACGGAACGGTATGGCATTCATACAAAATTGCCGGCAGTGGTTTAGCCGATAATTGCGGCAATGCCACAGCCACCTACGATTATCCGTCGGGTACCTGTTTCCCTGTAGGTATTACAGAAGTAACAATTACAGCCACTGATGATGCCGGGAATATTTCCACCTGTACATTTAATGTTACCGTTAACGACACCGAACCACCGGTTGCAGTATGCGGAAGCAGCGGTACCGGCAAAAATGTATTGCTGCTGTGGGACACCGACAATGCAAACACCCAAAGTTTGAAAACTGCAATTGAAGCTGCCGGTTTCACAGTTACCCTGCCTGCTGTGCCGGAATACGACTGGGATGGAACCAACCCTTCGCTGGATGGGTTTGATGCCGTTATTCACTTAAACGGAACAACACACTCCTTTGGATTGCCTTTATCGGCTCAAAATGCGCTGCTCGATTTTGTACAGGTACAGGGAAAACTGTTTATCCATTCTGAATGGGATGCTCACGGGATTGATGCAATGGGACATAATCCCGCTTTGGCGCCCATTGTGATTCTGCAAAGAGAGAGTGGTTATGAAACGACCATAACTTACAGTACAGTTCCCGGTTATGAAACCCATCCTGTTTTGGAGGGAATCCCATCCTCATTTGTCATTGATTTTGCAGGACACAATATAGGACAGGTCCGGCATTATGATACTTATCCCGCTGAAACCCTGATGCTCGACCATCAGGGCAATGCCGCTGTTGCCGTAAGGGAACTGGAGAATGGCAGAGTAGTTGGATTTGGCCATGCCGGAAATTACGCCAACAGTAATTCTCTTTCGATTACGAATGTGCAGCAACTGTTTGTTAATGCACTGAAATGGGGCACCAACTTTTCTGGTGATTTTGAGTTTGTGCTGGACGAAAACGGCACGGTTACCATCACACCTGATGATATTGACCAGGGAAGTACAGACAATTGCGGCATTGAAAGCATGGAACTAAGCCAGACAGAATTCACCTGGGATGACTTAGGAACCCAGGCAGTTACGCTTACCGTTACCGATTTGGCCGGAAACTCATCTTCCTGTACTGCGTACATTTCCATTAAAGGCGAAAATGCAGAGCCTGTTGTGGTTGCCAACCCCATTGAAGTTTATCTCAACGAAAACGGCATCTATTTTCTGAACCGCGACGACCTTGAAGAAATGGCCGCCGGCACCACCGACGATACCACTCCGTTTGAGGATTTAAAATTGAGTGCCTATCCGCATATTTTCAGGTGCGACCAAATAGGAGAAATCATTCACACCCGCCTTTCTGTTGAAGATAATGAAGGGAATGTAGTTCGTGCCTGGACTACTGTAACCGTTTTGGATACGATTGCTCCCAAAGCAGTTTGTCAGAATATTGAAGTGTACCTCGACGAAAACGGGGAAGCTGTAATTACACCGGAACAGATTATGGATACTGCAAGTTCTGATGCCTGTGGCATTGAAACAATGATTTTGAGCAAAACACTGTTCGGATGTGCCGATGTGGGCGAAAATACAGTCACTTTAACTGTTACCGACGCAAGCGGGAATTCATCAGTTTGCACCGCCATTGTTACGGTTCACGATACACTTGCACCGGTGTTTGAACCGGTTGCCAATGTGGAAGTGGAAGTTGAACCGGGAACTGCCGAAACAGCAATTGAATATCCTGCTATTGTTGTAACGGACAACTGCACACTTGAACCCGAACTCATCGAAGGTCTTGGCCCGGATGGCATGTTCCCCGTGGGTACAACCACTGAAGTTTGGGTTGTGGAAGATGGCGGCGGAAATACCGATACCCTAACCTTTGTGGTAACGGTAACCGTTCAGAATGCACCTCCCACCATCGACCCGGTGGCTGATGTTACTGTTGATGAAGACGATTCACCTGTTACTGTTCAGCTTACAGGCATTTCATACGGCGATGAATCTGTTGAACAGGATGTTACAGTAAAAGCTGTGGGTAATAATCCTGAACTGATTTCTTCCATAATGGTTGATTATGGCGGTGGAGAAACCGGTTCCCTCGAAATTCACCTTGCGGAGAACATGAACGGAATAGCCGAAATAACCATCACTGTTGAAGACAGCGAAGGCGCCTCGGTTACCGAAACATTTATATTAACCGTTAATCCGGTTAACGACCCGCCGTTTGTGGTGAACCCGATTGCCGACCAGGTAGTTAATGCTTCCTATGTATTGAAAGTTCCGGTAAGTCCGGTATTGGGTGAACTGTTCGACGACCCTGAAGGCGACGAACTTACCATAAGTGTTCTGCTTGAAGGAGGCGAACCGCTGCCATCGTGGGCTGAAATTGAAGATGATATGCTGGTACTTAGCCCGATGATTGCCGACACAGGTTGTGTTAACGTTGTTGTAACTGCAACCGATATTCACGGTGCATCGGCCAGTACCACATTCCAGCTTTGTGTAGATGGTTACCCGGTTAGTGCGGGAGATTTGGCTGCCGGCGAATTCAGTGTGAACCTGTATCCGAATCCTGCACGCGACATGGTGAACCTCGAAATCAGCAGCAGCAGTTACGGACCGGCTGAGGTTTCGGTTTATACCATTACCGGTAAACTGGTGCTGCAGGAAAACTTCAGTAACAGCCAGCTCATTTCTTTCAGTATGGCTGAACAAGTTTCGGGAATGTACTTTGTAAAACTGCAAATGGACGGAAAAGAGACCGTTAAAAAACTGGTGCTCGACAGAAAGTAACACCACAAATAATATATGCTTAAAGGGAGGTGATTTCAGTCATCTCCCTTTTTTTTTAACTGATTTTTTACGATTTAAACCTATTTTTTTACGATTTGAACATTCAACCCTTTCGTTTATACCTAATTTTATCGCTGATTTTACAACCGATTAAACGTTAAAAGATTTTTTATTCAACCAAAAATTAAATTTCATTTAAAACCAAATGATCATGAAAAAAATCTACTTCCTCTTTCTATTTTCTGTTGTTTACTTTATATCAACCGGACAAGGTCTTAATCCCCAAAACTTACCCTATGCAGCTTATAAAGAAGGAATGAAAATTCCGGAATTGAAATCAGCGGGCATTATGCAAAACAGTTATACAACCCCATTGTCCACAGCGGGTGTTGGGCAAATTGATGCTTTGCTTTTGGTTTCAGATGATCCGGGTTGGGTTACTTCGGTTCAATCCAGTATGATGACCACAGGAATGTTTAATGTATTGGATGTTATTAATTTTTATAACAATCCTGGAGGAACTGTAACACTTGAAACATTAGTTAATTATGATGCAGTTCTTGTTTGGGCAGATACACAGATGCCCGACACCAACGGAGACACACTTGCCTTGTACATTGATGGAGGCGGTGGCGTTGTTTCGGCTGTTTTTAACTTACATTTTGGCTGGGGCATTGAAGGTACCCGTTTTAATACCGACTACCAATTATTGGATTTGGGAACTTACTCTGCTTCGGCCAGCATGGGAACAGTGCATGACCCGGACCACCCAATAATGGATGGAATATCTGTTATCAACAGTTTTCACGGGTATAAAAGCGGAAGCACAACAATGTCCTCCGGCTCGGTTGTAGTTGCCGAATACACTGATGGCATCCCGTTGGTAGTGGTAAAGGAAAACCTTGGTCCAGCTAAAGCCCGAAGGGTCGATATCAATTACTTTCCACCCGATTTGACATACACCAACCCCACCGATGATGCCGCCCTTTTGCTTGCCAACGCTTTACTTTGGGTATCGAAAGCCGGTAATTGTCCTAAAGATATAGTGGTAAGCAATGACCCTGGAGAATGTAGCGCCGTGGTGGAATTCACGGTTAATCCTCCCGAAGGTGGCAGCATTGTGCAAACGGGCGGATTACCCAGTGGCGATGAATTCCCATTAGGAGCAACTACAAACACTTTTCTGTTAGTTGATTCTGAAGGTATTGAGTCAACCTGTAGTTTTACAGTAACTGTTAACGACACCGAACCGCCGGTAATTGACTGCCCGGTAAATATTGTGGTTTCAAACGACCCGGGCGAATGTGGAGCCATTGTTACTTTTAGTACTTTGGCTGATGAAGTGCTTCTTGATGAAGTTCTTCCTGGCAGTCTTTCTGAATGGGAGGTTTATGACCATTATAACAATCCGATATTCAACTACGAAGAAATTACTTCTCCTTACGACGGCTCTACCGCAATAAAGACAAGCGTTGTTGGCAACACATATTCCTGGTGTTCAACTGAATCGCTCACAAAAATTTATGACATCGGTGGCAATACCGGAACAACTGACCTTCAGGCTTATCTGGAATTTGCTTCAAATTTAACTACATATAATTTCCCTTATTTAACTGTGGAATTGTTTGATGAGAATAACCAAAGTCTTGGACAACAAGTTTATTACGGAAAGGATATTGTTGGCAGTTTCTTTTTAACCACATATATCATTGCAAATCCTGACAGTTATACAGAACTTCCTTCTGCAACAGGGGATATGACTCTGGATCTTTCAAAAATTGGAGAAAACATTGATTTTTCTAAAATCAGTATAAAGCTTTCCAATTATACCTGTATAGGTGAAAATTCCATCATTTTTGACCATCTGCGGGTTATAAATGGCACTTTTGATGATGATCCGGATAACACAGGTCCGATAGCATCAGATAATTGCTCTGGCGTTCTGGTTGAAGCAAGTATTCCATCAGGCAGTTTCTTTCCAATTGGTACAACCCCTGTAACATTAACAGCCACCGATGCAGCCGGCAACATTACAAGTTGCACGTTTAATGTTACCGTTAACGACACCGAAGCTCCGATTGCAGTATGCGGAAGCAGCGGTACCGGCAAAAATGTATTGCTGCTGTGGGACACCGACAATGCAAACACCCAAAGTTTGAAAACTGCAATTGAAGCTGCCGGTTTCACAGTTACCCTGCCTGCTGTGCCGGAATACGACTGGGATGGAACCAACCCTTCGCTGGATGGGTTTGATGCCGTTATTCACTTAAACGGAACAACACACTCCTTTGGATTGCCTTTATCGGCTCAAAATGCGCTGCTCGATTTTGTACAGGTACAGGGAAAACTGTTTATCCATTCTGAATGGGATGCTCACGGGATTGATGCAATGGGACATAATCCCGCTTTGGCGCCCATTGTGATTCTGCAAAGAGAGAGTGGTTATGAAACGACCATAACTTACAGTACAGTTCCCGGTTATGAAACCCATCCTGTTTTGGAGGGAATCCCATCCTCATTTGTCATTGATTTTGCAGGACACAATATAGGACAGGTCCGGCATTATGATACTTATCCCGCTGAAACCCTGATGCTCGACCATCAGGGCAATGCCGCTGTTGCCGTAAGGGAACTGGAGAATGGCAGAGTAGTTGGATTTGGCCATGCCGGAAATTACGCCAACAGTAATTCTCTTTCGATTACGAATGTGCAGCAACTGTTTGTTAATGCACTGAAATGGGGCACCAACTTTTCTGGTGATTTTGAGTTTGTGCTGGACGAAAACGGCACGGTTACCATCACACCTGATGATATTGACCAGGGAAGTACAGACAATTGCGGCATTGAAAGCATGGAACTAAGCCAGACAGAATTCACCTGGGATGACTTAGGAACCCAGGCAGTTACGCTTACCGTTACCGATTTGGCCGGAAACTCATCTTCCTGTACTGCGTACATTTCCATTAAAGGCGAAAATGCAGAGCCTGTTGTGGTTGCCAACCCCATTGAAGTTTATCTCAACGAAAACGGCATCTATTTTCTGAACCGCGACGACCTTGAAGAAATGGCCGCCGGCACCACCGACGATACCACTCCGTTTGAGGATTTAAAATTGAGTGCCTATCCGCATATTTTCAGGTGCGACCAAATAGGAGAAATCATTCACACCCGCCTTTCTGTTGAAGATAATGAAGGGAATGTAGTTCGTGCCTGGACTACTGTAACCGTTTTGGATACGATTGCTCCCAAAGCAGTTTGTCAGAATATTGAAGTGTACCTCGACGAAAACGGGGAAGCTGTAATTACACCGGAACAGATTATGGATACTGCAAGTTCTGATGCCTGTGGCATTGAAACAATGATTTTGAGCAAAACACTGTTCGGATGTGCCGATGTGGGCGAAAATACAGTCACTTTAACTGTTACCGACGCAAGCGGGAATTCATCAGTTTGCACCGCCATTGTTACGGTTCACGATACACTTGCACCGGTGTTTGAACCGGTTGCCAATGTGGAAGTGGAAGTTGAACCGGGAACTGCCGAAACAGCAATTGAATATCCTGCTATTGTTGTAACGGACAACTGCACACTTGAACCCGAACTCATCGAAGGTCTTGGCCCGGATGGCATGTTCCCCGTGGGTACAACCACTGAAGTTTGGGTTGTGGAAGATGGCGGCGGAAATACCGATACCCTAACCTTTGTGGTAACGGTAACCGTTCAGAATGCACCTCCCACCATCGACCCGGTGGCTGATGTTACTGTTGATGAAGACGATTCACCTGTTACTGTTCAGCTTACAGGCATTTCATACGGCGATGAATCTGTTGAACAGGATGTTACAGTAAAAGCTGTGGGTAATAATCCTGAACTGATTTCTTCCATAATGGTTGATTATGGCGGTGGAGAAACCGGTTCCCTCGAAATTCACCTTGCGGAGAACATGAACGGAATAGCCGAAATAACCATCACTGTTGAAGACAGCGAAGGCGCCTCGGTTACCGAAACATTTATATTAACCGTTAATCCGGTTAACGACCCGCCGTTTGTGGTGAACCCGATTGCCGACCAGGTAGTTAATGCTTCCTATGTATTGAAAGTTCCGGTAAGTCCGGTATTGGGTGAACTGTTCGACGACCCTGAAGGCGACGAACTTACCATAAGTGTTCTGCTTGAAGGAGGCGAACCGCTGCCATCGTGGGCTGAAATTGAAGATGATATGCTGGTACTTAGCCCGATGATTGCCGACACAGGTTGTGTTAACGTTGTTGTAACTGCAACCGATATTCACGGTGCATCGGCCAGTACCACATTCCAGCTTTGTGTAGATGGTTACCCGGTTAGTGCGGGAGATTTGGCTGCCGGCGAATTCAGTGTGAACCTGTATCCGAATCCTGCACGCGACATGGTGAACCTCGAAATCAGCAGCAGCAGTTACGGACCGGCTGAGGTTTCGGTTTATACCATTACCGGTAAACTGGTGCTGCAGGAAAACTTCAGTAACAGCCAGCTCATTTCTTTCAGTATGGCAGAACAGGTATCCGGAATGTACTTTGTAAAACTGCAAATGGACGGAAAAGAGACCGTTAAAAAACTGGTGCTCGACAGAAAATAGAATTTAAGAATTTCTAAAAACCAAAAGGGGTGGCCAGTTGCGGTCACCCCTTTTGGCTTTATAAATATCCAATGCAGAATAATCAATATTCAATTTCAGCAAAGAATTTGAACACTGGATGTTGAGTATTGGATATTTCTATTCTAAATCATCTCCACAAACAACCCCTCTTCGGTTTTTTCTACTTTGACCAGGTTGTTTTTGGTGAGCCCTTTTATGGCTTTGTCCCATTTTTTGCTGCTCAATCCGGTTTGTTCTTTCAATTGGTTTAAATCAATTGGCGAAGCAGCTTTCAGTAATTCCATTACCGCTTTTTCGTCTTCAGTGAGTTCCACTTTTTTCTTCTCGGGTTTCATTTGCGGGAAGAAAAGCACATCCTGAATGGAGGGACTGTTGGTCATAAACATGGTGAGGCGGTCGATTCCCATTCCCATACCCGAAGTGGGAGGCATTCCGTATTCCAGTGCCCGCAGGAAATCCTGGTCGATGAACATGGCTTCGTCGTCGCCTTTTTCCAGAAGTTTTACCTGTTCCTCAAAACGTTCGCGCTGGTCTATGGGATCGTTCAATTCCGAATAGGCGTTGGCAATTTCCTTCCCGTTCACCATCAGTTCAAACCGTTCGGTCAGTTCCGGGTTTTCGCGGTGACGTTTGGTCAGCGGCGACATTTCCACCGGGTAATCAATAATAAAAGTAGGCTGAATATAGTGGTGCTCACATTTTTCACCAAAAATCTCGTCAATCAGTTTTCCTTTGCCCATGCTCGGTTCAGTTTCTATGCCCAGAATATCGCAAATCTTACGAAGCTGTTCTTCGTTTTTCCCCAGAATATCGTACCCGGTGTGTTCCATAATGGCATCGGCCATGGTTACCCGCGGATAAGGCGTTTTAAAATCGATAAGGTTCTCCCCCACCTGAACTTTGGTGGTTCCGTGCAGCGCAAGTGCCACACGTTCAACAATCTGCTCGGTAAAGGTCATCATCCATTTGTAGTCTTTATAGGCCACATAAATTTCCATAGCGGTGAACTCCGGGTTATGTGTCCGGTCCATTCCTTCGTTACGAAAATCTTTGGCAAATTCATAAACACCTTCAAAACCGCCCACAATCAGGCGTTTAAGATAGAGTTCGTTGGCAATTCGCAGGTAAAGCGGAATATTCAGCGAATTGTGGTGTGTAATAAACGGACGTGCAGCAGCGCCACCGGGAATGGGTTGCAAAATGGGCGTTTCCACCTCAAGGTAACCGTATTCGTTAAACATTTGGCGAATGGTATCTACAATTTTGGTGCGTTTTATAAACACGTCCTTCACCAGCGGATTTACAATTAAATCGACATAACGCTGGCGGTAGCGTTGCTCCGGGTCGGTAAAAGCATCGTAGGTTTTGCCTTCTTTTTCCTTTACAGCAGGCAACGGGCGAAGCGATTTATTCAGTACCGTAAAATTTTTCACATGTACCGTGATTTCTCCCATCTGCGTTTTAAACACAAACCCTTCAACTCCGATGATATCTCCCCGGTCGAGTAGTTTTTTAAACACCTCGTTGTACATGGTTTTATCTTCGCCCGGACAAATCTCATCGCGGTTTACATAAATCTGAATTCGCCCCTCGTGATCCTGGATTTCTGCAAAAGAAGCCTTGCCCATAATCCGGCGGCTCATAATACGACCTGCCAGACAAACCTCCTGAAAATTGTTTTTCTCTTCGTTAAACTTCTCCTTAATTTCGCTGGAAGTGGTGTTTATTTTATACTCGGCAGCCGGATAAGGGTCGATACCCAGTTCTCGCAGCTTTTTCAACGATTCTCTCCGAATAATTTCCTGTTCGCTTAATTCCTGATGATTCATTTTTCTCCCTTCAAAAAATTTCGGCAAAGATAATAAAAGATAAAGGCATTGTCTTTAAATATATAGGCTGCAAGACAAATTCCTATTCAAAATTATTTTGATTGCTATCTTTTAACCGATAGTTTGTAATTGCAATCTGAAAAAGGAAAAAACCTTATTTGATTTTAATAAACCTTTGTAACAAGTAACAGTCCCGGATATAAAAACCTTATTCTGATTTTTTGTATTCTCATGCTCATTTCATTTGTTATCTTTGCAAATCGGGTAAGGAAAATTTTAAAAATACACATGGAAAGAATCTGGAATTTAAAAAAGCAGGGCGATCCGAACGAAATCAAACACTTGTCGGCAGCACTAAACGTGAATATGACCATAGCGCGGTTGTTGGTGCAACGGGGGATTACCACCTTTAACGAGGCCAAGGCTTTTTTCCGTCCGCGGTTGAGCGACCTCCACGATCCTTTCCTGATGAAGGATATGGATAAAGCAGTAGCCCGTCTGGAACTGGCCATTACCAACCAGGAAAAAGTGCTGGTTTACGGCGATTACGATGTGGACGGCACTACTTCTGTAGCCCTGATGTACACCTTTTTAAAACCACGCCTCGAGCACATTGAATATTACATTCCCGACCGGTACAGCGAAGGTTACGGTATTTCGCCAAAAAGTATCGATTATGCGGCTGATAACGGATTTTCGCTGATTATTGCCCTTGACTGCGGAATAAAAGCTGTGGATAAAATTGCTGATGCCCGCCAGCGCGGTCTTGATTTTGTAGTCTGCGACCATCACAACCCCGATGAGGAAGTACCGGAGGCAGTGGCCGTGCTCGATCCCAAACAACCCGACTGCAATTATCCGTACAAAGAACTTTCGGGGTGCGGAGTAGGATTCAAACTTTTGCAGGCCTATTGCCAGAAAAACAACGTTGAACTGGAAGAAATTTACGACCTGCTCGATTTGGTGGTGGTGAGCATTGCGTCCGACATTGTACCCATTACCGGAGAAAACAGGGTACTGGCCTATTACGGGTTGAAAAAACTCAATTCAAACCCGGGAATGGGTTTGCAAACCATCATTAATCTGGCAGGGATTAACGGAAATGATATAACCATCAGCGATATCGTGTTTAAAATCGGCCCGCGACTGAATGCTTCCGGGCGGATTGAACACGGAAAGAAGTCGGTGCAGATTCTGGTCTCCATTGATGAAGACAAATCGGACATTTTGGGTGAAGAAATCGATTCATTCAACGAAATCAGAAAAACACTGGACCGCGACATAACCCAGGATGCGCTTGATATGATTGAAAAAGACCCCGAAATGAAAAACATGAACAGTACGGTGTTGTATAACCGCGACTGGCACAAAGGAGTAGTTGGCATTGTAGCTTCGAGAGTAACTGAACAGTTTTACAGGCCTACCATTATTTTAACCGAATCGAACGGGCTGGCAACCGGATCGGCACGGTCGGTAAAGGATTTCGATTTGTACGAAGCCATTGGGCAATGCAGTGATTTGCTTGAATCGTATGGCGGACATATGTATGCTGCCGGGCTTACCCTGAAAATTGAAAACGTACCTGAATTCAGGCGCCGGTTCGAAGAAATTGTGACCAAACAACTAACCGATTTGTCGCAGGTGCAAACCATTGATGTAGATGCCAAAATTACGCTGAGCGAAATTACACCCCGGTTTTACCGTATTCTGAAACAATTTGCTCCGTTTGGCCCGCACAACATGACCCCGGTTTTTGTTACCGAAGATGTTTTTGACGCCGGCACCAGCAGACTTGTTGGCAAAAACCAGGAACACCTGAAACTCGATTTGGTGGAACCCGATGTAAATTCCGGAATATTTCCGGGCATTGCGTTCAACCAGTCCGATAAATTCGATTTAATTACCTCTGGGCTTCCTTTTGACGTGTGCTATTCGATTACGGAAAACGAATACCGTGGCAAAACCAGTCTCCAGCTTTTTATCCGCGACATCAAAAAACGGGATATTTTTTAGTTCAGCCGGTACAAAAGAATTTTTCCGTAATCTGCCGTTTTCATCAGCTCATATTTCTTTCCCATTAACCTGGCAATTTTGTCGTTTTCCTTTTCAATGATAACAAAGTCGGGGTTACTATCCATAATGCGGCTTAGCTCTTTGTCAACATCTATTTCGAAAGCTTTGTGCGTTTCAGTAAAAAGCAGGTTGGGATGAACATATTTGGTGGGACTGTCCAAATCGAGCAAATAATATACAATCTGCTCGTAATTCGACACATACACATCTTCGCCCGCATCCAGTTCCTCGAGTATGGCTACAGCAATTTCGCGCGGATAATCCGGTTTCAACACCTCGTTGTTAAAACTAATTGCCTGAATAGCCAGAACCGCTATAACCAACAATGCCAGCCCTGTTTTTCCTGAAAATATGACCGACGAATATTTATCCATTTTGAATTTGGAATGAAAAAACAAACCGGCCAGCAAACTAAACGGGAGCATCAGTTGAATGGTATAGTGGCTAAATTCTTTGCCGGGAAGATAAATGGCAAATAAAATGCTGAGAACCCATACCATAAAAAACCATTTCAAATTTCCTTTCAAAAAATTGTTACGTTTAAAAATCACATAAAAAAGAAAGAAGGAAATGGGTAAAAATTTAACGGTAAAATCGGCCAGCATAACACCGTATCTTTTAAGTGACGGATTGCTGCCGTAATTTCCGGGCAATTCATAGGTAACATAAAAGAAGTCGTGAGCAGGATCATCCAGCCAAAACCAGAGATTTAACAATGCAAACGGGAGAAGAAAAGCCAATCCGGCCAAAACATATCGTCCCCAGAATTGGGCGTGATGCAATACTTTGGAGTCGCGAATAATTTCTGTAACAAAGAAAAACAGGAAAAATGCCACCAAATCGAACAATACGAGGTATTTTATTATAAAACCTGTTCCCATGAGCAACCCGCCCAAAATCCAGGATTTCATTTTGGGCCGAAGGAAAAGCAGTAAGGTGCTTATTGTGGTCAGGTTAAACAACAATTCGGTATTTGGCGACCGGCCATGATATACCCAAATTGAAGTATAAAAAATGTAAATCAGTCCTGATGCTATAGCTGCATTTTGATTTTCGAAAAACCGTTTTGAAATCTTATAAACAAGAAATGCGGTAAATCCGACCACCAGCGCAAAAACAAAGCGTTTCATAAAAATGGAGCCGCCAAACAGAAATTCGAGTGCCGCATAAAACAAAAAAATGCCGGCCGGCTTGGTGTCGGTAACATCTTCGTAAAGCTCCTGTCCTTGCAAAATTTCGCGGCCAATTATCAGATAGGTCGATTCATCGTGATCGAGCACACTGGGGATAAAACTGAAAAGACGCAATAAAACCGAAACAGTAAAAAAAGTCAGCAAAATGTACTTTTCCGGGAATAGTGTTTTCATTTTAAGATTGGGGAATTCGTTTGTTAAAGTTAAACTCGTTAAGATTTTTCAATTCGAAAAGGTTATTAACCACCAAAGCGCCGGTATGTTTCAACCTTTCTTCCGATTGATGCCCGTCGGCAATCAGAATGCAACTGATTCCCAGTTCCCGGGCCACCTCAAAATCGTGAATCGTATCGCCGATTATCCATGCAACTTCCTTTTCAATTTTGAATTGACTGATAAGTTGCTGTCCGCGCTCCACCTTCGAAACGGCATAATGATCGTCCAGTCCGGCAACCCCTTCAAAAAAATGAAAAATTCCGTTGTGTTTTAATGTTTTCTCCAGCATTTCCTGATGCATGGCAGAAAGTATAAACTGTCTGGTTTCCTTTTCTTCGAAATAACGGAGAACATTCAAAGCGCCGGGTTGAAGCGTGCAATTTTCCACCTGACTTTCGTACAATGAAATGAACTCCATTGCAGGAACCTCAAAATCTTCCGAGCTGAAATCAAACCCGATTGTTTCGTAGTATTCCCGCACCGGAAAAGAAAAAACCTCCCTGTATTTTTGTGTATTTAATGCAGATAAATTTCGTTTACCAAGCAAAACGTTAATGGAGGAAACACATAACCCCAGATCATTCAGCAGCGTTCCGTTCCAGTCCCAGATGATTAACGGTGCACTCATTTCAAATCAACCACTTTCATTTTATTGATTACCGGGTTGGCATACATTTTCAGGAATCGTTCCTGAATATCGGTTATGGGAAAATCGATAAAAATCATGGCCTGTTCGAGCATGGTTTTAAAAACTTTCTTTTCGTGCGAAGTGTATTTGTGTTTGAATTTCGGTTCGGGCATCAGCATATCGTAGGCGATAAAATTATTCGGCCACAATTTAAAGTTGGCATAAATCTGATTGTCAATCTTTTGTGCCAGTTCTTTAATTTGCTGATTTTGTTGCTCTTTGGATTTTACCTCATCGAAATTCACTTCAATGGGCTGACCAAATGAAAAACGCATTCTGCCTTTCGGATTAAACATACCCATCGACATACTTTTCAAATCGTCTTTGTCTGTTTTCTTTTGTCCGTAATGTTCTTTTTTAATTAGCTCTTTCATTTTGGCCAAACCACATGGTTCAATTTCATACGAAATGGAAACCGGCACAATATTCAATTCATTAAACCCTTCGGAAAAAGTTTTTTCATTGCTCATATTCAGCATTTTGAGTACGCTTTCCTGGGTTTTATCGAACCCGTCTTTAGTGCGGCCTTCACGCTGTGCAATCCAAACCGAGAGGTTGTCTTCCGTAATGGATTTCCGGATAAAATGTGATACTTTTTGCGACGCTTCCATCAACTCGCGGGGTGGCAGGTTCCGTTTAATAATAAATGCCCTGTTCAGTTTCACCGCGTGCTCAATCCATTCGTACAATAAAAGGTTGTTGCCAATGGCAATCTGGGTGGTGTTCATTCCCTTTTCAAAAATGAGGAAATTGAGCAGGGCCGCGTCAAGAATAATATCGCGGTGATTGGAAATAAAAAGGTAAGGTTTGGTTTTGTCCAGGTTTTCAAACCCGGTGCATTGGAGTCCGTCTGAAGTTTTGTTGATGATCCACCGCAGCAAATCATACACAAAAGTACCTTGCAACTGCTTTATTTTACGAATCATCCGCAATTGTAACTTCACCATCTCCACCTTTGGCCGGTTTTTAAAAAGGTACATCAACACCCTCTCAAAAGCAGGGTCTTTTACCATTGTTCTAATCTTCTCCCTTGCCTCCTTGTCGGTGTATGGGCGAATGTCGTCAAAATTATACTCCATTTTGTAGCTGTTCAAATTGCGGGAACAAAGTAACGAATTCGGATTTACATTTTCAACCTCAACTGAAATTTTAACTCAGTTTTTTGATTTCCAGCGATTTCGTTGTAACCCGAGCTGATTGATTCGGCGCCGCTTTGCAAGGTATTTGCCAGTTTAAACCAGATTTCGGCTTTTTCGCTGATTTTGTATTTCAGATTGAGGTAAGTGCGAAAACCCTTTCCGAAAAATGCCGGAACGGCAAATGTGTAAAGTAAATCATTTTCATAAGCGTAAATGCGCGAATTGTAACTTTCGGTGTTAAACCAAGCCAGCCGGGCTGACAGGTTCAGCGGAATCCTTTCGGGCGAAACCTGCACATCCTGAAAAACCATCCAGCCGTTTTCTGTATCCAAACCTTTGTAAAAAACATGTTCCAGCCGGGTTTTCAGTGTGAATAATTCGGATGGATTATAATGAAAATGAAATCTCGATTTCCTAAATTGCTCCGGTAAATCTTCGTATTTTTCCTCCACCCTGAATTTCTGCTCTTTTTCTTCGTTTTTATAGCGAAGGTAAACCTGCACTTTTCGCGAAGGACGAAAATCAACCTGCGCAAAAACATCCCATCCGGTTGAAGGTCCGGCTGTGGTAAAATTGATCCATTCGGAACGATATACATCGGAATAAGCTGAAAGCGTAACAAATTTTACGGGAAGAATACGCGTGCCCAAATACAATCCGGTTTCGTTGGCGGCAGCACTTCCTTCGGAAAAAGTTGTGGCCCATAAAGCATGGTAGTTTTTGTCGAAATGGCGGAACAAGGCTGAAAACTGGATGCGGTCGTGCAAATGGGCGGCAGCTCCCTGCAAAAAAGCTTTTCCTTTCGATTTTGAAAGGGCTGCTTCACCAAAAAACTGGTATTTCCCTTTGCTGTACAAATAATCGGTGCCGGCCGCCAGATTTTCTTTTCCGCTGAAACGAAAGCGGTTGTAAAGCTGGTCGCTTCGGATAAATGACATATTGAACTGCCTGTAGAGAACCGTGGCGCCAATTTTCAAATTTTGAAACTGCCACGAGGCAACTGCTCCGGCATTCAGATCGTTTACGCTGTTTTTGTCTTCAATTTCGCTTTGGGTGCGGTGGTAGCCCGAGGTTTGCAAACTGGTAAAATAATTTCCCAATGAATCGGAAAAGGCCAGGTTACCGTCGCTGTTTTTTTGCGAATAAAACAAACTCACCCGTGCATCGCCCAGTTTCAGTGTGGTGGAAATGCCTCTGAAAAACTGGTTTTCGTCGGTAGAAGTGTAAGGCCGAACCCCCTGGTTGGTTTTGAAAATGTTCAGGGTGTTCAGTGATTTTCCGGTTGCAAAACCCTGCCAGAGCACCAGCCCCTGTCCGCTGCGCACCACAAAATCGCCCACTGTAATGTTTTCCAAAACCGGACTGATTTTTAAACTTAAGTGGGCCGAATAAAAATCGAAACCCTGCTTATTGGAGCCGGTAAAAAAAGCTTCTCCGGGATCCTTTTCGGCTGTTATTCCGGCCGAAATATTGTCACCCGACTGAAACCGGTAGCGGGTGTAATACCGGGCCCGGTTGCCTTCATACGGGGTAGTGCCATCTTCTCTTTCTTTGTATCCACTCGGTTTCTGCACCGTGCCGAGTGTTCGCGCCAGAAGTTCGTGCCTGCCGTATTTCAGCATTTCGGGAACGGACCGGGGTTCTTGCTCCACCGGCCCAAACCAGATGAACGGCTCCATTTTTGTGAGCAACTCAGGCGAAAATCCGTCAACAGTGTTCAGCTCAAAAATGGATAATGCGGGGCCAAATTCCCTCAGGTAATCCAGCAACTTCTGAATCTGAATGTCATCCAGCAAATGCAGTCGCGAAATCTGGTCGTGTGTGGCTGCATTGATATTTAACGGATTTACAGCAAATCCTTCCAGGTCTTCAATAATTAGGGCGGCATCAGTTTCTTCGCCTAACTCTTCCAGAATCGATTCAATAATGGTTTCCAACTGAGTGACAGATTCCGGTGTTTGTGCCCAGGCATAAAAGGGGAAGGCAGTCAGCAGAAATAGTATAGCATGTTGGAGTAACCGCATCATTACAAATGAATTTGAATTGAAACAGAAGGTGTTATGCCCAAATTGCCATGATAGCTGAATCCAAAGTCGGCTGAAAGATTGCCGGTTTTGTAGCCCATGCCGGCAGTGTATTTAAACGGTTTGCCTGAAACGCCTAACCGCAGCGCCAGATTTTCTACCGGCATAAACTCAATGCCCGATTTTAAAAGAACTGGGTTCTGATTGTCTTTTTCCGCTTCAAAGGCCACCAAAACCATTTCACTAAACCGGTAATGACCGCCTCCGCGGAAAATTACCGGCATTTCCACTTTTCCGGCAGGCGCGTCAATTCCACCTTTTACCGGATTGAAAATATGTGCCCCCAAATGCAGTTTTTCCGAAGGCTGAAACAAAACGCCACCTTCAAACGTAGCAAATCCTTTGGCACGTCCATTTTCAGGAAAAGTCTGGGCAAGGTAATCGAGCTGAATACCGGCGCTCCATTTTTCGGAAAGCTGGCGGGCGTAGGCCAGCGCATACTTGTTTTCCTTGAAAACTCCGCTTCCGAACTGAAAAAAGCTCAATCCGAAAGCTCCTTCTCCCAAAGGCAAAACCACTGAACCTGCTGATAGCGAAAGCAGGTCAACGCCAAACCTCGATTCATAAAAAAAGCCGGCAGAAAATCCGTCCATCCTTGCAATTCCCGCCTGGTTTTGAAAGGTGCCCCATACATCGGAAAAGGAAACCGATGCATGCGAAAGGCCCAGCGAACGTGCTCCGGCAGGGTGGTTTTCGACGGCAGTAACGGGTAGCCCAAAACTAAAAATAGTGCTCACCAGCAGCAAAGTAATCTTTACAATCCAGTTGCCTGTTTTTAATTTTGGTTGATATGTTAATTGGTAATCTTGCAACGAACTAAATTATTCTAAATCAAAAGATAATACTCTTGCCAAGCCATATTTAATTTCGTTTGAAATCTCAACCGAAACAGCACCCAGCTTTTTCACAAACCGGTTTTCAGAAACAGAACGAACCTGAAAACAATCTGCAGAGGAAAGTTTTTTTAACCCATTTATTGGAGTTGGTTCAATTCTTATCATCCATGGGGCTATTTCAAACTTTTCTTTCCAGTCAGTAACAGGAACGATTATTTTTAAAGGATGTATTCCTAAAGAGTTATCATTCACAACAATGGCAGGTCGTGTTTTTTTTATTTCAGCCCCCACCATAGGGTCGAGATTTATCAGCCAGATTTCACCTTGTTTCATAAAAATCTTCAAAATCAATATTCGTAAAAGCAGTCAAATCCTTATCTGTTTTATAATCTGAATATAAAGCTTCAGCGGCCAGGTTCATTTGATTCAAATCCTCTGTTTTTCTAATTGTGTGCAATGTTTTTTCTACCAAATACATACGCTTGTGTAACGGCAATTTTTCAATTTCCCTTAAAAGTTCATCTGTGTTCATCCGAAATGATTTTTAATAAATATCTTCAGTTTGTCTTAAACTTATACTTCACTTCCGAAAGTTCCTTGTTGGCTTTTACAATTTTTTGTTTCAGACTCTCCTTGTACTGAATCATTTTTTGCATCAGTTCTGCATCGCCGGTTGCCATCATTTGTACGGCAAGAATTCCGGCATTCATGGCGCCGTTTACTGCCACGGTGGCAACCGGAATTCCCGGGGGCATTTGCACGATGGACAAAATAGAGTCGAACCCTTCGAGGCTTGCCTTGATCGGAACACCAATCACCGGCAGCGGTGTCATGGCGGCAACTACGCCCGGTAAATGGGCAGCCATTCCGGCGCCGGCAATAATCACTTTCACGCCTCGGTTTTTGGCGCTTTTAGCAAATTTTTCCACTTCGTCGGGTGTGCGGTGAGCCGAAAGGGCGTTCATTTCAAACGGAATTTCAAACTCATCGAGCAGTTGGGCCGCTTTTGCCATTACATCCAAATCAGACGTGCTCCCCATGATAATACTTACTTTTGGTTCCATCTTTTGCATTTTATATTTTCAGTTAATCAATTTGTTTTGTTATTTTGTGGCTTCAAAATTTTATGGCGAAAATACAGCATAAAAGGTACTTATAAAAATAATTTTTTCCATTAATGAAACAAGTTAAAATCCACGATAAAAAATTTCAACTTTTTATCCCATACGAAAAAATACGTGCTACTGTTGAAAAAATGGCCGAAAGCATGACCAACGACCTGGCTGAAAAAAATCCTTTGTTTGTTTGCATTTTAAATGGCTCATTTATGTTTGCGGCCGAACTGTTCAAACGGATAAACCTGATTGAAACCGAAATTTCGTTTGTGAAACTGGCGTCGTATGATGGCGACAAAACTACGGGTGAAATTAAACAACTCATTGGTCTGAATGAAAAAATTGAAGGCCGGACGGTAGTTATACTGGAAGATATTGTGGACAGCGGACTGACTATTGACAACATTCACGCGCAACTGAGACAGTTAAATCCGCGCGAAGTACTGATTGCCACGTTACTCTTAAAACCCGATGCCCTGAAAAAGAAAGTAAAACTGGATTACGTTGGCATGGAAATTCCCAACGATTTTATTGTGGGATACGGGCTTGATTACGACGGGCAAGGTCGAAACCTGATTGACATTTACTCAGTTATTAACGAATAAAACCAAAACAACATGTTGAATCTTGTATTATTTGGCCCTCCGGGGGCAGGAAAAGGCACTCAGGCCGAGTTTTTAATCAATTCCGCTGGGTTAATTCATTTATCAACCGGCGATTTGTTGCGCAGCGAAATTGCAGCGGGAACAAAACTTGGGCTGGAAGCCAAAGCATTTATGGACAAAGGCGAACTGGTGCCCGATGCAGTGGTTATAGGCATGATAAAAACCAAGCTGGAAGCCAATGAAGATGCCAAAGGATTTATTTTCGACGGCTTTCCGCGTACGGTAGAACAGGCCAAAGCGCTCGACAAACTACTGAACGAAAACGGCACACCCATTTCCGGTATGCTGAGCCTTGAAGTGGAAAAACAGGAACTTATCAACCGTCTGCTGAGTCGTGGAGAAAGTTCCGGCCGGGCTGACGACCAGGACCAGTCCATCATTGAGAATCGAATTAACGTTTACAACGAAAAAACATCGCCGCTTATTGAATATTACAAAAAGCAGGGTAAACATTTCGGCATAAACGGCATGGGAACTATTGATGAAATTGCCGGCCGGTTGAAAGAAGTAGTCGAGGAGTTGTAATTGATTATTCCTCCGAATAACTTTCTGACTGCATGAAGTTGGATATGCATCGAATAATTTAAAATAATCTCCAATCATACTAACCAGAAAAAGGATTGAAAATGGCTGAAACGAATTTTGTTGATTACGTAAAAATCCATTGCAAATCGGGGCACGGGGGCGCCGGTTCGGCCCATTTGCGGCGCGAAAAGTTTATCCCAAAAGGCGGTCCCGACGGTGGCGACGGTGGGCGGGGCGGCCATATTATACTGGAAGGCAACCAACACAAATGGACGCTGTTGCACCTGAAATACCAGAAACACATCAAAGCCGGAAACGGTGATGCAGGTGGCGCCCAGAAAAAGTCCGGCGCCGACGGGGAAGATGTTATTTTGGAAGTTCCACTGGGAACCATTGTCCGCGATGGCGAAACCGGTGAGTTCGTTTTCGAAATAACAGAACACGGCGAGCAGAAAATTTTGATGCAGGGAGGTCGTGGCGGACTGGGAAACGACCATTTCAAATCGTCAACCAATCAAACGCCACGTTATGCCCAGCCGGGCGAAGAAGGCGAAGAAGGCTGGAAAATTCTGGAACTGAAAATATTGGCCGACGTTGGCCTGGTGGGTTTTCCCAGCGCCGGAAAATCAACTCTACTGTCGGTGGTTTCGGCCGCGAAACCCAAAATTGCCGACTACCCTTTTACAACACTCACCCCAAATCTGGGAATTGTGGGACACCGCGAACAACAGTCGTTTGTAATGGCCGATATTCCCGGAATTATTGAAGGCGCCCACGAGGGGAAAGGGCTGGGGCTGAGGTTTCTGCGTCACATCGAACGCAATCCGATGCTGCTGTTTTTGGTGCCTGCCGACAGTGCCGACCATAAAAAAGAATACAACATTTTGCTGAACGAACTGGAAAAATACAATCAGGAATTGCTCGATAAGCAACGGTTTCTGGCCATCAGCAAAGCCGACATGCTCGACGAGGAACTGATGAAAGAAATCAGTAAAGAATTAAAAGGAATCCCGCACTTGTTTTTTTCGTCCGTCACAGGCTTTAATGTGCAGCAACTGAAAGATAAAATCTGGCAAATACTGAATAGTTAATGGCATTTTTTAAAAAAATACTGGATTTTGACACAGAGTTATTTTTATACCTGAACAGTTTTCACAGCGATTTCTGGGATACCATTATGCTGATGGTTACCCGCAAGGAAACGTGGATTCCGTTTTTTGCCGTCATCCTCTTTTTCATTTTTAAAAACTACCGCAGCAAATGGTGGCTGGTTGTGCTGTTTATAGCGCTCACCATTTTACTGGCCGACCAGTTATCGGTTCTGCTTAAGGAAACCATTCAGCGGTTACGCCCGGTTCATAATCCCGAAATTGAACACCTCGTTCATAATGTGTTACGTAAAGGAGGTTCGCACGGATTTGTTTCATCACATGCAGCCAACTCTTTTGCAGTGTTTGCTTTTACCACACGCCTTTTCCGTAATCGTGGCTATTGGTTACTTATGCTGTTTTGGGCAGCCATTTTTTCCTACTCGCGCATCTATTCCGGCGTTCATTACCCGCTCGATATTCTGGGAGGGGCTGTTTTGGGCTGGCTCATCGGTGTGGGAACCTACAAAGCACTTATGTTTTTTGAAATTCATTTTTTTCTGGCCCGAAATCCAAAAATTGAAACAACCAACCTGAACACCCGGCAATCGGGACTCATCTTCCTGGTTTTTTGCATACTGGCAGCCACAGTTGTAATTATGACTTCCATTCTGCACCATTACAATTATTTGTGAAATGGAAACTTCTGCCATTGAATTTTATCACTCGAAACAAGAGACTTTTAACTCGAAACTGAGAGCAGTTTCCCAAAAAATCAGGCTTTTTGCATGGTACCGGCTGGCTGCATTCATTTTAATTTTTGTTCCTTTTGCAGGCTGGGGCTGGAATGGCTGGCTCACCGTTTTACCTGCAACACTTTTTTTGGTCCTCTTTTTCTTTTTGGTGAAGAAGAACATTCAGCTTGAAAAACAAAAAAAGAAGTTTGAAACACTAAAAAAAATCACCGAAGATGAGATACTCGCCCTGGAACATCAGTTCAGTCATTTCGAAAACGGGAAAGAATTTTTGAACCCAGCCCATTTTAACTCCTACGATTTGGATTTGTTCGGTGAAGATTCCGTTTTTCAGTTTATAAACCGTACGTCAACGTTAAGCGGAAAACAACGTCTGGCAGGCTGGCTACAATCGCCACCACTGGATAAAACAGAAATTGAGCAGCGACAGGAAGCTGTTCGTGAACTTTCGGCCATTCCCAACTGGCGGCTGCATTTTCTGGCCAACGGTCATCTGTTTAAGGAAACTCCGGAATTGAACGAAGAGATCAAACAATGGTCGGAAACGGAATTGAACCTGAACCGGCCTGCTGCAATCCGCGCATCAATTATTGTCATTCCATTACTGACCATCTTTGCAGCTATTCCGGCTTTCATAGGGATTTCCAATCTCTGGGTGGTGCTGATGTTATTCATTCAATGGGGAATACTTTGGTTTTCACGAAAAAGAGTGACGCAGTATTATGAGTTTTTTGGCCGGAAATCGGAGTTGTTGGGAAAATACATGCAACTGCTGGAGTTTATTGAAGAAAGGGAATTTCACTCTCCATTTCTGTTGGTTTTACAAAAAAAAGTGCGAACCCCCGACAGGGCAAGCCATATTTTCAGGCAATTAAAAAAGTTGGTAGGGCAATTTGAATACCGGCAAAACCTTGTAGTTGCTCTGGTTTTTAATTCCCTGTTTTTATGGGATTTACGTTGCGTTTACAAACTATGGAACTGGCACCGGCACAACCGGCAAAAACTGGCGGCCTGGCTCGATGTAATTGCAGAAACCGATGCACTCATTAGCCTGGCCAACCTGGCATACAACCATCCGGAATTTATTTATCCCGAAATTCACGACGGCGGATTCACCCTGCAGGCCAAACAACTGGGTCATCCGTTGCTGCCTGCCGGAAAGCGGGTAAACAACGACCTGTCCATCAACGGTTGGGGGAAAGTGCTGATTATTACCGGCGCCAACATGGCCGGGAAAAGTACCTTTTTGCGTACGGTGGGAGTTAACCTGATTCTGGGCCGGACGGGCGCACCCGTTTGTGCAGAAAACCTGGTTTTCAGTCCGGTAAAAGTTTACACCAACATGCGCACCACCGACAACCTGCTCAAAGATGAATCGTACTTTTTTGCGGAACTGAAACGCATAAAAACGGTGCTCGACCGCCTGGAAAACGGCGAAAAGATTTTTGTTATCCTCGATGAAATGCTAAAAGGGACCAATTCGGTGGACAAACTGAACGGTTCGCGCGAACTGATTCGTAAATTACTGGAACTGAAAGCTGTGGCCTTAATTGCCACCCACGACCTGAAAATCAGCGAAATGGAAGAGGAATACCCGCAAATGGTGTTCAACAAATGTTTCGAAATAAAACTGGAAAACGACGAAATGAGGTTCGATTACCTCCTTACCGACGGCGTTACCAAAACCATGAATGCCACTTTTCTCATGAAAAAGATGGGAATAATTTAACAGCTTCATCATTGTAAACATTTTACTTTTACTCGAGTTTATGCTTTTAGTACATTCGAATCAAAAGTTCATTTTCTCTTTGTCAGGACTGTTAAAAAACATTAAAACATCTTTTTATCTCCACGCTCATTAAAAGCTAAAAATCAAACTTATTTTATCCAATCGTCAGAATTGCGCTATTGAAACGCCTATAAATTAGCAAATAGCTTTTTTTTACCTGAAAAAATCAATTAATGATGATTCCAATAGATAATAGGTTTTTCGCATCAATGATTCTGCTAGTTAAACCCGCCGTTAAAGCACAGTAACTTGCCTGTGAATTTAAATTTTAATACAATAAATTATGAAAAAATTATTTACAGCACTTTTTGCCGTGCTATTCTTTGCGGGAATTTCTTATTCCCAAAAACAGATTCCTTTAATTGGATCTACTGCACCTTCATTCAAGGCAAATTCTACAAATGGAGTGCTAACATTCCCTGATGATTTTGGGGAAAGCTGGAAAATTCTATTTAGTCATCCGCAAGATTTTACTCCGGTGTGTACAACTGAGTTACTGGAACTTGCATTTATGCAACCGGCGTTTGAAAAACTTGATGTCCAAGTTGCTGTTATTTCGGTTGACGATATAAATCAGCACCAAAACTGGAAAGATCACCTCGAAAGCATAGATTTTAAAGGTCGCGGAATGCAATCAATTCAATTTCCGCTTTTTGAAGACCCGAAAGCACTCAATTCAATAAAATATGGCATGCTTCACAGACCTGCCAGCACAAGTAAAGACGTTAGGGGAGTTTATGTCATTGATTCCAAAAACATTGTCCGTTCAATCAATTTTTATCCTGTAGAAATAGGAAGAAATATGGATGAAATCGTTCGAATTGTTGAAGCATTAAAAACTGCCGACGAAGAAGAATATGTTTCTACTCCGGTTAACTGGAATAAAAGAGATGATGTGCTGATTACTTACAGACCATTTAGCAATGAGCAATATAAACTGGACCCCAAAAAATATGATGCCCAATTTTACAGTTTGGATGATATGATTTGGTTTAAAAGAACGACTAAATCCACTGTTTTGGAAAATGAATAAAATTATTCGTGGCACGGCTTGAGTTGTGCCACGAATTTTATCGCCAGTTTGTTTAAAACGGATTAATCGTTAACCGGGATTTTTAAACTTCCGGCATTACGCGTTATTGCTGCAATTGACGAATGCCCGTTCCTCCCCACAACGATTATGTCTATTTTCGATAGCCAACCATGGAAAACGGTTTGAAGACCTGGAAATTAATTTTTACCGCTCGGAACTAGTGCCGTGGAAATTTTAGACCTATTACGATTCCTATTCAGCGGCCACAGTGGAAGTAGGATTTTGTTCTATATCAGTTTACATTCGCACTTATCATTATAGAATGAATGCCTATGGTTTGCGCTGTGTAAAAAATGCAGAATAACGTAAAGCCCTGCTGGTAAGCTATGGATTTAGGAAAATAAAGCTTGCAGCAACAATGTCTGTAACCGGAAATCTCCCGGCAGGGTAAAACCGCCGGGAGATTCGGTTTTAATATTCTGGGTATCCTGTTACTTCAAACAGTTCGCCCTGAACTTCCTCTTCAAAAACCACTTTAAATCCTTTTTCCTGAAGTTCGCTGCCCGTTCCTCTGGCAACAATTTCCCCGGAGGGCGCAAGTTTTACAACATATTCTTTATTTTCATCCAAAAAATCCAGGGTAATCCACTGCTCGTCAACAGATGAAAACTGTTTGAAAACCCCGATAATTCCACCCGATTTCGTGTCGGTATTGATGCGTTGAAAACCATCCCACCTGTCATGCTGTGGTTCGCCAAACCCAGGTAGATCCTGCCGGAAAAGCATAACCTGGTGTTTGTTTTCCATGTCGCGCAGCCAGTTGGCATACGCTTTAAACTGTTGTTGTTTTTCAGTTCCCATTTTACGCGGATCGCCCAGCATGATAGGAAGCGATCCAGTCAGTGATTTAAAAGAATACAGGGCATCTTCATCGTCGAGCGACTGGTTGCCAATAACCAGCGCTGTTGCGGGAATTGCAGGCGACCTCCACCAACTCATCTGGCGCACTCTTGCGCTGCCAAAAGGCGATTTCCCTTCAAAATTAGACAGCCAGTTTCCTTCGGCGTGTTTGCACATGTCGTAATCAATGAGCTGCAATTCACCCATGGTTTCAAAGGTGCAGTCAATAAAAAGGTTGGGCGCTACTGCGTGTAGTTCGTCGTACATTTGCCAGGCACTGCGGTAAATTTCGAGGTACGATTCTTCACGGTCTTTGTGTGAATGATTTTCAGCAAAACAGCCCGAAACTTCCGGATCGAAACGATAAGCGCTGGCCACAATGGCAAAATCGAGCTTTACATATTCCAGACCGTGTTCCTTTACCAGGTTCAGTATTTTATCCCTGATATAATCTTTCCATCCGGTTGTAAAACAAGCCGACCAGCGGTCTGACTCACCGGCACTGTGCAGGTTCACAAAATTCCCGTCGCTGTAACGGGCAAACCACTCCGGATGTTCCTGAAATACTTTGCTGTCGCCCGATGCGGCGCCCATACTCAGCCACAAACCGGGTTTCATTCCTTTCGATTTTATATAGTCGAAAACCGGTTTTAAACCATTCGGGAACTTTTCATAATCAATTTCCCAGTCGCCAAATCCAACCTGCCAGCCATCGTCAATAATAAATTCCTCCACGCCACAGGCTGCTGAAGCATCGGCCAGTTCCATTATCAGTTTTTCGTTTACATTTCTGCGGAAAGGATTCCAGGTGTTGTACACAAAAGTTGGCTTAACCGGAATTTCAGCCAGTCTGATTCCCATATGTTTCCGCACAAAATCGCTTACCGGGCCGTTAACCACATCGTGTGGATTTTTACTGGCATACAAACCGGTAAAAACCCAGGTACTCTCCCACTCTTCTTCCGGTTTCAGCCATTTTCTGAAGGCGTAATCCTGCCCGGCGTGTGTTAATCCAGCTGTCAGGCTTCGTCCGTCGAGGCAAACCGAAGTACGTTTTAAAACTCCCGGCGCTTCGTTTCCCACCAAAATTCCATGATGATGGACAGGATCATGCGAAAGCACAAGCGGATCGTGCCAACTCCCCAAAAACGGCCCGATGTGTTTGTACCGCGCATAATTCTGATAAACCACGTTGTGGGTATTTCCCCACGGAACATTCAGACTTTCCACGTCTAATGATTCAATTTTCATTTCAACGGAACCGGTATTTCTAAAATCAAGTTTTTTCCGGATTATGGGAAGTTTAGGATAAATTATGTACGAAACGGTCAATTCCAGATTCCGGGTGATTTCCCTGCTGCCTTTTAGAATTATTTTGTGAACGGTTTGTTCCTTTTGTCTTAACTCTTCTGCACTCACCAGTTCCCAGCCGGTTTTTCCGGTTACCTTTTCTCCGTTCAGCAAAAACGAGAATTCTTCGGGATTTGGTCCTCTCCACCTGCGGAATTCCTGAATTTGCCCCACGCCTTCCTGTTTAAAGTCAAGAGGTTCATCCTTTTCTGTTGATACAAAATTGTACGGGTAATCTTTCAGTAAAAAAAGCCGGGTTAAAAGCTGCCCGTTTTCCAGAATAACTTTCCGAACAAGCTTTTCATTTTCAATGGTGAGGCCTTTCCCATCCCAACTGCTTTGGGAGTATCCTGTAAAAAAGCAGAATGTAAGCAGGAAAACAATCGTTATTCGGTTCATGTCAAAACAGGTTTTAATTTTTCAAAGGTATTTATTTTGAACGATTCTGGATTGGTTTGAATACCAGAAAGTGTTTCAAAAATTTGTATTTTCGGGCAAATCAACTTAACCGGTTACCATGAAGGTCAATTTCCGTTATTTGCTTACCATTTCCCTGGTTACCGCTTTGGGCGGGCTGCTTTTCGGGTTCGATATTTCTGTTATTTCAGGTACCATTCCATTTATCCAGGAACTTTTTGGACTGAATGAAATCCTGAAAGGCTGGGTAGTGAGCAGCGCACTCATTGGCTGTATTTTGGGCGCAAGTTTCAGTGGCAGGCTGGGCGATAAATTCGGAAGGAAAAAGGTATTAATGATAACTGCACTTTTATTTGGAGTTTCGGCTATTGGCAGCGGTTTTTCCAATACCATTCCCACTTTTGTTTTTTACCGTATTTTGGGTGGCCTGGCCGTGGGCGGCGCTTCGGTACTGGCACCGGTTTACATTGCCGAGGTTTCGCCGGCTCATTTGCGGGGCCGCATGGTTTCCATCAACCAGCTTACCATTGTAATTGGCATTTCGCTGGCTTATTACTCCAACTGGTTTTTACTTGGAATTGGCGAGCACGCCTGGCGATGGATGTTTGCCGCCGAAGCTTTACCGGCATTGCTTTTTTTTGTTGCTCTATTCATAATTCCTGAAAGCCCGCGCTGGCTGGTTGCCCGCGAAAAGGAAGCCAAAGCAAAAACAGTTCTGGAAAAAATTGCCGGCAGTGATTTTGCATCCTTCGAACTGAAAGAAATTAAAGCCTCGCTGGAAGGAAACGAAAAGCGCGGAACACTAAAAGATGCCTTCAAAAAGAAATATGCCTTTATTCTGTTCCTCGGAATATTTCTTGCCGTATTCCAGCAGTGGTCGGGCATTAACGTGATTTTCTTTTACGCACCCGATATTTTCGCCAAAGCCAGTCTGGGTGTGGATAGCGCACTTTTTCAAACCACGCTCATCGGGCTGATGAATGTTGTGTTTACCATTTTAGCCATGCAGGTTATCGACAAAATGGGCCGTAAAAAACTGATGCTGATAGGTGCGGCAGGAATGGCGGTTTGTTATGCTGTTATCGGTTTTCTTTTTTCAACCGGTCGCACCGGAGACTGGTTGCTTTTGACATTCATTATTATAACACCGGCATTTTTTGCTTTCGGACTTGGGGCGACTGTTTGGGTGGTTTTGTCTGAAATTTTTCCCAACAAAATTCGCGGAGCAGCCATGTCGGTTGCCACGTTTTCGCTGTGGGTGGCCTGCTACCTGCTCACCCTCACTTTCCCTATATTTGTGGAATGGCTCAACGCAGCAAATACCTTCTGGATTTATGCCACTATTTGTATTATTGGCTTTCTGGTCATTTTTAAATATCTGCCCGAAACCAAAGGTATTTCGCTGGAACAACTGGAAAAAATGCTGGTAAAAACTTCTACAAAACCTTCTACAAAAAAGTGAAAGAAAAACCTGAAAATGGAAGTTCTATTTTAAATAAATCAAAAAACCTGAAAATGAAGAGACTTCAATTTTTACTGATTGCCCTCATCCTGACATTTTCAATTTCAGCAAGGGAGTACCATGTGGCCAAAACAGGAAAAGACAGCAATCCCGGAACTGCCGAAAAACCATTTCTCACCATTCAGGCCGCGGCAGATGTTGCCCAACCGGGCGATGTAATTACAGTGCACGAAGGAATTTACCGCGAATGGGTGAAACCTCCCCGCGGTGGAAATTCCGATGCTGAACGGATTGTTTTTCAGGCTGCTGAAGGGGGAAAAGTGGAAATAAAAGGTTCTGAAATCGTTACCGGTTGGGAAAAACTTGCCGGCACGGTTTGGATGATTTCCTTTTCCAACTCCTTTTTCGGAGATTACAATCCGTATAAAGATTTGATTCACGGCGATTGGTTCAATCCACTGGGCAGAGTTCACCATACAGGAGAAGTGTATCTGAACGGAAAATCGCTATGGGAAATGGCGTTGCTGGAAGATGTGCTTCACCCAAAACCCAAAACAGACCGGTTTGATCCTGAAGGTTCAACTTACACCTGGTTCTGCGAGAGCAACAACGATAACACCTTTATTTATGCCAATTTTCAGGGTGCCGACCCGAACAACGAGCTGGTGGAAATTAATGTGCGCAAAAGTTGTTTTTACCCGGAAAAAACCGGGGTAAATTTCATTACAGTCCGAGGCTTTCAAATGAACAAGGCTGCAACCCAGTGGGCGCCGCCAACTGCCGAACAAATCGGACTAATTGGTACCAACTGGAGCAAAGGGTGGATTATTGAAAACAACGTAATCAGCGATTCCAAATGTTCAGGAATAACACTCGGCAAACACGGCGATGAATTCGACAACACTTCGGAGGATTCTGCCGAAGGTTATGTGGAAACCATTCACCGCGCCATAAATATGGGCTGGAACAAAGAAAACATCGGTTCACACATAGTTCGTAATAACACCATTTTCAATTGTGAACAGACAGGAATCTGCGGAAGTCTGGGCGCCATTTTCAGCACCATCGAAAACAACAACATTTACAATATCTGGACAAAAAGGCAATTTACAGGTGCCGAAATGGGCGGGATAAAAATTCATGCTTCCATTAACATGCTCATTAAAAATAACCGTTTGGTCAACTGCGGCCGCGGATTGTGGCTCGACTGGATGGCACAGGGAACACGGGTAACCGGAAATTTGCTGTACAATAACACCACCGACGATCTGTTTATGGAAGTGAACCACGGACCGTTTGTTATCGAAAACAACCTGTTTCTTTCGGAGCTTTCGTTGCGCGACTGGTCGGAAGGAGGCGCTTACGTGCACAACCTGTTTGCCGGAAACATCGAAGTGAGGCCACAAAGCAGGCTAACACCTTATCATCTGCCCCACTCCACCGAACTGGCCGGATTAAAAGAAACACAATGCGGCGACAATCGATTTTTCAATAATATTTTTGTGGGCGGAGCACTGGAAATTCAGGGCAGATTTTCGGGACTGAAAGGGTATGCAAATACTGAATTTCCGGTATTTGCCGATGGAAACGTGTATCTGAATGGCGCCAAACCTTTTCCCGGCGAAAAAAATTTCCTTCCATTGGAAACAAATCCCGAAATCAGAGTTTTGGAGGAGAATGAAAACGTTTCCGTTTGGTTTGATTTCGACAGAAAAATAAAAAGTGTAAAAACCCGATCGGTAACAACTGAATTGCTTGGAAAAGCTGCCATTCCAAATCTTCCTTTTGAAAATCCGGATGGAACACCAGTGAAAATCGACTATGATTATTTTGGAACAAAAAGAAAATCCGGCAGCCCGATACCAGGACCATTCGAAAAATTACAAAAAGGGGAAAACAGAATAGAGGTTTGGTAACCCAAAAGACACCTGTTTTATAACAGGTTTGTAAAAGTTACGTTACAAATTTGCACGTATTTGTAAAAAATATTTTACAAATTTGCAAAAAACGAATGATTTATAATGAAAAAACGTTTTCTTTTTCATACGCTTAAAAAATACATCGACAATAAAAATGCATTGATTATTACCGGAATGCGACAGGTTGGTAAAACAACCCTTATGCAACAGCTTTACAATGAGGTGGACGCACCAAAGCTTTGGTTCGATTTTGATAATCCACTGGACACGATACAGTTCGAAGAGATTGATTACAACAAAATTTTCCAAAATCTCGAAAAAACAATCAATTCAAAAGGAAAAAGAATTTTTATTTTTATTGATGAAATCCAGAATTTGCCTGAAATTACAAAAATTATAAAATATCACATCGACCATTTTAATGTAAAATATATTGTTACCGGTTCTTCAAATTACTACTTAAAAAACCTGTTTCCAGAGTCGTTGAGCGGGCGGAAATTTTTATTTGTATTACCTCCGTTAAGTTTTATGGAATACCTCTACTTTCATAATAAATTGGAAATTAACAATCTGGCAAAAACCGATTTCTCAAATATCCTTCAGCAACAAAACAAGATAGAATATGAAAAAAGGAGTGCCGATTATTCCAATTTCGTTGAATTTGGAGGATTCCCAGAAGTTGTTTTAACGGAAGACACAGAAACTAAAAATGCAGTATTAAAAAATATTTTTGCTTCATTTTTCGAAAAGGATATCAAAGTTTTGGCTGATATAAAAGACATTCGGGAATTGCGCGATCTCATTTTGCTGCTTGTGCCACGAACAGGTAATATCCTCGATGTGACCAGGTTGTCGGCCGAACTTGGAGTTAACCGGGTAAAAATCTACAATTATCTCGAATTTTTACAGGGAGTTTTCTTTTTGGAATTGGTACCAAAATTCTCAAAAAACATTGACAGAAGTGTTGCCGGAGGGAAAAAAGTTTATTTTGCCGATACCGGTATTTTAAATATTATTGGAAAAGTAAATGAAGGCCAGCTTTTTGAAAATGCTATTGCCAACCAACTAAAAGAATACGGAACATTAAGCTATTATAATCTACGGAATACAGCGGAGATTGATTTTGTGTTGAATAAAGAAATTGCGTTTGAGGTAAAAATTAATTCTACTGCGAAGGATTTAAAAAGAACAACTTATCTTGCAGAAAAATTAGGGATTAGTGAAACTTATTTAATCAGCAAAAAATATAACGAAATCGACAGAACGATTTTCCCAGTGTTTTTATAGCGAAATTAATTCAATAAAAATCTGAAAAAACAATATATGAACTCAAGAGAACAATTTTTAAAAACTGTAAATCACCGGCAACCCGACCGTGTGGTGCTCGACCTCGGTTCAACCGCGGTAACCGGCATTCACATCCATGCCATTTCGCGCCTGCGAAGGCACTTTGGGTTGCAGCGAAAACCCATACGTGTGATTGAACCTTTCCAAATGCTTGGCGAAGTGGGCTGGGAACTCATCGACTCTGTCGGCATGGACGTGATAGGGGCCTGGGGGAAAAACAATATGTTCGGATTTCACAACCATGCACCGTATAAAGAATGGAAAACTCCCTGGGGACAGCGCGTAATGGTTCCGATGAATTTTAATGTGACTTACGACGATAAAGGCGATGTGCTCATGCACCCCGAAGGCGATACTTCCATTCCACCCTCGGCGCGAATGCCCAAAACCGGTTATTTTTTCGATGCCATTATCCGGCAGGAACCCATTGATAATGAAAAACTGAATGTGGAAGATAACCTGGAAGAGTTTGGTCTTGTAACTGAAAAAGATTTGGAGCACTGGAGGGTGGAAGTGGACAAGGCATATTATTCAGGCAAAGCGGTAATTGCAGCTTTTGGAGGAACAGCACTTGGCGACATTGCCCTGGTTCCCGGAATGCAGCTCCGTCATCCGAAAGGAATTCGCGATGTGGCTGAGTGGTACATGAGTACGATAAGCCGGCCGGAATACATCAAAAAGATATACGAAAAACAGGCAGAAATTGCCATCGAAAACCTGAAACGGATTTATTCGGTGGTGGGCAACAAAGTGAACGCCGTTTTTATGTGCGGAACCGATTTTGGCACGCAGGATTCAACTTTTTGTTCGCTGGAACAGTTTGAAGATATTTGGCTTCCGTACTATAAAAAGATGAACGACTGGATTCATCAGCATACTCAGTGGAAAACCTTTAAGCACTCGTGCGGGGCGGTAGAACCTTTTTTGGATGGTTTTATCCGGGCGGGATTCGACATCATTAATCCGGTGCAAATAAACGCCGCCAACATGGATCCCAAAAAACTGAAAGAAAAATACGGTCGCGACCTGGTTTTCTGGGGCGGAGGTATCGATACCCAAAAAGTATTGCCATTCGGCACACCCGAAGAAGTCCGTGAACAGGTGCTGCGCAATTGCGAGATTTTTATAAAAGACGGTGGATTTGTATTCAATACAGTACATAACATTCAGGCCAATGTACCGGTTGAAAACCTTGTTGCCATGTTGAAAGCGATTCGGGAATTTAACGGGAGATGAAGTAGAGAACAGCCGCAGTCGGTAAACCCGATAGTTATCGGGACAGTTGACAAAAAAAGACAATTAAATCAAAAATGATATAAAAAAAAGAAAAACAAGCAAAAATGAAAAATTTAATTCTTTCGATTCTCTTTTTACTTTTTTCTGTGCAGATAATTGCACAGAAATATCAGCCCACTTGGGAATCCATTGACACTAGGCCAGTACCGCAATGGTTCGAGGATGTGAAGTTCGGAATTTTTATTCACTGGGGAGTTTATGCCGTTCCGGCCTGGGCACCTGCCGATGCCGACATTGGTATATATGCCAAATACTCGGAATGGTACTGGTGGCGCATAAACGAAAAAAGCGAAGCAGGAAAACTCTTCCGTGCCTATCACAACAATAGGTATGGCGAAAATTTTAAATACCAGGATTTTGCGCCGATGTGGAAGGCACAGCATTTTGATCCCGATCATTGGGCAGATGTGTTTAAAAAAGCCGGCGCCAAATACGTGGTGCTCACTTCGAAACACCATGAAGGTTTTACCCTTTGGCCCAGCGAACAAAGCTGGAACTGGAACAGCGTGGACATAGGTCCGCACCGCGATTTGTGCGGCGACCTGACCAAATCGGTAAAAGATGCCGGTCTGCACATGGGATTTTACTATTCGTTATATGAATGGTACAATCCGTTGTATCACAACAACCTCGAAAAATACGTGGATGACCACATGATTCCGCAAATGAAAGATTTGGTTACCCGTTACGAACCAGATATTTTCTGGACCGACGGCGAGTGGGACCATCCCAGCGAAAAGTGGAAAAGCACCGAATTTCTGGCCTGGTTGTACAATGAAACGCCGGTGAAAGATCGCGTTGCTGTGAACGATCGCTGGGGCAAGGAAACCCGCGGTGTCCATGGCGGATATTTCACTACGGAATACGACCTGGTGCACGACCGTGAAGGTGTGGGCGAAATTGAACGTCCCTGGGAAGAGTGCCGTGGAATTGGAACTTCCTTTGGCTACAACCAGATTGAAGACCTGGACAACTACATGACTTCGGATGCACTGGTTGATTTGCTCATTGCAAAAGTAGCCGGTGGTGGGAATCTTTTGCTTGATATTGGGCCAACTGCCGACGGACGGATTCCGGTGATCCAGCAGCAGCGTTTGCTCGACATGGGTAACTGGCTCGACATTAACGGCGAAGCCATTTACGAAACCCGAAAGTGGGAAGGTTCAGCAGTAAATGATACAGAAAATGTTTACTTCACAAAAAAAGGAAATGATTTGTATGTTCTCTGTACTGAATTTCCCGAAAAAACGTTAGTAGTAAAAGGAATTAAAAATGCAGGAAAAATTTCCATGCTTGGGTTTGATGGAAATATCAGGTCGAAAAAATCGGGAAATACGCTAACAATTACTCCACCAGTTTTATCGCCGGTAACCAATCCCAGTCCGTATGCCTGGGTATTTAAAATAGAAAATGGACTATAGGCTAAAGCCTTCTTTTGAAATGCTTCACCTATTAAACAGGACTTTAGCCCTGTGCAAAAAACAGAATAAAAAATAGCTTTAGCGTTTAACAATTTAAAATATATAAATATGAACAAAACACAACAATTTTTAAAAGTACACAAACTTTATTCTTCGGAAATTGACATTCAAAAAATTACCGATGATTTTATTGCAGATATGAAAAATGGTCTCGAAGGTAAACCGGGTTCTCTGCAGATGATACCGACCTGGTTGAGTGCCGAGGGAAAAATTAAACCCAACGAACCGGTTGTGGCTATCGATGCGGGTGGCACCAACTTCAGGGCGGTAAAAATGTCGTTCGACAATGACATGAACCTGGTTACCGAAAACCTGCAGCAAAGAAAAATGCCTGCCATCGACGAAGAGTTGTCGAACAAGGAATTTTTTGCCACGCTGGCTGCTTATCTTACAAGTTACAAGAATGTTTCAGAAAAAATCGGGTTTTGTTTTTCCTATGCGGTTGAGATGTTTCCCAACAAAGACGGAAAACTACTGGAATGGAGCAAGGAAGTAAAAGCACCAGAAGTAATTGGCCAGATGGTAGGTGAAAATTTGCTCGAAGCAATGGGCACCCCGGGAAAACATATTGTTTTGATGAACGACACGGTTTCAACCCTTTTGGCAGGACAGGCTGCCACAGCAGGTCGTAAATTCGATACATACATTGGTTTCATTCTTGGTACAGGAACCAACGCTTGTTACATCGAGAAAAACAAGAACATTACAAAAACGGCAGACCTCGACCCGAAAGGAAACATGATTATCAACATTGAATCAGGTAATTTCAGTTTAATGCCGCGAACCGATATTGATATCGCTTTTGATAACACCACAAAACAGCCCGGCCGTTATACATTCGAAAAAATGATTTCCGGCGGCTATTTTGGCGGACTTTGCACCACTGCATTAAAAATGGCTGCTGCCGAAGAGGTTTTCAGTTCCGAAAGTAAAGTTAAAATGAAAAACATGGATGAACTGACCTCCGAAGAAGTAAACAATTTCGTTTGTGGTGTCGATTTGCCTGCGAATACACTTACAACAGTTTTAATGAGTAAGGAAGACAAAGAGGCTGCCGCTGAAATTATCAATGCACTGATTACCCGTGCTGCAAAATTAACGGCTGCCAGTCTGGCTGCAGTAATCCTGAAAACCGGAAAAGGTAAATCAGCAGATAAGCCTGTATTGATGACCATTGAAGGAACCACATTCTACAAAATGAAAAACTTCCAGTTGATGTTCGAAGCATTCCTTCAGGGATTCTTTTCGGGCGAAAACCGTCGTTTTTATGAAATTGTGGAAGTACCCAACTCGAGTCTCATAGGGGCCGGAATTGCAGCAATTGTGAATTGAAGCCCCACCCCCCTCTGCACTCCCCAAAAGGGAGGGAAACAGAGGCGTTGTCTGATATTTAAAGTTTTGGTGTTTTTGAGTTGAAAATGACGGCAAAAACACCAAAATCTTTTAAACTGACTTGTTTCCTGAGTCTGAAATTTTAAAAAATCTGAACCATGAAAAACCTTACTTCGTCCATCCTGATTCTATTTATAACCGTTTCAGCTTTTGCCCAAAACGAAGGGAAAGTCATAAACCTGAACGGCAGTTGGGACTTTGAGCAGACTGTACGTGCCTTTCCTCCGGCAGAATTCACACGAAAATGTCCGGTGCCGGGGCTCATTCACCTGGCCGAACCGCGAATTGAAAGCTACGAAAAACTGTTCAAGAAACCGGAACAAACCGTAAGCGAAGAAGCCTCGGACTACCGCGATCTGGAATATGAACCACGGTACAGTTGGTACAGGAAAAACATTCACATTCCGGCGGAACTGGAAGGAACGGAAGCGATGCTATCCATTCTGAAAAGCAAATATGTGACGCAGGTGTATGTGAACGGAATGGATGTGGGGCAGTCGGTTTCGTGTTACACTCCCATTGATTTAAAAGTAACACAGGCTCTAAAGTTCGGAGAAGACAACCAAATTCTGATTCGTGTGGGTGAACGCATCTGGCTTCCTCCCTGGGCTGCCGGAAGTACAGACAAAGAAAAGGCAAATTACATTCCCGGCATCTGGGACGATGTGCTGCTTTCCTTTTCAGGTAAACAAAAAGTACTGAAAAAGCTGGCACTGCCTTCGGTGAAAGACAAAAAAGTTACGGTGAAACTCCTGGTTCGCAATTTTTATCCGCAACAGGTGATGTACGGCGATCCCATGCAGGATAAAGTGAAAGCAGAAATTACAATCAAAGAAAGGAAATCGGGAAAAGAAATCGCTACCGGGATTATCGAAGGCGAAACCACACGTGACAATGAAACGCAACTTGCAACCGAAATCCCGCTGGAAAATTTTCATTTGTGGTCGCCCGAAAATCCGTTTTTATATGAGGCCGAAATAAAACTCTATGACGGCGATAAACTTTCGGATATTTCAACAACCCGGTTCGGAATACGTGATTTTGAACGGCGTGGAAAATTCTTCTACCTGAATGGTGAAAAATATTACCTGCGCGGCAGCAACATAACGCTGCACCGGTTTTTTGAGGATCCCGACTGCCAGGCGCTGCCATGGGATCGGGAGTGGGTGAAAAAAATGCTGATTGACGACCCGAAAGCCATTGACTGGAATGCTATGCGCATTTGCGTGGGAATTGCTCCTGATTTCTGGTACGATTTGGCTGATGAATACGGAATGGTTTTTCAAAACGAATGGTTGTACTGGCAAAATCATGGCTGGGACGAACAAATCCGGACAGAATTCACCGACTGGGTTTGGAGCGACGGCAACCATCCAAGCATTGTAATCTGGGATGCCATCAACGAAAACTGGAACGATTTTATTGGAAACAAACTGATTCTGGAACTGGAGCAACTCGATCCGACCCGGATTTGGGATGCAGGTTACATGCAGGAAACCGATTTGGCGGGAGTGGATCCTATGGACGAACCGCACCTCTACCGGGCAGGCTGGCAATTAATCCAGCAGGAAAATCCCTACGAGTTCCTGAAAGAAAACCCTTACCGGTTGGGGAAAATGGACGACTGGGAAACCGGTCATTTAAAATACCTGGAAGCCTCTGCCACCCAACTGGTAAACGAATACGGATGGAACTGGCTTTGGCGAGACGGCCGGCCGGCTAAACTCACCAAAAACATGTACGACAGTTTGCTGGGTGAAGATGCCACACCCGAACAGCGCCGTGAAATGCAGGCCTACTGGCTTTCATGCGAAACCGAATGGATTCGCGCCGAACGCACTATGGCCGGCGTACTTTCATTTTGCCACCTGACCAACAATTACGGTTACACCGGAGACTGGTACATAAACCATATAAAAAACCTTGAACCCGGGCTTTCGCTAAAATGGTTCAAACATGCATTTGCTCCTGCAAACGTTTTTATTGATTTGGCTGACCAGCGCTACTTCCCCAACGGTTTTTACCAGCCGGGCGAAAGGTTGGTTTTCAATTTGGTGGGAATAAATGATTTGAAGCTAAAATCGTCAGGAACAATAACCGTGAAACTTTTGGATGGGGATGGAAAAGTAATTTCCGAAAACAGTCAAAAAGTTGAAATAAAATCTTTTGGCAGGGAAAACATTCCATATTTCATCTCCTTGCCCGAGAAGGAAGGTGGTTATCTCATTCTTTCGGAATTTAAAAATGAAAACTCATCAGAAACTTTAAAAAGCAGAAGATATATCCGGATTGGAAACGATAAAAATATTACTTTCAGCGAGGTATCTCCCTGATAAAAACTGATTTATTTAAAAAACTTCTCAATTACCGAGAACAAATCCTTTTTCATCAGTGGTTTTGCAAGGTAATCGTTGCAACCGGCTGCCAGGGCTTTCTCCCGGTCACTGGCGAGTGCATAAGCTGTTTGCGCAATAACAATAACTTTTTTGTCGATCTCTTTAATTTTGATAGTTGCAGAATAACCATCCAAAACGGGCATTTTTATATCCATCAGAATAAGGTCAATTTCCCTGCTATTTTGAAAAATCTCAACGGCTTCTTTTCCATTTTCGGCGAACAATACCTTCCGGCATTTGTCGTTTAAAAGCTGACCAAGATAAATCCGTGCTAATTCATCATCATCGGCAACCAATATGGTCAAATCCTTCAAAATCCCGTCACCTGGTTTAGGTTTTTGGTCGGGGGCATATTCTATATCACCTTCCAATTGGCTATGCAAGTCTGAACTTGTTCCTTCGGATAAATTAAAAAACATTATCCTGAATGTCTGATTTTCAGATTCTTTCTCTAAACCGGTAGTTCCCCGAAAATCATAAAATCCTGAATCATTTTTCAGTTTTAACCTGCAGCCGTCTGTCTTCCCGGCTTTCAAATTTTTGATAAAAAAATGGAAAGAATCCTGATAATCGTTTTCCAGAAAATCATTAAAACCGGTTCCTTTCAAATTGTCGGGTTCCCGGCCAAGCAGTAAGCCAGCCATCCTATTTGCTTCCTGCACCTTTAAATTTTCATTTAAAACCACATAACCGGCCGGAGCAGTTAAGAATAAAGCGGAATACTTTTGGTTATCAGCAATTATACCTTTTAAAGCATCTTTTATCAAATCTTCACGATTTTCGGAAGACTGCTGGTTGCCATGAACAGAAAAAGCAATATCTCCATTTACAATTGAATGAATTAAAGTTTTATAATCTTCCGGCCTATTGCTGTAATTTTGGGGAACGAGGATATTATTTTCAGAATGTTCATCCATTGAAAAAAGGTTTTAATCTGTGCGAATATATCCATTTTTTTAAAAGCATGGAATAGCAAATAAATAATGAACTGAATTTAAGACGTATTGACGGAAAAAAGAAAGGGCAGCTCATCAGCTGCCCTCAAATGTTAACCCCCAAACACACAAGCAATACAGAACGTATTGCATTACAAATGTAAGAAACCTTTTTTCAATACCAAAAATCTTTCATCTTTTTTTCTAATTTTTTTTTTGTTTAACAATTACAACTGATATAATAATGAACCAATGAAGCAAAGGCGGCCCCTGCAACAGGTCCAAAAACAGGGATCCATGAATATTGCCAGTCGTTGTTGTCTTTGCTTTTTAACGGAAGAAGAGCATGAACTATTCGGGGCCCCAAATCGCGGGCAGGATTAATGGCATACCCTGTAGTTCCACCCAAACTCAAACCCAGGGCAAATACCACCAAAGCAACCGGAAGGGCGCCAAGCGAACCTAACCCCACTTTGGTGCTGCCAAAACTTTCGTATTGCAACTGAGGCATGGTGATTAAAAGCACTGCCAAAACCAAAACAAATGTTCCAACGAATTCGGAAAAAAAATTATTCCGGTAGTGCCTGATGGCCGGCGCCGTGCAAAAACAGGCTTTTTTCGCCCCGGCAGTTGTTGTAATATTGAAATGATTACGAAAGAAAACATAAACTGTAAAAGCACCCAGCATTGCCCCCACCATTTGTGCCAGTATAAAAGGAAGAACTTTTGTCCACTCAAACAGTCCGCTAAAAGCCAAACCCAATGTAACTGCCGGATTGATATGCGCTCCGCTAATATCTGCCGTAGCCAAAACTGCGACAAAAACGGCCATGGCCCATCCGGCCGTTATAACAATCCATCCACTTCCGTGACTATGCGTTTTGTCGAGGTTAACATTGGCAACAACTCCGTTTCCCAGCAATATTAAAATAAAAGTGCCTAAGACTTCTCCAAAAAGTTCTATCATTGATTTCTGTTTTAGTTTATTAATCCTGAAAGTAATAATATTTAGCTATTTCATTAAACTGTTCAATTTGCTCTTTTTGCCATTTTTTCTTTTTACCCAGTTCTTTTGCCATCAGTTTAGCTACTTCCGGAGCAATGCGTACGCTTTCCCGGGCATCGAGAAAAAGGGCTCTTGTCCTCCTTGCAAGTACATCCTCAACTGTGCGGCCCCACTCCTTTCTGACAGCCCATGCTACCTGTGATTTGCGTATTTGCAATTTTTCGCTCAGCCATCCGCCCCAACCGTTTTCTTCCTCTTCAATGGCCAAAATTTCTTCCTTGTCCAGTCCGTATGACGCCATTGGGTCGGTTGGGTCCATGTCCATACGATAACCATGAACAGGCAAGTGGTGTGTTATGCAATCACGTTCTGCCAGGCCTCCCAGCATAATGGCTTTATCTATAGTATCTTCAGCCATTTTCCGGTAAGTGGTCCACTTGCCGCCAATTATGGTTATCAAACCAGAAACGGAAATCAGAATTTTATGTCCGCGGGAAATTTCCTTGGTCGCCTTTTTTCCTCCCTCTGGTTTAGCCAGGGGTCTAAGTCCTGCAAAAACGCTTAGTACATCCTTTCGGGTGGGTTGTTTAACCAGATATTGCCCGGCGGTTTGCAGAACAAAATCAACTTCCGAATCCAGTGCCACGGGCTCAAGTGAATGATTTTCTATTAGCGTGTCTGTTGTTCCCACAACCACGTGGTTATGCCATGGAACGGCAAACATTACCCGTCCGTCGGAAGTATGGGGAACCATAATGGCATAATCGTTGGGAAGATAGCTTTTATCCAGAATCAGGTGAATTCCCTGGCTGGGCGTTATCATTTCGGGTTTTCCGGGTTCGTCCATTTGAATGACTTCATCGGCAAACACACCGGTGGCGTTAATAACCACTTTCGATTTAATTTTAATCTCTTCTCCGGTTTCCTGTTCTACTGCAACCACGCCGTTTACAAGTTCACCGTTTTTCATTAGTTGGGTAACTTTGCAATGGTTCAGTAAAGTAGCGCCATAATCAACTGCAGTTAAGGCCAGTGTAACGGCCATGCGCGAATCGTCAAACTGACCATCCTGATATATTACACCACCTTTTAATCCTTCCTGTTCAACCGTTGGTAAAGCTTCAATAGCTTCCTCCCGCGACAAATGTTTGGAAGGCCCGAGTCCCAGTTTCCCGGCCATAAAGTCGTAAACCTTCAATCCAACGGTATAAAAAGGTCCGCCCCACCAATCGTAAGTTGGAATTATAAACGACTGGTTGGTTACCAGGTGTGGCGCATTTTTAAACATCAGACCGCGTTCTTTCAGTGCCTCGAAAACCAGTGAAACATCGCCCTGTTGTAAATAGCGGACACCGCCGTGAACCAGCTTGGTACTACGGCTCGAAGTCCCTTTCGAAAAATCGACCTGCTCGAGCAATAGGGTTTTGTAACCGCGCGAAGCAGCATCCACGGCACATCCCAGCCCGGTAGCTCCCCCGCCAATTATCACAATATCCCACTTTGTTTTCCTTATTTTTTTCAGAGTTGCTTCTCGTTCCATAACTTTATTCTTTGTTTGTTTTCTGATGATTCATCAATGTGATTCATACCACGCCTTGCTTCTTTCCACAGCCTTTTTCCAGTTCGAAATCACTTTTTCAAATTCCGCCCTGTTTTCAGCCGGTTGAAATTTGCGGTCCACCTGCCACTGTTCTTTCACATCAATCATACTTTTCCAGAAACCGGTTGCCAGACCTGCCAGATAAGCTGCTCCCAAGGCAGTTGTTTCAGTTACTTTGGGTCGAATAACATCGGTATTCACCATATCGGCCTGAATTTGCATGAGCAGATTATTTACTGCAGCGCCACCATCCACCCGAAGTTCATGCACATCAATACCGGAATCTTCAGCCATGGTTTCTATCACTTCCATTGAACGTAATGCGATGGCTTCAAGTGCTGCCCGGGCGATATGAGCTCTCCCGGTTCCGCGGCTCAATCCGATGATGGTTCCGGTAGCATATTGATCCCAATGCGGAGCCCCCAGACCGACAAAGGCCTGCACAAACGAAACACCACCGCTGTCGGGTACCTGCGATGCCAGATCCTCAATTTCAGCCGAAGATTTGATAATTCCCAGTTGATCGCGCAACCACTGAACCACCGCACCGGCAACAAAAATACTTCCTTCAAGCGCGTAAGTGGTTTTTCCGTTTACCTGCCAGGCAATGGTTGTAAGCAGTTTATGTTTTGAAGCAATGGGTTTGCTGCCGGTATTCATAACCACAAAACAGCCTGTACCGTAAGTGTTTTTCACCATTCCTTCTTTTATACACATTTGTCCGAATAACGCAGCCTGCTGGTCGCCGGCAATTCCCGCCACGGGAATTTCTTCCCCAAACAATTCACTTTCAGTTTTCCCGTAAACTTCACTGCTTTGTTTTACTTCTGGCAAAATTTCCTTCGGAACGCCAAGAATTTCCAGCAGTTCATCGTCCCATTCCAGAGTATGAATATTGAAAAGCAAAGTGCGGCTGGCGTTGGTAACATCAGTAATGTGCAGTTTTCCACCCGTAAGTTTCCAAACGAGCCAGGTATCCACGGTTCCAAAAGCCAGTTTTCCGGCTTGTGCCAGTTCGCGAACACCTTCCACATTGTCCAGAATCCACTTTATTTTTGTTCCGGAAAAATATGCATCGATAACCAGACCGGTTTTTACAGCAAAAGTATGTTCCAGTCTGCGGTCTTTTAATTCGTCGCAGATGCCTGCAGTTCTCCGGTCTTGCCAAACAATGGCGTTATACACCGGCTCACCGGTTTCACGGTTCCAAATCAACGTGGTTTCGCGTTGATTGGTGATACCAATCCCGGCTATTTCTGAAGGAGAAACTTTTTGTTCTTCCAATACTTTGCGGGCCACTTTTAACTGGCTTTCCCAGATGGCTTGCGGACTGTGTTCCACCCAGCCCGGACGCGGATAAATTTGTTCGAATTCCTGTTGAGCAGTTCCGGCGATTTCCCCGGACCGATTGAAAAGAATGGCTCTGTTACTGGTTGTGCCTGAGTCGAGTGCAAGAATGTATTTTTGCATGGTCAGATGTATTTTGTTGTTTTCTGCCCTGAAAATACAACATTTCAGTGAATTTAAAAGGATGTTTTATAAAGTTCTTATTTTTGCTCCCTGAAAAAAGGGGATGAATATTAAAACAGACAAGGTAGGGATAATAGGAAGCGGAAGCTGGGCAACGGCAATTGCCAAAATGCTGTTGGAAAATGTGGGGCAAGTCAACTGGTTTTTCAGGAAAACGGAAACTATTGCAAGTTTCAGGGAATTGGGTTACAACCCACGCTACCTGCAAAGTGTTGAATTTGAAACGGAGCGGATAAACTTTTATAATGATGTGGATGAAATAGTAGAGGATTCAGACATTATTGTTTTGGCCGTTCCCTCAGCTTTTTTGCCGGAAATTCTGGGCGGCCTTAAAACCGACCTCAGCAGTAAATATTTTTTGTCGGGCATAAAAGGTATTGTAACCCATGAAAACCTTTTGGTGGTGGAATACCTAAACAAGTGTTTCAATGTTCCGCATGAAAGTATTGGGGTGATTGCCGGTCCGTGCCATGCCGAGGAGGTAGCGCTTGAGAAACTTTCGTATCTCACCGTAGCCAGTATCGACGAAAACAAAGCGGCCAATTTTGCCCGACTGATTAAAAGCCATTACATAAACACGTCCACTTCCGATGACATTTGGGGGACGGAATATACATCGGTAATGAAAAACATCATTGCCATTGGCGCCGGAATTGCCCACGGACTTCGTTACGGCGACAATTTCCAGGCAGTGCTGGTTTCCAATGCCATTCAGGAAATGAAACGGTTTGTGGATACGGTCCATCCCATTACCCGCGATATAAAAGATTCTGCATACCTCGGTGACCTGATGGTAACGGTTTATTCCCAGTTCAGCCGCAACCGTCTGCTGGGCACTTTAATTGGGAGAGGTTACTCGGTACGAAACGCATTTCTCGACATGAATATGGTTGCTGAAGGGTATTACGCTTCAAAATCCATTCACGAAATAAACCAGCAATATCAGGTTTATTTGCCCATTTGCGATACGGTTTACAACATTCTTTACAAAAACCTTCAGGCAAAAAAAGAGATAATTCGTTTAGCCGAAAAACTGAGTTGACATTTCATTTTTTGCAAAAAATACCCTTCGCGCTAAACAAAGGGTACCATTTCTAATTGAACAGAAAATTAAAACCTGTATCCGGCAGAAAGGCCAAAACCTGTATTTTTAATCACCGATTTATCATTCGGATACTGGTCATTTCCAATTAAAGGAGATGTATGATTTGCCGGTATCCTGAAGGCATAAAAAAACCGGACTACAAGAATCCGGTTCTGATTTTTAGCCCATGTTTTTATGTCAATTATTTTCGCATTTCTTTATAGGCATTTATCAACCCATTCGTAGAAGCATCATGGCCTGAAACCGGTTCGTCATTTTCCAATTCGGGCAAAATGGAGTTAGCCAGTTGTTTGCCCAATTCCACTCCCCACTGGTCGAAACTGTATATGTTCCAGATAATTCCCTGAACAAAAATTTTGTGCTCATACATAACTATCAAAGAGCCCAGCGTACGCGGAGTGAGTTTTTTTATCAGGATAGAATTAGTTGGAACATTTCCCGGGAAAACTTTAAATGGGGTAAGAGTTTCAATTTCTTCTTCGGTTTTCCCCGCAGCCTTCAGTTCGGCAACCACCTGTTCTTCAGTTTTTCCAACCATCAGCGCTTCGGTTTGAGCAAAAAAGTTGGCCAGCAGTTTCTGATGGTGATCGCCAATTGGGTTGTAATTAATTGCAGCAGCAATAAAATCGCACGGAATCAGTTTTGTACCCTGGTGAATAAGCTGATAAAAAGCGTGTTGCCCGTTAGTGCCGGGTTCGCCCCAGATGATTGGCCCCGTTTGGTAATCCACCTGCTCTCCGTTTCGGTCCACATATTTTCCGTTGCTTTCCATGTTTCCCTGTTGAAAATAAGCGGCAAAGCGATGCATATACTGGTCGTAAGGTAAAATGGCCTCGGTTTCGGCGCCGAAAAAATTGTTGTACCAAATTCCAAAAAGTGCCAGAATCACCGGTACATTTTTATCAAATTCTGCGTTGCGGAAATGATTGTCCATAGCATGGGCGCCCTCCAGAAGTTCAATATAGTTCTCATAACCAATTCCCAAAACAATGGAAAGACCGATGGCCGACCAGAGTGAATAGCGGCCGCCAACCCAGTCCCAAAAACGGAACATGTTTTTGGTATCGATACCAAATTTTGCCACCTCCTTTTCGTTGGTTGAAACCGCTGCAAAATGATTTTTTACGAAACCTTCATCTTTTGCAACTTTCAGGAACCAGTCACGAGCCGTGTTGGCATTGGTCATGGTTTCCTGTGTGGTGAACGTTTTTGAAGCCACGATAAATAGCGTGGTTTCCGGATTTACTTTTTTTAGCGTTTCGGCAATGTGTGTCCCGTCCACGTTCGACACAAAATGCAGGTTGAGGTGATTTTTATAGGGTTTCAGCGCTTCTGTCACCATCAACGGCCCCAAATCGGAACCACCGATGCCAATATTTACTATATCTGTAATTGCCTTTCCTGTATAACCTTTCCATTCGCCGAAAATTACTTTATCAGAAAAATTTTTCATTTGGTCGAGCACAGCATTCACTTCAGGCATTACATCCTGTCCATCAACCAAAATGGGCGCGTTACTGCGATTGCGCAATGCCACATGAAGCACGGCCCGGTTTTCGGTGGCATTGATTTTTTCTCCCGTAAACATGCTTTCAATGGCATCTTTTAACCTGCACTCCTGTGCCAGTTCAATCAGGATTTCACGCCCTTTGTCGTCTAACATATTTTTAGAAAAATCAACAAGAATATCTTCAAACTTTACAGAATATTTATAAAAACGGCCAGTATCTTTTTCAAACATTTCCTTCATTTGAATACCTTCAAAACCGAAGTAGTAATCTTCCAGTTTTTCCCAGGCTTTGGTGGTCATCGGATTTATTTTTGGCAACATATATTTATTTTTTTGATGGTTTCGATTCCAAACTTAGTTTTTAAAAATTAAAGTCATAGTATCATTTTGGGTGATACTATGACGATCAGGTTACAAAGATAATTTTTTGAAAAGATTCCGGGTTATCCGGAAAATAAGGTTAATCAATTTTTAAGCTTCCTGCCGTTTAAAATATTCCACTTTCCCTGTAATCGCAATTTCTTTAACCTTTTCGATGAGCGCAGCCCGCTGTTCTTCGGAATATTTGGAAAACGAACGTGCCAGTGTAATTTTTTCGCGCATGAATGTGGCATTTTCACTTCCGGTTATGATAACTGAAACGGGCAGCGACCATACAAAATACATAGCTTCCCTGATGCTCAGGTAATTGGGAATAACAGGATCATCACTTGTCCAGTTGGCCTGCTCTTTTTTGGAAAAAAACCGTCCGTCGGCCAACGATTTCATGGCCATAATTCCCAGGTTCCTCTCCAGCGCTTTATGCATTACATTTTCAGTAAAACTGAAATAAGAGGGATCAAGCACATTTACCGGCATTAAAACGCCATCGAACAAATCGCTTTGTTCGGTCAGTTCCAACATACGTGTATGGGCAAACGGATTTTGGTGCCCGGTAAAACCAATGTATTTTATTTTCCCCTGTTCTTTGGCTTTCAAAAGTACCTCAAGAACTCCGTTTGAAATCCGGTCGTCAACATCCTGCGGAGTGCGGATGGAATGTACCTGATAAAGGTCAATCTGATCCACCTTTAACCGGCGCAACGAACCTTCGAGATGTTCCTGCACGGTTTTGGCATCGGGTCCGGTAGTTTTGGTCATCAGAAAAATCAAATCGCGGTACTTAGGCGTGAGGTATTTTCCGTAACGTTCCTCGCTCACACCTCGCGAATAACTTTCGGCTGTATCGAAAAACCGAACGCCCCCTTCCAAAGATGCTTCAATAACTTCCTGCGCATCGCGTTCGGTAGTCCAGCCAATGTGGTAACCACCTGTTCCCAGCATGGTAACATATTCACCAGTACGGCCAAATTTCCTTTTCGGAAGTACTTCACCAAGCCGGTCACTTTCGGAATTTTTCCCAAAAGCAGCACTGCTGACGGTTAAACCGGCCGTTAACCCAGCCAGCGATTTTAAAAATGTTCTGCGGTCTGCCATAATGATTTTAATTTTTAATAACTCTGTAATATATACCCTTATACTGAGAAAATGTTTAATTTTTCGGGGAAGAAAATTTTCAATTCGAAAATAATTACAATTAATCCCTGGCAATTTGGAACGAATGGCATTTGGCCTGATATGATTAAAAACGATTTACCTTATCCACGGTTCAGAAAGTATTCAAAAAGTAGTAAATTCGCATAATATAATGAACAAGGAGGAAATCAATATTATCGAAAGACTCAGGCAAGGGGACGAAGCAACATATATTATTGTCTTTCGGGAATACTATGTTCCTTTATGCAATTATGCCAGAAGATATCTGGGGCGTAAAGATTTGGCGGAAGATATTGTTTCCGAAACTTTTTTCAATATCTGGAACCGCAGAATTACATTAGACATAAAGGTTTCATTGAAATCCTACCTTTTTCAGGCCGTTTGTAAAAATTCGCTCAACTACTTACGCAAACATAAAAAGGAGGAAATGCTCGAGGATTTTCTTCTTAAACACACTGGCGATGTGGAAGCCCTTTCGAGCAAAACCCAGGGTACACCTTCTGATTTTTTGATGATGAAAGACCTTAGGGAAAAAATAAGACAAGGTGTTGAACAACTGCCTCCACAGCAGCAAACTACATTTATACTTAAAAGATACGAAGGCAAAAAAAACAGGGAAATTGCAGAAATTATGGGTCTTTCGGTAAAAACGGTGGAAATGCACATGGCAAAAGCAATGCTTTCATTAAGAAACTACCTGAAAGATTATGCACCTGCTGTTCTCCTGATTTTACTTTTAAAAAATTTCTTTAATTTTTGAATTCCCTTAACGGGCATTTTTCATTCAATTTCTTCACACAAATCTCCAGTTCCCATACAGGGTTTTTTTTTCAGTGTGCATCTCACATCTAAGAGATTTAATATTTAACAACTAAAAAACTAATTATTATGAGGAAATTTACTTTACTTTTTATTTTAGCAATTTTTACCACCTGGTCTTATGCACAGACCATCCATGGTGTTAGCTGGGTGAATTGGGGCAACGAACCCGATTATGAAGGTGTCACCGGATATGCTGACAATCCTTACGACAATCCGAAGGTTACGATTTACAAGGCTCCATCTTCCTGGACTCCTGTTGCAGATATTGCTTCTTTTGATGCAACCTGGGATTTGCTGGGTGATGCCCACATGGTTGCCAATCCTACAAATGTTGCAGGAGGAGATTTGTATGATCTCAACGGGGATGCCACATTCGGCGCCTCCTGGAAAGGGGTGCACGACGGAGAGAATTTTTATCTGCTGATAAAATATCTCGACATTAATGGTTTGGCCGATGCAGGCACAAAAACATTTGAAATAATGGCACAGCCTACCAGTCCCGTTCGTCATGAACCTACATTCGTTGCTGCTTCCGACAGTACAGCAGAAAATACTTTTAGCGGCGAGGACCTGGTATTGCAGTACCAGAACCAGGCTTATGCACGAGCAGTTGAGCTGGGTGGCGGAAAAGCCGTGTTTGCCGATGGTTTTGTTACAGCCTATGAAGCATCGGCAGGTTTAGTTAAAAATGAATGGCAGGCGTTTTATATTGCCGGCTGGAGCAATAATCAGGTTGGATTGGAAGCTCTTTTGGATGCAGACCATTTCTGGAATGAAACGGATGGTGTAATCAGAGCAGTTATGGTTATGTCTCTGGATGGTGCACTTTCCTATCCTGCCGATATTACCGATTTGGACGGTGACCGTATAGCTTTTAACGTAGGTGAAACGTTGGCTTTCGACGTAAAATCCAATGCAAAAAAAGACGCCGAAAATGTTGAATATTTCTGGTCAGCCGATAAAAACAACGGGTATGCTTCCAACTATTACAGCGGACATGTAACCCTTTCGCCAAACGTTTTGGGCGAAGAGCCTTCAACCGATTTTACCATTTTGGGAGTAAGCTGGGTGAATTGGGGGAACGAACCAGATTATGAAGGAGTTAACGGCTACGATGCTAATCCATACAATAATCCGGAAGTAACCATTTACAAAGCTCCTGCAACCTGGGAACCGATAGCTGATAATACTTCATTCGATGCCACATGGGATTTGCTTGGAGATGCAAAAATGGTTGCCAATCCTACTAATGTTGCCGGTGGCGATTTATACGATCTGGATGGTGATGCCACATTTGGTGCCTCGTGGAAAGGGGTGCACGACGGTGAGAACTTTTATCTGCTGATAAAATATCTCGACATTAATGGTTTGGCCGATGCAGGCACAAAAACATTTGAAATAATGGCACAGCCCACCAGTCCGGTTCGCCATGACCCGACTTTTCTTGCGGCATCAGATAGTACAGCAGAAAATACTTTTAGCGGCGAGGATCTGGTGCTGAATTACCAGAACCAGGCTTATGCCCGTGCTGTTGAGCTAGGCGGAGGAAAAGCCGTGTTTGCCGATGGTTTTGTTACTGCCTATGAAGCATCTGCGGGTGTAGTTAAAAATGAATGGCAAGCGTTTTATATTGCCGGATGGAGCAATAACCAGGCAGGACTGGAAGCATTGCTGGACGCAGACCATTACTGGAATGAAACCGATGGAGTAATCAGAGCTGTTATGGTTATGTCGCTTGATGGTGCTTTATCGTATCCTGCTGATCCTGGAAATCTTGCCGGTGAGCGGAAGGCACTACTGGTAGGTGAAACTTTTGCTTTCGATGTAAAATCGAACGCCAAAAAAGATGCTGAGAACGTTGAATATTTCTGGTCAGCAGATAAAAACAACGGCTATGCTTCAAACTATTACAGCGGACATCTCACGCTTTCGAACGACATAGTTACCAGCACCAGAAACCTGAAAGCACAGCAGGACACAAGGGTTTACATCCACAATGGAATTCTTCATGTAAAAGGAGGACAACCTGTTGATCTGGAAGTTTACAGTGTTTTAGGCGCACGTTTGAAATCAGCTAAGAATGTAAGCAGACTTTCTATGCAGGATATGCAAAACGGTATATACCTGATTCGTATAAACAACGAACGCGAGGCAACAAAAGTGGTTAAATATTAAAACAGGGTAATAAAAATTACAAAGGCTACCCATAAAAAGGTAGCCTTTGTTTTGAAAAATCCGGTAAAACTAACCTGCTCTAACAGAAGTTGATTGTGAACCACAAAGAAAGAAAATCAGCCGTTTTCACCCTCTTGCTGCTTATTGTTGTATTTGCAGTAATCGATTTATTGCTCGGTTTGTTTCTTATTCCTCAAAATTTCAACCATTTCAGGGTACGAGACCCCCGGTTTCACCATGGATTAAAAAAAAATATCTCAGGAAATGCCGTTTGGGGTCCGCTTATTTACAGGTTTTACACCAATAATCTGGCGTTTCGCGACGCTTCGGTTCGGGAGGTTAATTTAAATTCTGATATAAAAAGAATATTAATACTTGGCGATTCCCATTCTGAAGGAGTAGGCGTTGACTACCGCTTCACATTTGCAGGAAGGCTGCAGGAATTGGGAGAAAAATTTGATATTGAGATTCTGAATGCATCAGCAGTTAGTTATAGTCCTAAAATACATTTTTTAAAGGCTGATTTCCTGCTGAATAAGATGAATTTAAAGGTGAATGAAATTTGGGCTGTTATAGATATTTCTGACCTGCAAAATGAAATTGCATATCAGTCATTTTCTTCAACAGAGCAAATGTGGTTTGCTTCTGTTCAGGAAAAACTCAACCACTTTTTCCGAAACCATTCTTTCACTTTTTATTCAATTGCCGCAATCAAAGCAAAAAAGGAAGCGGATATTTTTAATGAAACGTTGTTGGGATTTAAAGAACAAACCGGCGGTTTACCCGACAGGAACGCCATTGAACTCTACAAGGAATTTTTCAGAACATTTAAAGACGAAGAATTATTAAAAAATCCTGATTTCCACGGTGTTTCAGAATGGATTTACAATAAACAACTACGGGAAATGGCTGACCAGGGGCTGAAACTGGGATTTGAAAACATATCAAAACTCAAGCAATTGTGTTCTGAACAAAACATTAAACTCAGGTTAAGTGTGCATCCCTGGCAATCGCAGGTTTTAAAAGGAGACACTACCGATTATTATGTGGAAAACTGGAAAAGATTCTGCCAACAGGAAAACATTGACTTTATTAACCTTTATCCGGTTTTTATCAATGAAGAAAATCCGCTTTGGATAGCCCAAACCTGTTATATTGAGGGAGACAACCATTTTAATGAAACCGGACACAAACGAGTTGCCCAGTATCTTTCAAAATACCTGAATGAACAGAGATGAATAAATTGAGTTACATAGCAGTTTTATACTTTCTGATTGTATTGCAGGTCGTCTCTTCCTGTTCGTTCAGCAGTCCAGAAAACCGGGTGCAAAAATTTGCGGAAATGTATGAACAGAAAAAAATCAGCAATTCGCAAATGTTGTTCGAAATGGGAAAAATACTCCTCAAAAACCCGGAGAATACGAACATTAAAAATGAATATTTTCAGCGAATGATTGTATCAGGATATACATCCCACGTTCTGCATTATTTTCTGCTCAGCCCTCAGAAAAAGTTGGAAAATGACGACATGAAAACAATACTCTATGCCTTGCAGAAAGGAAAACATTACAACCTTGCACCAGAATTTAAAGACAGGCTTAGTGGTGAATTTTTAATGAAACTTAAACAATTGGCAGAAGCAAAAGACTCACTTGATTTTTATAATCAGCAAATAAAATATAATCCAAACGGATCTTCGTTTGCACAAAGAGGGAAATTTTACGCAAAATTGGGTGAACAGGATTTGGCAAACAGGGATTTAGACCAGTCGATGCGTTTAGATCCCTGTAATCCTGATGCAATGTTTCAAAAACTGTTGATTTGTTTCGAAAGAGAAAACACTCAGGAGGTAATTTCATTGCTTGACAAATGCAGAAACATAAATAACCCGGCTCTCCGCCAATGGGAAACTACATTTTATCACCTGGCAGAAAACATTGAAGAAGTTAAAAAATCAAATGAAACCAGGGAAGAAAAGCTTTTTAAAGCCGCAAATCTATACGTAAACAATGGTTTTTCTGAAATAGCCCATCGCAAATCGCAGGAATTATTAAAAATCAGAAACGACAATGCAGATTACCTGGCGCTTCAGGCTTTTATTTTTTACAGAATGAACCAGAAAGACCAGGCACTTCATTTTATTTCTGAAGCAGAACGAATTACCGGAAAAAGTTCAAGGCTAAAGGAACTGATTGAAAACATGAATTAAAAACCAAAATATTGAAAGTTATAAATTATTAATAATGAACGTAAAAATTATGAAAAAAAGACTCATGTGGAAAGCATTGTTGCTGCTTTTTGCAGTAATGCTGCAAAGCGCCGTTTTATTTGCCCAGCAAACCATTACCGGCCTGGTTAGGGATGCTGCATCGGGTGAGGCGCTGATTGGAGCTACGGTAATAATTAAAGGTACAACAACCGGTACCGTTACCGATGTTGACGGAAGATACTCACTGAACGTGCCCGATCTTCAGGACACACTTGTTTTTTCTTTTGTGGGTTTTACCAACCTTGAAGTACCCATTTCGGGAAGAACAACTATTGATGTCCAGCTTCAGGAAAGTGAAATCATGTTATCTGAAATGGTTGTGATTGGATACGGTACGGTAAAAAAATCGGACCTAACCGGCTCCATTGCAGTTGTTTCTTCGGAAGAACTGAACCGGATTCCGGCCAGTAACTTTACCCGTGCTTTGCAGGGGCGAGCTCCGGGCGTAATGGTTTCACAATCGGGAAGCCCCGGAAGCAGCGCCCAAATCAGGGTTAGGGGTATTGGTTCCATAAACCAGAATCCAAACCCGATTTATGTTATTGACGGTGTAATTACAGGTGGACTTGGAAACCTGAACCCGACTGACATCGAGTCCATTCAGGTTCTTAAAGATGCTTCGGCTGCTGCAATTTACGGTGCTGATGGTGCCAACGGAGTAATTATAATTACCACCAAACGTGGAGAAAAAGGAAAACCCAAAGTTTCACTTTCAAGTTATCTGACAATAAACAGGGTTCCCCGGCAGTTTGATGTAATGAATGCCGATGAATATGCCGATTTCTACTCCACGCTTCTTCAGGAAAACAATGTAGCTGTTCCGGTCGCTTACCAGGATCATTTTCGCCAGTGGTACTTTGGCGAAGGCTGGCAGGAAGGCACCGAATGGCAAAACGAGGTTAACCGTGTTGGTCTTGCCCAAAACCATTATATCCGTATTTCGGGAGGCGGCGAAGAATCCAATTATTCAGTTTCGCTGAACAATTCAAACGAACAGGGAATTTTGCTGGCATCCGCTGCCAACCGATACAGCCTAAGAGCCAATTCCGATTTCAATATTGGAAAATACATTAAAATTGGAGAAACACTTAGTCTGAGCAGAACCATTTCTCAGAGCCCGACAACCTATCAGGGAAACCCCTGGCAGGTTACTTTAATTACCTCTCCGCTGATGCGCATGCACAACGAGAACAACAAAGGCGGTTTTGAAGGTCCGCAGGTACCTTATGAATACACCATGCCTGACGGAACTACAGAAATTGTGGGCAACACCGGCTATAACGATAAACCCAATCCGAGGGGACCGATGGAAATTGGTGACGACCGCAGTTTTAACAACAGCGTTTTGGCAAGTATTTATGTGGAAGTAAAACCGGTTAAATGGCTTACTTACAAAATTACCCCTGCTGTGGAAGGTTTTTTCAGCCGTTCAAAATTCTGGTTTCCCGCTTTCGACATGGGTGTGAGAAGCCGTGCACAGGCCGAACTGACCGAAAATTTCAACGAAAGCATAAACCTGTCGCTTGAAAACCAGGTGACTTTCAGTAACCAGTTCGACAAGCACAACATTACGGCAACAGCAGTTCATCATGTTCGTAAAAACGAAGGGAATTCCATTAATGCCACAGCGCTTGGTTTTCCTTATGAGCAGTTAAATGTTATCAGCCAGTCATTTGAAGAAGGACGCCAGGTACAGGGGTATTACAGTCCGTTTACCTCAGAATCGTACCTCGGGAGGGTGATATACGATTACGACAGCAAATACCTGCTAACCGCAAGTATCCGGCGCGACGGAAATTCCCGTTTTGGCCCTGCAAATCGCTGGGGTACATTCCCTTCAGTTTCGGTTGCATGGAAAGTAAATGAGGATTTTTTACAAAGTGTAGATGAAATTTCGATGCTAAAATTACGTTTCGGTTGGGGCCAGACTGGAAACTCAGGCATCGGAAACTTTCAGTACCAGTCGTTGATCGACAACTTCACCCAGTTTTCTCCGGTATTTGGTGTCGATCAGCGCATGTTGCCTGCGTTAAATGTTGTTCACAGTTTTGGTAACCCTTCCATCAAATGGGAGGCTGCCGAAATGTCGAACTTTGGTTTCGATTTGAACATGTTTAACAACAAAGTACAGTTAAGTGCCGAATATTACATTAAAAACCAGGACGATCTGTTGGTAAAAATCCCCATGTCTGCTGCATTTGGCCGTGTGTCGGGTGCCGGCGATCCCTGGGTAAACCTGGGCGAAATTCAAAACCGCGGTTTCGAATTTATCGGTACCTACCGGAAAATGGAAGGCGATTTTAATTATAATGTTTCAGCGAACCTGACTACTGTTAAAAACGAAGTAAAATACATACCGGGTGATATAATTTCAGGAAATAACCTGACTACGCTCGGACACACCATCGGTAGTTTTTACGGGTATGTAGCCGAACGTATTCTTACTCCTGCAGATTTCAGTCAGGACGAGAATAAAACTTACTTGCACGCATTGCCAGCAACAGGAAAACCAAGTCCCGGTGATTTGAAATTCAAAGATCTGAATAACGACGGAATAATTAACGACCTCGACAGAACCATAATTGGAAAAGCGGTTCCGGATTTAATTTACAGTTTGAATCTTGAAGCATTTTACCGGAATTTCGATATCTCACTTTTCTTTTACGGAATGCAAAACTACGAGGTATATAATCACCTGAGAGCTGCAATCGAAGGGTTTTCCACACAGGATATGGGACATAACAAACTCCGTGATTATGCCATGAATTACTACCGCGAAGACCGGCCGTCTGAAAAATATATCAGGGCAGATTTAAACAACACCAACCAAAACGACCGTCCTTCAACCTGGTTTTTGGAACATGGTTCGTTTTTGAGACTTAAGGATGCCCAGTTGGGTTATTCATTGCCAAAATGGGTTACAACCAATACCGGATTATCGCGGGCAAGAGTATATGTAAATGCCACGAATTTATTTACTTTAACCCAGTATTCAGGACGAGATCCTGAAGCACCAACGATAAGCGGTCCGCTCTCTCCCGGAAACGATGGAGGCACCTATCCTGTTCCGCGTTCATTTACATTTGGTGTTCAGGTTGATTTTTAACAGTTAAGCATTAAAAATTTATAAAATATAATACCATGGATAAATCAATTATTAAAATAGCTTTCGCCTTTTTAATGGTTTTTGCCATTTCCTGTTCCGAGGATTTTCTTGAAACAGAAAACAAAAACCAGCTTACGGTGGAAAACTTTTATCAAACCCAGCAGGATTTCTGGATGGGATTAAACAGCCTGTACACTCCTCTGGCTGACGGCGGCATGTATGGATTACAGTGGCAACTCATTTTTAACTCTTTTGAAGACAGGGTTTTATTTGAAACCACAGGATTAGACATGCTCAGCATTAATGCATCAACAGGTAATGTATCGAATATGTGGCGTGCACTTTATTTTGGAATGTACCGCACCAATGTTTTTATCAGCATGATTAATGAGCGCCAAAATATAGAAGGAATGTCGGCCGGTATGCGGAATAATTACCTTTCTCAGGCCAGAGCACTGCGCGGGGCATTTCTTTTTTACCTGGTAACCAATTTTAATGAACCCATTTTCTACGATGAAAATTCTATTCCTACAGATTTAATTGGAAACCTGACAAATGGAAAGCCTGAGGAATTCTGGGACCTGCTAAAGGAAGATTTACTTTTTGGAATTCAAAATGACTATCTGCCTCTGCAATATCCACCCGATGATGTAGGCCGGGTTACCAAAGGAGCAGCACAAGCGTTACTGGCCAAAGCAATGCTTTACAAACATTACCATTATTACGTAAGAAAAGGTCAGAAAGGCAGTACCAGCGATTTGGAAGACTTACGGCTGGGACGAAATATGCTTCAGGAAATTATCCAGTCCGGACAATATGAACTGATTCAACCCAAAGCTCCGAAAACGCGTGAAGATTATATTAATGCCGTTTTGTGCAATTTTACATGGGTTGATTTACCTGCCGGAAATAATACCTATACTTCTGAAAATAACAGGGAATCGGTTTGGGAAATTCAGTACAGCGACGAAAGAATAGGTTCAGGATGGTTGCCCGGCTGGCAGTGGTCTGGCGCTTTAAATGCCGCTTATTTTAGCGCACATCCATCGAGTTTCAGAAACCACGAAGCCCATCCCGATCTTTTTGAAGCGTTTGAAACCGAAGGCGCTCCTGAAGGATTCGAACGAGACCCCAGGGCTTATGCCACCTTGTATCTCGATGGCGACCCCCTGGATTTCAGGGCTGGCAGTCCGTATATCAATACATCGTATCGCAGCGGGATTCACAACAAACGCATTGCATTTGCCAGAGGGTTGATTAATTTCCCGGCAACTCATCCGTCGCGTGGATTCGGATTAAAAAAATACCACTATCCGGTTTATTACGACAAAGACGCTCCGAAAAACGATCCTGTAAACCGGAAAATGATAAGATATTCCGACGTCCTTCTCATGTATGCTGAAATTGCTCACCTGCTTAATGAAAATGTAACTGAAGGACTGGCAGCATTGAACCAGGTGCGTGCACGTGTTGACATGCCTCAAGTTGATGCGCTGACTAAACAGGCCATAATCCATGAAAGGGATGTGGAACTGGCATTGGAAGGATGGCGCTGGCATGACCTGATACGCTGGAGTTTTGACCCTGAATGGGGAATCAATATGAATCAGATTCTGAGCAGACAAACAGGGCCCTCAGGCGACGGAAGTTTCTTTATTAAAGGCAAACACGAGTATCTGCCTATTCCGGTTGACGAAATAAACAAACACGAAGGGCAATTGAAACAAAATCCCGGGTGGTAATTTTTCACTCTTAAAAGCAATTTATTATGAAACGAGCATTCATATTTTCTGTTATTATTGTTCTGCTTGTTGCTTATGGCTGCAACAAGGAAGAAGCTATCACTCCTTCTGCAGATTTTACAACCAATCTTCAGAATAACACGGTAAAAAGAGGGAGGTCATTTACGATTTACCTGGATAATGTTCAGGGAGAATTCCTTGTTTATTTCAGAGGAAATACTGAGCAAAACACATATAGTACAGATGATCCTACAAGGTTGGGAACCCCGTTTTCAACCGATTTGGATTCGCTGGTGATTCCTGCTTATAACAATTTGGGAGACAAAGTATTCACAGTAGTTGCCTCCAGTTCAGGGAACTGGGCAAAAGACTATTTTCAGGATGTAAAATCAATTACTATCACGGTGGTGGAGTGATGGAGAAGTAGTGCTGTTTAAAAGCTGCCTTTTAATGCAGGGCAGCTTTTTTTCACTAATATTACCCGGCAGTATTATCTTGCGAATAAAAATTTTGACTGTTATGAATTTTAAAATAGTGAAACTTGTATTTTCTTTTCTTATTTTGAGCTGTAATATTTTATTTGCTCAAACCGGTTCCGGAAACCCCGGACAGGATTCGGTTCAAATTTTTGCTGGTTCAGGTTATAATCAGGTTCTTATCCCGATACCGGATTCAATTGCAGCAAAAAACCCTCAACTTGAGGCCTTTTCTTCAAATCCTGATTTACTTGAAATTTTAATTATTGAGTATATTTCCGGGCAAACATTCGCCGTATTAAATGTGAAGGAACAAGCGGTTTCAGGAACAGTGTCCGTTACAATAAATGCTGAATATGAAAACACCACAGATACTATATCACTGATAATACAAATTCAGCCTTACCATAACCCCGGCCTGGTTTTCCAGATTCATGACATCGTTTTTTGGCAGGAGGCCATTCCCCTGAACAACGAACCGGTTTACGAACAAATAATTCAGACATCAGCAGGTCCATACAATCAGCTCAATTACAATGAAATTCCCCTGACGGTAAATATGGACTGCACTGGTGCTCCTTGTACAGGCCATGATTTTTATACATCATTGTATAAAGGTTATCTGATTCCACCCGTTAGCGGTACGTATCATTTTTATATGCGCTCACAGGACAGGCACACCTTTTGGCTTAGCCCGAATGAAAATTTTGCAAATGCTCAAAAAATTGTCGCCCGAAGCTCAAGTCATGGCAATGTGGGCACTGAAACCGGAAATCAGACTACCAAATCGGCACCGTTAGAACTCGAAGCCGGAAAGGTATATGCATTCTACGCCACGCAATGGATTATACATACAACCATAGGCGGCATTATGTGGGATGGCCCCGGGATAAGTATGGGTTACATTCCCGGAGAACATACCATGCCGGTTTATGATGTAACAAAACCTTCTGCTCCTGCCAACCTCAGTTTATCCTGGCGTTCATCCGCCAGCTTTTTTGTGAATTGGGAACCATCAGAGGATAACAACCGGGTTTCAGGATACAACCTGTATTTAAACGGATATAAAATAAATGAGAACCTCATTCCCAATACTTCTTTCAGAATTGAAAACCTTACGGAAGAAACGATTTACCAGTTGGTTGCAACTGGGGTGGACAACGCCGGAAACGAATCATTTTTCAGCAATGTGCTTGAAGTGGAAACCCATAAAACAGACAACAATCCGCCAACTCCACCTCAAAATCTGGAAGTTTTGCAGGCAACCGGTCTCGCGCTGCAACTGGAATGGAGCGGAGCAACCGATGCCGAAACGGAAGTGATTGGATACAACCTTTATATAGACGATGTGCTTTACAATACATCAGATTACATTTTCAACGAAAACATTATTATTCAAAACCTTCTGCCGGAAACAGAATATGCAATAACCATTGAGGCAGTGGATGCCGGTCTGAATATTTCAGATAAGAGTGAAACTTTTATTGTTTCAACGGCAGTATTCGATCCCACCGGACCAAACCTTGGTGAGCGGGTTGGGAAAGTGATTATCCGCAATCAAAACACATCGTGGAATGAGGGAATCGGATTAAACGGTCCTTATGAAAACGGTGATATGGTAAACAAACCCGAAGTGCGGCAGTTGGTTACAAATTTTCAGGCAGGCGCCATCCGCTGGGGTGCTATTTCAGCCAACTCCAAATCTTTTCAGGGTTCGGTGGGAACGGGCAAATCAAATACTTACGGCAAAATGATGAACTTTGCCAACGAAATCGGGGCACGGTTTGCTCTTACCGTTGGAGTTCAAAACGGGATTGATTATCTGACTGATCCCAATACTTTTTTGCATTTGCTGGAATACCTTGCCGGAGATGCAAATACCACCTGGGGATCGGTTCGCGCTTCCGAGGGATTTTCCGAACCGCTTTTACAGCATGGAAAAGGAATTCTGCTGGAATTTGGCAATGAAGTTTGGGGAGCGGCAGCCCACGATGCAGAAATTGGTTCCGACTATCCCAAATATGCTGACTGGGTAAGAAATATGAGTGAAGTGGTAAAATCTTCGCCTTATTATGACCCGGAAAAAATAATTATGGTTTACAGCGGCAGGTATCCGCATCCGGATAACAGCTACGGCGTAAACACCAGGGTATTAACCGGCGATCGGGGTCATGCGGAATGTTTGGGCGTTTCGGGCTACATGGGTGGAAACCTCAGTTACGATCCGGAAATTCCAAAAGGCGATTCAGAACTCGACTACTACAAAAACAGCATTGAAATGTCGAGAAAAAACATGGAAGGTTTTGTGCTGACTATGAAAGAAATGCTGAGTTTAACCGGCACACTGAAAACCTTTTACCTGTACGAAACGAACATGACCACAACTTCCTACAACGGGCGTTTCGGGCAAGCCATTGTTTTAACCGATTACCTGGCCAACTCAATGAATTATGGTTCCATTGTACCAAGTATTTTCCACCTTACCGGCGGTCAGTGGCGAATTACACAGCCGGCTGAAAATTACCGGCAATTACCACTTTACACCACAGGAAAATACTTCAACAGGTTTTGCAAAGGGCACATTCTTGAAACGGAATTTATTTCGAACAACAAAATTACAACTCCCAACGGAAGGGATATTAACTATGATGCGGTTGGCGCTTACGCTTACAACACCGGGAAACAATTCAGTGTTTTGCTGATGAACAGAGATTTTGAACACGATTTTACCATTCAGTTGGAGTTACCCGGCGATTTGAATTTTTCTGAAAACGCAACCGTTCATACCATCTGGCAGGACGATTTCAGCTCTTTTGATTCGAACATCGATTCTGCCTTTGTTAACTTGTCTGACGATTTGCTTATAAACGTTCCAAAACATGCCATGGTAATTGTTTCATTCGAAGGAGAAGACCCGGGCTTTGAACAACTTCCCCTTGGATATTACGAACGGAAAAGACCGGAAAGCCTTGAGGTTACTTCCACCCGGAATTTTATCATTGACACCAACCGGGGAACAGATGTTATCCGAACTGAAATTTTACCATCCGACGCATTCAGCACCATTGCCATACTCGATATAATTGAAAATACAACAGAAAGCATTTTAACTCCTCTTTCGGGAGGGCGTTTACACATAAAAGCATCGGGAAATTGCGGCGACGACGGTTACATTAAAATTCACGCGTATGCTGCCGATAATCACGCTTTAAGCGATACGGTTACGGTGCTGATTACCAACCAGGGAACCGATTGTCCCACAACAAATTCCAGCCTTGTGGATAAAAACGGCCAACCGCTGTTTTATCCCAATCCTGTCACCGAAAAATTAATTATAAGCAGAAGTTTGGACAGCAGTTCGGTGCTTGAATTATTCGACAATCAGGGAAGAAAAGTTCTTCAGCATACGTTGAAGAGCGGATATGAAATACCGGTAAGCGAATTCAATCCCGGATTATATATTATTGGCATTTTAAAACCCGACGGAACTTATCTGACAGGGAAAATGCAGAAAAACTAAGGACAGGAAAAATCAGTCAATTGAGAAAAAATTTAAACATAACACAGGTATTCGGTTCGGGACTGGCACTCATCCTGATTGTTTTGCTGATTTTTCTTTTTTCTGAAAAAATATTTTTTCTGTTTGCTGCAATAACACTCACGGTGCTGTTGATGATCTGGCCGGCTCCTTTCCGATATTTCGGAATCGTTTGGTTTGCTTTTGGAGAAGCGCTTGGTTTAGTTGTAAGCCGGATTTTGCTGACGGCAATTTATCTGCTCCTGGTCATTCCTGTTGCAGTTTTTAAAAAAGGGAGTATTCGCAGAAACATGAAGCTTGGGCAGTTTAAGATTGGAAACGAAACGGTTTTTAAAAATCGCAGCCATGTTTTCAATTCGGACGATCTGGTAAAACCATTTTAATACTAAAGGGATGGAACTGATTAGAGATTTAGTTGACTTTTTAAAAACAAGGAAAAAATTCTGGCTGATTCCATTGATAGTCATCCTGTTATTTTTCGGGATACTCATTGTTCTATCAGGTGGTTCGGCCATTGCTCCTTTTATTTATACGTTATTTTAGCCAGTTTTTGCCTGGCTTTCAACATTTTAAACAATCATGTCGGAAATTATTCTGGGAATATCGGCTTTTTATCACGACAGTGCGGCCTGCATTTTAAAAGATGGAGTAATTGTGGCAGCTGCACAGGAGGAGCGTTTTTCCCGGAAAAAACACGACAGTTGTTTTCCATCCCATGCAATAAATTATGTTTTGGATGAACTGGACGTGGATGCCTCTCAGGTTAGCCATGTTGCGTTTTACGATAAACCGCTGTTAAAATTTGAACGGCTGCTGGAAACTTACCACGGTTTTGCACCAAAAGGAATTTTAAGTTTCTACCAGGCAATACCTGTCTGGTTGAAAGAAAAACTCCACATCAGGCAAAAAATCCGCAAAGAGTTAAAAAATCAAGGGCTGGAACACATACCGGTACTTTTCCCGGAACACCACCTGTCTCATGCTTCCAGCGCTTTTTTCCCTTCACCGTATGAAGATGCAGCCATTCTAACGGTTGACGGAGTGGGTGAATGGTCAACCACCACCATCGGATATGGGAACGGAAATAAAATTCAAATTTTAAAAGAGCTCCATTTCCCACATTCGCTGGGACTGCTTTATTCGGCATTTACATATTACTGTGGATTCAGGGTAAACAGCGGCGAATACAAACTAATGGGGCTGGCGCCTTACGGCCAGGCAGATGCCGATGAAACCAAAACATTCAAAGATAAAATTCTGAATGAATTGATTGACATTCGCGAAGATGGTTCTTTTCTGCTGAATATGAAATATTTCAACTACGCAACCGGTTTAAAAATGACAAGTAACCGAAGGTGGACTAACCTTTTTGGAATGCCACCTCGGAAACCCGAAACAGAAATCGGACAGGCGTATTGTAACCTGGCACTGGCCATTCAGCAGGTAACTGAAGAAATTGTGCTTCAACTGGCCGCAACTGCAAAAAAACTCACCGAATCCAAAAACCTGGTTTTGGCAGGAGGAGTTGCCCTGAACAGTGTAGCCAACGGAAAATTACAAAAAAGCGGATTGTTTGAGGAAATCTGGATTCAACCCGCTGCCGGAGATGCCGGAGGTGCCATAGGAGCTGCCCTTGCAGTGCGTCACATTTTTCTGAATAAAGAAAAACTGAATGACCGGAATGGATCCGATTTAATGCAGGGTGCATTTCTTGGTCCGGAATTTACCAATCGGAAAATTTTTAAAACCTTAACAAAATACCAGGCAACGGCAGCTATTGAAAGCGATTTCGATGCTTTGTGTAAAAAAGTGGCAGCTCTTCTCGCTGAAGGTAAGATTGTAGGCTGGTTTCAGGGGCGAATGGAATTTGGCCCGCGTGCGCTGGGTAACCGCAGTATTCTGGCCGATGCCCGCAATAAGGAAATGCAGAAACGGCTGAACCTGCAGATTAAATTCAGGGAAGGGTTCCGGCCTTTTGCCCCGGCAGTGCTTTGGGAAAATACTTCGGATTATTTCGACATCGGTTGCCCGTCGCCTTACATGCTGCTGGTTTGCCCGGTTAAAAAAGAAAAGCAGATTGAACTTCCCAATAGTTATAACCAGTTGCCGCTGCTCGAAAAATTATATTTCGAACGATCAGACATTCCGGCGGTAACCCATATCGATTATTCGGCCCGGATTCAGACAGTTCACAAAGAAACCAACCCGAAATTTCACCGGCTTTTGGAAATATTTAAATCGTTTACAGGGTGCCCGGTTATTATTAATACCAGTTTTAACGTGCGGGGCGAACCCATTGTGTGCACACCTGAAGATGCTTTTATCTGCTTTATGCGAACCGACATGGATTACCTGGTTTTAGGCGATTTTTTGCTTGACAAGCGGGAACAGAAAAATGTAAAGGAGTTACCGAAGTTTGATTTTCTGAACAGTTTGGATTAGAAAGTATTAAAAATGAAAAAAGATTATACCATACGAAATATTCTCTTTCTTTTCCTATTGATGATTATAGTGTTTGCAATACTCGACCAGTCGCTTGCACGGATAATGATTAAAAATACCGATCGCACTTTCCGTTCCGCTCATTCCTGGTACCACCACGGCTTGCTACCCAACCAAAAAGTGATTGCAAGCTGGTACAACATCAAATACCCGCTTTACACCAATTCACTTGGATTCAGAGATGCTGAAAAACGAAACGTTCCGCTTCAAACGGATAAAAAACGAATACTTTTCATGGGCGATTCGCATACCGAGGGCGTGGGAGTTCCTTTTAACGAAACGTTTACAGGCAAGTTGATCGAAAAACTGGACACTTCGAAAATTGAAATTCTGAACGCGGCTGCTGTAAGTTATTCTCCCCGTATTTACTACCTGAAAACCAAATACCTGATTGAAGAAGTTGGATTGAAATTTGACGAACTTTTTGTTTTTATCGACTTGTCGGATATTCAGAATGAAATTGTCTATCAGGATTTTGAACCCAAAATTCCAGGAAGTTTCAACAAGGCGTATTCCAAAATGAAAAACCGCTTGGTGAATCATTCTTATACCGTACATACATTATCGCAACTCAAACAAAACCGGCAAACCGCCCGGTTTCTGAAAAAAGCTGCGATTTTTGATGAATACAGACAAAAGGAAGCTCATGTTGATGCACTCGAATTATATGCTTCGTTTTTTGATGGTTTTGATGACAATACCCTACTTTCAAATCCTCAGTTTCATGGAGTTTCGGATTGGTTATACAACGAAAATTTTTCAGAACTTGCCCAATTCGGTCTCGAACTTGGGAAAAAAAATATGCTTAAACTGCATCAGCTTTGCAGTGAACACAGTATTTCAATGACCATTTCGGTGCATCCCTGGCAGGAGCAGATAGCATTGATGCAACCCGAGGATAAGTACGTTTCGTTTTGGAAAAACTTTGCTGAAGAAAACGGAATCGGTTTTATAAATCTTTACCCTATTTTCATCAATCCGCCGGTATCGGCCGCTTTGGGAATGGAATTTTTTATACCCAATGACAATCACTGGAATAAAAACGGACACTGGCTTGTGACCAGTGAACTCGAAAAAAAATTGAATAAACAATTTGAATATCAAACTCTAAAATAAAAAATGATGAAAAAATTATTTTACTTTTTATTTTTAATAACAGGGCTGTTTTTATTTTCTACAGCACCCGTTATTTCGCAGGAAACAAGTTTTGAAACTTCCTTCGAAGGAGAAGAACCTACCGGAAACTGGTATGATTGGGCAGATGCATTTTCCATAGAATTTTCAAATGGGGAAATGATTGTTGATTACAATAAAACCGAGGCAGCCGGTAATTTGTGGGACCGCCTTGTTTTATGGGTAAAACCTTTTGATTTTTCTGAAAGCCCTTTTATAAGCTTTACCATAAAATCAGATGCCGAAAGAAGTTCAGTTATTACAGTAAAGGACGACAATGATGTTTCTCTCGATTTAAGTTTTACACTTCCCGGGAACAATCAATTCCAGACTTTTTTCTTTAACCTGGCAGAAATTGAATCTGAAATTGATTTGAGCATTATTAACGAAGTACAAATTGACATCGGTGGATTTGGCGTGATGAGCGGCACTGTAATTTTCGATGATTTTAAACTGGGCGATGCTGCTGCTCCGGCCATTAAAGTGCCTGAAATCAATCCGGTTGAAAATATGGTTTTGCAAACCGGAGCCGGCGAACAGGTTATTCAGCTAACCGGAATTTCGGATGGCGACGGAACAACCGAACCCATTGAAATTACCGCAACAACTGACAATGAAGAACTGATTACCGGTCTGGCAGTAGAATATACCTCGCCCGATTCAACAGGCATTTTGAGGTTCACGCCGGCTCCAGGCGTAACCGGTGAAGCAACCATCACCATTACTCTAACCGATGCAGGCGAAATGCTGAATTCGACCCAAATTTCCTTTCAGGTTAAAGTGGGTGATTTTGGCAACACCGGTTTTGCTTATTATTTTGATGAAGGTCAACTGCCGGAAGGCCTGGAAAGTACATCGCAGTTTGCCACTTCTCTCGAAAACGAGGCACTGAAAGTACAGATCAATAAAAATAACCGTTGGAGCGGGTTTTATTGGGATTTGGGAAATGCGTACGATATTTCTGAAAATCCTTTTTTGAACCTGCTGGTTCGGACTAATTCAGACCAGGTTCTCCAGGTTTTTCTTATCGATATTTTTGGAAATGGTTACGAAGTAGAACTATTAACCACTCAGTTTATATTTCATGAACTTGTTGCCGGAAAAAACGAATTCAGGCAAAACAGGCTCTATTCCGGTGAAAATTATGTGGATGCTACATTTGATTTCACAGGAGCAGATGCATCCATTGTGGATTTAACTAAAATTGCAGGAATTCAGTTTGTTTCAAACGGAACAGCGCTGAACTACAACGGTACTTATTATATCGATGAAATCCGGATGGGTGACCAGGCAGTCAGAAAGGCGTATGTGGGCCAAATACCCAATCAAAGTTTTTACCGGAATACAACAGGTAAACAAAAAATACTGGTTCCCGAAATTAAAAACACCGCCTCAATAGAAATTGCCGGCGCAGACGAGTTAATTGAGAATGTTTCAATTGATGAAATCATTTATATAAACAGGACAGAAAACGGAAAACAGATTTCTTACGGTTACACCTGGATTGAATTCGATTTGGTGGCGGACGCGACAGGTTCGGAACAAATTACCCTCACGGCTAAGGGAAATGAGGGGTATGCAGACCATGAAATCGTTTTCAGCCTGACAATTACTGAAAACAACCCGCCGGAAATAGATAACCTTAAAGGCATGGTTGTTCAAACCGGAGTAGTTCAAACGGTTCAACTCACCGGAATAAATGACGGAGATAAAGATGTGGAGCAAACCCTTGAAATTACAGCCTGGAACAGAAACCCGGAAATAATAAATGAGATTGCAGTGGATTATGAATCGCCGGGAAAATACGGGAAATTGCAGTTTACAGCACTTAGTGCAGGTGAAGATACCATTCTGGTGAAGGTAACCGATGAAGAAGGAGCTTATAAGGAAGTTGCTTTTAATGTAAAGGCCTATACCTCACTGAATCATCCACCCGTTATCGATCCTGTGGAAAACATATCGGTTATGAACAATGAAGGAGTTCAAACACTTGTCCTTACCGGAATTCACGACGGGGATGATGGTACGCAGCAGTTAACTTTTGTAGCCGAAAGCTCGTCGCCCGGAATTATTCCAAATCCGGATGTAAATTACGAACAGGGAAGCAATCAGGCAGAGCTGATTATAGAACCCCAGGCAGGCCAAACCGGGGATGTTATCATCGAAATCACGGTTTATGATAATGGTGGTACTTTGGAAAATGACGGGAACAAATCAACTACCATTGAATTTCAGGTGCGGGTGATGACTCCCCCGCTAACCGGATTCGAATTTGACCTGAACGATCCGGAAACCATTTATCTTTTTAAACCAGAGGGAGCAGGCTCGGTTTATACCCTGGCAATTGTTGATACATTGGGTTCAAAAGCGCTCCGCATAAAAATGAAAGATAAATGGACCTATGCAGGAATTTGGACCGACCTGCCTGAGGTTCTCGACCTTAGCGAATTTCCGGTTGTTTCTTATGAAATACTTTCGCTGGGTAACGAAACCTGGCACTGGAACTATTTCTACGACATGCATGGCGCCGATGCAAGCGTAAATCGGAATATCGAAAATTCAGAAGAAAAACAATACGCAGTACCTGCAAACGAGTGGACAACAGTTACTTTTGATTACCGTTACCCCGGAGATTTGAACAACAGCCAGGGGAATCCGATAGATGCAAGTAAAATAAATGCTGTTCTGTTTAACATGCATGATATTAAACCACGTTGGCCGTTTACCAATTATTCCGGAACAGTTTATTACAGGAATATTAAAGTGGGTGACCTGGCAGAATTTGGGCCGCTGGTAACTGGCACCACAATTGATATGGCTCCTGAGCAGGCTGTTTACCTTGAAGACGGAATGAAGTATGTTCGACTCACCGGTATTTCAAACGGTAGCGGCAGCATTGAAGGGGTGACTGTATCAGCAACAAGCACCCAGCCACAGATCGTGCCGGAACCAAAAACAAGTCAGGTTCAAAACGATGGAACTGCCCTGCTAACATTCAAACCGGAACAAACAGGAACTTCCAACATCAGAATCACTGTTGAGGCTGAAAACGCCGAACCGGTTACCATTGGAATGCTTGTACGTGTAGTTGAAAAAGACCCCGAGGCTTATTCCTCTGTCAATATTAATCGTTCCGAAAAACGCCAGACCATGCATGGTTTCGGCACATTTCAAAATGAAAGACGCTGGAGTGAACTTTATGCCAAAGAGCTTGGGGCTTCTGCCATGCGCATCGGAATTATTGGTAACCAATGGGAGCCCGTAAACGACAATAATGATCCTGACGTAATCAACATGGAAGGATTTAATTACGATGCCTTCGACTGGGCTTATTTCCGGGAACTGAAAGAAATGGGTGTGGAAACTTTTATCCTGACTTCATGGAGCCCACCGGCCTGGATGAAACGAAACCTCAGTCTTGATCACCGGGAACAGGCTGTGGTCTGGGAAAATACAGATAATATTCTGGAACCCTATTTTTATGAGGAATTCGCCGAAAGCATGGTGGCGCTTGTAAGGGCTTTTAAAGAGGAAGCAGGAATCGACCTGAAAGCCATCGGGCTTCAGAACGAACCGTTTTTTAATGAGCCTTACGCATCAGCCATTCTTAGCGGACCAAGGTTTGCCGAGCTGATTGAAGTGGTGGGGAACCGGTTTGCCCGCGAAGGAATAAATCATGTAAGTTTTTTTATGCCCGAGCAGGTTTTTGGCGATCATTGGGGAAGTTACAGTAACGAGGGTTACCTGAACAGCCTGCGGCAAAATCCGACGGCTGATTCCTACACCAATTACTTTGCCGTTCACGGATACGACGGAACAGGCATTGTGGCTGGCTTTCCCTCCTATTCAAACTGGACTTCGCTGCACAATCTGGCTCAACAAGGCGATTATCCCAAAGAACTCTGGATGACAGAAACACACATCGGTTACCAGGGTTGGAATTCTGCCATGCAACTGGCCGGAGCCATTCACGGCTCATTATGGGCCGGCAATATAAGCCTTTGGACCAACTGGTCGTTTGGCGACATGCAACTGACCAACAATGTACCCAATTCATCGTTTTACACCAGCATGAACTATTTTAAATTCATCAGGCCGGGGGCTGTCAGAGTTGAAACCTCATCAAACCATCCTGATGTTTTGGCAACTGCTTTTGAAAATCCGGATGGCCGCTTTACGGTGGTTTTGATAAATAAAGGCAATGCGCCGGTTTCACTCAAACTGGAAGGAGATGATTTGCCTCCTGTTTTTGCAGGATACCGTTCTTCCCGTTACGAAAACTTTGTAAGCATAAAAACCGATGTGGAGGAAGAAGGACTGTTCCTTTTACCGCCATCAAGCGTTACTACACTTGTAACCGATGATATTTTTATGGGTGCGGTCAATAATGTTACGGTAGCTGAAAATTCAGGCCAGACAATTATTGAAGTTGAAAAAATCACTAATGCAGAAGGAACAACAGAAGGACTGACTTTAAGTTACCACTATACCAATGCAGAACTTTTCAGCCAGATTAACCTGGGTGATATTTCTGCAAACGGCGCGGCCACAATCGATTTCACTCCGGCTGCAGATGTTGTAGGTTTTTCTGAAGTCACACTCACACTAACCGATGAAAGCGGAAATGTAAAAGAGGTAATGTTCTTTATTCATGTGGTTGCTGTACCAGTTTCAGCCGAAAAAGATTTGGTTGAAGGAAATGTCAGAATTTACCCAAATCCTGCCAAATCTTACGTTATGGTTGATATGGGGACTAAAAATTTCAACCGCATTATTTTGACCGATATAAATGGAAGAAACCTAATTGACACCCAGGTCAATACCAATACCCAAAGAATCAATTTAGATGGATTGCTAAGGGGAATCTATTTTATCAGAGTATCGGGTGATGATGGCAATATTGTTAAAAAACTGATTATTAATTAAAACACCAGAATAAAATGAATCGTACAAAATTATCACTTACCGATAAAATTAAAAAAGCCCGAAATTATCTCCTTGAAAAATCAACCTTAAAACCGGTACTTTTTGTGGCTGGATTACTTGCCACCATCTGGTTTTTAATCCGGGTAATTCCCAAGCCATCACGCGCCGGTTACCCTTGCATGCGTGCAGCAGCGCCGCTTATGTCAGGATTTGTACTATATATTTTGTCATTTACATCGGCATTTGCTGCGTTCAGAAAATCGCGGGCACTTTTTCAAAAAAGGAGTTATTCCACAGCGGCTTTGCTTGTTGTGGCAGGCCTGATTTCTGCCGGAACATTTTTCGTGTTTCACACACAGAAACCTGTTTTTGCCCAACCTGTAATTATGAACGAACCGCCTGATGGAGCCAACAATCCGATGGGTGAAGGACTTGGTATTTTCCCGGGGAGAGTTGTGTGGGCCTGGAATCCGGAAGCAACCAATGCAGGTTGCGATAACACTCCAGGAAATGCATTCTGGGATTTCAAAAACAACGATACCCTTATTATCAGGGGAATGGTTGAAGAATCAATTGCTGAATTAACCGGAACAACTTCACTGAAAGCAGCCTGGGACTCCATTTTCACTTCTCACAACCGGAAAAAAAATGCAGGAAACAGAAGTTTTGAATCCGGTGAAACCGTATTCATAAAAATTAACCAGGGTACGGCAAGCTGGCTGCTGACAGACCAGGAAAAAGCCAGCGGTTTTGCCCTGCCCTCAAGTGGAAGTATTACACCATCGTGGCGGGCAAATCATTTTGCCACCACCGAAACAGGACCTTTTGTGGTTTTGAATCTTCTAAGGCAACTGGTGAACATAGCAGGTGTTCCGCAGGAAAACATATACATTGGCGACCCAATGGCACATATTTATCACCATAATTTTAGTGTTTGGTACAATGAATTTCCAAATGTGAATTACGCCGATAAAACAACTGACAGCCACAACCGCACCTATATTTTACCTGCCATTTCGCCCGCGATGGAATATTCAGACAAGGGTGATGTTTTAAACGAAACAGAAGAAACTTACTTCGAAGAAATGGAAGAAGCCGATTATTTAATAAATGTAGCCTGCTTAAAATCACATATCAGGGCAGGGATTACACTTTGCACCAAAAATCATTTTGGTTCAATAACCCGAAGCGGCGCCGGCCATTTGCACCCGTCTTTGGTTTCTGTTTCCGACAACGGACTCGATCAATCCAACACAGGATATTACAAGTACCGGGTGATGGTAGATATTATGGGGCACAAAAATTTGGGTGCAAACACAATGTTATTTGTTGTTGAAGGTTTGTACGGAGGAAGTGAAAGCGAAGTAAAACCTCCCCGGAAATGGAATATGGAACCATTTAACGGACACTGGAGCAGTTCCGTTTTTATGTCGCTCGACCAGGTGGCGCTTGAATCGGTTTGTTATGATTTTTTGCGTACCGAATTTAACGGGATAAATCAACCGGAAGCCTATCCCAACTGGCTGGGTGTTGACGATTATTTGCACCAGGCTGCAGACCAGGGCAACTGGCCCGAAGGATTTGAATACAATCCCGATGGTACCGGAGTCCTCAAAAGTTTGGGTGTACACGAACACTGGAATAACCCGCAGGATAAACAATACAGCCGCAACCTGGGAACCGGTTCAGGAATTGAATTGAAACAGGTGGCAGGTAAACTGGTTTCTTCACCAGAAATTGAGAAGAATAATTCAATATTTGTAAAAACCTTTCCTAATCCATTCAGAGATGAACTCACTGTTTCGTTTTTTTTGGAAGATACGGGCGAAATAGCTCTGGAAATCTATAGTATAGAAGGAAAATTAATGAGGCAACTAAAAAATGAAAGGTTAGCCGGAGGAAATCAGGAAATCAGATTAAATGCCAGTGAAATGAATTTGCAGCCCGGTTTGTACATTCTCAGCTTATCTGGTAAATCAACAAACGGATTTTTCAGGGAAACACAAAAAATACAAGTGATAAATTAAAAATTATGATGAGATATAGCTTTTTAAGCCTTACTGTTTTTCTTTTAGTTTTTTACGGATGTAAGGAAGATCCGATTCAGGAGGAGAAAGAATCTTTACCTGACAATTACATCAGCGCTATTTTTGTAACCAGTGATGGCACGAAATATCTTGCCACCAAAAACGGACTGGCAAGTTTCGACGGACAGAACTGGAAAGTTTACCACAGCAATCCGAAAATCACCACAAAAACAATTCACGATATTGGTTTTGAACAAACAACTTACGGTCCCGAGCTCTGGCTGGGAACAAACAGTGGGGTTAATGTAGCAACCCTTCCAATTGACGCAGTTTCGGGAGCTACCACTTACACCGAAAGCAATACGCAGACTTTGTTCCCCGATGGGCCAGGTTTGCCCGGCGATTCGGTTTTTGTGGTGAAAATTGATGGTAAAAATATCCGCTGGTTTGGCACTAACGGTGGACTTTCCGCTTTTCATGGCAGCCAGTTTCCTGAAGTCAATTACAGGAGTTTTTACGGTTCCGGATTTTTTGAAAATAACAGAATTACTTCCCTTGATTATACTGGCGACACACTTTACATTGGAACCAAAGGTGGCGGTGTTGCCCGTATGGTTAGTACTTCAGTTGATGCCATTACCGCCGCATCGCCATACGAAATTCCCTGGAGCGCCCTGCCATCCGATAATATTCTGTCTGTTTTTACTGATGGTTCAGTCCAATGGTACGGAACCGATGAAGGATTGGCTAAACATACCGGAATTCAGGCAAAAGCAAACTGGGAATCGTTTTATGAAGAGGATGGATTGATAAACAACAAGGTTCAGTGCATTCAAAAAGACCCGGAAGGAAACATGTGGTTTGGAACTCCTTCAGGAGTTTCCAGATTCGATGGTTCCGATTGGGAAAACTTCACAAATTCAAATGGATTGGTAAGTAACAACGTGCTTTGCATTGAAATTGATTTGGATGGTTCACTTTGGTTCGGTACGGATAACGGAGTGTCGCATTTCGATGGCACCACCTGGACAAGCTACAAAGCTGAATGATAGAAATAATTTTGGATGGCATCCCTGCCTGGGGATGCTATCCATTTATTGCACAATAATTTTTTGGGTATTTCTTTTATTATCGTGAATAATTTCAACCAGATATATCCCATTTTGTAAATCCTGAATATTTAATTGCTTACGCCATTCTCCACCTGGTTTAAAATCGGTTCTTTTAAAAACTTCGCGGCCCAGAATATTCAAAACTCTGATATCGACTTTTCCCTCTTTCGGAGAATTTAAGTTTACCATTAAACTGCCGTTTGCAGCGAAGATTTCAATTTTGATTTGATGTTTCGTTTTAAAGAGGGAGAATGTACCCGGACTTTGCACAAGTTTTGCCACTCCAAACCAGTCGGCCTGTTTCCAGTGGTCGTTATATGCCGAAAGCGGAACATCAACCGAACCAAAAAAATGATCGCGTCTCAGCGGGCTTTCATTCGGGTCATCATTGTCGCAATATGCAAGACTTAATCCCATAACTTTCCCGGGTTCAAGAGCAACAACAGATGCTTCCTGATTTGAATGGTCATAATTGTCGTTATGAACTTTCATTGAAAATTCCCAAATATATTTATTACCTTCTTTTCTAAAAGCAAAATCAGGAAAATGGCCGGCATAATCGGCAACTTTCTGGTTGGGATATCCCCAATTGGTTCCTGCAATATCAAGGGCATAAAACTCATTTTGAACAGCACCTTCTTCAGGAGCATTAACAGCCAGATGATAGGAAAAAGCATTTTCTGCATTGGTTCCCCAACTGCTGGCAACACTTCCGGTCCCATCGAAAACATGCAATCCTCCTGACCTATCTTCATCAATAAAAACTTCTAAAATATCGTAGTTCGGATATCCACCGCCGGTTCCGGGGTTTTCATTGTAAACATAACCGTCCACAAACTCATCATCAATAATTTCAGCAAGAAAATAGAGAAGGTTTGTCTCCGCCGACCAAACTACTTTATATTTGCCTGTAAAATCATCCGCACCTTCCCAAAGTTCCAGGCCAGATTCCTGTCCTAAATTTCCAGGATTATTACCGTATGGCATCCATATCTGGTCAATGAGCATCCAGTCTGTTATTTCCCAGGCAGCATCACTGCTTAACCCGTCAATAAGGGGAATCTGAGTAGTTTCAGGAATTAAAAGAGTATCCGTTCGGGGATGAATCTGACCTGCTGATGGTAAGGAAAAATACAAAAGCAAAGGCAGAAAACAAAAAAGTTTAACTGGTTGCATAATAATATTAATGATTATCGTATTCTGTACCTAAATTCATTTTTCGATGTTGCTCCAACCAATAAAAGTCTGTCAAACATAGCTTCGCCAAAATATCTTCTGTTG
>JAWLCW010000016.1:3150-134399 GCA_041686935.1 Mariniphaga sp. | reverse complement strand
AAGGGGTATTGTTCAATACCTTAATAAAAAGAATGGTAAACAATGACGCAATACGTATGGACAGTACAAAACAAAGGGATACTTAAGCGCCTATACCTATAACTTTATTAGGAATTCTATTTCTAAATAATTGGACGTATGCTCAATCTTTAGAAACGAAATTCCAGGCTATAATTGATTCAATCTATTACTCAAACCAAACATCTGTTGGAATTATGGTAAGCATAGAATCACCCGAACAAAATATTTCGTGGAGCGGAGCAATTGGTTATTCAAATCTGGCAGATAAAACAGAATTAGATGCAGACCAACCTGCTCTAATCGCCAGCATTACAAAAATGTATGTTTCAGCTACAATTTTAAGGCTGGTTGAAAATGGAAAATTGTCAATCGACCGACCTATTAAAAACTTGCTTACACCAAGAACAAGAAATCTATTTGAACAGCATGGATATGATCTCGATTTTATTATGGTAAAACACTTACTATCTCATACGAGCGGAATAGAAGACTTCATCAATCAAAAATACATTAATTTTATCAATAAGAATAAAAGTTACAGATGGACTCGTGATGAGCAATTAGAACTGACTATTAAAGCTGGTCTACCGCTTGGTAAACCCGAAACAGTTTTTAGCTATTCTGACGCCAATTATCTCTTGCTATCAGAAATAATTGAAAGCCTTACGGAACAACCCTTCTATACTGCAATGAGAGAGCTATTACATTTTGAATCATTGAACATCCATAATACATGGTTTCCTACACTTGAAGAAAAACCAAGAGAGACAAAACCTTTAGTTCATCAATATTGGAATCAATACAACTGGGATTCAAAAGATATAGATGTTTCAGTCGATTTGTATGGCGGTGGTGGCATTGCCAGTACATCCCAAGATTTAGCTTCTTTTGCTTACAAGCTCTTCAACAATGAAATAATTAAAGATACCAACGTTTTAAATCAAATTTTTACCAAAATTCCAACGAGAGTTTCTGAACCGAGTGGTTATCATTTAGGGCTATACTCTTATGCATTTTTAGGATTACCAGCGTATGGACATGGAGGTTTTTGGGGTACACGAGTTTTGTATTTCCCTGAATTGAAAACTTCAATTGCTGTTTATGTTTTAGAAAGAGACAAGCAAGTTTTAATAAATAAAATAGTAGAGGAAATAATAGGACTATTGAACGAATAAAAACGACCCGCCAACAAGGTACATATTGCAGGGTGGTGGTACGCCAACTGCCCCCGAGTGCTAGGGGTCGTTTCGCAGTTTCGTGTCCGACAGCTGGCGGTCAGAAACACTCTCCGAAATCCGCCCCGACAACTTTCACTGAACCGTTGCCTTCATTTTGAATTCCAAAGAAATGTTATAACTTTGTAATTACAATTTTGAAAAATAAGTTATGGAAATTTCAGTTATAAAAATCGGAAATTCAAAGGGAATCAGGTTGAGTAAAACCCTGCTTGACAGATACAACATTAAAGACACTGTTGATTTAATAATGGATAAAGGCCAGATTATTTTAAAGCCCATTTCAAAACCAAGGAAAGGCTGGGAAAAAGCTTTTGAAAAAATGGCTGAAAACGGAGATGACAATTTATTGATTGACGATGTATTTGACGATGAAAACCTGGAAGAATGGAAATAAAACAGTACCAAATTATTTTAGTTAATCTCGACCCGACAATTGGGAGTGAAATTAAAAAGACCCGACCTTGTGTTGTCATTTCTCCCAATGAGATGAATAAATATTTACGAACGATTGTAATTGCACCCATGACAACAAGTTCCAAAAAATATCCGACAAGGGTAAAAGTTAAGCATGACAATAAAACCGGCTGGATTGTTTTAGACCAAATCAGGACAATTGACAGGCAAAGAATAATAAAAATTTTTGGGGAACTGCAGGATTTTGAAATTCAAGAATTAAAATCGGTTTTAAAAGAAACTTATATTGACTAAAAAAGAAAAAACTATCACGAATTAATTTTCTAATATGGCAGGCGGGGTCTCAGGATAACGCTTCGTAACCCCGCACGACACCATACCATAAACCGTTACCCTTTGCAACGGTTATCTGTCGGCAAAAAACAGAATTTGTTCAGCCTGAATAATCCGACTGTTTTGCAGTGGGGCTAATTTTTTAGCTGCAATCCTCACAGGCGTTGTAAATTCCTTCAAACATGTCTTTTACATCGGAAGCTGCAACGGCAGAAAATGCCAGTCTTAAAATGCCATTCAGGCTAATGGTGCCAATGCTGTATTTTTGGATGAGTACCTGCCGCACCTGCTCGCTGTCGAGCCCTTGGGCAAGTTGAACGCACATAAAGTAACCCGAGTTGAATGGCAGCGCTTTAAAGTATTTCTCGTATTTTCCATCTTTTAACGCCTCTTTCACCGCTTCGTAGCGTTGCTGCATAATCCGGTGTTTTGCCCGTTTCTGTACCCCGTATTCGGCACTGTTGTATGCCGCATACATCAGCGATTGCGAAATATTGGCCGCGTTGGAAATGTTTCCGCGGATGGCGCCGGCCGTTTTGGCTTCAAGGGCTGAATACAATTCGGCATCACCGCCTTTAATTGCGTATGTCATAAATCCCACACGAAAACCCCAAACGTAATCTTCCTTGGTGGCGCCGTCGAGTTTAACGGCCAACACATTTTCGTGCAGATTGGCCAGTGGCGCAAAAATGCTTTCACGGGCAATACCGTCTTCGTAAACCAGTCCGAAATAGGCATCGTCGGTAATGCAAACCAGTTTGTTCCCTTTTTCTGCCGCTTTTTCAATAATTGAAACAATCCCGTTTGCTTCTTCCTGGGTTGGCGTATAACCAGTCGGGTTATTGGGGAAGTTCAGGATTAGAATTTTTTTCCCTGGTTCTCCTTCATTCAATTTGGCTTCGAAAGCTTCCAAATCGAACTGTTCGTTTTTAAACAGGTTGAATTTTACCAGGTTGGCGCTGTAACCGTTGGCCAGGGTGAGATTGTAATTTCCCCAGAACAGACTGGGCACAATCACTTCGTCGCCGGCATCGGCAAACAGGTATCCGGCCATACTGATGCCGTGTGTTAGCGCATTGGTCACCACGGGAAGGCTCAGTTCCGTTTTTCCCAGCGAAGGGTTTTTTTCGTAAATCATACTTTTCCACTTCGAGCGCAGATCAGGCCGCCCGAAACTGGGAGCATACGGAAAAACAAGCGATGGATCGAGGTCGATTTTCGATGCAATGGTTTCAAGTCGCATGGGTGTGCCGTCGTCTTCAATGGCAGCGCCAATGGTGGCATTAATGCGCGTTCCCTTTGCTTCAGCAGTTTGCCCTAAAATACCTTTCTTCGGGAAGAAAATGTTTTTACCCCTTTCGGAAAGCATGTCGTAAACTGCCGGGCTTTAATAACGCCCAATACAGCCCTGGCGTAATCACCATTTGATTTTAACCATCAGCTTTAACGTTTCCGACCCAGCACACCCCATTTCTCCTGAATATATTGCCTTATTTAAATCGGTAATTTTATCCAGGTTAAAAACAGATTTCTTTTCTAACCAGGAACCGAAAAAATCATTCCTGATGACATCAAACAATAAATCAGTATAGGATAAAAAATCTGGAACTATAGAAGAAATGAAAGCAACAACAACATCCTTTTACCGGTCGGAAACTTTTTATATTACAACAGCAGGCCTTTTTTTAGCAGAGGTCAGGTCAATAAACGAAAAGTGCGTTAACACAATTGTTCCTCGTTTCAATTCAATACTTTACTTTTAAATTGGCATCATTATCTAAAAAATGATCCTCCTTCACCGGCTATTTGATGAAGTTCTTCACTGGTAATATCGTCATCGATATCATCCCAAAATGTGACAATAACTTTTTTGGGCGAATGAATTTTATTTTTTTGAAAAACCTTAAACCCTTTCCGTCATATTTTCCCTGAACACATAACATGATAAAAATTTTTTCAAAAATAACTGAAAAGATAAAAATTTTAAAGTGGTATTCTATTGCCACATAATTATAAACTTTCAAAATCAGTTTGATAAAAATTCTGATTAAAGAAAAAACCCCTGAAAAACGGAAGATAATTTTTTCCCGAGGGAAAGATTAATAATACGCCATGACAAATTGTTTCTTCCATTTTCAGAGGCACTAACTAAAACACGTTATGCCGGAAAATGTTTTAAAATTCATTAACAAAAAATCAGTAGGCGCGTTCGTCTTTTCCTTCTATATAATTGATAAACGATAAATTAACCACCCTGTTACCACCCGGAGTTGGATAGTTTCCGGTGAAATACCAGTCGCCGGTATCGTTGGGGCAGGCTTTGTGCAGGTTTTCTATTGACTGGTAAACGATTTCCACTTCCGCTTTACAATCATCCGGTTTTAATACCTCGGCAATTTTCGCTGAAATTTGTTCCGGAGTGAATGAACGGTAAATTTCGCGTACATAATTCACCATCTCTTCTTTGGGGAGGTTTTGCTGCTCTTTGCATTTTCGGTAAACTTCGTTAATGATATTTTCCTTGCCCAGGTCTTTTAACAGTTCAATGGTGGCATTAAATGCGATGAATTTATCTAGGCGTGCCATATCAATACCGTAACAATCGGGATATCTGATTTGCGGCGCAGATGAAACCACGATGATTTTCTTCGGATGCAACCTGTCGAGGATGCGAAGAATGCTGTTTTTTAGGGTCGTTCCCCGCACAATGGAGTCGTCAATAACCACCAGGGTGTCCACGTTATTCCGGACTACACCGTAAGTTACATCGTAAACATGAGCCACTAAATCGTCGCGGCTGGCATCGTCGGCAATAAATGTGCGCAGTTTCACATCTTTGATGGCAATCATTTCCACCCGGGGTTCAAACGAAATAATCTTCTTTATTTCGTCATCGGTCATTTTGCCGTTCCCTTTTTTAAGACATTCTATTTTCCAGTCGGTGAGGTAATCCCTTATGCCTTCAATCATTCCGTAAAAAGCGGTTTCCGAAGTATTGGGAATATATGAAAAAACTGTATTTTCAAAATCGTAATTTATCGCCTTGAGAATTGTGGTACCGAGTAAACGTCCCAATTCTTTCCTCTCCCGGTAAATACTTCTGTCGCTACCTCTTGAAAAGTAAATCCGTTCAAACGAGCAGGAACTTCTTTTGTGCGGGGCACGAATCATCTGCCGGCTGACATTCCCCTTCTTTTTGATGATTAACGCTTCGCCGGGAGCAATTTCATGCACTTTCTCCCAGCTTACATTCATAACGGTTTGAATTACCGGTCTTTCGGAAGCGACTACTACAATTTCATCGTCCTGATAATAATGTGCAGGTCGAATCCCCCAGGGGTCGCGCACCACAAAAGCATCGCCGTGACCAATTAGCCCGGCCATGGCATAACCGCCGTCCCAGTCTTTGGTAGCCCTGTCCAGAATGTTTTGAATATCGAGGTTTTCTTCAATCAGAGGTGATATTTCATTATTTCTGTACCCTTCGTTTTTATATTTTCTGAAAAGTAACTGATTCTCTTCATCCAGAAAATGCCCCACTTTTTCCAGGGCGGTTACGGTGTCGGTATATGCTTTCGGGTGTTGTCCAAGTTCAATCAATACTTTAAATAATTCGTCGGTATTCGTAAGATTAAAATTACCTGCCAGCACCAGGTTTCTCGATTTCCAGTTGTTTTGCCGCATAACCGGATGTACAAAATCGATACTGTTTTTACCGAAAGTCCCGTAGCGCAAATGCCCCAGATAAAGTTCTCCGGCATAGGGATAATTTTCATAAGCCCAGTCACAATCTTCTACATCAATACCTTTTCTCTGAGCTTTTTTCAGTGGCTTATTCACCTTGTCAAAAACATCGAGTATTGGATTCTGCTCAATTGACCTGTACCGGTTCATATAAGAACTGCCCGGAGGAAGGTGGTCTTTTACGCAAACCATTCCGGCTCCGTCTTGTCCCCGGTTGTGCTGCTTTTCCATAAGCAGATACAGCTTATTCAGGCCGTATCTCCACGTGCCGTATTTTTTTTTGTAATACGATAAAGGCTTAAGTAAGCGAATTAATGCAATGCCACATTCGTGCTTAATCTGGTCGCTCATAATTTCTTGTTTTCAGCAACGGAAAATCAATAATATCCGGAACGATAAAAGCGCCCGGGTAATCATTCTGAATTTGTTTATGAAGTTTTAATGCTTCGTTTTTTGTTCTGAAATCGCCCACCCGTACCCTGAAGTTGGGAGCAGTGAATTTAACATGTACATCGTAATCAGGATATTTCGACAAAAACTCCTTTTTCTTGTTTAACGCCTGCTCTTTGGCATTCATTGCCGAACTAAAAAAAATTTCTACGCGAAAACCTTCCATGCCATCGCGCTTTTTATTGTTTCCCACTTGCCATTTCAGCATTTTTTCAAGGCGGGGGTCCTGGTTTAATTCCAGTTTGTCGAGAATGGGAACTGAAATTTCTTCCGTTTGCAACGAGTCCCTTTCATCGTTTTCAGGCCAGGATGGAAATGTGACTTGGGCTGAAAGCCACTGGCTGAAAATTAGTACTGTAAAAACCAAAAAAACTGTTCTCATTATTCCAATTGATTTCGGTGCAAAGATAATTCAAAAATCCATTTATTTTAACGCAGATTTTTTGTACCCATTGCCCGAACCCTTTAAAGTGGAGTTATTCCGTAAAATTTTTTCCGATTTTTATGATTTTATAATGCTGCTATTCCGGTTTTTTCTATTTTGGGCATTTTATCATAAATCAAATTAAACTGGTATGATTCGATTTTTTACCTTCCTTCTGATTTTTTTTGTAACAGGTTGTTCAACAACACCAGAAAATTTCTCTCAATGGCGTGGCCCGGAACGTCAGGGTATTTTTTTCGAAGACGGACTGTTGAACTACTGGCCGGAAAACGGTCCTGAAATGTTATGGAGTTACGAAGGACTGGGTGCCGGGCACAGCAGTGTTGCAATTGGGCACAATATGGTTTTTACGACAGGAATGCCTGATACACTCGGTGTGCTTTATTCATTTAGTATGGATGGAACGCTTTTGTGGAAAAAAGTTTATGGTTCCGAATGGCATGTGAATTATACCGGTACACGTTCAACTCCGGAATTAAAAGATGAATTTTTATACCTTAAAAGTGGTATGGGGGTAATTTATTGTTTTGATGTTTTTACCGGGGATATTATTTGGGAAGTTGATTTGCTCAAAAAGTTTGAGGCTGAAAATATCCGGTGGGGAATGACTGAAACTTTGCTCATCGACGGTGACAATATCATTTGCACACCAGGCGGTGAAACATACAATGTGGTGGCTCTGAACCGTTTTACCGGAGAAACGGTATGGACCAGCAGAGGTTATGGTGAACAGGCTGCTTACTGTTCTCCGATTTTAGTTCGACACAACGATACAAGACTGGTGGTAACAATAACTGCAACTTCAGTTTTGGGAATAGATGCAGATACCGGTGAAATTTACTGGCGTGTTGAACAAATGCAATCCAATAAAATTCACGCCAATTCACCGGTTTATTCAGATGGTGTAATTTTTTGTTCCAGCAGTTCTGCTCCGCAAAACAGCGGTTTGCTTGCTCTGAAATTAAGTGATGATGGGAAAAGTGTTGAACAGAAATGGAGGAACGAAAAGGTTCAAAATTTAATGGGTGGAATTGTATTGCATGATGGAGTTATATACAGTTCAACTTACCGGAAGGATGAATGGTACGCCATAGATATTTCGACCGGAAAAGAAAAGCTGCTTTCAAAAGATTTCGGGGGTGGTGTAATTGTTTTCGCCGGTGGACTGTTCTATCTGTACAGCGAAGCCGGAGAACTCGCCCTGGTGAAAATGGATAGGGATACATTTGAAATAAAAGGGAGATTTGAAGTTCCGCTTGGAACAGATCAGCACTGGGCTCACCCGGTTATCCATAACAAACGGTTGTATGTCAGGCATGGAAATGCCCTAATGGTTTACGATATAGCTGCAAAATAAATTTCAGATATCTAATCTGTATTCTTCAATTGAAGATAAAGTTCGTCCAACTGCTCTTTTGCAATGGGCGAAGGTGAATCGTTCATCACATCCCGGCCGGAATTATTTTTCGGGAATGCAATCACATCGCGGATGGAATCCAGCCCGGCAAACAGCGAAACCAGCCGGTCGAAACCGAATGCGATTCCGGCGTGTGGCGGTGCACCATATTTAAATGCATTCATTAGAAACCCGAACTGTGCTTTGGCTTGTTCGGGTGTAAATCCAAGCACATCGAACATTTTGGCCTGCAATTCCGAGTCGTAAATTCGCACAGAACCTCCGCCAATTTCCACACCATTTATTACGAGGTCGTAGGCATTGGCGCGTACTTTTCCGGGATCGGTATCCAGCAACGCAATGTCTTCGGGCTTCGGCGATGTAAAGGGATGGTGCATGGCAAAAAACCGCTTGCTGTCTTCGTCCCATTCGAGCAGCGGAAAATCAACTACCCAAAGCGGTTTGTAGGTTCCCTTTTTGCGCAATCCCAGCCGGTTACCCATTTCGAGGCGAAGTGTACCGAGTGCATCCGTGGTTTTCGCTTTGTCGCCTGAAAGCACCAGGATTAAATCGCCCGGTTCGGCGCCAAGTGTTTCTGCCCAGATTTTTAAGTCTTCGGCTGAATAGAATTTATCTACCGATGATTTAAAAATGCCGTCATCACTGTATTTCACGTAAACCATTCCTTTGGCGCCAATTTGCGGGCGTTTCACCCATTCGGTCAGTTCATCAATCTGTTTCCGGGAATATTCGGCACACCCTTTGGCACAAATGGCGCCGATGTATTCTGCCGTATCGAAAATTCCGAAACCTTTTCCCTGAGCCAGTTCCGTAATGTCGTGCAACAACATTTCAAACCGGATGTCGGGTTTGTCGGAGCCGTATTTTTCCATGGCAGTTGAATAGGGCATACGGGGGAAATTTTCCACTTCCACATTCAAAACCTTTTTGAATGTATATTTGGTAAGCCCTTCAAATGCATTTAAAACGTCTTCCTGTTCCACAAACGACATTTCGCAGTCGATTTGGGTAAACTCCGGCTGGCGGTCGGCACGCAAATCTTCATCTCTGAAACATTTTACAATCTGGAAATATTTGTCGAACCCGGCCACCATCAGCAACTGTTTAAAAATTTGCGGCGATTGCGGCAGGGCGTAAAATTCGCCCGGATTCATACGCGAAGGCACCACAAAATCGCGGGCGCCTTCGGGTGTTGATTTGATAAGAACCGGGGTTTCGGTTTCAATAAAACCGTTCTCGGTAAGGTAAGTACGCACGGCATGAGCCATTTGGGCACGCAACTCGAGGTTTTTACGCACGGCGCTTCTTCGCAAATCGAGGTATCGGTATTTCATGCGCAAATCGTCGCCGCCGTCGGTATCATCCTGTATGGTGAATGGCGGAACTGCCGAAGGGCTTAAAACTTTTATTCCCGAAAGTTCAATTTCAACGTCTCCGGTTGCCATGTTTTTGTTTTTGCTCGAACGCTCACGAACAGTTCCTGTGGCCTGAATCACAAATTCACGGCCCAGTTGTTCCAGCACTTCAGTCACTTCAGCCGGAGTGTTTTCGTCGGTTACCAACTGGGTAATGCCGTAACGGTCGCGCAAATCGATAAACGACATAGCGCCCAAATCCCTTATGCGCTGCACCCAGCCGGCCAGTGTTATTTTTTGTCCGATATGTTCTGCTCTTAATTCTCCACACGTATGTGTTCTGTACATGATACCTTTTTTTAGATTTGGTTGCGAAAATAAGAAGATTTTAGCAATTTCACCGCCTGAAGCCGAGATATATGATTGAGCCGTTTAACGATGAATATTTTATGAAAAAAGCCTTTGCCGAAGCGGTTCAGGCTTTTGACGAGGATGAAATTCCGGTGGGCGCAGTGGTGGTTGCAAACAATAAAATTATTGCCCGTGCCCACAATTTAACCGAAACCCTGAACGATGTAACTGCCCATGCCGAAATGCAGGCCATTACCGCTGCTGCCAATCTGCTGGGCGGAAAATATTTAAACGACTGCACGTTGTTTGTCACCCTTGAACCCTGTGCCATGTGTGCCGGAGCGCTGGGCTGGGCACATACCGGGCGAATTGTTTACGGGGCATCCGACCCCAAACGGGGATTCCGGAAATTTGCTCCAAATGCCTTACACCCCAAAACTGAAATTGTGGGTGGCGTTTTGGAAACCGAATGCGGCGAACTGATGCAGGAGTTTTTTAAGAAGAAGAGATAAGTTTCACGGTTTATTTCAATCAGCTGCAATTAAGTTGGATTAGACCTCAATGGTGTTTATCTCTTTTAGAGGCACCGCAGAGGTTCCATCACTTCTTTTTTGGAGCATATCTCCATCATAAATCAAATAACCACCTTCACTTTGGGTAAGCTTATTCCAAAACCGGATACCCTTAAAAAAATCGTTGGTTATTGTTTTACCCGATTTAATCTCAACCGGAATTCGCTGAATGCCTTTTTCAATCAATAAATCGATTTCATTTCCGGTATTGTCACGCCAAAAAAACAGGTTGTTTGATTGCCCTTTGTTGTATCGCCTTTTTAAAAAATCAACAACAACCAAATTTTCAAAAAGATTTCCTCTGAAAGGGTGCAACATTAATTGTGATTCATCTTCCAATCCAAGCAGTGCCAGGGCGAGTCCGGTATCATAAAAATAGAGTTTGGGCATTTTGACAATTCGTTTGTTAAAGTTTTTGTGGTAAGGTTGTAATCTGAAAATGATAAAACTGGTTTCCAAAACGCCTATCCATGAGCCAATCGTTTTTACATCAACACCTGTCTCAACTGCAAGGTTGCTCATGTTTAGCATTTGTCCAATTCTGCCTGCACAAAGCCGGAGAAAACGTTCAAAAGCATATAAATCTGAAATATTTTTTAGCAAACGGACATCACGTTCAATGTATGTCCTTATGTAATTGGCATAAAATTTTGCCGGTTCTGAATTTTCATTATAAAGAGCAGGGTAAAAACCTTTAAAAAGAAGAGTGTTACTGGAAATTTCAGAAAAGTCAATTTCTGATAAACTTAAAGGCAATAAAAACAGGTATCCAACCCTGCCGGCCAAACTTTGTGAAATACTCTCCTGCAAAAGAAAATTGTTGGAACCAGTCAAAATGAATAATCCATTTTCCTGATGGTCATCAAGGATTTGTTGCAGATAAGAAAAAAGCTCCGGAACTCGCTGTATCTCATCTAATACAGCTCCATTTGGATAATTGGATAAAAATCCCCGGGGATCTTCTTTGGCAAAACTCCTGATATCCGGATTCTCCAGGTTCGCATAAGGCTTTTGGTTGAAAACCTTACGTACCAAAGTAGTTTTTCCCGACTGTCTTGGGCCTGTTACAGCAACTGCTTTAAACTGGGCAGCCAGGCTTAGTAATTCTTTTTCTGCTTCACGTTTAATCATGGTGTAAATTTACAAATTTGGAATTCAATTCCAAATTTGTAAGAATTTTGTATGTAATATGATGTCAGTTGTTATTGATTTCCATGGTTAAACTTCCTCTTCCCGCTGCATCAAACGCTTTCAGTTTTATTTTTCCGGAAATCGAAACCGGTTCTTTGTAAACGGTTGAAGTTCGGGTCGGTTCGGTTCCATCGGTAGTATAGCGAATGGTCAATCCGGGGTAAGTTGAATTGGCTATCAGATTTCCATCTTCAATTTTGGCTCCCGGCGCCGGTACGCGATAATTGAAGCCGCCAAAAATTCCGGCCATGCGGGGCAGTTCTTTTTGTGCCAGTGTGTTGGCAAATACGTTCCAGCCTTTATCCAAAGTTTCTTCGCGACGGGCCCGGTTGTCCATGGTTTCCCAGTTCCGCTCAGGCGACCAGGCGCTTTCAGCAAAACCAATCAATTTGGGCAGCAGGTAATACTCCAGCATTTTCTCGCCTTTTATGGTTTCGCTCCATATTTGTGCCTGAACACCTGCAATATTTGCTTTTGCTTCAGGTTTCAGTCGCTCCAGACCGGCATATTCGGTTTCAATGTTAATTTCACGGCCCATGCTGGTGTGTGTAGTCGTTAAAAACATATTAAACGGCGCTACCTGCCAGGCATCGCGTGTATTAACAAATCCGGCCCAGTAGTGACCGGGTTCGCGCGGATCTTTGTTGTAGGCCAAATCGAAATAGAAATTGGAAACATTACAAAGGATAACCGGATAACCGGCATTGGCCATTCGATATGCCAAATCGGTGTTGTTTCCCTGGTTGTTCCAAACATAAGGATAAACCTGTTTTCCGGCAAATTCAGGATTCGGAAAGTAGCCTTCACTGTCTTTTAACAGGGCCACTTCTTCCCAGCCGCCGATTTTCAGGTTTTTGGAGTTGAGCATTTCAACAACCCTTCGGAAGAAAACCGCCTGCAGGTTTTTGGGGTCGGAAATTTCGGGCATGGTTTTCAGCAGTTCTGCGCACATGGGTGATTCGGTCCACGAACCTTCGGGAACCTCATCGCCCCCGGTATGGAAAAATTCCAGTTCCACGCCGGCTTCTTTGTAAATTGAGACGATGGCATCCACAACGGTTTCGTAAAATTTATAAGTCGATTCTCGGGCTACATTCACCACATTGTCGGTGTACCACTGCGCCGAAAGGTATTTCGAGGTTTCTTCGGGATCAATGAGCCGGAATTCATTGGCTTTTTCTTCATCGCCCAGAACTTTGTACTTTTCGTAACGGGCTTCCATTGATTTGATGGCTGCTCTTGAATGGCCGGGGAAATTTACTGCCGGAATTACATTTACATGCCTGGCTTGCGCATATTGCAGGATTTCGATAAAATCTTCCCTGGTATAATATCCGCTCCCATAAGTTTCGTCCACGTAGGGGAAAGGCCCTGAACCGTAAGATGGATGAAGAAAGTTGGCCTCTTTTGTGGTATGTCCGCGCTGAGCGCCAATTTCTGTCAGTTCGGGCAAACCTTCAATTTCAAGGCGCCAGCCTTCGTCTTCCGTAAGGTAAATCACAAAATAATTTCCCTTGTAAAACGACAGGATGTCAATCATTTTTTTCATGGTTTCCTTTGTCTGGAAACTACGAGCCACATCAATCTGCAGGCCGCGGTAGGGAAACCTGGGAGCGTCTTCAATCACCACTTCGTCGAACACCACGTCGGCATTCACACCTCTGAAAACTTCCACAGGCAGCATGGAAATCAGACTTTGGATGCCGTAAAAAACGCCTGCCGGGTCGCTGCCGGTTATGTTGATTGATTTATCGGGTTTGATTTCCATACGGTAAGCCTCTGCTGTTTTTCCGCTCACCGATAATTTACCGGTCGTGAGAAAAATGCTGTAGGGCGAAGCTTCGGTTGCCTGTTCTACCGTTGGTTTAGCGCCAAGCAGTTTTCCTAAAAATTCTGAAACATAACGGGCTTCGTTTTCCAGTCCTCCGGTATGCAAAATTCGCACGTAATCGTCGAAAACCACTTTGTTGCCGGTGGCTTTGTAGCTTACCGGACTGGGAATAACCGGTAAAAGCTGATCTTTTTCCAAAGCAGATAGATTCGCGTTGTTTTCAAAATTCCACTCCGCAGTGGGAATGGGTTCGAAATCGTTTTTATGGCGATTGGCCTGTTCGGGTTTGGTGAAAGGCAAAATAGTGTAATCGGTAACCGTTACTGTATCGGTTTCATTTCCTTTTTTGTCGTAAAATATGAAGTAGGGACCGAGTGGTGCATCGGTTTCCTTAATAATCCAGTCGGAATGTTCGGTAGTTATTTCGATGGTTTCACCGGGTTTCAAACTAAAATTTTCTGTAGGTTTCATCACAAACCAGTCACCGCTGATGAACTGTATTTCAATATTTTTATCGGCAGAAAGCGGCCTTCGGGGCATCTGACTGAAATAAAGCGCCCAGTTGTCATCCTTAAAAGTGAATTGACTGTTGTTTTCAATCGTAAACCTCGCCATTGCTTTAGGCGTTTCAGCATATTCATTACTAACAAGTTCCCAGTTCATTTTTATTTCGCCGGGAGCAGGTGTTTTTTGTGTACATCCGATAAAAAGAGATAAAACCATGGAAAAAGCGACTACACTGTTTTTCATTTTCGACAATTTATTTAAGTTTGACATCCTAATTTTTTCAAAAAGATTGTGAACGAATTTCGATAAATTTTTAAAATCAAAGATAATAAAATGGCCGAATTTAAACGACTGATTTCCCTCGATGCATTTCGCGGCTTTACAATTGCTGCTATGATAATGGTAAACTATCCGGGTACTTGGAGTCACGTATATCCGCCTTTGCTACATGTTGACTGGCACGGCATCACGCCTACCGACCTCATTTTTCCGTTTTTTATTTTCATTGTGGGTGTTTCCATTGCACTGGCTTACACCAAGCGGCTTCAGGCCGGAGTTCCGAAAGGCCCCATGTATAAAAAAATAGTTATCAGGGCATTGAAAATTTTCATCGTGGGTGTTTTGTTGTGGCTGTTTCCAAAATTCGACCTTGAAAACATTAGGTATGCCGGGGTGTTACAGCGCATTGCTATTGTATTTTTGGTTTCGGCTATACTTTTTCTGAACTCGAAATGGAAAACCCAGGCCATTGTCGCTGCGGTTATTCTGGTGGGTTACTGGCTGGCAATGGTTTTAATTCCAACTCCGGGTTACGGACAACCGTTGCTGGATCCGGATGCCAACCTGGCAGCCTGGATTGACAGTAAATTTCTGCCCGGATATATGTGGCAGAAAACCTGGGACCCCGAGGGGATTTTCAGCACACTGCCTGCCATTGCCACCGGAATTACCGGAATGCTGGCCGGGCACTTGATTCTCAGCAAAATGTCGCAGGAGAAGAAAGTGATTTACCTGTTTTCGTTCGGATTTTTTGCGTTTGCCATCGGTTACTGGTGGGATTTCATTTTCCCCATAAATAAAAACATCTGGACCAGTTCGTTTGTGATGGTCACTTCCGGTCTGGCAGCCATGGTGCTGGCCATCAGTATGTTTTTTGTGGATATGCAGGGTCGTACCCGGTTTACCAAACCTGGAATCATTTTCGGTTCCAATGCCATTGCCGTGTATGTGCTGGCCGATGTTTGGGGACAGCTTTTCTACAACATCAAAATTTGGGGAAGCAGCCTGAATGTGCATTTTATGAACATGTTCGAGTCGGCTGGCTGGAGCATGAAGTTTGGCAGTTTGCTGTATGCCGTTCTGTTCATTTGTTTTAATTTCATTCCGGCGTGGATTCTGTTTAAAAAGAAAATTTTCATCAAATTATAGGATTTTTTTATGAAGACGTTTTTGTGGGGTATTGTATTTGCTGTATTTGCTTTTTCTGCCTGCCAGTCGGAATACAGGGGTGTGCCCGGAAGTTATCATTCTCTTCTCGATTCAGCTTTTGTAAAAGCAGGTGAGAATGCAGGCGAACTGGAAATGGTACTGCAAAGTGTAAAAAAGAATCAGAAAGAAGCCGCTGCATTTTTAATTGCTTATATGCCAGAAAAAGATTTAGAATCACTTTCTTCGGATTTTATTCTGGACCAGATAAACGGCGCTTTCAAGGCGCGCGAAGAGTTTAAATGGAGTAAAAACTTGCCCGACTCCATTTTTCTGAATGAAGTGTTGCCCTATTATAGCCTTGATGAAAAACGGGATAACTGGCACGAAGATTTTTACAACCGTTTTTCACCCTATTTAAAAGACTGTGAAGACATTTTTCAGGCCATCGATTCGGTAAATCTGAACATTATGGAAGAGCTGGGCGTGGAATACAATACCAAACGAAGTGCGGTAAATATCAGTCCGTTTCAGGCCATTGAAGAGCAAATGGCCACCTGCACAGGGCTTTCCTTTTTGCTGGTCAATGCTTTCCGGTCGGTGGGAATACCTGCCCGCATTGCCGGCACGCCACTTTGGACCAACATGCGTGGAAACCACAGTTGGGTGGAGGTTTGGATTGACGGCGAATGGTATTTCACGGAATATTATCCCGATGCACTGAATAAAAGCTGGTTTCTGGCCGATGCCGGAAAAGCAGACCCCGAAAAACCGGTGCACTGGATTTATGCCGCTTCGTACAAACCTGCCGAAACACATTACCCGCTGGTGTGGGACCGCGATTCCAGAGTAATTCATGCAGTGAATGTAACTGACCGTTACATCAGGCTTTACCAGGAACAACTGGCCGGTCAGGAAATGAAGGAAGATGAAATTTTGGCAGATGTGGTTTTGTATAGAAATGAAAACGAACAAAATGCACAAGGCCGGGTTTCGGAAAGGGTTACCGTTTTCGAGAGTGACAATCAAATTGATTTTGGCTATACGCCGCTGCCAACCGACGATTTGAACAAATTTCTGAAATTCAAACTGAAAAAAGATAAAACTTACCGGCTGGAATTTGCCGGAGCAGACGAAAAACTGAAATCTGTAGAAATTAATCCGGGTAAAGAACCAGTTAAAGTAATCAAGTTGTTTGCTGATTAATCGCTTCAGAGAACACAAAAATACTTTTACTGTTGGTCTGCCAAAGATTTTAAATTCTCTATATCGTTTCCTGTTAAAATGTCAACGTAACGGGTAATTTTTTCGATTTCCCAGTCCCACCATTTTATTTGCAACAACACTTCGATTTGTTCGTTGGAAAACCGTTTTTTAATTAGCCGGGCCGGATTTCCACCTACAATGGAGTAAGGTTCTATGTTTTTTGTTACTGTTGAGTTCGTGGCAACTACAGTGCCATCGCCAATTGTTACTCCCGGCATAACTGTGGCATTGTGTCCAATCCAGACATCATTTCCAATTGTTGTATCTCCTTTAAACGGGTAAGATTTACCGTCCATTGCATTTTGCCAGTCGCCGCCAAAAATGGCAAACGGATAAGCAGAAATGGCATCGGTGAGGTGATTACCCCCGTTCATTATAAACTTTGCACCGGAGGCAATCATGCAAAACTTTCCGATTATCAGCTTGTCGCCCATAAAATCGAAATGGTACTTCACGTTCTTTTCGAAATTGGAAACGTCCTCAAAATCATCATAATAGGTGTAATCGCCAACTGCTATATTCGGATTGGTTACTATATTTTTCAGAAATGTCAGCTTGTTGTGGTGTGCCAGCGGAAAAATGGTGTTTTTATCAGGAATGTTCATATTCATTTTTATTACGTACTACAAATTCCGAAAAAAATTTGAATAAAAACTCCCAAAAGAATTATTTCTGAATCTCTACCACTTCAAACCTTACATTCTTCAAATCTTCCCAAAATGCCGGGTACGATTTGGTCACTACCATCGGATCATCAATTTCGAGCTTGTAACCAGCCAGCGCCAGGGGTGCAAAAGCCAGTGCCATGCGGTGATCGTGATAAGTTTTGATGAGTGGTATTTTTTCAACTTTTGAATGATCGGTTGTTCCATCCCAGGTCAGTTCGCCTTCAGCAGGTTCGGTAAGGATAGCGCCAAATTTTGCCAGTTCGTTTTGCAAAGCGGCAATCCGGTCGGTTTCCTTAATTTTCAGCGTTTTCAATCCCGAAAAATGGAACGGAACTTTCTTTGCCACACAAAGACAGGCAAAAGTCTGGGCTACGTCCGGGTTTTCAATAAAATCGAGCACCAGTTTTTCGGGTTGAATCTTTTTTGTTTTTTTCAGCAGAACGCCTTCTTGTTTTTGTTCCGAAAAAACGCCGAACTGCTCAAACCAGCCGGCAATGTGTGCATCTCCCTGCAAACTGTTAATCTGCAGGTTTTCCAGAAGCACTTCGCCATTTTCTGCCAGTGCCAAAATCTGGTACCAGTAGGAAGCGCCCGACCAGTCGGCTTCAACGGTGAATTCGCCCGGCAGGTAGTATTGTTCAGGTACAGTAATTTTGTTGCCCTCCCATTTGTATTGAATGCCAAAACGTGCCATCAACTTCAGAGTCAGCTCAATATACGAGCGAGAGGTGATGTCTCCTTTCAGTTTTAAAACCAGGCCGTTTTCAATGGTTGGGGCAATCATAAGCAATGCTGAAATGTACTGGCTGGAGATACTGCCGTCCAGCTCCAGTGTTTTGCCTTTCAGGTGCGAACCAAAAATCTTCAGCGGTGGAAAACCTTCCTTATCCAGGTATTCAATGCGGGCCCCAAGTTGATTTAGTGCATCCACCAGAATCCCAATGGGGCGTTGTTTCATCCGCTCCGAACCGGTAACTTCCCATTCGCCCACAATTTTGGAAAGAAATGCCGTGAGAAACCGCATGGCAGTTCCGGCATGACCAATGTCGAATTTATTTTGGTTGGAAAAAAGTGCCTTCTGCAAAACACGCGAATCATCCGAATCGGACAGGTTTTTAACCGGATACGGATTGTAACACAACGCGTTAATGATCAAGATGCGGTTGCTGATGCTTTTAGAGGCGGGAAGATTAATTCGCCCGTTAATGGTATTTTGATTAGCTGTTACCTGATATTTCATTTATTACAGATTTTTTTCGTGCAATTTCGTGTTTCTGTGTTTTCAGGGCCGGGAATTAAAATGCCACAAAAGCTCGAATACACTTAAAATTCACAAAGCAATCATAAATTTTTGTAGTAATTCAATGCTTCAAAAATCAGTTCTTTATCGCAATTTTGGTTGATTTTCATTTTGCCGGGTTCCGCAAGCAGGGTGAAATTTATCCGGTCCGATTCATTTTTCTTGTCGTGTGTCATTAGTTCATACAACCGCTCAAAGTCATTTTCGCCTATTCCAAATTTCCCGTAAATATACAGCAGCCATTGCGTTAAATCCCTGCAATCTGTTTCGCTGAACCCACATTGTTTAACCGAAAGGTACAATTCGGCAATCATTCCCCATGCCACAGCAAACCCATGCAACACCGGACGGTTTTGTTCCATAGCCAGGCTTTCGAAGGCATGTCCTGCAGTATGCCCGAAATTCAATCCTTTCCGGATATTTTTTTCGGTTGGGTCGTTAATTACAAAGAACTCTTTTACATTCACCGAGTTTTGGATGATTTGCAACAGGCTTTTATAATTGATGTTTTCGAGGTTAAAACTTTTTAATTCGTCAAGGTGGTCAGTGTTTTTTATCAATCCGTGTTTTACCATTTCTGCAAATCCCGAGAGGAAATTTATGTGGTCGATGGTTTTAAGGAATTCGGTATCGATGATTACAGCCACCGGGTTTTTAAAGGTTCCGATTTCATTTTTCAGGCCGTTGAAATTGATACCGGTTTTCCCACCCACTGAGGCATCCACTTGTGAAAGCAGGGTGGTTGGAATGTTCAGAAAGTCGATGCCGCGTTTAAATGTGGAAGCTGCAAAACCGGCCAGATCGGTTAACATGCCACCACCAATGTTAATTAACAGCGATTTTCGGTCGGCGCCATTCTTCGATAAAAAATCCCAGATTTTTGTTACCGAATCCAGATTTTTGTTGCTCTCTCCCGAGGGCAGTGTTAACTTTCTGATGGAATTCGTTTCAATACACTGACTGAATTTCGCCAGCCAAAGGTTTTCCACATTTTCCTCTGTAACTAAAAAAACTTTTCCTTTTCCATACCCGTCAATCCATTCATTTAATTCACCCGCCGGGTCTGTACAATATATTATTTTTGAATAAATTTTTGAATTATCCATAGTTACCTGCTAAATTGCGGTAAAGTTACAATAAATTTGATTTGAGGTTTTTTTAAAGCCGCAAGGCTAAAAATTTTTACAAAAAATTACGATAATGATTATTTCGAATAAACAAAAAGCTGTTCATTTACGACGTCTCTTTTTTCTTGTAAGCCTTGTTATTGCGATAGCAGCATTGGCTTTATTTTTACTTGATTATACTATTTACGGAATTGCCATGGTCGGAGTTTTCACACTTTGGTTTCTCTATTTTCAGGTGGCTGACTATCAATTTATTGAATTTAGTGATGCTAATGGGAAAGTTTTGTTGCGCTATTACAAAGCCATACGTTTTGGAAAAACAAATTTCAATTCCATTGAGTTTCCTCATCCCATGCTATACAGTGCACATTTCGAAAATTCTGTTTTTGGAAAACTCTCAGATTTAACGTTGGTAGTTAAAACCCGGCGGGGAATTGCTGAGTATCCATCGGTAAGTTTATCTGCACTTTCGATTAAGGAACGCAGGCAATTGCAGGAGCGGTTGTTACAAATTTTAGGTGTTTAATTTTTCCACAGATGCATGGCTCGCAATGAATTGTTTTATAAAATAGCTCTTTCCATGGTTCCAGGCATTGGAGGAGTATTGGCGCGCAATCTGGTTGCTTATACCGGCAGTGCCGAACAGGTTTTTTCCGAATCCTTCAAATCATTGGTAAAGATTCCGGGCATTGGCGAGGTGAATGCCAAACGGATAAAAAGTGACGGTGTTTTTATAAAAGCTGAAAAGGAGCTGGAGTTTATTCAGAAATACAAAATCGATGTGCGGTTTTATACCGACAAAAACTATCCGCGCCGCCTGAAACCTTGTCCCGATGCACCTATTGTGCTCTACTCCAAAGGAAATATGAATTTAGATGAACAGCGAATTGTAAGCATTGTGGGAACAAGAAATGCCACTGATTATGGAAAAATGATTTGCGAGCAGTTGATTCAGGGTTTTGCAGAACGAAATCATCCGATGCTGGTGGTGAGCGGGCTGGCATACGGAATTGACATTCATTCGCACAAAATAGCGCTGAAATACAATGTGCCAACGATTGGCGTTGTTGGGCACGGGCTGGACAAAATTTACCCGTCGCTGCATGCCGATACGGCCCGGAAAATGCTGGAAAATGGTGGGTTGGTGTCCGATTTTCCAAGCGGAACGAAAATCGATCCGCCCAATTTTATCCGGCGTAACCGGATTATTGCTGGTCTGGCCGATGCCACCATTGTGGTAGAGTCGGCCGAAAAAGGCGGGGCGTTGATTACTGCCGAAATTGCCTCGTCCTACAACCGCGATGTGTTTGCCTTCCCGGGCAGAGTGGATGAAACGTATTCCCGGGGCTGTAACCGGCTCATCCGGCTCAACGGCGCCAGCCTGATACAGGACATCGACGATCTCGAGTATTTCATGGGCTGGGAAACCACCGAACAGGAAAAAATAGTACAATCCTCACTTTTCATAGATTTAACTTCTGATGAAGAAAAAGTGGTTGAATTGCTGAAAAAAGAAAGCGAATTGTTTATTGACCAGATTTCTTCGGAACTAAAAATGCCTGGGAGCAAGGTTTCGGCGCTGCTGCTGAACATGGAGTTTAAAAATATTATTTCCGCAATGCCCGGTAAAATGTATAAACTAAGGTAAATTAAACGACCGAATTTCCTTCACAAACTTTTCAAATAAGTTCATTTTGTTTTTGACGATGGAATAAACGATTTCAACATCCACTTTTTCATACCGGAGAACAATGAAATTCCGGAAACGAATCATGTCGTTATAATCATCTGCTGTTTGGATAATTCCAAGTTCTTCCAGCTTTTGTATATTCTCTGCGGAAGTATTAGCCGGTGCCACTTTATTCAAAGCAAGAATTCGCTCGCCAATGTCAATCATCACTTCAATGGAAACCTGCAGAGCTCGTTCTGTAGCTTTCTGTAAAAGCGAACTTTCATTGAATTGCTGAAATTTTTCTATTTTCCAGCTTTTAATCGCTTCAATGTTTTCTTCAATAATGCGCAGTTTTTTTTCAATTATCCCATTGAACTTCATATCCACGGTACTCTAATTGTTTTTTCATCCAAAACGAATCGTATTCAAATTTTCTGCATGTGAAGGAGTAAAATTCTGCATGTAAATTTTCATATTCAGGTTTTACAAAAAGCAGTGTTCCCTGCAACGCCTGTATGCCCAAAATAGTGTTTGAATCGTTTAAAACCACCACATCGAAATTGTCAAAACCCGGCACTGCACTTTCGAGTATCCGGATTATTTTAAGTCTCAGCTCGGATTTTTCTGTCTTATTTTCCTCACTATTTATTAAGAAAACAGCTATATCAAGGTCAGAGCCTTCCTTTATTGTTCCTTTTTGCGCAGAACTTAAAATATAGGCGAAGGCAATTTCAGGGAGGGTTTTTAATTTTTCGGCCAATATATTACGTTCAAACTTCATGGATCTTTCAATTTGCAACGAATTTCGGAAAGAATTCGGAATAAAAAAAATGGCTTCATATTGACGACTTTTGAAAAAGAATCGTCATGTTGCGTTTTAAAAAGGAAATGTTTAGAATGAATAGGACTGTATGAAAAGTTGTTTTGCGGGTTAAAGCTCGTGAGCGGGAATACGGACCACCCGTCCTTTGTCATCGGAAACAACCAATTCCAGGTTTCTGGCTTTTTTGGTTTGAATAAGTCTTTCCTGATACATTTCAAGACCCTTTAAAATTTTCTCCCGAATTTCCATTTTATTTTTTCTCTTCATCAACCAAAGATTTTAAGCGGTCAAATTTAGCAATATTTTTTACAATCTTCGATTCGGTTTTTGTTCCCTCAGCAATCAACTCTGAAGACATTTTTTGTGAATTGTCGAAAATCATCCAGTAATCACTTACCGGAATATAAATGTCGAAAAGGTTTTTAATCCCCGCATAATAACGCCGGGCTATAATATGTTTTGGCACATGATGCCCTCCTTCAAACACCCGGTTTTCAACACGTTCGTATGCCAGTTCTACCGAATTTAACCAAAAAAACAGGAGCGTGGTTTCGTACCCGGATTTTCCGGATTTTAAAATGGTATTTCGAAAAGTTTTTGACGAAAGAGTGGTTTCGAATGCAAAATCTTTTTGAAGCGGAATGTATTCGTTAATTTTTTTTAACATTAGCCGCCCTGCTTCAATCGACGACAATTCCGGTTTTAACGGAGAAAGCCCACGCGCAATTTCATCTGCGTTAATAAAAATGTCGCAGTTGAGCATTTCCGGCAATACGGTAAAGGATGCCGTTGTTTTTCCTGCGCCGTTGCAACCGGCTATTATATATAAATTTGGCATATTCTTAATTCCTGGCCAAAGATAAAAATTAAACACAGAATCAACCGGAATTACTTTCAGACAGGATTTCCTATTTTTGCACAATGAAAAAATCATTCGAAGAGCTTAAAATAGCCAAATCGATACTGAAGTCGCTGGACGATATTGGGTTTAAGGAACCGACACCCATTCAGCAGGAGGCCATTCCGAAAATCAACTCGGGCGCCAATGTGGTGGGTGTTGCCCAAACCGGAACCGGCAAAACGGCGGCTTACCTTTTGCCGCTACTCACCAAGCTAAAGAAACCTGAAGGAACCGACCCGCGAGTAGTGGTTTTGGTTCCTACCCGTGAACTTTCCATTCAGGTGGGCGAGGATGTGGCCGAGCTGACTGCATTGTCAGAGTTGCGGCACGCAGCAGTATTTGGCGGTATTGGCTGGACCAAACATGCCGAACTGGTGACACCGGGAATCGATATCCTGGTAGCTACACCGGGTCGTCTGATGGATTTGTATCAGGCTGGTGCACTTTCACTTAAAAAAGTGAAATACCTGGTAATTGACGAGGCCGACCGTATGCTCGACATGGGATTTCAACCCCAATTAAAAAAGCTGTTTGAAATTCTTCCGCCCAAGCGGCAAAACCTGCTTTTTTCAGCCACCTTTTCAGAAGCTGTGGAAAAACTTACGGAGGAGTTTCTGGATTTTTATGAGAAGCTGGAGGTATCTCCGTCAGCAACTACGGTGCAGGAAGTTACCCAGATTGCCTATAAAGTGCCCAACTACCGCACCAAACTCAACCTGATAAAATATCTCCTGAAAGATGAGGAAAACTTTTCCCGAATCATCATTTTTGTGAAAACCAAAGATCATGCAGATGGCGTTTTTAAGGTGATTCAGCGAAAAGTGGAAGGCGAAAAGCGGATTTTACATTCCAATAAAGGACAAAACGCGCGGATTAATGCCATTCAGGCGTTTAAAAACGGCGAGGTGCGTATTCTTATTACCACCGATGTGTCTGCCCGCGGATTGGATGCCAGTTTGGTAACTCATGTAATCAATTTCGATGTTCCGCCCAATTACGAAGATTATGTGCACCGGATTGGCCGGACTGCCCGTGCAGGTAACCGTGGCGATGCAATCACACTTATCGATCCTTCGGAAGAATGGCACTGGAAAAAGATTGAGGAACTGATTCGGATGGAAGTTCCTCCGCAGGAAATCCCTCCGGAGGTGGAAGTTATTGAAACCGATTTCGATGAACGGCAGCGGCAACTGCGGGAAATCGACCGCCAAAGGAAAATTGACGATCCCACCTACCAGGGCGCATTTCACCAGCGAAAGAAAAAGGACATATCTAAAAAGTCGTTCGAAGATAAATTTAAACAGACCAAATCGAGGCAAAAAAGATCGAAAAGAAAAAGGTAGCGTTCTTCGGAATCCTAAATTCTAAGGCAGCAGTTCCAACATTGCTTCTGCTTTCACTTCTCCGTTTACCACAACTTCTAATTTGTGTTCTCCCGGATAATGCTTTCGGGTGGACATATTGGCAAACGAATGTTTCTTTTTAATACGATGGGCACCCTTTTTCAAAACGGTTTCTGAAATCTGAAATACTTTAGACGAAGTTTTTCCTGATAATTTTACATAGTGGACAATGTATTCCAATCTTACTTTTTGACTAGAAGAAGTTTCCATTTTTAAATCGAACGAAAAAGTTATTTCGTCACCAATTGCCGGTGAATCATTGGAAAGTTTCAGGTTTTCAACATGAATCTTCCCCGGGTTGGCAAACCCGAACAGCCGCATGGCCCGTGTGTTTCCCTGTTTCAGAAGCGTGCGGCATCCTTGTTTGATTAACCAGTCGGTGTTTTCCGATTTTCCCTGCCAGTTTTCGCACAGGTGCAGAACCAGTTCAGGGTGGTCTTTTGAAATGTCGTTCAGGCTGTTTGCAACGCTTTTGCGCACGAAAAGTTCCGGGTCGTTCTTCAGTTTTTCAAGAATTGGAATAATTGGCGATGGGTCTTTCTTTAATGCAGGAACACCGGCACCCCAGGGCAACCGCGGGCGGCAACCTTCACTGGCAAACCGCCGAACCCGGTAATCTTCGTCTTCCGCCCATTCATACATGTACTTCATCGTTTTTTTCAGGTTTTTGTTCAGGAACGGGCGGATGGCAAACTCTGACGAACCGCATTTTGTCAGTTCGCCCAGCGCCGGCAGCGAAATATCCCAGTGTTCCTGTCCGTAAACTTCCACATAATCGGGCAGAACGATGGCTTCAAATCCTTCCACTTTCGGCACTATCGACTTCAAAATATCAACCGCCAGTGAAAAATCGTCGGGCAAAAACCGGTGCAGACAGATGGTGGTGTGCCGCATTTTTTCTTTTAACTCCCGTTCGGGCCATTTTTCGTCGCATACCGAATCGATAAATTTACCGGCATCAAATGGAGGATAAGCTGCAACCAAAAGGTCGGCAAACAGTTGGACTTTTTCGCGCGGGAAAAGAATGTATTTTAATTTTTCGGGCATGACGTTGTAGTTTAAAGTTTAAAGTTCCGAGTTTTGAGTTTCGAGTTCCAGGTTTAAAGTTAACAGTTTAAAGGGAAATGAGTTCGTCAAGCCTGACAAAGAGTTTTTCTTTTTCAGATATAAGCTGATGATAGCTTTCCTTTTTGAACCATTTTAACCGAAGTAAACGGCTACGGCCCATGGTTTTGCGAAGTAAAATGTACCAATTGAAGGCAACTTTGCCGGCAAGAGGTAAACTGACCAGAAAAGCAATCTTTAACCATAATCCGGGAATTACCCACGAAACAGCAAGCAGTTCGAACAGGTAAAAAAGCGGGAATAAAATTATTCCGGCTACAAGAAAAAAAGTGCTCCAAAAAGATTTGTCCTTCACCTTTTTTCGCACCAGCCGGTCGATGATGAAAAACGGGATGGCGTTGAAAATGAAGCCGAACAAAAATAGGGGCAAGCTTGCCAACAAAACGATTGAATGCAGCAAAATCATTCCGGCATGTTTTCCGTTTTTGTCAACCAGCCAGTTTCTGAGTTTCAGCTTGCTTAAAAGCTGCATGTAATTTATTGCTTGTTCTGTAATTTTCTGCGTTTCATCAGGTTGGGTTGTCTCCAGTTTATCCAAACTAACAGTAAGCTTTTGGTCGGATTGAAAAAGGCTCAATTCAGAGTATTTCAGCTTCTGCCGGTCCAGAAAATGCCTGCCGTAAATTTCCCGAATCTGTTCAAATTCTTCGTAATATTTCTTACTGTTAATGTTAATAATAAGAGGTAGAATAGCATCGTAAATTTTGTTTTTAAGGGCAATTACCGCAGCATTTGGATTTTCGGAGTAGGTTTTAAGAAAATCTTTTACCGGAATGGATTCGCCAAAATTCACAATTACCGTTCGGTTGAATTTCCAGTAGTGACTGTAATAAATTCCTGTGGGAACAATTTGAATGTCCAGTTGTTTGTTTGTTTTTTCTTCCGCCATAAAAACTATGCGCGGAACTGCTTTTTTATGCACCAGCATTTGCCGTTTGGCCGAGTGTGCCGCTTCGGGAAAAAGGGCCAGTGCAAAATTATGTTCCAGTACTTTAATGGAATTGGCGAACGTTTGCTCGTTTTTTTCCAGGTTTTCCTTACCGTCGCGCAAACGATAAACCGGCATAATTTTCATAAATTTAAGGATGGTATCCACCACTTTCGATTTCCCGAAAATATCGGCGCGAGCCAGCCAAACCGGTTGAAAGCGTGTGTACAGCAGAACGGCCAGAGGATCGCTCAATGCATTTTGGTGGTTGGGTGCGAAAACAATGGGTTTGTTGCGCGGAATTTTCTCTTTGCCGGCAATAATGATTTTTTTATGAATCAGCCAATCGGCAAATTTGACGTACTGTTTCAGACACCAGTACCCAAGCGACCACTTCTCGTACTTCATCTCACCGCAGGTTCATATAAAGGTTTTTTTGCCCATAATCCGGCAATGGCCAATCCGCTGATAATGTGCCAAACGCCCCACCACGCAGCAATTACGGTCATTCCGCCTAGTTCCAGTTCCGGAGGAAAAATTTTTGGATTGAACATGAGCACCAGCGCCAGTCCCGAATTTTGAATGCCGGTTTCAATGGAAATAGTGCGGCGGTCAACGCGTGGTAACCGCATTACCGAGCCCATGGTAAATCCTGTTCCCAGCGCCAGGGCATTGTGGATGAGGACAATCAGAAATACAACATGCACATATTGCATGAAGTTGGAAAAATTGGCCGACAACAGAATGATAACGTACGCTATAAAAACTACAATGGATATTTGCCGGATGGGTTTTTTAACTTTTTCGGTTAAACGGGGGAAATAATTGGAAAAAAGCAAGCCCAGTACCACCGGAATTCCCAGCAAAATAATCACTGTTTGCACCATTTGCAGAAAATCGATTTCGATGGGTACCAGATAGTTTCCCGCGCCGGCTGCATTATAGTATTTCAGGTAAAGTTTACCCCAAATGGCAAAATTAAGCGGCGTCATAAAAGTGGCTGCAAGAGTTGCAATAGCTGTTAAACTTACCGACAACGCCACATTCCCTTTGGCCAAAGCACTCATAAAATTGGAAATGTTTCCGCCAGGGCAAGAAGCAATCAATATCATCCCCAGCGCAACGGTGGGCGTTGGATTAAGAATTAAAATGAAAGCAAAAGTGATGAGCGGAAGCAAAAAGAATTGTGAAATTACGCCGGTTATCGCCGATTTGGGTTTCATAATTACATCCTTGAAATGCTGTAGTTTGATGTCCAGTGCCACGCCAAACATCACAAATGCAATCACAATATTCAAAGCCAGTAAACCGGAGGGGGAGAAATTTAACCGGACATGGTCGAGAACTTCCAGCGCTTCTTTCATACCAATTTGATTTAAAGTATGCCCGAAAATAGAAAAACAAACGGTAAAAACAATAAAAAAAGCCGGAATCAAATGGCTAACCATCGTTCCGGCCTTTATTCATCAAATATCCTGAAATTAATTTCCAATCAACAGTTTCCTGATTTTTTTGGGAATATCGGTGTTATCCATAAATCCGGTGAATTCTTCGGCTCCGGGACCGTAAGCCATAACCGGAACCATAATTCCGGTGTGGCCACCGGTGGTAAATTCGCCTTTTACCATGCCGGTTTCGTAATTGCCATCAAGTATAGTCATTCCTCCGGTTTCATGGTCGGAAGTAACCACAACAAGGGTTTCTTTATTTTGTGCTGCAAATTCCAGCGCTTTTCCCACGGCCCGGTCGTTATCAAGCATGTCTTCTACCACGTAAATGGTGCTGTTGGCATGACCGCCCCAATCAATCTGAGAGCCTTCAACCATTAAAAAGAACCCTTTTTTGTTGTTGCTCAAAATGTTAATGGCAGTGCTGGTGGCAACGGGCAGCATATCGCCGCGTTCGTCCACGCGTCCGTTGTGCTCGGCAGCGGTGAGCCCGGCCAGTTTGCCATCTTTTATGTTTTTAATGGTGTTAATATCCTGCTCCACTCTGTACCCTTTTTGTTTCAGTTCTTCTGCCAGGTTGCGCCCGTCTTTTCGTTCGGTGAAATGTTTATAGCCACCGCCAATAAACACATCTATGTCGGTTTTCAGAAAATCGGCAGCAATTTCTTCATACATGTTCCGGCTTTCCTGGTGGGCAATAAACGAAGCCGGTGTGGCATGTGTAATGGCCGATGTGGAAACCAGGCCGGTGGCCAGTCCTTTTTCATCTGCTTCCTGCAAAATAGTTTTAACCGGTTTTTTGTTCACGTCAACTGCAATGGCACCGTTATATGTTTTTTGGCCTGTGGAAAGCGCGGTTCCACCGGCAGCAGAATCGGTGATGTACCGGTCAGCCGAGTGGGTGGTTGCCAGTCCCATATATTTGAAATTTTCCATAAAAAGGTTGCCCTTATTGGCCGTATGTGCGGCGTGAAGATGCGGGAGGCTCATTCCGTCCACAATAAAGAAGATAACGTTTTTTGGTTTTTTGCCTTTGAAATTATGTGGAAATGTTTTAACCTCATAGGCATCTCCGCCCTTATAAATTTTTTCATTTTCTTCTGCATCTGCATCAAGGTATTCTTCCTGCGCCAATGCCGCAAAACCCATGAACAGGGCAATTAACAGTATCCAAATTTTTCGAGTCATTTTTATAAATTTTTATTGAATCTTCAAAAATAAACAGAAAACCAAGCCTTAAGTTCTAAAATAAATAAAAAACTGTAAAAAGTTTGTTAATGATTTGATAAATCAACTGAACTTCTCAAACCCGGCTTTATCAAATTCAGTATTCAGAACAAAGAGGGTTCCTTCTCTTGAGGTGAGTAATTTCACAACATTCATTGTTACAAAATTGCTAAGTACTTCTTCCGCCTTTTTCCGGGAAATGTGAGCCAGGCGGATAAATTTTGAAAAAGTGATTCCCTCGTTTTTCTGGAGGTAGTCTATCAAAAATTTTTCACCTTCCGAATAGGTAAAATGAATTCCTTTGGGGCTGTTTTGTTTTTTCCAAACCACCAACTGAATGTTGTGTGCCAGCACATTTTCGTCTTTTACGCGGATGTAGGCCAGCCATTTTCCTGTTTCATCCTTTGCAAAATGCGGTTTTTTATCGCTGGGTTGCACCGAAATTTCCAAAACAGTTTTTCCTTCGGAGTTCCATTGTTTTGTGGTGAAGTTGATGGGTGGAATGCTGTAAATTTTAGCTGCTGATTCCACCATGTAATATTCTTCGTCGGTGCTGATACCTACTACCTTGCCATTGTCTTTTACGCCAATGAGCAAACGTCCGCCATCGCTATTGGCAAAGGCTACCAGCGATTTGGCAATCTTTTTCGAGTCGTTGATGCAGAATTTAAAATCCTGCTGCTGGTGCTCGCCCTCTTCAATTAATTTGTACAGCCCCGTGTTCAAACCTTAGTTTATTTTAACCATTCAAAAGTTACGTAATGATCGGGAGACATGCCCAGTTTTCGGTAAACTTTGTGCGCTCCCTCGTTATTTTTGTCGGCATACAGGCGGATGCCTTTCAAATCGGAATTTTCCAGTACGAGGTTTTTTACATGTTCATACAACTTACTGTAAACGCCTTTCCGCCTGAATTCGGGTACCACGTAAACCGACTGAATCCACAACACAGTTCCGTTGCGCCAGTCGCTCCACTCAAATGTGGTAAGAAGCGAACCAATCACTTTGCCGTTTTTTTCGGCTACATAATAGTTTCCTTTGGAAGAATCTTCCAAAACAGCGGCAACCCCTTTTTCAACCGTTTTGATTTCTAAATCAATACCTTCCGTTTCTTTGGCCATGGCCAGTTGAAATTCCAGAATGGAATTAAGGTCTTCTGATTTTGCTTTTCTGACTAACATTTTTCAATTTTATCAGGCGAAAATAACAATTCCGGCTTAAAAGTTTTAAAAACAATGAAAAATGGATTAAGTTGCCGGTTTGTGGTTTCTGAAAATAAAAAATCAAAAGATGAAGATTGTAGTTGCATCTGAAAATCCTGTGAAAATAAGTGCTGTAGAAAACGGATTTAAAGCTTTTTACCGCGATGTAGAGGTGGAAAGCGTTTTGGCGGGCTCCGGTGTTTCAGACCAGCCGCTAACCGACAGGGAAACTTTGCTTGGGGCACGAAACAGGGCTTCCGAGGCACGTAAAAAAATTTATGATGCCGATTTTTGGGTGGGGATTGAAGGGGGCGTTCAGGCTGAAGAAAACGGCCTGGCAGCTTTTGCATGGATTGTTATTTATGGGGCCGGGAAAAAAGGTGAAGCGCGTACAGCCACTTTTATGCTGCCCAAAAAAGTAGCACACCTTGTTGCCGGCGGGCTGGAACTGGGCGCTGCCAACGATTTGGTTTTCAGAGAGTCGAATTCAAAACAAAAAAACGGAGCAGTGGGTTTATTAACCCAAAACGCTGTTGACCGTACCGAACTATACAAGCAAGCGGTAATCCTTGCGTTAATTCCGTTTGTAAATTCTGGTTTGTATTGAAAATGGACTACTTTTTCAAGCGTTCAATAATCTCTTCAATCTTGATTTTTTCTTCATGAAGAAGCACCAGTTGCAGTTTCTCTTTTTCAAGCAAGCTGCTGACCATTGGTCCAACTTCGCCGGTGATAATGGTGGAGACACCTTCTTGTTTCAGAAATTTTACAAGTTGAATACCGCTGTGTTCTGCATTTTTGTAAGGATTTTCCAGTATGTTGAACTTTCCGGTTTCGGAATTGTACAACACTAAATTTTCACATTTTCCGAAACGCAGATCGAGAAACGATTTTTCAGATTTTCCCGATGAAGAAATGGCAAATATTTTACTCATAATATTGAAAGTTGTTTTCTATATAACAATTGAAAGCACAAAAGTTTTATTCTTTTCCTTCATTTAATTCTTCCCAGTATTCCAAAGCCCTTCGTGTGTGTGGAATAACAATTGTTCCGCCAACTACATTTGCAACTGAAAATATTTCAAAAATTTCAAGGGTTGTAATCCCATGTTCAAAACATTTTTCCAGATGATATTTTATACAATCGTCGCAGCGCAATACCATCGATGTGGCCAATCCAAGCATTTCTTTTACCTTACCGCTCAAAGCGCCATCCTGATAGGTAAGGGTGTCGATGCTGTAAATTCGCTTCATTACCTTATTCCCGCTGTCCAGAATTTTTTCATTCATTTTGGCGCGGTAGGCATTAAATTCTTCCATCTGTTTTCCCATGATTTATTTTTTTATGTCTCCAATAAGCGTGGTTTGTGTGCACTTTTTAATGGTAACTTCTGTCAAATCTCCTTTTTTAAAATTGTTCTTCGGGAAAACCGCCACTTTGTTTTGCGACGTTCTCCCAAACAGCATTTCATCCGATTTTTTTGATTTTCCTTCTACCAGCACTTCAAACGTTTTTCCTATGTCATTACGATTGCTTTCCAGCGAAAGTTTGTTTTGAAGCTGAATAACTTCATTCAACGCAGCCCAAAACGCCCACTACCAGATTTTTGTTGCGTTTTTTCAGTGCATTGTAGTGGTTTAGCCTGCCCCAAATCCGTTGTTCGGCATTGTCGCGAACCGAGCAGGTGTTCAGAAAAACCGTATCGGCATCCTCCGCAGTTTGAACCAGTTCGTATTGCCTTTCCTGCAAAATGGCTGCCACCACTTCGCTGTCGGCCACATTCATCTGGCATCCGTAAGTTTCTATAAAAAGCTTTTTTGTTTCCATTTTTTTCAGATGGCTGCAAATTTAGCGCATTTTATTTTGCGGGTTGGTAACTTTATCCTTTGATTTGGTTTTCCTTTTGTGAAGCTTTTTTTTATTTTTAACGGAAACATAAAAAAATTCAATATGTCCGGTCACAGTAAATGGTCAACCATAAAGCGGAAAAAAGGAGCACTGGATGCCAAACGTTCAAAAATATTTTCAAAAATATCGAAAGAGATAACCGTTGCCGCCAAACTGGGAGGCGCTGATATTGATGCTAATTCGCGCCTTCGGCTGGCTGTACAAAATGCGAAGGGGCAAAACATGTCGAAAGATGTAATTGAGCGCGCAATCAGTAAAGCCGAAAAAGATACCTCCAACTTTGAGGAGATGACCTTTGAAGGTTACGGCCCCGGCGGAATTGCTATTTTTGTGGAATGTCTTTCCGACAACAACAACCGCACGGTGGGAAGTGTGCGTTCAGCTTTTACAAAACACAACGGGCATTTGGGAACTAACGGTTCGGTGACATTCCTTTTCGATACCAAAGGAGTTTTTGTGGTTCCGGTTAACGACAAAACTAAAGATGAAGAGTTTGAGCTTGAAATGATTGAAGCCGGCGCCGAAGAAATGGAAGAAAGTGATGGTTTTCTGGAAATTACTTCTGCCATGGAAAATTTTGGCCGTATTTCCAAAAAGCTGGAAGAACTGGGCATTGAGCCCGAAAATCAGGGATTGCAAAGGATTCCGAATACCACAACAGCTCTGGATGTTGACGAATCTAAAAAAGTACTGCGCCTGGTGGAACGGCTTGAAGAAGATGACGATGTGCAAAATGTTTATCACAATCTTGAAATTACGCCGGAGTTGGAATCCGCCTTGTCCGGAGAGTAAATTTTCCCTCGCAGATATCGCCGCCTGAAGTATTCCGAATTAAAAGAAGTTAAAAGTTTGATAATTGCAATTTTAGTTTATCTTTGCGGTGCGAATGAAAAGATAATGTTGAACTTTTTTTAATTTCGATTATCTGGGAATGAGCAAATTGGTCTTTATTTAGTTGAAATTTTTAAGGTATTCTGCAGCCGGGCACGATTCTCCTTCCTGTTTTTCACCACGATTTTTTTGGTTTCTGAACTTATTCACTTCGATATTCATCTAAATCCGGGAACAAAACAATGTTTAGGTTTTCGCGTTATGCGGCAGAGCCTGATTTATTAATTTAATTTTTAGTTACAAATGAACATTTATGTTGGAAATCTTCCGTACAATGTTGTTGAAGAAGATTTAAGAGAAATTTTTGAAGAGTATGGCGAAGTGTCGGCAGTTAAAATCATTTCTGATAAACTGACCGGACGCAGTAAAGGTTTTGGTTTCGTTGAAATGGACGACGACCAGGAAGCCAAAAAAGCCATCGACGAACTGAACAATGCCGAACTTAGCGGACGTAACATTAAGGTAAATGAATCACGTCCGAAATCGAACGACTCCCGTGGCGGAGGCGGAGGTGGAGGTCATCGCAGAGGTGGCGGTGGCGGTGGCGGTTTTAACAGAGGAGGACGTTACTAATAACGGATTTCTTATGCAAGGAAAAGTAAAATGGTATGATGCGGTAAAAGGATTTGGCTTTATTCATACGGATGAAGGCAAAGATGTTTTTGTGCACCGTACCGGAATTAAAGACGGTCAGTTTGGACTAGAAACAGACCAAACTGTACAATTTGAAATTAAAGAAAGCGACCGTGGACCGGTAGCTTTTAATGTGGAAGTTATCTAACGATTATAGTGCTCAGTAAAAAGGGTCTTGCGCAAACAAGACCCTTTTTTGTTGGTTTCTTTCAAATCAGGATTAGTAGCCATTAAACTCAAAAATTTAAAAAGATTCTAATTCAACAATCCAATAGCAGTTTCCAGAGTTTTGTCTGTACCTGATTCAATTTCCTGCAGTTGGTTCTTAACCAAAATATCAGGTGCAAGGCCAATGCCTTCGTACGAATTTCCATCATATAATTCTACTTTTTGTGGAACCAGCGAATAAAACCATCCGTTGGCCAGTTCCCTGCCAATCATAGTTCCATGGGCGCCATTTGTTGTATCACCCATCAAAGTTACATTTGGTAAAGTTTTAAACGCCATTACCGAACGCTCTCCGGCACTGATAGTATAACGGTCGGTTAGCACAACAATAGGTTTATTAATGTACTTTCCAACCGGTTCTACAAACCATTTCTTCCATTCGGTATAATCGTTTTGCCCTTTCCCGTTTTTGGTTTTGCTTTGAAAAACAAATCTTTTTTCGCTGGTCAGCCTTCCCATTTCAGTAAAGCAGTAAGTGAAATCTCCACCCTGATTGTGTCTGAAGTCGAAAATCAGACCGTCGGCTGTTTCAAATTCAGAAAGAAAGTCATTCAGTTTAAAAAAGCTTTCTCCAACATGGTCGAAAAAAATGTAGCCAATGTTTTCATTTTTAACTTTTCCATAAATGTAGCTCAATTCGTCGCCTTCTTTGAATCCATTTTCCAGGTAGTTGTTTTTTATAACTGCCAAATCAAAAAGCTCATCATCAATTTTTTCCTGTCGGATTTTATTGGAAAAGAATATATTTTTCCCCGGAGCTGTCAAACTCACATGACCATCGTCGAGGGTTGCCAAAAGTTGAGACAACACATCAAAGAGTTCATCATCGTTGGTCTGCTCTGTTACCATTGAACGAAAGTTGGCATATTCAGTTTCCCAATTAACATTTCGTTCCTCAAAAGGAGCATACTCTTCATTAAAAGTTGTCCAAAGATTTTCGAAAACAGCAACCGGATTATTTTCCGGTTCTTCAATGAATAACTTTTCGCATCCGGCAAATACAACCGCATATAACGATATTCCTAAAAGGGTATTTATCTTTTTTCTCATGATTTTAGAATTTAAATGTTGCAGAAATGTTTACTGAACTTCGCTGCGAAACCAGGTTACGCGGATTTTGAGCATGAATAAATTCATATTGTCCGGCAATACCTATTCCCCACTTCGGGAGAAACTGATACAGATATTTCAGCTCAAAATCAAATTGCTGAACGGTGTTCCAGGTTGCCGGTTTTCCATCTTTAATAAAAGCAAAAAAAGTTTTCACGCCGGAGTGGGAGCTGATGTTTTCAATGAACTCATCGTCATTCACCAAATATGGCGAACGGGAAACCCATGAAACAGCGGGAATTTGTAATTTAATGGTTAGTCGTTTCTTTTCGCTGATTAAAAAATCAAGTTTCCCAAACACTCCAAGGCTAATGGCAGAAAAGTAGCCAAATGAACCGATGCGTCCGTAAACATAATTCAACGATTGTGTATTGGTGTCAAACATTCCGCCAATTGTAAAAACAGTTTTACCTGTTTCTTTAACTTTATTGCCAAAAAGATAATCCAGATCGAAGTAGAGAAAATAATGCGGAGTGGCGGTTTTAACTTCATCATACTCCATATAATTATATGGTTCCTGAAGCATGGGTTCGAATATTGCCACACCAATTTTTACCTGCTGATAATACTTTCCGTTCCTGGAATAATCTATTGCTCCGTTAAGCAATGAAAAATCGTTATGAACGAACGGCGAGAATATCAGATCCTGCCGGGTGTTTTGCCCCAACCCAAAACCCAATGAAAGTGTATTTCCCGTTTCCGGTTTCACTGCAAAAAGCCGGGTACTGGTCAAGGTAATTGCCAGAAGCAGAATAAATTTTGTTGTTTTCATTGTAAAATTGTTTCGTTTTCGAATAATTTGTCTGCAATTGCTTTAATATGTGACAGGTCGGTACCGCAACATCCTCCAATAACTTTTAATCGCGGCAGCAGCAGTTTTAATTCTGAATAGCCTTCAGCCAAATGATTGCAGTCGCCCGTGTCCAGTGTTTCAGATGCATCCAGTTCTGCATGGCTTTTTGTTGATGCGTTGGCCCGAATTGCAGCAATCCTGTTTTTCCAGTCACCATCTTTTTTAAAAATGTCTTTAAAGTGTTCCGGGTGAGCACAGTTAATCATATAATAACTTACATAAAAACCCGAGTACTTGTCCACCTTTTCAATTGCTTTGTGAAGAGTTTCTCCATTGGGAAGGAGGCCATCAGTTTCCAGTGTAAATGATATTACTACCGGAATTTCCGATTTTTTTGCCGCCTGTGCAATACCCATTGCTTCTTCACTGTAGTTCAGGGTGAATGCGCTAACCATATCTGCTCCGGCGCTGGCCAGCGCTTCAATTTGCGCCATGTGATAATCCTCTGCTTCTGTTACCGACATGGTTTTTCCCGGTTTGTAACCATCGCCGCGTGGACCAATACAACCGCTAACAAGGATGTGGCCCAGCCGGGACTCATACTCCGATTTCAGCTCTTTCATGAATTCAACGGCATCGTAATTAATTTGCCTGAACTCCTGAATGGAATACCCCAGTTTGAAACACCAGTCGGGATTTGCCCGCCATGTTGGTGTTTCCAGAATAAAGTTGGACTGGAATTTTCCCGCCAATTCAAGGTACTGCCTGAAATATTCCCTTAAATGTCGTCTGCCTTCACCATCGAGCAAAAGCTCGAACGACGCAAAATGATTCAACTCAATGCCATCATGGAAAACAAAAGTGGTTTCCATTCCTCCGTCTGTTAGATATGTTCCATTAAATAGCAACTGTTCCATAGTTTTCATAACTCAATAATTTTAATTTGACTTTAAACTTGTTTTTGTTTGCCCATTAAGGCGTAAGTTTTGAACTTACAATGGAAGGTGTGGAAACTTACGACAGATTTTTTCTGAAGAAAATCTCATTTGGAAGTTGCACTTTCAGTAACAGTTAGCAAAAATTTGCAAACAATAAAAAGTGATAAGATTAAGATTGGAGCAAGGAAAATTCAGGGTGAGTCTGGAAATGGAATCGTTCAGGTTATCCAGGTGACTGGCTTTTCAGGCTTATAGCTGCAAAAAGTGCCGGTTTTTACAGAAATTGTCAGGTGTTTAGCCAATTCAGGGTGTGCCTTTTCAATTTTGCGGATGGCATTTCGAATACGCCAGGTTACGGCCGACCTTGCTTTTTCAATGGGATCACCGGTTTTTCTCGGTTTATTCTGAAGACCCATTGATGAAGAAAGATAGGTGAGCAGATTGTCATATTCCTCCTGTAGTTTTAGCGAAACGGCTGTGTCGTTGTTTGTTTCTGCTTCTTCCAAATCGTGTTGAATTTCCAGAATGCGGTTCTGGTACTGTTTCCTTGCTGTTTCATCCATAAGTATTTCAGAATTTTCAGTTAGAATACTGCCCATCAAATCGGAACAATGCACCTCCTTCTCAGGATTTGCCAACAATTCCGCAATATCTAAAAAACCTTTTACTTCGGGTAGCAAAATACTTTTCGCTTCAAATTCCATTTGCCAGAATTCAGACTCTTTTAAAAATGTGCCGGTTGTTTTTTTGGTATGAACGGGTGATGCTTTTTTGGTTTCAGTGCCTGAATTTTTGCCGCCAATATACTCCCAGAAGTCGTGCATTGGTGATCTGTTTTTATACGGATTTATTTCCATCATCCAGTTCAGTGCCTTGTTTTCAATATCGTTCCGATTTTCGTTTACTCTTTTTCTGAATTTGTTCAGGTAGGCCTGCCAGTTGGCTTGCATTCTTTCCAAATCACCCGAATGGTAAAAAGCAGCCGCTATATATGCGTCAAAATCAATCCAGGTTGCCCGATCAACCTTACTTCCCAGGTCAATGCATTTTTCAAAATTTCGCAGTTCAAAATAGATAAATGACCCCATTTGGTTATAATCACTATCCAGCAACGGATTCAGTTTAATGATATTCCGATAAATTTTTTCAGCCTCTTTTGTGTAACCCAAATAAGAAAAACATTGAGCAATCTGAACCAGACTGTCCACATCATTGGGGCTTAGGCGAAGTGCTTTTCGCAGGTAATGTTCCGAGCGATCGTATTCACCATTGTAAAGCAATATGCGGCCAAGTACAAAAGCAGCCACATGGTTTTGGCCATCCAGTTCAATGGCCTTTTGTGCCCATTCGTGCGCACCGCTTTTGCAAACATCCCAGCGTTCCATCAACTGGCAACTCCATTCATTAAAATAGGTGAGCGACATACCCGAACAGGCCAAAGAATAATTGGGGTCAATTTTAAGGGCTTCCCGGAAATATTCCCGGGCTTTCAGGTCGCTTTCCCATGTCCCGTTTTTTATCTCTTCCATGCCCAAAAGCCAGTTTTCGTACGCCTTTAACAACGATTTCGGCTTCTCTTTTATATTGGAAACCAAATCGTAATCAAGTTGTTTTTGAAGCGATGAAACAATTTCCATCAGCAGATTCTCCTGCAATTCGAAAAGGTCTTCAGAATTTCCTTCGAAGCGGTTAGCCCATATAATGTGACCGGAATGGCTGTTAAATAGTTGGGCGTTGATAATCAAATGTTTTTCATAACTTGTAACAGCACCAGTAATATAATAATCGGTGTTCAAACGGTTGAAATAATCACTGCCTGCCGCATTGGCAGTTACTTTTTTTACCGATTGTTCAGCAATAATTTTAAACTGGCGAAACCGGGAAAGTTCAGTGATTAAATCGAGCCAGAACGACCGGCAGAAAATTCCGAGCCTGTTTCCGTCAGTAAGGTTTTCAAACGGAAATACAGCCAATGTTACAGCAGCACTATTTTTTTGTTTGGTTTCCACTTCTTTGTTTTGTTGCCAAAATTTTTTGTCCTTTAATAGAAAGCCATTCAGTTTTTGATGCTTTTAAAAACACAAAAAAGCAGAAATTGTTTTTTATGACCCCTGACTAACAGCAATATACTAAAAATGCAGAGATTCTTCGTGATTTAAAAATCAGGCTCATTTCTTCACAATAGTTTCAAAAATTCCATATTATTTTTCAACTTTACCGTAAAACGAATTTGATGAAAGCAATTTATTACGAAAAATTTCAGGGGCCGGTTGAGGTGCGCGATGTGCCAAAGCCTAATGCGAGTGCCGGTAGTGTGGTGGTAAAAGTGGAAGCAACCGGACTTTGCCGCAGCGACTGGCACGGCTGGATGGGACACGATCCCGACATCAAACTGCCTCATGTTCCGGGTCATGAGCTGGCGGGTGTTGTCGTTGATACCGGCAAAGGCGTGGAAAACTGGAAACCGGACGACCGCGTTACTGTTCCTTTTGTGGGTGGTTGCGGACATTGTCCGGAATGTATTTCAGGAAACCACCAGGTTTGCGACAGTCAGTTTCAACCGGGATTTACCGCCTGGGGTTCGTTTGCCGAATTTGTGGAAATTCAGTATGCCGACACCAACCTGGTGCGTCTGCCGGACAAAATGAGCTTCGAAACGGCTGCAAGCCTGGGCTGCCGGTTCATAACGTCGTTCCGTGCTGTTATCGACCAGGGAAAAGTAAGCGCCGGACAATGGGTTGCCGTGCACGGCTGCGGCGGAGTAGGATTATCGGCTGTAATGATTGCAGCATCTGCCGGCGCCAGTGTTGTGGCTGTTGATATCGATAATGAAAAACTGGCACTGGCACAAAAAGTTGGCGCAACTATTCTTTTGAATGCAAGAGAAATAAAGGATATTCCTGCCGCCATTCGGGAAGCAACCAGCCGGGGAGCACATGTTTCCATTGATGCGCTGGGAAGTCAGGAAACCTGCTTTAACTCCGTTTCTTGTTTGAGAAAACGAGGAAAACATATTCAGGTTGGGTTAATGACGGACGACCACCGGCATCCCAAAGTGCCCATGGACAAAGTGGTGGCAAATGAACTGGAAATAATCGGCAGCCATGGCATGCAGGCATTTCGTTATACCGAAATGTTCGAAATGATTAACTCAGGTAAACTTAAACCTGAACTGCTTATTGGCAAAACCATTTCGCTGGAAGAGGCTCCGCAGGCTTTGATGAATATGGATATGTTTGAAAACCTGGGAGTGGCAGTTATTAACTGTATTTAAATAACTTGTACCCTGAAATAGCTTTTTTGCAGTGAATAATTCCGACTAAAAAATCTACTTACACTAAATATTGTTGCCGGGTATTTCATTTTCAGAAAATTTTCGGAATAATACAGATTATTTAGCTGATTTTTCGCTTCTCCTGGCCATGGAAAAGACTGAGATAACCAGTGCAAGTGCAGCCAAAGTTAAAATACTCCAATTATAGAAAGAAGTATCAGTAGGTACGGCAGAAGAATAAACTCTGGCTTGTTTTGCCCGCTCTTCCGTCACAATAATTTTAGCCTCCATGTAAGGATGTGGTGCACAAATATATACATACTCTCCGGGTTTTGTTACGGTATATTCATAGCTCTCTGCATGGGCCAGCAAGGGAGAGTAAAAAATTTCAGGTCCATCCTTCACAATCACATTATGAATGCCCGAAAACTCTCCTTCCATAAATGTAAACACATCTTCATTCACCCATTTAACAGTTGTGCCGGGAGCTACCTGAACCACTTTCGGATAATAGGAGTTTCCAATTATTCGAATAATTACCTCGCTTGTTTCACTGTCATAAACCACCGGAACCTCCACATCTTCAGAACCGAGTCCGAAGGGAGTAATGGTACGGATAGCCTGGCTTCTGAATTCTTCCATTTCTTCCTCGGAGTAAGCAATTCCATCAGAAAGAATGGTTTTGGGTGTATCGGCATCCGGATCACACACCAGCAATCCAAGCGCGCCCCTGTCGGTTGAGCCCACCGCATGGGAAAGCATCAGGTAACTTCCTTCATCCGGCGGAATCCTGAATTCAATTACCCACGAATCGGATGGGCCGGCAGTAACTGTTTGACCGCCAACAAACCGGTTTTCCGGATTTCCCTGCCAATAGGCAAAGTCCCAAACTATTCCTACAATATGAAATGTTGAAACGAGGTTAGGCCCGGCATTCAGAAAATTAATCCTTACATAATCTCCCGGTTTGCCCACTATGGGTTCCTCAACATACCGGAACAGTTTGCCGTTAAAAGCAGTGTACATGGGTTTTCCCTGGCCGTCAACCGCATCTTTTCCACTGGCATAATATTCATGCTGAACCAGATAAAGTTCGATGTCCGGCTTTTTGTTTAAAATACGTTCCAACTCAAACTTTTTCTTTGGTTCTACCACAATCATTCCGTACTGGCCGAAAATTATATGCATGGGAATGGCATGTCCGCCGGGCGCGCAATGATACATGTAAACACCGGGAGAGTTAGCCTGAAAAACCACCGTTGCGCTGTCACCGGGCGCGATTTTTCCCAAATATTTTGATGTTTGGGAATATACCGCATGGATGGAGGCACCGTGTATAATATTTCCCTCGTTCACAACAGTAAACGAAACAATGTCGCCTTCCTGCACAATTACAGTTGGACCAGGGATTTTTTTATCAATTGTAAAACCTTTGTAGATAACTCCGTTGCCAATATAAGTATCTCCTTCTTCGAGCGTGATTCGTACATATTTATCGGGTTTGGTATTTTGCGGAACATAGCTGGTTGCCGGAAGGGGTAAATTTTTATCCCGGCGCATTACATCAACAAACTCCAATCTTTGATTTTCTGCAGGTGCAGAAGCATTTGAAAAGGAAGGAGCAGGAACAGTGGACGGCTCATCAGCAAAAATTTCATTCAGCGCTGCCGGACTTAAATCTGCCACGGTAAGATTATTCATCGCCAGCACATCGTTTACCCATTTTGTGGGAGACTCCCCTTTCCCGGATTGCGCTGAAATAGCGGTACTTAGCTCTTTTGAAATCAAACTGTTGAACTTGTCTTCGCCAAGCAGACTGTTCAAGAAACTTCTGTTGCATGATTCACAGGCTTTTATATCGGGTGAAACCAGAATCAAAAAAATAACCAATACTCCACCTTTCAGCAATCTCATTACTATTTTATTTTTCATCTTTATAATTTTTTGGAAAAAAATCAGCTTTTAAAAACTTTTTAAAGTTATAAAATATTTTTTAATGGACAAAAAGGTATTTTAGTCAATTTATAATTTAAACTTTTAGGTGAATCAAACTTTCACAATAAATGGTTAGAACTAAAAACAAACCAGACAATAGTATGATTTGGTATTAAAAGATTCAGATTCCATTTACTACAAATGAGAAATTGGAAAAATCTTCGTTAACCGAATAAAATCGCTCTCATATCAAAATCTTCCCGCAAATGATTTATTCAGTTAAGGTGTTTCTTCAAAAGTTTTTTGGAATCTTTATATCCCTGCTCAATTAAATCTTTTACCTGCGAGGTGTCGGCCATATTGAATTTGGATAAATCGGGTGTAATAAGCAGGTCGGCATTTTCGGTTTGGGACTGCGCAGCGGCTTTCAGGGTAAAATGAAAACTGTTCATAATTACGTCGAGAATGTTATTGGGCTTTTCGTATTTGTTTTTGGCATTCAAATCGACACCAATCACATAATCTGCACCCATTTTTTTTACCGTGTCAATGGGGACATTCTCTACAATTCCCCCGTCAACAAGCGTGACATCGTTCATTTCCACCGGAATAAATATCCCGGGAAGACATGTGCTGGCCATAACTCCTTTGGCCACATCTCCTTTTTTTAGAATTACTTTTTTGCCGGTAGAAATATCGGTTGTAATCAAGGCCAGGGGGATTTTGGCATTTTCAATTTTTTCATCGCCAATGTATTCCGAAATCAAATCACCGAGCTTTTCATTGGAAAGCAATCCGTTTCTAAAAAGCGAAATGCCCGAAATATCCATCCAGGTCAGTTTCAAAGCAATTTCTTCAATTTCCGCAGGCGTTTTTCCAAATGCATGGAATGCTGCCGCAAAAGCACCAATACTGGTTCCGGCAACATAACTGATTTCAATGTCAAGTTCTTTAATAGCTTTTAAAACTCCCACGTGGGCAGCACCCAAAACCGCACCACCGCCAAGTGCCAAACCAATTTTTTTCATAACCTGAATTTTTATTGTTTGCTTAAAGCTAAAGAAAATTCTGAAACAAGCATAAGTAAAATTCAGCAAACTAAATTTTCCGGCAATTAATGCCGGAATTGCATAACAGGAAGTGCAGGCCGGGGATTTTCAAACAAACTAAGTTGTGTATCCATTGCTTTTTTACGTTTAAGGGCAGAGTCCGAAAGCAACATTCTTTTCAGGTTTTCGGGCGGAAGGTCGGTTTTGAGGCCAGCCGGCAATTCGTTGGTTTTGATGAAGTATTTGGCCCGTTTGAGCACCACGCCGATTTTTTTCAGGTGGTAAAAGGTGAGTTTTCGATGACGCCGCGCCTGGACAATGCGTTGTGCCGACTGCACTCCCACCCCGGGAATGCGCAAAATCATTTCGTAATCGGCCGTATTTATATCAATGGGGAAAAGATGCAGATTGCGCAGGGCATAGCCCAGTTTGGGGTCCACATCCAAATCGAGAAAGGGCTGCTCTTCGCTGAGAATTTCTTCGGCTTTAAACCGGTAAAACCGCATAAGCCAGTCGCTTTGGTACAACCGGTTTTCGCGTACCAGCGGAGGTTTGTTGATGGCCGGCAGCCGCTGGTCATAGCCATTTACCGGGATATAACCCGAAAAATAGACCCGCTTCAGGTTTTGTGCCTGGTAAAGATTTGATGATAACAAAATGATTTGCCGGTCGGTTTCGGGTGTGGCGCCCACAATTAATTGAGTACTCTGGCCAGCCGGTGCAAAAAGCGGCGCTTTCCGGTATTTCTTCCGTTCCTCTTTGCTGACCACAATTTCATTTCGTATTTGCTCCATTGGCGTCATGATACCGGAAAAATTCTTCTCCGGCGCCAGCTTTTTCAGGTTGGGCTCGGTAGGAATTTCTATGTTTACGCTCAGTCGGTCGGCAAAAAGGCCGGCCTGGTGAATCAGTTCTTCGCTTGCCCCGGGAATGGCTTTCAAATGGATATACCCGTAGTAGTTTTCTTCGAGTCGCAGTTTTCGGGCAATTTCCACCATTCGCTCCATGGTATAATCCGGGCTTTTGATTACGCCGGAACTGAGAAAAAGCCCCTCGATGTAATTTCGGCGGTAAAAACCGATGGTAAGATCCACAACTTCCTGTGGGGTAAACGTAGCTCGTGGCCGGTCATTGCTGCGCCGGTTCACACAATAAGCACAGTCGTAAATGCAGTGGTTGGTCATCAGAATTTTAAACAGGCTGATGCAACGCCCGTCTTCGGTAAAACTGTGGCAAATGCCGCACGACACTCCACTGCCAATGCCGTTTGTGGCATTTCTCCGGTTGCTGCCGCTGGAAGCACACGACACGTCATACTTGGCCGCATCGGCAAGAATATCCAACTTTTGCTGTATTTTTTTGTTGTTCATTCTGACTGAAATATAATCAAAATTACAGGTTATAATATAGATAAAACAGTTGGGAGTTCAACGATTCGGGTTCAAAGTTTAAAGTTTGCCAATTATTTTCAGTTTGAAGCTCAGAATAAATATATTTTCTTTTTTCACCTGTTTTTCAGCCCATTGGTTAACTTTCTCCATGTTTTGACAGGCTTTAGCATTTATTGCATTTAATGGCCGATTTATTTTTAGCAACGTTGTTCACCGAACCACGATGTAAGAAAATGTTTCCTATTCGGCCTTGTCATTTTTTTCTGCTGACGTTTGGCTTTTAAACAAAGAAGCCAAATGCAGAAAAGCTTCTTTAAACGATTCCGCACTTTTTGAAAAAGCTTCTTTGGCTTCGGCCCACTTACCGTCGCCCGACTCTTCCATCTTTTTGTACCTGGCTTCCAGTTCGGCCTCAATCTCTTTTATTTCAGCCATAATTTCTTTGTATTTGGCCTTTGATTTTTCTTTTAGATCCCCACTTTTCGCTTCCAACTCTTCAATTTTAGCAAAAAGTTCATCAATCCCCTTTTTTGCCTTTTCCCGGTATTCTTCACGCTTCATTTTTCTGAAATTTGGATTATCGTATCCTCAAATGTAGTAAATTTATCCATCTTAAAACAGAATAATATGTACCAATACAAAGCAACAGTTGAACGCGTGGTTGACGGAGACACCATTGACCTGACAATCGACCTGGGATTTAAAATTACCACCCATCAGCGCATCAGGCTGACAGGGATTGATACGCCTGAAATTTTCAGCGTCAAAAAAAATTCGGAAGAATACAAAAAAGGGGTGGAAGTCAAAGAATTTGTAGAGGCCCGGTTAGCCGCCAACAACAATAAAGTAATTGTGGAAACAGAAAAAGTTACTGAAAAATACGGACGTTATGTTGGCACCATCACTTTTGCCGACAATGAAACGACCTTAAATGATGAACTGGTTGATAAAGGATATGCCAAAAGGGTGCGGTATTAGCCCGATCACAAAACCGGAAAACGGATTTATTTTCACTCAATGGCCCCGGTATTTATGCAAAAATTTCTTTTTCTCACTGCATTTTATATCTTTCGGCAAAAATTAACCGGTTCTAAATATGAGCACAAATTCAAAAAAATTCGGTACTGCACCTGTTTTTTTCACAGCCATTTCTACCATTCTGGGCGCAATTCTTTTTTTGCGGTTTGGCTTTGCCGTTGGAACACTGGGTTTTTGGGGTGTCATCCTGATCATTTTGCTGGGGCACCTCGTAACCATTCCCACGGCGCTCGCCATTTCTGAAATTGCCACCAACAAGCGGGTTGAAGGCGGCGGAGAGTATTTTATCATTTCACGTTCGTTTGGACTCAACATTGGCGCCACCATTGGGATTGCCCTCTTCTTTTCGCAGGCCATTAGTGTAGCTTTTTATGTAATCGCTTTCACAGAGGCATTCGAGTTCCTGTTTAATTTTATTGTTGAGAAATTTGGTTTTGTGCTGCCGCGACAGGCCATCAGTTTGCCTGTAATGGCCGGTCTGGCTGTATTAATCATTAAAAAAGGCGCCAACCTTGGTGTGAAAGCACTCTATTTTGTTGTTGCCATCCTGTTTATTTCCATCATTATGTTTTTTTTGGGAAGCACAGGCCATGCCGACGAATCTACATTTAACCTGGCCAATGCACAGTTGCGAAACCCACAGGACTTTTTCGTGGTATTTGCCATTATTTTCCCAGCTTTCACAGGCATGACTGCCGGAGTAGGGCTTTCGGGCGATTTAAAAAAACCGTCGAAATCCATTCCGCTCGGAACCACCCTAGCCACCTTTTCAGGTATGATTATTTACTTTTTTGTGGTTTATAAGCTGGCCTTGTCGGTACCCATCGACGACCTTTTGGAGCACCAACTGATTATGGCACGCATTGCCCTGGGTGGCGCTATAGTTGTACCGTTGGGACTGGCAGCCTCCACCATATCGTCAGCTTTGGGTTCGGTAATGGTTGCACCGCGCACCCTTCAGGCACTGGCGCTCGACCGGGCATTTCCCTCTATAAAAATCAACTACTGGCTTTCAAAAGGCCGATCGGGCGACAATGAGCCTGTAAATGCATCGCTGGTCACCTGCATCATTGCCTTCGTGTTTGTGGCGCTGGGCGATGTAAACGCAGTGGCATCCATCATCTCCATGTTTTTTATGGTAACTTATGGCTCGCTGTGCCTTATTTCGTTTTTGAACCATTTTGGGTCTTCGCCGTCATACCGGCCTTCATTCAAATCGCGGTGGTACATTTCGCTCACCGGATTTGTAGTGGCCGTTTGGGTGATGTTTAAAATCAGTACCTCGTATGCCCTCCTTGCTTTCGGACTTATTGCTGCCATTTATTTGTATATTGACCATTACCACAAAACACGAAAAGGTTTTGCCTCCATTTTCGCCAACGCCCTCTTTCAGTTGAACCGGAATTTGCAGGTGATGATTCAGAAAAAACAAAGTAAAAAAGAACATAAGGAGTGGCGCCCAAGTGCGATATGTATTTCCAAAGACTCGTTTAAACGCGATAAAGCTTTCAGGCTGCTGAACTGGATTTCCTACAAATACGGATTCGGAACCTATTTGCATCATATTGTTGGCTATTATTCAAAAACAACTGCCGAACAAGCCAGGCAGGAACTTACCAAACTCATTGACCATGTTTATAATATTGATAATCATGTATATATCGATACGCTGATATCGCCATCCAACACCTCGGCCATTGCCCAGGCCATTCAAATACCCGGCATTGCCGGTATGGAAAACAACATGGTTATTTTTGAATACGACAAGGAAAACCCTGCGAATCTGGCAGAAATTATCGACAATTTTGCACTTGTAAATTCAGGCGATTTCGACATCTGCATTTTGGCAAGCAGTCATTTGGAGATTTCTTACCGAAAAGGAATTCATGTGTGGATAAATTCGATGGATACCGAAAACGCCAACCTGATGATTCTGCTGGGCTTCATCATTTCGGGGCATCCTGATTGGAAAAAAGGGCACATTCAGATTTTTAACATTTGCCGGCCCGGAGAGGAAGAAAAAACAAGGAAGGCCATGGACGAACTGGTGCTATCGGGCAGATTGCCCATAACAGCTAAAAATATCAGGTTACTTGTTCAGCCGCCGAATGTTTCATCAAAAGCCATCATCAATGAACACTCGGGGAACTCTGGTATTACCCTGATTGGAATCCGTGGGGAACTCGTTAAAAGAGAGAAGGAAAAACTGTTTGAAGGTTACAATGAACTGGGAACTATTCTTTTTGTTCATTCAAAAGAACAGAAAAGCATTGAATAATGGCAAGATTTATAAAGAGCAGGAAAAAATCACATGGCGCCACGCCGGGTTCTCTGATTTTTATCGGGAACCTGAAAATGGAGAAGTCTGAAATTCACCTGATGATTTACAACAAAGAGACATTGGAAGAAAAACAGGTGGAAAGCCTAAGTGAAATCCCTGAAACAGTGCCGGAGGGTTCAATACTTTGGGTGAATATTTACGGGTTGCAGGAAACAGAACTCATTGCAAAAGCAGGAGAGCGGTTTTCCATTCATCCGCTTGAGCTGGAGGATATTGTGAATACCGACCAGCGCCCCAAAGTGGTGGAGAACGACAAAAACATAACTTTCTTTTTAAAAATTCTGAACTATCAGACAGATACGGGCAAAATTACCGGAGACCAGGTTTCAATTGTGTTAAGCACAAATACCGTTATTACCTTCCAGGAAAAACCGGCACACTATTTTGATTCGGTGCGCGAACGTATTCGTAACGGGCGCGGCCGGATAAGAAACTCCGGCGCCGATTACCTGGCCTATGCACTCATCGACACCCTGGTTGACGGGTATATTCACAGCATTGAAAGTCTGGGAACCGTTTTGGAAGGAATGGAAGAAGAAGTGCTTCATCATTCGGAAAAACCGACGCTCGAAAAAATTTACCGGTTAAAAACCAACATCGGGTTTCTTCGGAAATCAATTTTCCCTTTAAAAGAAATCATGCTTTCGGTAAACAAATCCGAATCAAATCTCATTCATAAAAAAACGGTCAGCTTTTTGAAAGACCTGAATGACCTTGCCACACAAGCACTGGAAGCTATTGAAATTTACCACAATATGGCGAATGATTACCTGAGTATTTATCATTCGAACGTGGCCAGCCGTACCAACGAGGTGATGAAGGTGCTTACCATTTTTGCTGCCATTTTCATCCCGCTGACATTTATTGCCGGAGTTTACGGCACCAATTTCGATTATCTTCCGGAATTACATTTCAGGTTCAGTTATTTCATTATGTGGGGAATTATGATAGGAATTGCAGTTGTAATGTTATTTTATTTTAAGCGAAAAAACTGGTTATAAATAATGAATAATATGCAGGTAATTTTAGGTGCAGGAGGGGCCATTGGGAAAGATTTGGCAAAAGAACTGAAAAATTATACACCGAAGGTGAGACTAGTGAGCCGCTATCCGCAAAAAATTAATGAAAACGATGAATTGTTTCCCGGCGATTTAACCGACGGACAATTTGTTGAAAAAGCCATTGAAGGAGCTAAGGTGGCTTATCTCGTTGCCGGGTTGCCTTACCGCCTGAAAACATGGAAACAGCAATGGCCGTTAATCATGCGGAATGTGATTTCGGCTTGCAAAAAGCACCGCTGCAAACTGGTGTTTTTCGATAACATGTACCTTTACGATGCAGAAAATCTGAGTCCGATGATAGAGGAGACCGAGGTGAATCCGCCATCAAAAAAAGGCAAGGTGCGGGCACAAATTGCCCAAATGCTGATGCACGAAGCAGAAACCGGAAAGTTAAATGCGCTGATAGCCCGTGCGGCCGATTTTTACGGACCAGGCATCAAAAACAGTATGTTTAATGAGGCCGTGGTAAAAAACCTGAAATCGGGTAAAAAAGCAAATTGGTTCTGTTCCCTGAAATACAAACACAATTTTACGTTTACACCCGATGCGGCAAAAGCTACGGCCCTTTTGGGAAATACAGAAAACGCCTGCGGACAGGTATGGCATTTGCCAACTGCTCCGGCACAAACCATGCAGGATTGGATTGAACTAACAGCTCGCGAACTGGGCGTAAACCCCGGAACCATGGTGGTTAGTAAACCGCTAATTGGTGTGCTGGGCCTGTTTAGCCCGCTCATGCGCGAAATGAAGGAAATGCTCTACCAGTACGATAGGGATTACGAATTCGACAGTTCGAAATTTGAAACGGTGTTCAATATAAAACCAACTCCGGCAGAAGAGGCATTAAAACAAATCAGCAATGCTTCGTGATTGCCGGAAAATTTTGTAATTTCCCTGCCAGTAACTAAAATTCAATGGAAATCATTCACGAATATTTGGCTGAAACAACTGGTTTATCCCCGGATATTCTCGGGAAAATTATACTTTCACTGGGAATTATTTTCTTTCTGTACTTTCTGAAACTGATTGTTTTGCGCATTGTTTGGAGGCAAACCAAAAATGTAAAAACCCGTTACCAGTGGAAAAGAACTCTGTCGTTTATTTTTCCTTTTTTAGGAATGGTTTTGGTTGGAAGTGTCTGGGTTCAGGCTTTCAGGCAGTTCGGGGCCTTTCTGGGATTATTTTCAGCGGGTTTGGCCATTGCGTTAAAAGACCCGCTTACAAATCTTGCCGGCTGGTTTTTTATTGTTTTCCGGCATCCTTTTGTGGTGGGCGATCGCATTCAAATTGGCGATCATGCAGGAGATGTAATTGACGTTCGCCTTTTTCAGTTTACTATTCTTGAAATAGGAAATTGGGTAGATGCCGACCAAAGTACAGGCCGGATTATCCACCTTCCAAACGGAAAAGTTTTTACAGAGCCGCAAATAAATTACACCACCGGCTTCGATTATATCTGGAATGAAATGCAGGTTCGAGTTACTTTTGAGAGCAACTGGGAAAAAGCAAAAACCATTTTACAGGATATTGTGAACAGCCGCGCCGAAAACATTGACAGGGCTGCCGAAAAAGAAATTTTTGAAGCCAGTAAAAATTTTATGATTCATTATACGCACCTGACTCCTTATGTTTACACTGCCGTGAAGGATTTTGGTATTCAGCTCACTGTCCGGTATCTATGTAATCCACGCAGGCGAAGAGGATCTGAAAATGAAATCTGGCAGGATATTTTGAACCAGTTCCGCGACCACAACGACATTCAGTTTGCTTACCCAACAACACGTTTTTATTCCAGAGGCGAAGAACAGCGCGGGCATATTCCCGACGGCAGCAAATAATTGTTATCCATGAATAAATATCCGATTGTGCTTTTCGACGGCGTTTGCAATTTATGCAACCGAACAGTGGATTTTATTCTGAAAAGGGATAAAAAAAAACAATTCCGGTTTGCGGCACTTCAATCTGAAACAGGCCAGGTAGTCAAAAAAAAATTGTCCATCCCTGATGAAATTGATTCGGTGGTTTTAATTCTAAAAGGAATAGCATTTTATGAATCGGATGCAGCGCTTGAAATTGCCCGGCTATTACCCGCACCGTGGAAATGGGCAATGGCTTTTAAAATGGCGCCGGCTACCTGGAGAAATTCTATTTACCGGTGGATTGCCCGAAACCGTTACCACTGGTTCGGAAAAAAAACGGTATGCAGAGTTCCAACGAATGAAGAAAAAACAGTTTTCCTGTCAAAAGATGAATTAGATTTCTAAATCGCCCGATTCAAAATCTCTGAAAAGTTTGGACAAATGCGAAAGCCACTGGCTTAATCTTTTTATAGCTTCTGTGGTTTCGGGTGTAATTTCCTTCCTCTGAATTTTTAATAACAAATATCCATAAACCCCATCAATGGCAACCTGCACATCGTTTTCTGCAGCAGAATTTTTTTGTTTCAGTTCATTAATCAGCCCTGCAACAGCCTTATAAACTGAAACATATACTGGTTCTGCTTCGGTTTGCATCAAACGCAAATGAATTTCATAAAGCTCGTTTACCTGGTTTATCAGAAATTGCAGATGCCCGCTCTTTTGTTTTCCTTCCTTTTCCATCATTTTCACCAGGTTATTATACCAGTCTGAAATCTCCTGTTTTTTTTCCTTTTCAGCCTGATATCTTGCAACCAAATTCTCATTAATAAGATCCATATCAAGGTGAAATGCGCGGATTAAATCTTCCACCTGATAGAGGTACAAAATGTATTCGGCCAGATTCTCTTTTCGTTTTTGTTGTGCAACCAGCATCGTTTTTTTATTAAATGGATAATCGGTTCAAAGAATGATGGAAAGAAAATGTAATTTAGTTCTTTCTGGCTAAAGATCAAAAAAATTATCGAGTTCACGGCGGTCTTTTTTGGTAGGCCGCCCGGCTCCCCGTTCGCGCGAAATCCAGTTCATCTGTTTTTGTATATCCAGAATTTCCAGTTCTTCGGGTGGTGTTACATCTTCCGCATAACCTGCTGCCAACTTGGCCGACATGCGTTTTTCGGCTAAAGCAAGCACCTTAAAACTTCGGGTTAGCGGGGGTTTTCGCACTTTAACCACTTCTCCTGGATGCACTTCGCGCGAGGGTTTTACCGGCAAATCACCTATTTCAACCCGGCCTTTTTTGCATGCTTCGGTTGCCTGGCTGCGTGTTTTAAATAACCGCACTGCCCAAAGCCATTTGTCTATCCTCACACCTTCGGTCATATTACTTCTTTTTGTTGAAAAAGTTCATGGTTCGTTCCACGCCATTGGTTCCAAAACTCTGAATAATTTCTATACAGGTTTCAATTTTTTCCGGAAGCTGTTCCTGTTCCTCGCGAGTCCACTCACTCAGCACATAATCCACCTGAAATCCAGGGTGAAAACGGTCGTCTATTCCAAAACGCAACCGGGCAAAATCGTTTCGTCCAAGCACTTCGGAAATGTTCCTTAATCCATTGTGCCCTCCGTGATTGCCCTTGGCTTTAACACGTAATGTTCCAAATGGCAGGGCCAAATCATCAACAAGCACAAGCAGGTTTTCTATCGTGATATTTTCTTTTTGCAGCCAGTAATTTACAGCACGACCACTCAAATTTACATAAGTGGTGGGTTTGAGAAGCAAAAAAGTGCGCCCCTTGAATTTATACTCAGCCACAAATCCGTAACGCTTATTGCTAAAAGCAATATTGGACGCTCCGGCGAGAGCGTCCAATATCTGAAATCCAATGTTGTGACGTGTATTCTTGTATTCCGGGCCAATGTTTCCCAGCCCTGCAATTAAATACTTCACATCATTTCATTTTTATTGTTCTGATGATTCGGCTGCTTCAGAAGTTTCTGCGCCGCCTTCACTACCACTTTCTTCACCTTCAGCACCTTCTTCTTCCTCATCTTCCGGAAGCATCATGGCCGATTTGGCTACCCTTGTGGAAACAACACCAACTATCAGATTCGATTTATTATCAAGGAATTCCAGGTTCTCGCGCTGAAGTTGTCCAACTTTAATACTGTCGCCAATTGCAAGTTTGGTAACATCAATTTCAATGGCATCGGGTAAATTGGCAGCAAGTGCTTTCACACGGAGCTTTCGCATATTTATTTTCAGTTTACCACCGGCTTTTATACCTTTGGCCGTTCCAACCAGTTTAACCGGGACACCAATTTTCATCGGTTTGTCTTCTTCAATTTTCAGAAAATCAATGTGCAAAATTTGTTCTTCAACCGGGTGCCACTGCACATCCTGAATCATAGCTTTGTAAACTTCACCGTCGATTTCGAGATCGATCAGGAAAACGTTTGGCGTGTAAACAAACGGCCTTATATCGCTGAATGGAACTGCAAGGTGCGTTACTTCATCTTTTCCGTACAAAACTCCGGGAACCAGGCCCTGTTCGCGCAGTTTTTTTGCGTCTTTTTTTCCGAGGCCTTCTCTTTTCTGGCCTACAATTTTTAATGATTTCATTTTAAATTTTTAACGTTAATAATTATGGTACTCAGTCCTTTCCGCCAGTCCCGATAATTATCGGGAGCGAAGTAAACAGCATGCATAATTAAAAGTGAACAAAATCAAACTCAATAAAAATGAGATAAATACGATTTTAATTCACCCCAAATGCTCCTGCTTTTTGGAAAAGCGGTGCAAAGATAAGAATTAGCGGTAATATAACGAACTTATTGACTGATTTTTATAAACACGCCGGATAGCTTCACCAAAAGCGTCGGCTGTTGTTATATATTTTATCTTCGAACTGTCTGTTTTTGGCTCAAGGGAATCTGTAAAATATACCTCCTCAAGAGCAGAACGTTCAATTCTTTCCACAGCGGGCCCGGATAAAACGCCATGTGCTGCAAATGCCCGCACACTGAGGGCACCTTCTTTTTTCATCAGATTTGCTGCTTTGGTAATTGTACCGGCAGTGTCAATCATATCGTCAACAATAATTACATCCTTCCCTTTCACGTCTCCAATAACAGTCATATTGTTTACCACATTGGCTTTTGCCCGGGTTTTGTGGCAAATTACCATATCGGTTTGCAGCATCCGGGCGTAGGTATTGGCCCTTTTGGTACCGCCCACGTCGGGCGAGGCAATGGTAATATTTTCGAGGCCCATTTTACTGATGTAAGGAATAAAAAGAGCCGAAGCATAGAGGTGATCAACGGGCACATCAAAAAATCCCTGAATCTGGTCGGCGTGCAAATCCATGGTAATAACACGGTCAACGCCTGCTGCTGACAGCAAATCGGCCATAAGTTTGGCGCCTATCGACACGCGTGGTTTGTCTTTGCGGTCTTGCCGGGCATACCCGAAATAAGGAATTACCGCAATCACATGGGCGGCGCTGGCCCGTTTGGCTGCATCGATCATCAGCAGCAGTTCAAGCAGATTTTCTGCGGGCGGCGGAGTTGACTGAACTATAAATACATGAGAACCCCGAATGGTTTCCTCGTAACAGGGTTCAAACTCGCCATCGGAAAATACCGGACACGACGACAAACCCAAATCCAAATCAAGACTGTCGCATATTTTTTCTGTCAGATGCCTGGCAGCCCTGCAGGTAAAAATTTTTAACGGATGATTTTTACTTCCCATCGGTATGCTGTTTTTGTTTTCGTTTCGGAAACGCTGTAAAGTTAATGCTTTCCCACTTTTTTTACTATGAAATACTGAATTAAATCGTTTTTTCCGAATCACTTTTCCCTGGCTGTTTGATTAATGTTCTGGATGTACTGAAGGATTTGTTCGCGCCCTTCGCCGGTTGCGGCAGACGACAAAAGCCAGGGAGGCATGGTTTCCCATTGTTCAAGCATTTTTACTTTATAATTTTCAATATTTTTTTCCAGTTCTCCGGGTTTAAGTTTATCGGTTTTAGTGAATATGATGGCAAAAGGAATCTGGCTCAAACCAAGCCATTCCATGAATTCCAAATCGATGGGTTGCGGTTCATGCCGCGAATCGATTAAAACAAAAAGACAATAGAGGTTTTCGCGTTTCAAAATATAATTGCGAAACGATTTTTCCCATTTTTCCCGTTCAGTTTTCCCAATTTTTGCATAACCGTAGCCGGGTAAATCAACCAAATACCATTCATCGTTGATAAGAAAATGGTTTATTAAACGGGTTTTTCCCGGTTTCCCGGAAATTTTCGCCAGTGACTTGCGCCGGGTAAGCATATTAATCAGTGAAGATTTGCCCACATTTGAACGCCCGATAAAAGCATACTCCGGTTTATCGGGCCGGGGACACTTTTTTACATCAGTGTTACTTATTATAAAACGGGCGTCTTTTATCTCCATAAGAAACTATTTTCAGATTAAATTTCACAAAATTTCGGCACAGGTGAAAAATTAGTTTTTAATATAAACCTCCAGCGTTTTTGCCTGCTCAGTCAAAGGCTTCAGACTGAAGACTTCGAGACTTGCCGGAATCAAAACCGTTTCTCCTTTTTCAATGATTTCTTCCCCGTCGTCATAATTAATGACAAATTTTCCTTCAAGATTCATATAAACAATAAAGGAATCGATCTGGTGATAATCTTTTTCCACAGGTTCTGAAAATTGAAGCAGGTTGGTGGTAAAGTATTCACAGCTTACAATTTCAGAGGATTTGTTTTTTTCAATGGTGTATTTCGTTTTGTTATCATCGCTGTATGAAAAATCGATGGCATCCGGTGCCAGGTCGTTATGCAGTTCACGGAGGTTACCCTGTGCATCTTTCCTGTTGTAATCATAAATGCGGTAGGTTACATCTGATGTTTGCTGAATTTCGGCCAGTAAAACACCTTTGCCAATGGCATGAACTCTACCGGCAGGTATAAAAAAGACATCTCCGGGAAATGTTTTATCGTAATGAAGTATTTCATTCAACCTTCCATTTTCAACAAATTCGAGATATTGTTCGCGGGTTAGTTGCCGGTTAAATCCTGAATTAATAAGAGCGCCTTTTTCGGCATGAATGACATACCACATTTCGGTTTTGCCATAAGCGTTATGACGCTTTTTTGATAGTTCGTCATTGGGATGTACCTGAACAGAAAGGTCGTCGTTGGCATCAATAAATTTAAACAGCAACGGAAATTCGATTCCAAATTTTTGATATACCTTTTCTCCCACCAAATCGCCCATATATACTTCAATGAGTTCGTCCAGGTAATTGCCCTTCAAAAAACCGTTTTTCACCATGGATACATTACCTTCAACGGCTGACAACTCCCAGCTTTCGCCACAATTGGGCAGGTTGCCAAAATCTTTGCCCAGGACGGTTTTGATGCGGTTTCCGCCCCATATTTTTTCGAGGAAAATCGGCTTAAATTTTAACGGATACAAACCGGACATAACTTAATTGTTTAATTATTAGTGACTATATATAAAATTCGGAACCAACGAAAAATGACCAGTGACCAGTGATTGATTTCCTTTCATTCAGAACTTAAAAAAAGAAATCTACTGCGGCACGCTCAATCGTTGTTTCTTTAATTCGTTCAACCACCTTCAAATGCTGAGGATGTACCCGATAAGCATCCAAATCGTCAATTGATTCGAAATGAGAAATCAGGGCGATATCGAAACTTTTTGCCTCAGGTTCGTAGTTTGTGCCAACCTCAATAAATCTTACTTCGGAAATTTTGTGCTGGAGACCTTCAAGCATTTGTTTCAGTTCGGCAATAATTGCTGTCTTTTCATCTGCCGGATATTCTTTTAGTTTAAAAAGTACGATGTGATTTACCATAAAGCAATGAATTTTTGTACCTTCGTTTTCCGGCTGCAAAATTAGCTAATTTAGAGCAGGAACTGGTGCATAAATTTTAATTTCATTCAATATTAACGATAAACTAAATAGAAAAAATGCTGATAATCGGGATAGCAGGAGGGACCGGTTCAGGTAAAACCACCGTAGTACAAAAAATTATTGAACAGTTTTCGGAGAACGAAGTTGCCCTTCTTTCGCAGGATTCGTATTATTTAGACAATGGACACCTGAGCCTGGAAGAACGCCGCGCAAAAAACTTCGATCATCCCGATTCGGTTGAGTTTGACCTGCTTATTGACCATGTAAAAAAACTGACAAACGGAGTAGCAGTGGAAGAACCGGTTTATTCTTTTATCTCCTGTCTCCGGCAATCCGAAACCCGGCGTGTTGAGCCCCGGGAAGTGCTTATTGTGGAAGGTATTTTGTGCCTGACCAACAAACGCCTGCGCGACCTGATGGACATTAAAGTTTATGTGGACTGCGATTCGGACCTTCGGCTTTCGCGTGTTATTCGCCGCGATATTAACGAACGTGGCCGCAATATAAACCAGGTGCTCGACCGCTATGAAAAAACCGTGAGGCCAAGCCATTTGCAGTTTATTGAACCGACCAAACGTTTTGCCGACATCATCATTCCGCAAGGCGGCATGAACCAGGTAGCCATTAATATTTTAACAAATCACATCAACCACACCTTAAAACAATACTAAATGTTGCATAATCTGAACATTGAAGAAGTTCTTTTCATCGATATCGAAACCGTACCGCTGGCTCCGGAATACAACGATCTGAATGAAAAATGGAAACAGTTGTGGGAACATAAAATGCAGTTCCAGATTAACAACGACGAACCGGCAGAAGTACTTTACGACAGGGCCGGTATTTATGCCGAATTTGGACGAATTATTTGCATTTCAGTTGGTTATGTTTTTCAGAAACAAGGGGAACTTTTCTTCAGGGTCAAGTCGTTTTACGATGAAGATGAAAAAAAGCTGATTCGGAACTTTTTCAACGCGCTGGATGCTTTTTCTCGAAAAGGAAAACGCAGGCTTTGCGCCCATAACGGCCAGGAGTTCGATTTTCCGTATATTGCCCGACGGGCATTGGTAAACAATTTAAAATTACCCAAAATCCTCAACATTGCCGGCGCCAAACCCTGGGAAATAAGAGACCTGTTGATAGACACGCTTCAGTTATGGAAATTTGGCGATTACAAACACTACACTTCGTTGTCGCTGTTGTGCGAGTTATTTAATATTCCCACTCCTAAAGACGACATTGATGGCAGCCAGGTAGCGCGCATTTACTGGGAAGAAAACGACATTGACCGGATTGTGCGTTACTGCGAAAAAGATACCCTTGCTGTGGCCAATCTGCTGCTGAAATACAAAGGCGACAAAATAATTCCAATGGAAAATATGGAGGTGGTTTAGGGGGAAGACGGAAGACAGAAGACGGAAGTCCGAAGTCCATTGACCAGTGACCATTGACCAATGCCTAAAACTTCATCATCCTGTCCATTTCGCGATTTGAATCTTTTTGCTTCAATGTTTCTCGTTTATCGTAAACTTTTTTTCCGCGTGCCAGTGCAATTTCCAGCTTGGCCAGGCCACGATCATTAATAAAAAGGCGTGTGGGCACAATGGTAAGTCCCGATTCTTTCAGTTTACGATCCAGTTTATCCAGTTCCTTTTTCGTGAGCAACAACTTGCGGTCGCGTTTGGCTTCGTGGTTATTGTGTGTTCCCATTTCATATTCCGAAATATGAATGTTTTTGGCATACAGTTCTCCCCCATAAAACTGGCAGTAAGCGTCATTCATGCTCACTTTTCCGTTGCGAATGGATTTTATTTCAGTTCCAACCAGTTGCATGCCAGCCACAAACTTCTCAATCAGTTCGTATTCAAACGTTGCCTTTTTATTCCTTATATTGATATTTGCTTTCGGATGTGCCACAAAATGTAGTTTAAAGTTTAAAGTTCCTTGCTTAAAGTTTCCTTTTAAAAGTTTCCTTGTTTTCCCATTGAGATGCATTCGGCAAAAGTATAAAGTTATCAGCATTGATATCTAAATAATACCTTTACAAAAATGCGGTTAATAATTTCGACAGAAAAATACTCAAAAAGCTAAAGACAAAAAAATTAGCCATAGTAGTAACCAAAATATAACTTGTTTGTTTTCTTTCCGGGAATTCCAATAACGTTTTTACCCCAATCCAAAATATGTAAAAACCATATAACCCAAGTACATCCAAAACATACAAAAAAGGGAACATTCCCGTAATTGAAGAAACCAGCAAAAATGGTGTGAGGGAATAAATAATCAGTTTGCGGGCAATAAAAAAGCTCCTTTCCCCGCCAAACGCTTTCATCAATTCGTTGGTAAGAAAAACGGAAATAACATATTGCAAAAGAAACAGCATTACCTCGCGGCTGGCTTTCATCAAAGGAAAATCCAGATAAAATCTGGAACCGCGAATAAGTTCACTGAAAAAAACAGCCAGAAAAACCAAAACAAGCAAAGGCAAAAAATAACCTGAAAAAGTTTGTTGATTTTGGTTTTTCCCTTCCTTTTGCTTTTCCCAGAAACTGACGGGTTCAAAAATTACCTCCTTAATCTTTATGAATATTTGATTGAGATTCCCCTTCATTTTCAACTTTTATGTTTCGGATGCAAAAATACATTTTATTCAGTGGTTGAAATACTTTTCTTTTCCTTCAATAATCTTTCAAATGCAAACATTTCGTCGCGAAGGCGTGCAGCTTCAATAAAATCGAGTTCTTTGGCAGCCGCTTTCATTTGCTTTTTCAGTTTTTCAATGGCTTTTTCCAGACCGTTCACACTCATATACTGCACCACCGGGTCGGCAGCCACATCGGGCAGTCCGGATTCTCCGTATTCCACCGGTTTTTTGCCTCCACGGAATTCGTATCCAATAATTTCGCGGGTAGGTTTTACAATTTGAGTGGGTGTAATGTTGTTTTCCTCATTAAATTTCAACTGCTTTTCGCGGCGGTAGTTGGTGGAGTCGATGGTGCGCTGCATGGAATCCGTAATTTTGTCGGCATACATAATGACCATTCCGTTGAGGTTTCGGGCAGCGCGGCCAGCCGTTTGGGTTAGCGAACGTTCCGACCTTAAAAAACCTTCTTTGTCAGCATCCAAAATGGCCACCAGTGAAACTTCAGGTAAATCAAGGCCTTCGCGCAACAGGTTAATTCCTACTAATACATCGAATATTCCTCTACGCAATTGTTCCATAATTTCCACGCGCTCCATCGTATCCACATCCGAATGAATGTAACGCGTTTTTACTCCCATATTCAGCAGGTATTTCGACAATTCTTCGGCCATACGTTTGGTAAGTGTGGTAACCAGCACCCGCTCATTTTTTTCGGTTCGCAGGTTAATTTCGTGCATCAAATCGTCAATCTGGTTGGCACTGGGCCGCACGTCAATAATAGGATCCAGTAGTCCGGTTGGCCGGATAATTTGCTCTACCACAACGCCTTCGCATTTGGCCAGTTCGTAATCTGCCGGAGTAGCGCTCACATAAACCACCTGGTTCACCAGATTTTCAAACTCTTCAAACTTTAACGGCCGGTTGTCGATGGCTGCCGGAAGCCGGAAGCCGTATTCCACCAGCGTTACTTTGCGCGAATTGTCACCACCGTACATTGCCCTTATTTGTGGAATAGTTACGTGGCTTTCATCTAAAATTGCCAGAAAATCGCCCGGGAAATAATCGAGCAAGCAGAAAGGCCGGGTTCCTGGTTTGCGCCCGTCGAAATAGCGGGAGTAGTTTTCAATACCCGGACAGTAGCCCAGTTCGCGCATCATTTCCATATCGTATTCCACCCGCTCCTCAATGCGTTTGGCTTCCTGATGTTTGCCAATTTCCTTAAAATACTGAATCTGCGCAACCAAATCGTCCTGAATGTGCCGGATGGCCGATTGCATACGCGATTTGGTGGTAACAAAAATGTTGGCCGGGTAAACAACCGTTTCATCCATTTGCTGAATGGTTTGCCCTGTAAGCGGATCAAAACCAGAAATTTCTTCAATTTCGTCGCCCCAGAAAACCACACGAATGGCGGTGTCGGCATAGGCCGGGTAAATGTCCACTGTATCGCCTTTTACCCTGAAATTTCCCCGCTGAAAATCCACCTCGCTGCGGGAATAAAGGGCATCAACCAGTTGACGCAGCATGGCATTCCGGGCCACTTTTTGTCCCAATTTCAGTTCAGTTACATTGGCATGAAAATCTTCCGGATTCCCAATGCCATACAAACATGAAACCGACGAAACCACAACTACATCGCGCCTGCCCGAAAGCAAGGACGAAGTAGCACTTAGTCGCAGCTTTTCAATATCCTGGTTAATGGAAAGGTCTTTTTCAATGTAGGTGTCCGTAGTGGGCAAATAGGCTTCCGGCTGGTAATAATCGTAATACGAAACAAAATACTCCACGGCATTTTCAGGGAAAAACTGCTTCATTTCACCATACAACTGGGCGGCCAGAGTTTTGTTGTGGCTCAGTATTAAAGTAGGCCGCTGCACTCTTTCAATCACATTGGCCATAGTAAAAGTTTTTCCCGAGCCGGTAACACCCAGCAAGGTTTGAAAACGTTCTCCGTTGTTCAAACCTTCAACAAGCTGGCGAATAGCTTCAGGCTGATCGCCGGTAGGCTGGTAATCTGAAACCACTTTAAATTGCATGGTGCAAAACTAATGAACAGTTTCAGAAAAAAGCTTATTCCTTTCTTTTTTCCTGAAAACGCACTTCCGTTTTACTGATATTTTAACTATTCAAATGCTGAAAATTAAAGACTTAAACATTATTTTAAAATTTCAACCGTTATGGAATTATATAAATCATAAATTTGCATTAGTTTTTGTGAAAAATTCATACATAAATGAAATACCATAACAAACTTTTTCCTGGATTAATTTTTGTTTTCAGCCTGTTTTTCAGCAGCGCTTATGCACAAAACATCTCAGAAACAAGTAATACCAACGCAGAAACAAAAGGCCTGTTTATTGGCGGACAAGCTTCAACAAACGGTCTGGGATTCAACTTAAAATATATGTTTGGAGAACGGCTGACCTTGAAAACAGGCGTTGAAACGCTCAGTTTGGATTATAACTTCAAGTTCGACGAAAACGATATTTCCTACAATGCTGCATTTGAATATAAAACCGGCGGACTTTTTCTGCTGGCTGATTATTTTTACACAAAATCGCTATATGTGACAGGCGGAGCAATTTTTAACGATTTTCAACCTAAACTTGAAGGGGTTGCCGCCAGCGATATGAAATATGGCGACATTACCATTCCGGCCTCCAAAGTAGGCGGATTCAGCATGCAGTTTGAACCCGGTTTGAAAATTTCCCCTTATGCCGGTATCGGATTCCGGAGATTCCTCGGGAAAAAGAAACTGGTAACCTATAACTTTGAAACCGGCATGTATTATATCGGACCACCGAAAGTGAACCTCGAAGCCACAGGACTTCTCCAGCCAACTGCTGATCCGGCACACGGACAAAAACAATATCTTGAAAATCAGTTTTCGGTTTATAAATATTATCCGGTGGTAAAATTTGCAATTGCCATGCGGCTTTTTTAACTTGAACAACAAAATTTAATTGAAATGAACAATCCAAATATTAATACCACAATGAGAAGCCTGATATTTGTTTTTCTGCTTGCCATCCTCTCGGGATGCAGCAGTTACCTCGACAATCCTTTAAAAGACAGGGAAACAGGGGACGACATAAACCTTTTGCTGCTCGATTTTAATTTTTTTGACACGCGGATTTCTGTAAAACTAATCGATGCAAAAGACGGTTCGCTGATTGATGCACCGGTAACGGTTCGTTTTTCAGGCGAAAATGGAAACGATATTGTCACTTTTTCAGGAGATAAGCGGCCTGAATTCGTGACAACCCAGGGACAGCTTGAGGTGACGATTGACCCGAATGTGGCCATTTCGGAAAATTCGCCCTTTAAATTTGCAGTTACAGCCGAGGTCGATGGATATAACCCGCTAAGCAAAGGATTTCAGTTTCAAAACGAAGGTAATAAAACCATCGAGTTAAAGCTGTCAAAAGTATCGGATGAAGAAGAAACGGAATATGGCGGCGACATTGGATTTGGAGACGGTGATACATCTCTTGTTTTTTCAGCATGGAAAAATATGCAGTTAAAATCGGCACAGGTTAATGAAACCCATTACACTATTCAATATGAAATTTCAATAGCAAGCTTTTTGAAATTCAAGGATTCGAACGGAAACCTGTTATTCCAGTCTTCGTCTGAATTGATTGCTGCCTGGCAGGCCGATCCGGAAAACTTTCTTAGAATCACCATCAGTAAATTTACCGGTTACGATCCGGAAACAAATGTGGCAGATATTGACGGACAACCGGTAAGTGTTTTATTCCAGAAACTCGAAACCGGCCGGCTCACAAAACTTGTGGTTAACAATACCGAAGTAACCGACCTGAATGGAGGAATAATTCTTTCGCGATGTACCTGGACCGGAGTGCCGGCTCCCGATTTGTTTGGTTTTGCACTTTTCTCCACTGACAGATGGATTATTACCGGGACGGAAAACACATACAACAATCTGAATTTCAGCTATACTGTAGCAAAAGCATCCACCGAACCGCTTTGCTCCACCGGAAGCAAAATTACGTTTGGTTCGAACGTTAAATCAGGTTTTTCCATTGATGCCGATGTTTTCGACAAAGAAAATAATCTTTTAACTACCGTAAGTTTTAAAGGGAACTTCCCGGAAACCTTTACGGTTGAAAACACACCTCAAAAAGCGGTAAAACTGGTATTTAAAAACAATAATCCTTCGTTTAAACCTATTGCTCCTCTCGAAATTCCCGACTTTTGTTCCGGCAGTTACGAGGTGCAGGTTTCTCCTGCCGACGGTTATGAAGAGTACCAGATTGTGTTGAGGGCATTTTGTCCCGATAACCCAACCATTGCCATAGCACCAACTTACAGTGGTGAATATATAGTAAAAGGCAGTGACAACCCCTGGCAGGGAACCGTTATGAAAGGCGGCGTGGTGGATTTGCTCGGTCTTCCCAAACAGAAATACGAGTACAGACTCCTTTGGGAAAACGATTGGGAATATTCAGAGATTGTAACCGAATTTGACAGCAACGGAAATTATTTGCACCCCAGCGGTTCAAAAATACGTTCGGAACGCATGGACGACGGTCGTATCCGGATTCTGGTGGATCATACGTTCAGTCAAAGTGTTTGCGACGATTTGGGGTGGTAGGACAGCTATCTTCTCAGTCTGAAATACACCGGAAAATGGTCGCTGACGCCACCGTAATAATTAGGGCCGCCATACGTGCGGTTGGGAACCACATCGCCCTGGCTGTTGGTATATTCCATCCACGATTCCCGGTAAATGTATCCCTTTTCTCCAACAACACTGAAGCCTTTTGAATCGAGCAATCCGGGGGAAACAATCAGATGGTCGAGCATATCCCAACTTCCTCGGTAGTTGTATGATCCTCTACCCTCCTCAAACTCCGGAAACATGAGGTTAACCAAAAGCGTACCGGGAGTTGACGGCGGTTTTGCGCCCAGCAGTTCCAGCAGGCTTTTGTTGTCGGGTTCATCATTCATGTCGCCCATTACTATGATATGCCCGTTGGGGCTGGCAATCATCACTGAGTCGATTTTGCTTTTTAAGGTGCGGGCAACCTTCACCCGTTTAGGCTCGGTTTGAGCTACCCCGCCAATACGCGATGGCCAGTGATTGACGAAAATATGAAACTCTTCCCGGTTTAACGTCTGGCCTTTTACATAAAGTATATCGCGTGTTGCGTATTCGGGTTCATCTTCAAAACGGACGGGTACAGTAAAATGATCCACAACCTGAAATTCGTCAGGGCGATAAATCAAAGCACAATCAATACCCCTGAAATCTGGGCTTTCGTGATGCACTATCCGGTAATTCCCGTTGGCAAGCAAACCGGTGCGCACCAAATCCTGCAGCACCTTTTCATTTTCCACTTCACACAAACCCACAATTTCGGGCAAATCACCTTCGTTAATTCCGCTGATTACCCTTGCAATATCGGCGAGTTTTTTCCGGTATTTCACTATATCCCAGTTTTTGTCACCCTCAGGAGTAAATTCTCCGTCGTTTTTTCCAGGCTCATTTTCAATATCGAACAGGTTCTCCACGTTGTAAAAAACAACAGTCATGTTTCGCCGTGCAGCGTTTTGCCAGGGCGCACACGAAGTTAAAAACAAAACAACTGCAAGAACGCAAAGCACATTCTGCCTTAATACATGTTTTATTGGTTTTAGCATTGAAATCATATCTCTTTTCCGATGGTTACTTCATAAAAATCTGTTACGAGGGTTGACATCATTCCCGCTGCATTGGCTGCCTGAATTCCCAGATCGCCATCTTCAAAAACCTGGCATACTGATGGTACAACGCCAAGTAGTTCAGCACACTTTAAAAAAGTTTCCGGGTGTGGTTTCGGATGTGTTACATCTTCGCTCGAAACCAGAATATCGAAATAGTCATCCAGACCAAGTATTTCGAGCGATTTCCAGGCCAGCCGCTTGTATCCTCCCGTCCCCACAGCCATTGGTAATTTTCCGTGATATTTTTTTACCAGTTCAACAACTGGATCAACCGGCTTCATTTTGTGCATTATTTTTTCGTACTCGGCCTCTTTGAAATGGCCGATTTTATAGGGATCCATTTTGGCACCAAACTGTTCATTCAGTTTTTGAATGGTTCCCACCGCAGGAACTCCGGCCAGCGTACCAAATAATTCAGGGGTAAAATCGATACCATAATTCACTAAAATATTTTTGTAGGCCCAAAAATGCACCGGCATCGTGTCGGCAAGAGTTCCATCCAGATCGAAAATGAGCGCTTTTGCTTTCGGGTTGATTTCAAGTTTTTTCACCATACTTCTATTTTAACTGAGAACAAAATTAAAAATAAAAGTCCTTTTGTTCCAAAGCTTTTCAGATTAAGGAAATTTCACCAACTTTGTTTCAAATTTATTTACAATGAATCAGGACACTTTATTATATACCCTGCCCCAATGGTTTGTATTTGCCGGAATAATTGCAAGCGTTTACGGTTGGGTGGAACACAAAAAAACCTTCCGTCTGCTTGGACCCGTAATATTTTTTCTTTTGGGAATATTTTCCCTTTATTCAATTCTTAACGGAAGCTTTTCATCCAGTGAATTTCTGACTCCAGCCGAAATCATAAACGAAGAAATGGAGGAGGAAGCGATGGAAGATATTCCTTTTGTTGCCCAACTTTTACCTGCCTATTTTGCTTTTCTGTTTTCCGGCATATTGGCTGTTCCCACTTTCATTCTTGAATGGAAAGACAGGAAAGGTAAAAACCTGCTTGTAATCCTTACCGCTTTGGCCGGCCTGATGGGATTCTTTATTATTGTTGGCGCTTTAAGAAGCTTTTAAAATTTATTGAACCTCCCAGCAAGTCAATGTTTCTTTGTCTTTAATATATATTCTTTTCCCCGAAACAAGCGGATGGGCATAAATATCTGTATCAGAAACTTTATATTTAGCATGTTGTACATATTTTTCCTGATTTGGCTCATAAACAAGCAAATCGCCTCTGCCAGTCAGCGAAAGCATCTCTTTACCCAAATCGAGGGTTGAGGAAAAGCGATTATGGGCATCAGAGTCTGCCCATGCTGTTTCGCCGGTTGCAGCGTTAATGCAGAACAAATTTCCCAGCCGGGCTTCATGTCCGTACAAAAAACCGTCTTTCAAAACAGGTGTATTGAATGAAACACCCAGCTCCGTATTGTGCCAGTTTTCCGACCAGGCGTATTCATTACCGGTCTTTTCTATTTTAAACGACCTGGTTCCAATACCTTGTCCGGCAATAAATACAGATTGCCCGTCAACCACTGGTGTGGAAGAGTTGTAAAACCTGCGTTCACCTAGTGTAGGAATCCGCCACAAAACATTTCCATCCAAGGAAACGCCAAGCAAATCGGTTTCGGTTTGAACAGCCAGTACCTGTTCGTTACCGATTTTCATCAAAACCGGAGATGAATAAGTAGCCGGTTCGCCGTCAATTATCCAGATTTTTTCACCGGTGCCGGTATCAAACGCCACAATCGAGCCGTTTTTTCCACCCAGATGAACGATACATTTATTGCCGGTTACCAGCGGAGACATTCCCACAAAAAAATCGGGCACTTCAGTATATTCGTCGTTTTTCCAGATAACCTCACCTGTTTTGGCATCGATGCAGTTAAGTGCACCGCCTACACCCAATGTGTAAACTTTACCCCCGGCAACATACGGCGTACTTCTCGGGCCGGGATGGGGAGCTGCTCCACCGGTTACTTCCGGCGAAACATTATTCACTGTGCTCCAAATTTCGGCGCCGGTTCCGGCATCGAGGCACAATGTCACCTCATTTTCGTTTTGTTTTACATGAAGATAAATCTGTCCATCCATCAAAGCCGCCGATGCATCGCACAATCCCACTTTTTGGCTCCAGACTTTCGTTAACTCAGCAGGCCATTCTGCCGGCGACTGAAAATTTTTCACCACACCGTCGCGGTTTGGACCACGCCAGCCGGGCCACTCAATGTTACTTCTCTCTTTCCCGCAGGAAAAAAACAGCACGGAGGTTAACACAATAACTAAAAACAAAGGGAAATTCAAGTTTTTCATTTCAGGTAATTTTTGGTTCTGATAGCTAAAATAAGCGTTTTTTTGATATAATTGAACGATAACAAATATTTCTCAAATTCACGTTTCCAAATGGAATATGTTAGAATTTTATCAAAAAATGCTTCAATTTGTCAACAATCTGAATTTTTTAAAGGGTTGTTTTCTATCTTGCAATCCGAATTTCAGATTCTTTTAAATTGCATTGAAAAACAGAAAAATACAAATTATGAATCCACAGGCTGAAGAACTCAACCAGATTATCCGGCAAAAAAGCCCGGCAGTTTACGACATGCTTTCCGAAAGGGGTAAAAACATTTTCTTCCCGAAGAAAGGTATTTTAGGGCAAACTGCTGAAGCAAAGGGAACGCGCATTAATGCCACCATTGGCGCTGCCATTGAAGACGACGGCACACCCATGCGACTTGAAACCATTGCATCGAAAATCGACCTCGATCCATCGCTTGTTTTTCCGTATGCTCCCAGTTTCGGGCGGCCTGATCTGCGCTCGAAGTGGAAAAGTATGATTTACGAAAAAAACCCTTCGCTGGGAAAAACGGAACTGAGCCTTCCCGTGGTGACCAATGCGCTAACACACGGCATCAGTATGGCCGGATACCTGTTTGCCGATGCCGGCGACGAAGTGATTGTGCCCAGTCTGTTCTGGGGAAATTACAATCTCACCCTGGCCAACGGTTACAGCGCCAACCTGGTAAAATTCAACCTGTTTAAAAACGAACAGTTCGATTTGGAAGCTTTCGAAGCCAAATTGAATGAAGGAGAACCAGGGAAAAAAATTCTAATCCTGAACTTCCCCAATAACCCGACTGGTTATACGCCAACCCAGGAAGAAGCAAACGGGATTGTTTCAATTATTGAAAAAGCGGCAGAAAAAGGGAACAAACTGGTTTGCATTACCGACGATGCCTATTTCGGACTGGTTTACGAAGACGGTATTGCCCGTGAAAGCATTTTTGCGCCACTGGCCAATCTGCACGAAAATGTGTTGGCCGTTAAACTCGACGGCGCCACCAAGGAAGATTACGTTTGGGGTTTTCGTGTGGGATTTATGACATACGCAATTAAAGGCGGTGATGCCGAATTGTATTCAGCCCTTGAAGCCAAAACGGCCGGCGCCATCCGCGGAAACATTTCCAACGCGGCCAATATTTCGCAATCGCTGATGTATGCGGCATACAACAGTGCCGAATACGGGGTACAGAAACGGGCAAAACACCGGATTATGCAGCAACGCTACGAAGCGGTGAAAGAGGCGTTAAAAGATGGAAAATTCGAGAAATACTTTAAAGCGCTGCCATTCAACTCGGGTTACTTTATGTGCGTTCAACTTGCCCAAGGGCTCGACAGCGAGCAGGTGCGGCAGTTACTCATCCAAAAATACAGCATCGGCACCATCAGTCTGAGCGGAATTTTAAGACTGGCTTTCTCTGCCGTTGCCGTTTCGGATGTAAAGGACATGTTCGAAGGCATTTACAAGGCTTGTGAGGAGTGCAGCTAAAAGCAGAAGTAAACTCCAATTCTAAGATTGTTAAATTATTGATTTTTAATTTGTTTTTATTAAAGTGTTGTTCTTTTTAGTCGTTGAATTATGGCGATTGTATTTGATCGTGAACCAAATCTTATATTTTTTTGATTTTTGAATTATTATTATTTTTATATTTGAACAGAAATTTAACAAAAAAATTATATAGCAGTGTTCCCATAGCATATTTAATATAATAATTCAGGAATCAATTTTTAAATAAAAGTATAAAGAGTGAAAGGCTGTAAATTTGCAGTTTGTTTGGTAGTTAAGCATTCAGAAAATTAAAGCTAAAGCAATGAAGAGGATAACCTTAAAGGAACTGATGAAGACGATATCTGTAAAGCAACTGTTGATTACATTTGTTCCATCCATATTAGTTCTCCTGGTAATGGTAGTGGCGTATGTATTTTTTCAAGTAAGTTTTAGTAACATGACTCGGGACGTTGCAGCCATTGGGAATATTCACCCTCTTTCGGGATTCCTTTCAAACCTTGGGATACTTCTCTGGTGTGCAGCTGCATCGATATGTGGTTTTACAGCGTATATTCTCCGCAATGTCAAGCCAAAAAATACGTTTTGGTTTGTTCTTTGCTCCGCCCTTTTGTCGGCATATCTCATGTTTGACGATTTTTTTATGTTTCATGATGAGATTGGGTTAGCTCCTCGGTATTTGGGTTTGAGCCAGGAATTCGTTTTCGCGGCTTTAGGGATTGCCACATTTGCTTACCTCATCTCGTTTAGGCGGGTTATATTGCGAACGAATTTCGGTGTTTTGTTGTTAGCGCTAGGTTTCCTCTCGGCTTCTGTTGCCATAGACGCTGCAATGTCATTGTTTTGGCAAACGAGTCAATGGTCGCTCTTTTTTGAAAACGGGGCCAAGTGGTTGGGTATTGCAAGCTGGTGCAGCTATTACGTGGACACTTCTTATCAGTTTCTTGTCAGAACCTTGGGCCTGCCCAACAATGCCATTCAGTCAGACGCTAGTACCTCTCGCCGCTGATAGCCGTATTTAAGTAATCTCTGAAGTTTTTATTTTTTTAATTTATTGCAAAAGGGCATAATAGTATTTTATCCATCGTTGATACAAAATACAACAACGCGCTGAAACTTGTTATTTTAAATTGCGTAAATTCAATCTAAATAAAAATAATGATAAAATATAATACCGAATAATGGCATAATTTGGATGATGTTGCCGTGAGAAGAGCTGTAGCTTTATTTTTTTCAGGTGCATTTTATATTTTGTAATCATTTCATAAGCCAAAAGGTTGATTTTATTTACTGACACAGAGTTCAATAATAAAATGAATCTCATTTTGTACATTTTTTTCCTCCTTTTCTTTTTGCTGATAGATGGAGTTTTTTACCCTCAATAAACTTAGTACCTTTGCAGGCCAAAAATCAACAATTATAATGCACTGTAAAATAGAAAATAAAAATTTACATGATATTGTTACGACCAATATCGTTCAGCAATCTTCATTTTGGGGGAAGATAAAAAACCGGCAGGGATTTGAACCGGTTGCTTTTGAGTACAATATTTCCGACGATTTGTTGTTCCCGGCTTCATCAGGGAAAAAGCTGATTCAGGATGATTTGCTGGTACTTCTTCGTTATATTGACAGCGAACATTGCATTGCTTATATACCTTATGGTCCCGAAGAAGAACCGGCTGATGAAAATCAGGGTGTATTTCTGGAAGAACTTTCAGAAGTATTACGTCCTTATCTTCCGAAAAACTGTATTTTAATCCGGTACGATTTACCTTGGGAAAACCAATGGGCGCATGACGATGATTTTTTCGACAGCAGCGGAAACTGGCTCGGGCCGCCGTCGCATCAAAGTCAGGAGTTCAGGGTAAATTTTAATACCCACAACTGGAACCTTTTTAAAAGCCCGAGCGATAATTTACCTTCCAATACCATATTTTTGAATTTGGCGCAGGGAGAAGAGGCTTTGTTGCAGAAAATGAAACCGAAAACCCGTTACAACATCAGGTTGTCTGCAAAAAAAGGTGTAAATGTAAACAGTTATGGAACAGACATGCTGGAAACCTGGTATGAATTGTACAAAGAAACTTCGGCACGAAATGGAATAACTCTTCACCCGAAGAAAAATTTCTACACGTTTTTTGAGATGCAGCAAAACGAAGATGTAGACACCCGGCTGCTAATGGCTGATTATGAAGGCGAATATCTCGCTGCCATGTTTTTGGTGCTTTCCAAAAAACGGGGTACCTATATGTACGGAGCTTCTTCTGGGATTAAGCGGAATTTAATGGCTGCTTATGCGGTACAGTGGGAGGGAATCCGATTGGCACAGCAGGCAGGCTGCGAAGAATATGACATGTTTGGGGCGGCCCCAAATCCGAACAGTTCACATCCTATGTACGGACTGTACCGGTTTAAAAGCGGTTTTGGTGGCGAAATGGTTCATCGTATGGGATGCTGGGATTACCCACTTGACAAGGAACAATACCGGGCATTCAGAGCACAGGAGATCAATTTTCAGGGATACCATACGAATTAATACCTGATTCCGGCCAAATAGAATCCAATATTCAGAAAAATGTAGGCTAATACCGACAATGCAAGTCCGTAAACATTCAGCGTAACAAGCAGAATAAGTACAATCAGGAGAAAAATATACCTGTACCAGTTATCTTTCAGTTTAACGCTTTTCATTTTTAATGAGAACATTGGCAATGTTATTACCATCATTCCGGATGTGAACAAACCAAGGATAAGTAATATTCGGGTAGAAAACAAGACTTGCAACAATTCGGGATATTTTGGCATTTCAAGTATTAATCCCATTGTTGCCCAGAATATTCCGTTTGCGGGAATAGGCAGTCCCAAGAAAAATGGCTCATCCGATTGTCTGGCGTTGAACCGTGCCAGCCGCACTGCGCCAAAAACAGGCATTAGCAATGCCGAAAAAAGGATTAACCACTGGTCCCAGCGGGCGGCAATCAGGTAGATGGGCTGGTTTTTTTCGAACAGGGAAAACTCAAGCAGAGTAAATAAAATGGCTGCCGGCGCCAGTCCGAATGAAACCAGGTCGGCCAATGAATCGAGTTGTTTCCCCAAATCGGAGTAAGCTTTTAAAAGGCGGGCGGCAAATCCGTCAAGAAAATCGAAAACCGCGGCAAGGCAAATAAAAATTCCGGCCCAAATAAGGTGCCCGTCAATGGCAAAAATGACTGCCAGCGAACCTGCTGCCAGATTCAGCGAAGTGATAAAATTGGGTATTTGCTTTATCACCTGGTTCATTTCGAATTATTTAAATGAAGCAATCACGGTTTTTCCACCTACCGATTTCTGTTGCAAATGCACGTGAATGACAGAATCTGCAGGCAGGAAAATATCGACACGTGAACCGAAACGGATAAAACCATACTCTTCTCCCTGTTCTGTGGTTTGACCTTGCTTTTTGCAGGTAATAATTCGTTGCGCTACTGTTCCTGCAATTTGTCTCGACATAATTTCAATTCCGTTTTCCATTTTAAAAACCGTAGAGCACCGTTCATTCAGTTCCGACGATTTTTTTACAAAGGCAGGATAATACGCACCTCGTTTATGGTGCTGATAAACCACTTCTCCGGCTACCGGCGCCCGGTTTTGATGCACGTTAAAAACCGACATGAAAATGGATACCATCAGGCGTTCATCCTTAAAATATTCCCCTTCGTGAACTTTCAGAATTTCCACTATTTTACCGTCGGCAGGAGCGAGCACATGATTTTCATTCTTTTCAATTTCACGTTTGGGAACCCGGAAAAAGAAAACAACCAATACGGCCACAAAAAGAGAAGCCACCATTAAAAAATAAAAAATAAGGTAATCCCGTAATGTAAAATAGATAATTGCATCTATTACGGCCAGAAAGAAAAAGGCCACCGGAATTATTTTTTTCCCCTCAGTATGAATTTGCATAACTTATAAATTTCCTGATAAAGATAACCAAACATAAACTACCGGTATAACAAAAAGCAAACTGTCGAAACGGTCGAGTAAACCACCGTGTCCCGGTAATAACGTACCTGAGTCTTTTACGTTCAGGCGTCTTTTTATAATAGATTCGAAAAGATCGCCCAGTGTACCAAAAACCACAACAATAGCTGCTATAATTAACCAGCTAAAAACAGAAGGATTTTTAAAAACCACCGAGTTCAGAATTCCCATTAGCAGGGCAAATACAGTTCCGCCGATTAATCCTTCCCATGACTTTTTGGGTGAGATTTTTTGGTGGATTTTATGTTTTCCGAATTTTGAACCAACCAGGTATGCCATGGAATCATAAATCCAAACTATAAAAAATACACCAATAAGAATTTTTGGATTAAAAACAGGAAAATTGGGATACCCGGGATGAACCATAAAGTTGAGGAGGCTAAATGGAATGGCCACATAAACAAAGCCGGTAAATGTTACAGCACTGTTTTGGAGAATTCCTGATTTTTCACTAAAAGCTTCGAACAGAAAAATAAAGATGAGTGCAGGAATAAACAGCAGGTAAGATTTTGATGGTAACAGGCTGTTTACCATTCCAAAACAGATGGTAAAAAAAAGTACACCCAGCGTCAATCCGGTATTTTTTCGAGGACTGCTGCCTGCCGTTTCAACTAACTGATAAAATTCAAGCTGGGTGAGAAAAAGCAAACTCCCAAAAATGATGGCAAATAACAGGGGATGCAAGGCGGCTCCGGCCAGCATTAATATCACATACACCACCCCGGTAACAGAACGTCTGCTTAAATCTTTCAATGCTTAAGTTCTTTTAACAGTTCAAGTGCTTTCTGCTCTTCACTTTCTTCAACGTAAACCACAAAATCTCCAAACGACTTGTAAGCCGTATCGTGCTGATTCATAATAACAACCTTTAGACCCGCATTCTCGAGGATGTCTTTGGCTATGGTTGCTTTATATTCGTGTGCCGTTAAAAACACATCTTTCCATCCTTTTTCCATAGTGAATATTTTCAGATTTATGCAGAAACCGTTTGATTTTCTGTATTCTCCTCTTTGTTTTCCATTGGCTCGCCGGAATCTTTTTTATGTGTTTTATCCTGGCCGTTGTCATTTTCTATCAACTTTTTTTCCCAGGGTCTTTTTCCAAAAATATGTTCCAGGTCTTCACTGAATATTACCTCCCGTTCCAACAGCAGTTCTGCCAGTTTCTTATGGCCTTCTGTATTTTCTTTCAATACTTTTTTGGCCCTTTGGTATTGCCCGTCAATTATCTTTTTCACTTCTTCGTCAATGAGCTCTGCCGTTTTTTCGCTGTACGGTTTTGTAAATGAGTAATCCGACTGGCCAGAGGAGTCGTAGTAGCTAACGTTACCCACTTTTTCACTCATGCCAAAATAGCTTACCATGGCATAAGCCTGCTTGGTAACTTTTTCAAGGTCGTTTTGAGCGCCTGACGAAACCCTTCCGAAAATCAGTTCTTCGGCGGCTCTTCCGCCAAGGGCCGAGCACATTTCATCAAGAAGTTGCTCTTTGGTTGTAATGGATCGCTCTTCGGGTAAATACCAGGCAGCACCCAATGCTTTACCTCTCGGAACGATTGTTACTTTCACCAGAGGGTGTGCATGTTCCAACAGCCAGCTTATGGTGGCATGGCCTGCCTCGTGAAAAGCAATGGTTTTCTTTTCGCCTTTTGAAATGATTTTATTCTTTTTTTCCAAGCCACCAATAATCCGGTCAACTGCATCGAGAAAGTCCTGTTTGGTAACGGCTTCCTTGTTTTTGCGTGCAGCTATTAGCGCAGATTCGTTACATACATTGGCAATGTCGGCGCCGGAAAACCCGGGCGTTTGTTTGGCCAGGAAATCCACTTTAACATCGTCGCCCAGTTTGAGCGGGCGCAGATGTACTTTAAAAATTTCACCGCGTTCAACAAGGTCTGGCAGTTCCACATGAATCTGGCGGTCGAAACGTCCTGCGCGCATCAGAGCGCGGTCGAGGATGTCGGCACGGTTGGTGGCAGCAAGAATGATTACACCACTGTTGGTATCGAATCCATCCATTTCGGTTAGCAACTGGTTGAGAGTATTTTCCCGTTCATCATTCGAACCGAAATTGGGATTTTTTCCGCGGGCACGGCCAATGGCGTCAATTTCGTCTATAAAAATAATACAGGGCGCTTTTTCTTTGGCCTGCTTGAACAAATCTCGAACGCGCGAGGCGCCAACACCCACAAACATTTCCACAAAATCGGAACCCGACATAGAGAAAAACGGAACACTTGCTTCGCCGGCTACTGCACGTGCAAGCAATGTTTTACCTGTACCGGGTGGGCCCACCAGCAGGGCTCCTTTGGGGATTTTTCCACCTAATTTGGTGAATTTTGCCGGGTTTTTCAGAAATTCCACAATTTCTTCTATTTCCTGTTTGGCTTCTGCAAGCCCGGCCACATCTTTAAAGGTTGTGGTTACTTTTTGGTCTTTGTCAAAAACTTTGGCCTGTGATTTTCCCACATTAAAAATTCCACCTGCTCCTCCGCCTGCTCCACGGCTCATTCTTCTGAATATCCAAAGCCAAAGCAAAATAATAAGAGCGAACGGACCAATTGTCCAGAGGATTTCCCCGGCCCAGTTTCGTTCCTCACGGTATTCCGGTAAAATCTCTTCGGTTGAGCCTTCCTGCGCTTCGCGAAGGTTACGTTCGAAGGTTTCAACCGAACCAATAGTAAAGGTAAAATGCGGTCCCTCTTCTGCCGGCTTTGCGAACTGGCCGGTAAACTGTTGTTCGTATTTCTGAAGGCTGTTCTTTTTGATGTAAATGTTGGCCTTTTTTTCGTTTACAACAACAATACGCTCAATGTCATTGCTGGCCAGCATTGTTGATCTTACCTCGCTCCAGTTTGTTTCAACTGGTCCGCTGCTGGAGCTCAGGTAATACTGAACGCCAATAAAAATAACAGCAATAAGACCATATACCCAATAGGCATTGAATTTGGGTCCTTTTGGATTTTTTTTGTCGCTCTTGCTGCTATTCCCCATAAACGGTTTTCCCGGTTTGGGGGGCGGCGGTGCCTGATTATTATTTTTGTTGTTTTCTGCCATAATTTGTTTCTAAATATCCGATTCTGCTTTAATTATTTTTGCATCGGCCCAAAGCCCTTCCAGATTGTAAAAGTTCCGGGCATGCTCATGAAAAACGTGAACCACAATTTCACCAAAATCGAGCAAAACCCATATTGCATTTCTGTATCCCTCAACATGCCAGGCTTTTTCTCCTGTTTCTTTTTCTACGGTTTCTTCAACCGACTGTGCAATTGAACTTACCTGTGTGGAAGATGTTCCGTGACAAATAATAAAATAGCCACACTCTGTATAATTAATTGAATTTAAATCTATTATTAATATTTCTTTTCCCTTTATTTTTCTTATTCCTTCAAGGATTGATTCTTTTAATTTTTCTGTAACTTCTGTGTTTTTATTCATATATAACTTTTAACCCTACAAAGATATACTTTTTGTCAAACTTCTTTTTTTGAATTTCTCATTTACAATCTGAAATGCAGCCAGAATTAAAAAAATATCCAATTTTGTGCTTTAGTAAACCAAAAAAATGAAACAAAGTTTCAAATTCAATTAAAAATGCAGGCTGAAAATAAAAATCTTATCGTTTTAGAGGAAACTGAATCGACCAACAATTATGCCAACCGGTTAATTTCAGAAGGCGAGGTGGCGAATGGCAGTGTTGTCCTGTCATATTATCAGAAAAGTGGGAGAGGCCAGCGTGGTAACACCTGGGAAAGTGCGCCCGGGAAAAATTTGCTGGCCAGTATCATTTTGTTTCCCAAATTTTTACCACCCGGCAGGCAGTTTTATTTATCGAAAATTACAAGCCTGGCCATTGTTGATTTGCTCAGAGAACACACCCGGAAAATTACAATTAAGTGGCCCAACGATATTTATGTGTCGAATAAGAAAATTGCAGGCATTCTTATCGAAACCTCTGTTCTGGGAAATCAATTTCATTCGGCAGTAGCAGGCGTTGGACTAAACCTGAACCAGGAAATATTTTCTTCGGAATTGCCCAATCCGGTTTCGCTGAAGTTGCTGACAGGCAGTGATTTCGAAATAGCAGAAACGGCAATTCAACTCCGGGATATCTTTATGAAATGGTACCAAAAACTGGAAAAAAGGAACATTTCCGAAATCGATACAGCTTATCACGAAAATCTGTTCAGGATGAATGAATGGGCTGTTTTCCAGAAGGATGAATCACGTTTTGAGGCACGAATAGTGGGAACGGGCGAATATGGACAACTGATACTGGAGGAACGTTCAGGTAATCAATCTTCATATATGTTTAAAGAGATCGAATTTGTAATCTGACAGTGAAAAAACTCTTTCCTGAAAATTATTTGTATGGCAGATTTTTCAGGGTTTCTGCCAATTGGTTAATGCCTTCTTCCAGCTTGTTACCCACTACCATTTTCATCATCATGTTCAGGTCGGCATGTAAAGTTAACCGCATTTTGGTTTGAAAGGAAGAAGCGGGCAGCAACTGAATCCAAAAGGTAATACTCAGTGGCAATCCACCGGAACTTTCCACTTTTATGGTTTTGTAAGGCTCACGGTTCACAATCCTGATTTGTGCAAGTCCCATACCGGTTATATTGAACCGGCAGGAATCGCGATCCGACTCGAAATCACTGATTTTTACCTGCGGAATTTGTTTTGTAATTTTTTCAATCAAACCTGAATTCAGGTATTCCGAAAGGTTTTCGAAATTGGAAAGGTAATCGAAAACAATTTGTTGGTTGTGTTCGATGAGTTTTACGTCGCTAATGTATTTGTTGATTGCCATAGAATTATTTTTTCCCCCAGTTTGCCGGATCTTCGCGCCACTCCATTAAGGTTTCTACCTGGTCTTTGCTTATTTCGCCTTCTGCCAGTGCCGTGTCAATCAACACCTGGTAGCGGCTGAGTGAAGTCAGTTCAATGTTTGCTTTTTTGAATTTTTCTTTGGCCACATCAAAATTATAAGTGAAAATAGAAAGCATACCAATTACTTCGCCACCAAAATTATTTACTGCTTCGGCCGCTTTCAGACTGCTTTCTCCGGTTGAAACCAAATCTTCAATTACCACCACTTTTTGCCCCGGTTTCAGATCACCTTCAATCAGGTTTTCCAGTCCGTGACCTTTTGGTTTCGAGCGAATATAGATAAATGGCAAGCCCAGTTTGTCGGCTACCAAAACCCCGTGTGCAATGGCTCCTGTGGCAACCCCGGCAATTACTTCGGCCTGAGGGTATTTTTTTTGAATAATTTCCACAAATTTGTCGCGGATAAGCGAACGGGTTTCGGGAAACGACAAAATTTTACGGTTGTCGCAGTATATGGGCGATTTCCAGCCCGAAGCCCAGGTGAACGGACTTAAAGGCTGAACTTTGATGGTATCAATTTCGAGCAGTTTTTTTGTAACTTCAATTTGTGTTTGTTCCATAATTTGACGTATTTAAAACGATGTAAATTTTTACGATGAAACAAATGTATAAAGTTTTTCTGAATGACCGGTTGATTGAAATTGGCGGTTCCGTGAATGACAAAAAAAATAACCTCGTGGTAAAATTTGAAGAACATGCCGGTGCGGATGACATTCAAAACTGGTTTGGTGATTTTGTTACCAAAAATTCAGAGAAAGTTACACTGGTTCATCCGAATCCAGTCCATTTTTTTCAACTTTTCCGGTCTGTTTTTCTTGAAGTTCCGGCTTCCGGTGGCGTGGTAAAATCGGAAGACCGCTTGCTGTTTATTTTTCGAAATGAAAAATGGGATTTGCCCAAGGGAAAAATAGATAAAGGCGAATCGCCACGGGAGGCAGCACTGCGTGAGGTTTCAGAAGAATGTGGCATTTCCGGCCAGCGAATTGAAAAACAACTGCTGTCAACCTTTCATATTTACAAGTCGCCTTATTCAAAAACAAAAGGGCAATGGATATTCAAAGAAACGTATTGGTTTGAAATGATTTACGATGGAACTGGCGAGATTGTCCCTCAAGTCGAGGAAGGAATTACTGAAGTAAAATGGTTTCGTAAAAATGAGCTGGACGAAGTGCTGGCAAACACTTATGAGAATTTGAAACAGATTATTTTGCTTTACCGCGGTTGATTTCGCTGCCGCTCGAAAAGTTCCTGCCTCAGAAAAGTGCCAAACTGCTGCTCAAATCCGTCGAGTGGCGCCAGTGCCTGCTGAAAAACCACTTCATGATTTTCATTCAGCAAAAAACAGGTGGGAAACGATTTCACCTTGTACTTTTCAATGAATTCGCCTTTTTCGTCCACCAAATGAATGCCCGGAATGTTTTCCTTGTCCAAAAATATTTTCATTTCTATGAGGTCGGTTTTTCGCAAAACAACAATTATTTCGAGATGTTTTTGAAATTGTTCTTCTGTTCGGGTAAGGTATTTCAGGTGTTCCCGGCAAACAATCATTTCGGTGTCTGCAAAAATCAGGTATTTGAATTTTTCTTTTCCTGCAGATGTTTCATTGGTGCAAACCCGGTGGCCGTCGGTATTTCTCAGACAAATAGCCGGCGCATTGCTTCCTTTTCGCAGAAATTCCAGTTTCCTCTGAACGTTTTTAACCGTATTTTGAATGGTTGGGTCTGAATGGACTGTTAATTGCGGCGAACTTACCATAGCCAGAATATCTGTTTGCGAAAAATCACCGGAATAGTATGCGTCGTGCAGCATTTTCAAAAGAGCGAGGTCGGCAATTGAACCGGTAATTTTATATTTTTCTTTCAGCATATTTCTGAGGAATGATATATTTCCGGCAGAAATGGCCTGACGGATTTCTGTTCCGGTTGTTGAACGTACTTCAAAGTTGAGTTTATTGGTAAACGTTTTTTCAAACAACCCGATAAAAGCCGGATGGTTCCAAAATTCACGTCCGGTTGCCGATAAATCTTCCGAAACTTTTTCGGGTGTTAACCTGAATGCATCGGCTTCCAGCGCTTTTAATTTCAGTTTTTTATGCCAATTAAATGTTGGATTTTTTTGCCCTCCAAAATGGTTTTCCAGAATATGGCTAATCGAATCGAACGCACTTTTTGACTGGTTAAAGTAAAGCTTGTCAAAAAACCTGTCGGAAAGTTGATTTAACCAGGCATCAAAATTTGAAATGTGATCGTTTAACTGGTTGCCTTCCTTTGATGCGACCCAAAACTCTACCGGGTTGAAATAAGGATTTTTACTGTCCGTAAACGATTTTTCGCGCCAGGGTGGAAAAAGCAGTTCAAAAGTCTTTCCCGGTTCCAGAAAGAGCATGCCCCGGTAAATACCAAAATCACTGAATACAAATGTGGTTTGGTTTACTTTTACCTCAGCGGAAAAATTTCCATCCTGGTCGGGTTCAAGCGTAAAAACATAGATTTTCTCCTGGGTTACCGGATCGGCAAATCGGAAAAATTCAAGCTTTTTGCCTGCATATTCCTTGTTTTTGCCTTCAATTTTGGTGGCAAACGAAGTCCAGGAAAAAATCAAAATAAAAAAAGCCGAAAGAACCTGTTTAACCATTCAGAATTTATTCGTTTTTTTCAGATTTAAACTCACTCATATCGAGTCCATTGGGCAGGAACATACTGGCATCGCCACCGTGGAAAACAATGTCGCGGATGATGGTTGCATTTATCGGGGTGTGTTCCGGCAAAGTGAGCAGGAAAACCGTTTCGATTTCGGGGTGCATTTTTTTATTCACCTGCGCAATGGCCCGCTCATACTCAAAATCGGCCGAAGTACGCAATCCTCTTAAAATGTATCCGGCACTTACTTCTTTGCAAAAATCCACTGTCAGGCCCTGGTGAACCCGGACTTCAACTTTTTCATCGTTTTGAAACACCTGGTTGATCCATTTCAGGCGTTTTTCAAGCGAAAAAAACGATTTTTTGTTGGCGTTGAACCCAATCATCACAATAATTTTATCGAACATAGGCAGGGCACGCTTTACAATTGATTCGTGACCGATGGTAAACGGATCGAACGACCCTGGAAATATGGCTATCTTCATGATTGCAGGTTATTTATTTATATACGGAGTGCTTTTTTCATAGAGTATGTCCGGCTCAAAATCCGCTTCATTTTTCCTTTGAATGGTATCAAAACTTTTATTAAAGGTATTAAATATTTTTTCATCCTTCAGTTCTCTGTGTAATTCAAGTTCCAAAAAAGGCTTCATATCTGGTTTCCGCGTTTCTCCATTATTGAATACCAATAAGAGAGTATATTCTGAGGAAGGTTTTACATCTCTTAATTCAATTTTCATGTTTTGTTATATCACAACCTTTGCGAAGGTACTATATTTTTATCATGTCAGAAAAAAACGCCTTTTCATTTCAGTTTATTGTTTTGGCCCTGTTTGCGTTTTTTTTCTTTCGACTCTTTTGGATACCGGGCAAAAATTTTGATTTTTCTTTTTTTCCAGTCCGGGTGGTCCAAAATGATGTATTCTGGCAAAATCATCAGGTTGGCAATGCGGTAGCCGTCGGGCCTTATCCAAATATGAAGTTCATTTTTATAACCAAAACTTAATTCATTTCGCTAAAAATCCAAATAACAACAGCCCGAATTTGGATAAAGGTATTTTTTCTGTTACAGATTTCGGTATATTTCTTTTATTTTGTTCGCTTGAATTTTGATGAAAACGGGTGAACCAAATTTTGAAATACAGTTTCTGGGCAATAGCTTTTTTGCTGGTCATTCTGGCCTGGATTTCCGGTTTGTTTATCGACTTAACCGGCGACTCGGGTTTGTATGCGGCCATTTCGAGGCAAATGGTGGAGTCGGGCGACTGGCTGAACCTGAAAATAAACGGCGAACCTTACGAGCAGAAACCGCATCTGTTTTTCTGGCTGGCAGGATTGGGTATTCAGTTGTTTGGAAACTCAAACTGGGCATACAAACTTATTCCGTTTCTTTTCGGTTTAAGCAGCATTTATTTCACATACCGGCTGGCACGATTGCTTTACAATGAACTTTCAGGAAAACTGGCCGCGCTGCTTGCCGGAACATCACAAATGTTTTTCCTCTATTTTTTCGATTTCCATACCGATACCGTTTTGCAGGCAGCGGTTACATTGGCCATTTGGCAGTTAGCCGAATATTTGGAAAACAAGAATTGGGTAAGTTTTATTTTCGGATTTACAGGAATTGGTTTGGCTATGCTAACCAAAGGCCCGGTTGGCGCGGTTTTACCCTTCTTTTTTGTACTCATTTATTTGGTGCTGAAAAAGGATTTTCGCCAACTTTTCCATCCTAAATGGATTTTGGGAATTATGCTGGTTTTAAGCATCATTTCACCAACGCTTTTCCATTTGTGGCAAAGTTTTGGCGCCGAAGGAATCCGCTTTTATTTTATCGATAACAATTTGGGACGGGTGACCGGAACAGTAGCCGGTACCAGCACCGATCCGTTTTTCTATTTGTATAACCTGCTTTGGGCGTTTTTGCCCTGGACCATCATTTTCCTTTCAGCGCTTGGAGGTGAAATTATCAGTTGGTTTTATGCACCAAAACCCAGCAAAATGGGCATTTCCATTTTTGGCAGTGTGTTGATTTTGTTTGTGGTTTACAGCATAGCCCGCGGCAAGGCGCCAAATTACCTGATGATGTTTGTTCCGTTGCTTTCGGTTGTAGCCGCTGGAAGAATGAAGTATTATTTGCTTTGGCCTTCATTTTTAACAAACAGACTCATTTATTCCCAGATTTTTATGCTGCTTTTAATTAGTGGTTTACTCTTTATTTCGGGCTATTATATTCTGGTTTCGGATTTTATTGTTCCGGTTTTGTTTTTGGCCGGAATAGTGGTTTTGTCGATTCTGTATATAGTAATTGACCGAAATCGCTGGAACCGGTTGTTGTTTTCTTCAATTGTGGTAACCTCTGTGTTTAACCTGTTTTTGAACACGCTGGTTATTCCGTTTCTTTTTACTTATCAGGGACATTCGCAGGTTCTGGAAATTTTTGAAGCCAGTGAATCCAATAAAAAACAGCTTTATAATTTTGATTTGGAGGAGTATGAACTGTTTTTCAAAGCGAAGGACTCGGTGCGGAATATTGCCACGTGGGAACAATTGTACGAAACGATGGAAAAACCCGGAACATGGGTTTATACCAATGAAAGGAAGCATGATGAAATACTGGATATGGGTTTTAAAATAGATACGGTTTACGAGATAAGACAACATGGAATGAACAATATTTCCTTTGAATTTCTTGATCCATCAACCCGCAGATATTCGCTCGATTTCAATTTTTTGATAAAAACCAAAGATGAATCCGATTAATTTTCAGATATACTTGTTTATCTTTGGCCATTCTCAATAAAAATAAACGAAACAGAATTTAAAAAAGCCGATGATTTTATCTATTGTAATTCCTGTTTATAACGAAGAAAAAACAATTCATGCCATTCTCAATCGTGTTTTGGCCGCAGAACTGCAATATGGTTTCGGAAAGGAAATAATTATTGTAAACGACGCCTCAACCGACAATTCGGTGCAGGTGATAGAAAAATACATTGAAAATCATCAGGAAACCAACATGAAGCTTTTCCTTCAGCCGCAAAATATGGGGAAAGGCGCTGCACTGCACAGGGGAATTGCAGAAGCCACCGGCGAATGTATTATCATTCAGGATGCCGATTTGGAATACGACCCGCGTGAATACAACCACCTGCTTAAACCCATTGCCGAAGGCAATGCCGATGTGGTTTACGGTTCGCGGTTTATGGGCGGCAACCCGCACCGTATTTTGTTTTTCTGGCACTCCATCGGGAACAAGTTTCTAACGTTTTTTTCGAATATGTTTACCGACCTGAACCTTACCGACATGGAAACTTGTTACAAATTGTTTCGTTCAGAAATTATTAAAAGCCTCGATTTAAAGGAAAACCGGTTTGGTTTTGAACCCGAAGTAACGGCAAAAGTGGCGCGGGTTCCAGGTGTCCGGATTTACGAAGTAGGTATTTCCTATTACGGTCGCACTTATGAAGAAGGAAAGAAAATCGGCTGGCGCGATGGATTCCGGGCATTGTGGTGTGTATTGAAGTATAATGTTTTTCAGAAATAAAACCATGTTTAACCCTGAGGGAAAAAATCGACTGTATCTTTTTTTTACATGTTTCATTTTGCTCCAGGTTTTTTTTCTCCTGTTCAGTGAAAGTACTTATGGATATGGCGGTTTGGAAAATATTTTTCAGTACCGGAATGCAAAATTTTCGTTTGAATATCCGGAGCTTCTGTTTGGCAGCAATCCTTTTTACACCCTTCTTTTAGCTCCGTTTTCGAAGTTTGGTTATTTGCCAGCAAAAGCTTTTAACATTATGCTTGCAACTTTTACGTTGCTGTTTTCTGCCCGGATTGTAAACAAACTGTTTCCCGGAAGTGAGTTATTTATGCTTGTTCTCATTGCTTTCTCGCCGGTGTTTTTTCGGTATTCTGCAAGTTGCCTTCCTGATGTTTTGTTTGGTTTTTTACTGGTGGCAGCCATTTATCTTTTTATTTCAAAACAGATTCTTTTCTCGGCCCTGGTCATTTCGTTTATCCCTTTCGTTTTGCCGCAAGGATTTCTGCTACTACTTGTTTTTGCCGTGGTTATTATTTTGAACCGAACGTATCGTTTCATCCCTTTTCTTTTAGCAGGAACTGTTTTGTATTCCTTTACAGGATTTATTGTTTTTGGCAATTTCCTGTGGTTTTTTCAAATAATAAACGAAAACTTTGAAGGAAGCCGGAATTTTCTGCAGCATGCACAAAACATACTGTCTCTAATAGGAATTCCTTTAACCATTCTGGCGGTTGCGGGTCTGATTTTTCAGGGATATGAAATTTTCAAAAAGGTTTCGATGCGCAATCAGAATACCCATCATTTTATACTAATTGCAGGAAGTGGACTTATTTTTATGGTTTTCACTTTCTTTTTCAGAGAAAGATCATTCAGTCATGGATTTGAAACTGCCACGGGGGCAGTCATTCCATTGTTTGCAATTACGGGTGTGAAAATGTTTGATGTACTTGCAAAAAACTTCAAAAACAAAAATTTAGCAATAATTCTTTTATCTGTGTTTGCGTTGTTTCAGGTTGTTCAGTTGTTTGCGCAAAACAATTTGTTAATAAAAGCTACTCAGGAAGAACAACTTATGAAAAAAAGTGCCGCATATCTCCTTTACAATGAACCGGAAAGCAAACTGATTTATTTTAATCCGTTACTGGCTCATTTTCTTGAGCTTGACCCGTTTAAAGAATCACTTTCCGTTCGTTCGGGTTTCCATAAACAACAGCCATCAAACACTATGGATTGGGGCGATGTACTGGTGTGGGACTCCTGGAGTGGCGGGAATAGAGAAGGCCCGGAGCTGCAACCCCTGGAAAACGATCCGTACCTGAAAAAGATTATGTCATTCAAACCGATTGGTTTGGAAACTGATTCAACCCAAAACGGCTGCAGTGTGCACATTTTCAAAAAAGCTGAAAATAAAAAAGATTCCGAAGAAGTTTCAGATCATTACAAAAGTGTGCTGAGTTTTGAAAAATACCTTGATGAAAGAGTAAAAGAAGTGGATGGGTTTAAAGTTTGGGAACTCGACAGCAGCCAGGATTACAGTCCTTCCATTCGTTTTTCTCCCGAAGTTGTAATCCGGCAGGATTTTTATGAAATAACTGCAACGCTTCATTTTAAAGCGCTTCAACCCATTGATGCTGCCGAAGTTCTTTTGGTGTTTTCAGCAGAATCAGCCGGAGGGAACCTTCACTATAAAAAAGCTGATTTGATTTCTGCCGGGGATAAATGGGAGCAGTTGCATCTAAATGTTGAAATTCCCTCCGATATGCCGGAATCAACCCAATTTTTGATTTATATCTGGAACAAGGATCGAAAAAATGTGCTCATGGAAAAAATTGCAGTTGTAGTAAAAAGTTACTAAAAATACAGGTAAAATGGTTCTCAGTATTTTCTCTGTTTCAACAACCATCTGTCTTCACTGAATTTATATTCCACCTCAAACCGTGGTTCCAGAAATTCGTAATCATCGGCAAAAATGTAGTAATATTCTGAGCGGGTATTTATATCCAGATTGTAATCGTAATATTGTAGATTTATCCATGGAATTTTCCCCGAATCGAAATAAAAATAAAATGACGGGTGAAATATCCAGTTGGTTTTTAACGATACCGGTGTACTGTTGTATTTTTCTTTCAGGTATTCTGTTACCTGTAACGTGTTTTGGTCGTAACCCCATTCTTTTACACTGTTTAAAGATAGCCTGTGCGACAGATTCGCAATTAACATTACTCCAATCACAATAGCAGTAATTCTATTGAACCACTGGTCTTTAATGTTTGTCAGTAAACCGATTGCCGCAACTGCAGTAGTTGCAAACAACGGATAAAAGAACAAAGCAGTTCTGCCCTTCAGGTTGGGTGTTCCCAGAATGATAGTTTGAAGGATATTTATTATTGCAGGAAGAAAAAGCATCAGCGTAGCAATAAATGCAGGATGATAAAATATTTGAACTGAATTTTTCCCCTTTTTTAGCCGATAGAGCAAAAAAAGAATATTTATTAAGAGAACTGCCACTATAAATGCTACAATAAAATTGCTGCGTATTTTCCAAAGAAACTCAGAATTGTAACGCCATTCATATACTAGTGAAAGTATGGTATCGTCATAAAATCCGCCTGACGTCCAGTATTTAAACTGGTCGGTATTCTGCATTTTCTGAATTGGAGTCGCAATTAGGGCCAGGTATGCAATAGAAACAAAAAAGATTACCAAAGTGGGTTTTACAAGATTTTTTAATTGGTTTTTATTTTCCAAAACAAAATAAAACCAGGCTAAAATAACTGTGGCAGCCCAAAAAACCAGCACTGTAAAATTGGCGTATGATGCAAGCATGGCAGTCAATAGTGAAATCCATATCCAAACCGGCTTTTTTTGGATGTATCCCGTCATTAGCAGCAAAACGGTGATAATAACCATTGTTGTGGAAATTCCGTAGCCGCGGCACAATCCAAAAAAATCAAGCAGATAGGGATTTACAAATAACAACGCACCGGGTAGAAAAAACCATGAATTTTGTTTTACTGTCAGTTTCAGAATTCTATAAACGCCAAATGCGTAAAGGATAAACATTAAAAAATTTGGCAACCTGATGACCCATTGCTCCTTGCCAAAAAATATAATACAACATTTGGCGAGCATTGTGTTCAGAATATGGTTGTTTGGCCAGTTATCCGGAAACATCATAATATCCCAAAAACTGAACGTGGAATAAAAGAAAACTGTGGGTACTTCGTCGGTTGTAACCGGCACATAAAAAACTTTATATAGGATAATCAGAAAAAGAACTCCGTATAAAGTAATAAAGCCGTAAAAATTAAATTGTCGCACGCTGTTACCGGTTTTTCTGAAATTTTGTGTAAAAGTAAAAAATATAATCAATCGAAATTCCAGATGTAAAGGATTAAAGTTGCTTAATAATACGGTTTCTGTTTTATCTTTGAAGACTGAATTCATTAAACGAAACCAAATTGAGAAACGAAACGCTTAAAATGCCTGAGAAAAAATCATTATTTGACAAGAACACAGAACTTCCAGTCTTTCTGGTTATGCTGATTATTCTTCAAATTTGGTTTTTATGGAAAAATGAAGTGGTTTATGAAGGCACCGACAACATCACCCATTTTCATATAGCCCGGTATGCCTTTAAATATCCGCATTTGTTTCTCGACCTTTGGGGAAAACCGGTTTTTACCACTTTGCTGGCGCCATTTACTTTTTTAGGATTTAAAGGCGCCCAGCTTTTTAATCTATTAATCGCAGTTTTAACACTCATTTTCACCTTTAAAATTTCCAAATCAATTTTTTCCAAAGGCGCTCTGACCATTGTTGTTTTAACCGCTTTTGCCCCCGTATATTTTATGCTCATGCTGTCAACCCTCACCGAAATACTGTTCAGTTTTGTACTGGTGGTTTCGGTTTACTTGTTCAGAAAAAACAAGTTTGTTTTTTCTGCGCTGGTTTTATCCTTCATTCCATTTGTCCGGTCCGAAGGAATTATTTTACTGCCGGTATTTGCCGTTGCTTTTTCGCTGAAACGAAGCTGGCTGGCAATACCGGTAATAACCTTCGGAACGTTGTTTTATTCCATAGTTGGATATTTTGCTTTTAACGATTTTTTCTGGCTGATTAACCGGTTTCCATATCCCACCGGGAGCAGTGTTTACGGAAGCGGTGAACTTTTTCATTTTGTAAAAAAGAGTTTTAATATTTTTGGAATTCCGCTAATTTTTTTAATGGTTGCAGGTTTAATTTTCTGGACGATTGAAATTTTCCGGAAATTTTCTCTGAAAAACGACAACCTGATTTTGTTTATTTTGATAGCCGGAAGCTGGATTGGCTATTTTGCTGCCCACAGTTTTGTGTGGTGGCAGGGAATGGGAGGTTCATTGGGTTTGGTTCGGGTTATGGGCGGTGTTATTCCACTGGCAGCAATAACCGGAATAAAAGGAATTCAGTTTTTATTCGAAAAAGTAAAAAAAGAACAAGTTGTTGTCGTTTTACTGTTGTTTATTTCGGTTGCGCAGGTTTATCTTTTTTTCGGGCAAAACAGGTTTCCTTTGAAAGCAAGTAAAGTGAATCTATTAATTGAAGAAAGTGCTGAGTTTTTGCAAAGGGAAAAATATGAAGGACGAATTTTTTATTTTAATCCTGATTTTGCTTTTCTTCTCGGTCTTGACCCCTACGATTCAAGCAGTAACGGCTGGTTTTTTGGCGATAAAATTCAACCATCGAATTCTCTGGAATTTGGAGACATTTTAATCTGGGATGCCCATTTCGGGCCAAACGAAGGCGGTACTTCTTATGAAACGATGGAAAAAGATCCGTGGCTTCAAAAAATTAAAACCTTTTTACCCGAAGAAAAAATTACCGTTTTGGGCGGTTATGATTATGCCATTCATATTTACCGGAAAGAAAAACAACCCGCTCAGCGACCCGTTTCAAATGAATTTTTCAGACGACTTGAGATGAGGAAACCTGATTCAGAAAAAGAAACCGAAACTGATGAGGCGTTATTTATAATCCGGCGTGGCGAGGAATACAGTCCGTCAATTCTTGTTTATATGCACGAATTATTACAAAAAGATTTGTTTGAGTTCGAACTTAACATTCAATATAAGGGTGAACATATTTTTGAACCAACCGATGTGTTGATGGTGCTTTCAGTCGAAAACGGAAGCGAAGTTTTAAATTATACCACTTTTCCGCTAATGTGGGAACAAAATGAAACTGAATGGAAATCTGCTGTCTTTGGTAAAAGGATTGATGCTGATTTACCCGAATCTGTAGTTGTGAAAGTGTATATATGGAACCGTGGCAAAAAACTCATTTATGTAAAAGAATTATCTGCCCGGATTACGAGTTATTGAACAGCAACTTTCCGGTGGAAATTGTCGATCCGTTTTGTTCAATCCGGTACATATACAATCCGTTTCCGTTATCAAAATAAATTTCTGTAAGGGAATTAGCCAGAATTTTTTGGGTCATTACCATTCTTCCGGTTAAATCATACAAATGAAACTGAATGATTTTTTCTTCGGAAGAATTTACCCGGATATGAAATTTCCGGTTGGCAGGATTTGGGTAAATCAATATTTTTTCTTCAATTTCCAAATACTGTGAAGTACCTGTTGTCAAACGGTAATCGGTTAAATCGCCAAAGCAAAACAATGCAGTGTCATTCAGGCAAATGAGGTCGTAACTCACCGATTTATCCTCATGTACATTTGCCACAATAAAATTGTCGCCCTCTCCTTCGCCCATTCCGCTGGCAATCAGAGAAATATTCCCGTATTTGTCGTACATAAAATCAGCGGCCCAGTTTCCGGCGCCCACATCGCCTGCAAACATGAATACCTGGTTTTGGAGATTTTTAAACAAAGGTTCCACTTCAGTCCAGAAATTTATTGTATCTGCTTTTCCTTCAAATGAATTGGGACGGTAAGCGGTGTAAATACTGTTGTTTTTCCACCAAAGCAACTGATGGAAAGACACAAAAATATTGTCGGTTTTTTCCCTGTTTTCATGAAGAGTTCGTTTCAGAAATTCCATTTGTTCGCCCGAAATATTCCACCCGTCAATGTTTGGGTCAATAACAATAAACAGATCATTTTGAAATGAAAAAGAATAATAAGTATCTCCATATCTGCTTTCAAAGAGTTCTCTGTTTTCCATATCGTGGTTGCCCACTGCAAAATATACCGGCAATCCCAGGGTTTCAATGTCGGCATCCACTTTGTCCCAGTCATCAGCGGTTGGATTGGCAGCAACAATATCTCCTGTAAAAACACCAAATTTTATTTCCGGCCGGTTGCGGATGTAGTCGAATTTCTTCTTAAACGGCGGGTGAAGACCGCTTTTAATGCCGGGTTGTCCATAAGTGTGCCCGGCAACAAAAAACGAATAAAGAATCTGCCGGTTTTGAGCTTGCCCGGTTAATGAAAAAAGCAGATACACTAGTATTATGAGGTGCTTGTTAATCGTGTTTTTCATTTTTCCATTTCAGAAAATAGTTTTAAAATTTAAACCAAATCAATAAATGTTCAACAAAATTAAAAAGTTTCTTTCTGAATTGTTAATTTAGCCGGCAATTAATAAGGGAACAATACTTTTTTGGGAAAACCTGGAATGTTTGATCTTTTGAAAATCATATTTGCACAGCTATTCATTTTAATTATTTGGTTTGGTTGTACTCCTGTTAACAAACCGTTGCCCGAAGAGGAAGGATTTGAACGGATTTTCCATTGCGGTGCCGAGGAAGTGGATGACGAAAGTTATTCTTTTCCTGAGTCATCAGGCGATTCAATCCGTTTTGGAAATGTAGATGCCCGTACTTACGAAACAGCATTTTCAGGAACTTTTGCTTTAAAACTCACTCCCGAAAAACCTTACGGATTTACAACAGAATATACAATAGGACCCGATGAACACCTTAGGGTTACTGTTTGGAGGAAAAGTTCCGGAAATAATGGAGCGATTGTAATTGATGGAGGTGAAGGGTTTTACATTGCCGGAAAAGATGTAGTGGAAGAAAGTGATGACGGATGGCAAAAAATCTCTCTTGAAGTGTTTGCTCCACCTCACATCGCTGAAAATCACCTGAAAATTTATGCCTGGAATGTGGGGCAGGATACAGTTTTTGTTGATGATTTTCAGATGATTCACCGAAACAAAAAAGTGTATCCGGAATACGAATTTAACAATTCCTTTTTCATTTATACGGATCATGAGAATCTGGAATACTTCAATCAAAAACGGATTGAGGCTTTTCAGAAAACCGTGCTTGAAAATAATGATGAAGATTATGCCCGCACAGTTTTTTTCGATGGAAATGATTTTTTAAACGGCGATATCAGACTGAAAGGCGATTTAATGGATCACATCCAGGGCGACAAGTGGTCGTTTCGTATTAAACTGAAAAAAGGATTTACCTGGAATAATATCCGTACTTTTTCGGTTCAGAGCCCTGCAACCCGGTATTTTTTATACGAATGGCTGTCGCATCAGATTTTTGCGCAGGAAGATGTGCTTACCACGCGTTACGGTTTTGTGCCGCTTGTGGTGAATGACGAACCGAAGGGAATTTATGCCTGGGAGGAGCATTTTGAGAAACACCTGATTGAAAGCAACAACCGTCGCGAAGGCCCAATCGTGCGGTTTGACGAGTCGCTTTTCTGGCAAAGGCTGATTGAGACCAATAAATCGGGATATTTTTGGGATGTTGACTATTTCACCGGAGCAAAAATCACCCCATTTAAAGAAGGTTCAATGCTTTCAGATTCGATGCTGGCTCGCCAGACTGAAGAAGCGCACAAACTGGTTTTACAGTATAAACGGCAATCCATGCCAGTTTCCGAAATTTTCGATGTGGATATATTTGCCCGTTACTATGCGCTTATGGATATTACGCAGGCTTACCACGGGTTTACCTGGCACAACCAGCGGTTTTATTTTAACCCGGTAACCTGTCTGCTCGAGCCCATTGCTTTTGATGGTTATATTGAAGGGGGGATTTTCAAAAGAATTGAAGAACCGGTTATTGCGCTGCTCGATCCGTCAAAAATTGAGAGCTTTAACAAGGAAGAACTGTTGCTGTACCAGGTGTTTACCGACAGCGTGTTTAACCGTAAATACGTGAATTATTTGAAAAATTATTCCCAACCTTTTTTTGTTGAGCATATTATAAAAAAATACAGTCAGGAAAGCGACTCGTTAGCCAATCTAATTCGGCAGGAGTTCCCCTGGTATCGGTTCAGTTTTGATTTAATCGAGGAGCAGGCCCGTTTTATTCGGGAAAATATGGATGTCATTGAATCGAATATCCCGAAACTTGGCCAGGCGTTTAGCCGCATTGACCGTGAAAAGTTTCTCAAAACATTTACTGCTGAAGTGAATCAAAATATCACTCCCATGCTTGTTCACGCCTATTACAATCAGGACAGGCGCGAGGTGGATATTTTAAACTACCATGCCGGGGAAATTTCGGTGATTGGCGCATTGATTAATAACAGCTTACCCGAAAATTTTAGCTTAAATGTGGTGGTTGAAGCTTATGACGGAAGAAACCCCGGCCGTGCAAAAGTTCAGGTAAAAGGCGAACCATTTAAAATTTTATTTTCTGTGAAAGGTGAAATATTTGAAACAGAAGTAAGCCCCTGGACCTATACCGAGGGAATGACTGCCAGACAACAACTTAAATTTTCAGCCGATCCGGCAAATTTACCCTGGCATGGCGATTCCCTAATATTCGACGGAAACTATTTGTTTCAAAATGATGTGCATATTCCTCCTGAAACACCGGTTATTTTTAAGGCCGGAACAAAAATAAACCTGAACAACGGAGCCGGTTTTTTCTCATTTTCTGCTTTTTATGCGATGGGAGAGGAGGGGAATCCGGTTGAATTTTTCTCCGGCGACAAAACCTCTCAGGGGGTTCATGTACTTCACACTTCAAAACGGTCGGAATTAAAACATACCCGGTTTTTTCAGTTGGGAAATATTCGGAAAGGCGGCTGGCAAACCCCTTCTGCCGTAACATTTTATGAAGCCGATGTGGATTTCTACCATTGTATATTCGAGTCGAATGTGGATTGCGACGATGCACTGAATACGGTTCGGTCTGATTTTTATGTTGAAAACTGCAGTTTTATCAATACTTTTGCCGATGCATTCGACTCCGATTTTTGTACCGGACTTGTAAAAAATTGTACGTTTTTTAATATAGGCAACGATGCCATCGACTTTTCCGGGAGCCGGGTAACAATTACCGGTTGTGAAATGACAGAAGTGCATGACAAAGCCATTTCAGGTGGCGAAAATTCAATTCTTGTTGTTGAAAATTGCACCATTGAAAAAGCGACGATAGGTGTGGCTTCCAAAGATTTGTCTCATGTTGAATTAAAAAATATTGAGATGACCAAAACCGTTTACGGATTTGTAGTTTTTATTAAAAAGCCTGAATACGGACCGGCTTCCATTAATGTTGAAAATTTGAAAATGAGGAGGACAATGGTGTTTCACCAGGTTGAAGAAGGATCAGTTTTAACCGTAAACGGTAAAAATATTTACGGAAGGGAAAAAAGGTTAGCAATAAAATTATATCAATAAAATTTAGTTTGAAAAATGGATAAGTGGAACCTGTTTCAGCGGTTTTTAATAACCGAAAGCTCTCATATTTCGATATGGGATTTTTTAATCAATGCAGCAATTATTCTTGTTTTGTCGTTTATTTTGGAATGGACCTACCGGCACTGCGCCAAAAGCCTTTCCGGAAGAAGGGCATTTGCGGCCAACTTTTTTCTGATTGCATTTACCACCATGCTTATTATTTCCATTGTGAAATCGTCGCTGGCGCTTTCGCTGGGTTTGGTTGGTGCTTTGTCAATCGTTCGATTCCGGTCGGCTATTAAAGAACCGGAAGAACTGGCCTATCTGTTTTTTACCATCGGCGTTGGCCTGGGATTTGGCGCCGACCAGCGTGTGGTAACCATTGTAGGGGCACTCATCCTGCTTGCCGTAATTTGGGTGCGTTTTTTAACTTCGAAAAAAACACGCAGGCAAAACCTTTACCTGACCGTGAGCGGAAATGGCTCGGGCAAACCTACCCTGGGAAATATTGATGGGTTGGTACAAGAAATTTTTAAGGCATCAAAACTGGTTCGGTTCGATGAAACTAATGATTTAATTGAAGCCGGATTCTGGATTGAAACCAAAAAATCAGGCGACCTCCAACAGTTTAAAAGCCGGTTGAACGAAATAAGTCCCGATACCCGCGTTTCGTTTGTGGATAACAATTCCTTTTAAAAAATGCAAGGTTACACCCGTTTGGATTCCTACCGTTTTGAGCGCAAGTTTGTAGCCGAAAAGGTGTCACGACCTGTTGCCGAGGCGGTGGTAAAACAAAACAGCGCTTTTTTTTCGGAAGTTTTTTCGCCGAGAAAAGTGAACAATATTTATTTCGATACCCCGGGAATGGATTATTATTTCGACAATCTTTTCGGGGTTGGAAACCGGTGGAAATTACGAATCAGGTGGTATGGAGAATTGTTTGGCAAAATTGAGTTGCCGGTTTTGGAATTCAAAATAAAAAAGGGTTTTGCGGGAACCAAAAAATCGTATGAATTGCCCTCTTTTGAAATTGATCAGACTCATTTTTACGGGAATTCCTGGAGAAACTGTTTTGCATCGGCCGGTTTACCGGATGAAGTGTTGGCAAAACTTTACGGGTTGCAGCCGGTTTTGTTGAATACGTATGAAAGAAGCTACCTGGAATCACGAAACAAAAAGTTCAGAATAACCGTGGATAACGAAATGGAATATTACAACCTGCGCCCCACCTGGAATCATTTTTTGCATGTGCACAAAGAATACCTGAAAACGGTTATTGAATTAAAATACGACCATTTGTGGGAAGAAGAAGCTGAACATATAACAAACCAGTTTCCGTTCCGTTTAGATAAAAACTCGAAGTATATTGTGGGCATCAGCCATTTCAGAAGTGAAATTGCCCAATAAATTTAACTGTATGGACATCTACAAAACGAAAAAACAGCAACTGAAAGACTATTTCAACCGGATAGCCCCCACCCGCATCAAATACCGCAAGAGCAAAAGTTATTACTGGGACAGCATTACCAATTATGTGAATTTTTTTGTGCACGAAGAATCGTCTGTATTTGAGGTTGGATGTGGAACGGGAGAGTTACTTGGAAAAATAAACGGTCGGGAAAAAACAGGCATCGATTTCAGTGAAAAGATGATTGATGAAGCCCGCAATCAATTTCCGGATATTGAATTTGTTTGCTGCCCCGCAGAAGATATTCAACTTGTAAAAAAATTTGATGTTGTTATTCTTTCCAATCTGATTGGGTACCTGACCGATATTCAGCAGGTGTTTGAAGAACTGCATAAGGTTTGCCATAACGAAACCAAAATTATTGTTACCTATTACAATATTTTTTGGGAACCTTTTATCAAGTTTGCCGAGTTTACAGGCATTAAGAAAAAAGGGCCCAAACAAAGCTGGATTTCACGGAAAGATTTGGCCAACCTCTTGTACCTGGCTGGTTTTGAAACTTACAAGCAAAACGCTTCCATGCTGTTTCCTTTTTATGTACCGCTGCTTTCACCATTTCTGAACAAATTTTTGTCGCGGTTGCCGGTGTTTAACTGGTTTGCGTTAAATCATTATACATTTGCATTGCCCATCGTTCCGGTAAACGAAGAAGATGCAGCGAAAAAATATTCCACTTCGGTGTTAATTCCGGCCCGCAACGAAAGCGGCAACATTGAAAATGCCATTTTACGCATGCCTGATTTTGGCAAACACATCGAAATTATTTTTGTGGAAGGAAATTCCACAGACGATACCTGGGAGAAAATTCAGGAAATTCAGCAGAAATACAAGGATACACACGACATTAAAATTCAGCAGCAACCCGGCAAGGGAAAAGGCGACGCCGTGCGTGCCGGTTATGCCATTGCCACGGGCGACATCCTGATGATTCTGGACGCCGATTTAACTGTGCCGCCCGAACAATTACCCAAATTTTACAACGCCATCGCCAACAATAAAGGTGGTTTCATCAACGGAACCCGACTCATTTACCCCATGGAGAAAAATGCCATGCGGTTTTTAAATACGCTGGGAAACAAGTTTTTCAGTGTGGCCTTTAGCTGGCTGCTGGAGCAACCCGTAAAAGACACGCTTTGTGGCACCAAGGTGATGTTCCGCAAAGATTACCTGAAACTGGTGGCCAACCGCCACTATTTCGGCAATTTCGATCCGTTTGGCGATTTCGATTTGCTGTTTGGGGCGTTCAAGCTCAACCTGAAAATTATCGACATGCCCATCCGGTACCAGGAACGAGTGTATGGCGACACCAACATATCGCGGTTTAAACACGGTTTACTGCTACTGAAAATGTGGTGGTTTGCGTTGTTCAAAATCAAATTCAAGTAAGTATTCTATTGTTCCGTCGTTTCACCGAGGCTGCCTGAAAGCTTCCGAATGACAAAATCATCAAAATACCCAACCTGCTTATCTATGTTCCAAAGGTAAACTTTCAGGGTTTCTCCTTGCAGCTCAGGCGCAGCCGTAAAATTAATACGCAGCAGTTGCCAGCCGTTTTCGTCGGTTCGGGCAAAATCGGTTTGAGCCCTGTAAAACAGTTTTGCATCTGAAGACGAAACCACCAGCCTCCCGCTGTTGTTTCCGGCGTTTCGCCACACTTCCACTTCGTAATCTGCACCCTGTTCCAGGTCGGTTAACAGGTATTCCAATACAAATTCAACCGTTTCGTCTAGCTTTACAGAATAATTTCCTGACCTGGATTTTTCCTGTGACCGTAACCTGGCGTTTCCGACACTTTCTCCGTTTTTTCCCAAAATAAACTGATTATCAGACGAAACATGTTCCATGTCGCAGTAAAATATTTCGTCGGTGTGACTGCCCATACCTTCACTGAACTGGTTAAACCGCAACGTATCCAGCACATAAATGGTTTGAATTCGGCCTTTGTAAATGTTGTTGAGAGGAAATCCATTCCTTGAAATCTCAGCAGCCTCCTGTTCATTGTGCGGACCGCCGGTAAGTAAAATTTTGTTTCCGTAAAGTTCAATCAACTCTGCAGGTTTTATTTCTGCATTCCAGTTTTTAATTCGTTTCTCAAAAGAGTGATAGAAGAACACGTTATTATAAAGTTCTTTTATCTGCGGTAAAAACTGCCGTTTACAATATACATCTCCAAAATTCAGTGCCGAATACTGATTCAATGAATTGGGATAGTAGTAAATGCGGGTGTAACCGGGATAGTCGTTTTCCAGCATGGTATTGGTGGTTTCCATTTCTTCGTTGGTAATCTGGTAGCCTTTGTCGATGTATTTAATAATTGGCGGCTGTTTCCAGGCTAAAAAAAGAATCAATACCACCGTAACTGCCGCGAATGCAAGTTTTTTGGTCATTTCTGGCAGTTTCGCTTTTAACGCAATTTTCAAAATAAAAAAAACAGAAATGCCGGTTAACTGAAGTACCGGAATCAAATAGTGATTGGCATGATAATGTTTGGCAACCATTAAAACTCCCAAGAATGACGAGATGACAAGACCTGTTAAAATCAGCTTTTCCCGGCTCATCGGTTTTTTATTTTTCAGGAATTGAAAAACAGCAGGAAGCACAATGAGTACCCCAATAAACAGGACCAATGCAAAAATGAAGTTATTTTCAATAATTCTCAGGATGTTGGGGAAGTAGGTATTGAAATCAATAAAACCTTTTTCTCCATGCCCGTAAATGCCCGAGTGACTCGATAAATTTCTGAACCAGAAATACATATTTTTATATTCGGGAATAATGGGAATGGTAAAAAGTACGAATGCAGGAATGATTCCGGCCAGATAAACAAACTTTTTTTTCAGGGTTGGGAGCACAATAAACGGAAAAACGGCCACTGGCAGAAAAGTGGCTTTAGTAGCCAGTCCGGCACCGGATAACAGGGCAAAAATCACCACATATTTCCAGGAGTTAAAATTCTTTTCAGTATAAAAATACAGAATGGCAATTACGTAAATACATGTAAGAAAATAGAGAAACGGCTCAGGCGAAATTTTGGTCCACGCATGGTCGAGGGTGTTGGTGGTTATAAATGTAAAGGCCTGCAACATTATGGCAATCCAAACCGAACCGGTTTTTTTAAAGGCCAGCCAGCCTAACAAAAACAACCCAATGGCATTCAGAAACAATAACACATTTCGTATTCCAACTACAAACGCATGTGAATCTTTCAGTACATGCTGTACCAGCGGTTCGTTTTCCGGATTTGAAAAAAGATGTTGTACGGCAATGGTTGCCGCTCCAATTTGTATTACGGTTGTTCCGGGATGGTCGATGTAACCCACGCTTTTTCCGTCGCAAATGGCCAGCGCATTTACCAGGTAAACGTAGTTAGGGTCGTTGCCGAATTTTGCCAGATTGAAGTTCAATCCTATCCATAAAAAAAGGAGGGGTAGAATGAGAATGCTGAATCGACTCAATTTTTCCGGTTTCATTGAACTCTCTTAGGTTGAAATATTTTATGATTCAGGAGTTTCCATTTTTGGAGGCGGTATTGCAGCGAAGTTTTCAATACTCCGATTCCGTAAATACTGCTGTTTTTAAAGTTGATACTCGAAGCATCGTCGAAATATTTGGTAGGACAGGTAATTTCGGCAATGTCATAACCGGCGTACCATATTTGCGCCAGCATCTGGTTATCGAAAACAAAATTATCGGAGTTGGTTTCATAATTTACTGTTTCCAGAACTTCACGGGAAAAAGCGCGGTAACCGGTGTGGTATTCAGAGAGTTTGGCGTTCATCAGGATATTCTGTATGAATGTAAGCCCGCGGTTGGCAATGTACTTCACCAGCGGCATTCCGCCTTGAATCGCACCTTTGCCCAAAATACGTGATCCCAGCACCACGTGGTAAAGTCCGCTGGCAATGAGGTGCGTCATAGCCGGAATAAGTTTGGGTGTGTACTGGTAGTCGGGGTGGAGCATCACAACGATATCCGCGTCAATTTCAAGCGCTTTGTTATAGCACGATTTCTGGTTACCCCCGTAACCGGTATTTTTTTCGTGAATGATGATATGTTTTATTCCCAGTTTTCTTCCCACTTCCACTGTGTCGTCCTTGCTCAGGTCGTCCACCAGAATGACATCGTCAACAATTGAAAAATCAATTTCTTTGTAAGTCATTTCAATTGTTTTGGAGGCGTTGTATGCCGGAAGGACCACCACTATTTTTTTGCCGTTAATCATACATTTTGATTTTTATGCGGCAAAAATAGAAAGAATTTGGGAGAGGCAGGTTTTAAATGGAATTCAAATTTTCAATAACCCTCTCCAGCCTGCGTGTAATTTCTGTGGCTATTTCCTGAACCGTGGGATTGGTAACGGCCATCATGGAAGCCAGCGGATCAACTGCGGCTACTTCAATATCACCATTTTCGTGCTCCTGGACCACTACGCTGCAAGGCAATAAAACGCCCAGATTTTTTTCGCTTTCCACCGCTTTTCGGGCATATCCGGGGTTGCAGGCGCCCAAAATCATGTATTTTCTGAAATCGATGCCCAATTTCATTTTAAATGTATTTTGCATATCCACTTCTGATGGAACACCAAATCCCTCTTTGGCCAATTCAGCCTTAACATTCCCGATTACTTCTTCAAAACTTTTATTTTTCAATACGGTACTGAAATAATAGCTCATATCGTTTTCTTTTTTTTTGTTAAAGAATTATTTTGAGAACTATAACAAAAATAATGGGTTTTCGTTCATATTGAACCTTAACAAATATAGTGGAATTCCTCCATTATCATTCTCTGAACCCAAATATTTTCTTTAAACTGGCTGAAACGTCTAAAGTGTCTAATGTTAATCTTAATACAATTTGGAACTTTCCAGCTATCCGGGAATTAATACAGGATTCTAATCGGATTTTGCCATTTTATAATTGGATATGCCGGGAATTAACGGGGTGCGAAGTCTTAATTTTTCTTTTTTCCGGTTTTTCAAAGGTTCATCAGGGGGGAGTTTGGAAAATTAAATGATTATTTTTCTTTAACTATTTTTTCTAAATGTAAAATAAAAATCAATAAAAATGGAATATTGTCAATATTTATTTTGATTTTATGCCAAAATGTATATTTTTGGCGCACAAAGACAGTATAAACTAAAATTGCAGAAAAATGTGTGGAATAGTATGTGCATTTGATTTAAAAACCGAAAGTCAACAGTTGCGGCCACAGGTTTTGGAGATGTCGAAAAAATTACGGCACCGTGGTCCGGACTGGTCGGGGATTTATTGCGGTGATAAAGCGTTGATAGCGCACGAGCGGCTTTCCATTGTTGACCCGGAATCGGGAGGCCAGCCTTTATATAGCAAAGACCGGAAGCTGATTCTGGGCGTAAACGGTGAAATTTATAACCACCGCGAAATCAGAAAACAGTTTGAAGGGAAATACGAGTTTTTAACCGGGTCCGATTGCGAAGTAATTCTGGCGCTTTACCGCGAAAAGAAAGAAAAGTTTCTCGACGATATGAACGGTATTTTTGCTTTCGGCCTATACGACGAGGAAGAAGATGCCTACCTGATTGCCCGTGACCACATCGGAATTATTCCGCTTTACCAGGGTTGGGATGAATTTGGTAATTATTATGTGGCTTCAGAGCTGAAAGCGCTGGAAGGGTATTGCAAAAGAATTCAGGAATTTCCTCCCGGACATTATTTATACAGTAAAGATGGCGAATTGAAACGCTGGTATGAACGCGAATGGACAGAATTTGAAAATGTGAAAGATAATCCGGCTGACATTGATGAACTTGCTCAAGCACTGGAAGATGCCGTTCACCGTCAGTTGATGTCGGACGTGCCTTATGGTGTTCTCCTTTCGGGTGGTCTCGATTCTTCCATTACATCGGCGCTGGCTAAAAAATTTGCTCCCAAACGAATTGAAGAAAATGACCAGAAAGATGCCTGGTGGCCGCAGTTACATTCGTTTGTTATTGGTTTGGAAGGATCGCCCGATTTGGCTGCCTCCCGAAAAGTAGCCGACCATATTGGCACCATTCACCACGAAATTCATTATACCATTCAGGAAGGACTGGATGCCATCCGCGATGTAATTTACCACATTGAAACGTATGATGTAACAACTGTGCGTGCTTCAACGCCCATGTATATGATTGCACGTGTAATTAAATCAATGGGTATAAAAATGGTATTGACCGGCGAAGGCGCCGATGAGATTTTCGGAGGCTATCTCTATTTTCATAAAGCGCCCAACGCGGAGGAGTTTCACAAGGAAAGTGTGCGTAAAGTGAGCCGTTTACACCTTTACGATTGCCTGCGTGCCAACAAGTCGCTTGCTTCATGGGGAGTGGAAGGACGGGTTCCTTTCCTCGACAAGGAATTTATTGACGTTGCGATGCGGTTTAACCCGGAAGCCAAAATGGCCAAAGACGGAAAAATGGAAAAGTGGTGCCTGCGTAAAGGTTTTGAAAAATACCTGCCCGAAAGCGTGGCCTGGCGACAAAAAGAACAATTTTCCGACGGTGTGGGCTACGGCTGGATTGACACACTGAAACAGATTGCCCGCGAACAGGTCACCGACGAAATGATGGAAAATGCAAAATTCCGCTTCCCGGTGAATACACCCATGAACAAGGAGGAATACATGTACCGGACCATTTACAGCGAACATTTTCCGTCGGACCAGGCGGCAGCGTGTGTTCCTTCAGTACCTTCCATAGCGTGCAGCACAGGCGAGGCACTGGCATGGGATGCTTCATTTCAGGGTAATGCTGATCCTTCGGGAAGAGCTGTAAACTCTGTACATGAAAAAGGAGCTGTTTTTGAGGATATTAAAAGAAGTCAGGCGCAACCGGTAGTTGCAATTTAACTTGCAGCAAAACTATTATTTCAATCCATGCCTAAAGATTCGTGGATTACTATGTTTAAAAAATTATGAATCAGTTTGTGATTGTGATATTCAGGGTGAAACTGACAGGTGTAAAGCGGTTTATTCCAATGTTTCATAATCTGGTTGTGGCAGGTTTTTGAGGTGGCCAGCAGTTCGAAACCCGGAGGGAGCGAAATGGAATCGTTGTGCATTTGTTTTACGGTAATTTTTTGCGACAGGCCCGAAAACAGCGGATCATCTTCCAGAATTTCAACAATAAAATCGCCGGATTCCGGTTCTTCGCCGCGCAATAATTCTGCCCCGTAAAGATATCCGGCAATGTGATGTCCGGCACAAATTCCCAAAACAGGTTTTTCATACGCTTTCAACCATTGGAAGTAAGGGAGATGGTGTTGCACAATATCGTTGCCTTGTGGTGAACCGGACAGCAAAATGCCTTCTGTTTTCTCGAAATCAAAATGAAGGCAATCCCTGTATTCAATAGTTTCAGAAGTGAACCCCATTGCTGATACAATTTTTTCCAGCGGATTGGTAAATTCCGTAATGCCTTTCTCAGCGTTATTGACTATCAGTATATGTATTCTTTTTTCCGGTTTCATAAGGTAAATTTAAGTTTTTTTGCTGAATAGTGAATCGCTGGTTTTTTCGTTGTTAAATGATTTTCTATCTTTCGGGCAAAATTCACAAACAGTTTAATTTGAAGAAAATGAAGAAAGTATTGGTTTTAATAGCAGCAGTTGCATTTTTTGCATGCAGCCAGCAGGAAAAAGGATTTGAAATTACCGTGAACCTCGAAGATGCTGAGGGGCAGATTTTATTGGAAAAAAGAGGCGCTTCACAATGGATTCCGGTTGATACGGCAGACATTGTGGATGGAACAGCCGTTTTGAAAGGCGAAGTTGTTACACCGGAAGATCATTATTTGTCTGTATTGGGACAACGGGCAAAAACCATTCTGTTTGTTGAAAATGCAAAAATGACAGTTACCGGCAATGCCGCAAATCTGGAACAGATTGAGGTTACCGGTTCCAAAACCCATGATGAATACAACGAGGTTAACAGGCGGATTCAGGAGATAGGAGAAGAATACATGGCTCTATATCAGGAAGCACGGGAAGCCGCAGCCGCCGGAGAAGAGGACAAGGCTTCGGAACTGATGAAGCAGGTGGAAGCAATGTACGAAAGCACCAACACCATGCAGGCTGATTTCGTTAGAAATAATCCCGGTTCATTTGCGGCACCTTATTTTCTTTCGCGTGTGCAGTTCGGAATGGAAGTGGACGAATTGGACAAGCTGGTGAGTGCGCTCGATCCAAAATTAAAAGAAGTGCCTTCAATTATTGCTTTAACGGAGCGTATTGAAAAACTGAAAACCGTTGCGGTGGGCCAGATTGCTCCCGATTTTACCATGAACGATCCCGACGGAAACCCGGTGAAATTTTCGGATATCTACAAGCAAAATGAATATACACTTCTCGATTTCTGGGCTGCCTGGTGCGGACCCTGCCGTCAGGAAAACCCGAACATTGTGGCCGTTTACAACGAATACAAAGACAAAGGTTTCAGCGTATTTGGCGTTTCGCTCGACCGCGACCGCGATGCCTGGCTAAAAGCCATCGACGACGATAAACTCACATGGCCCCATGTTTCCGATTTGGCCTACTGGAACAATGCTGCTGCTCAAATGTATGCGGTAAATTCCATTCCGGCCAGTCTAATTGTGGACAAAAACGGTAAAATCATCGCCAAAAACAAACGCGACGAAGCATTGCGCGAGGCAGTTTCGGAGCTGCTGGATTAGGGTTCAGTGGTTTTTGCCGAAGGCATCCATTCGGACAAGCCGCTGATTGAAAAATGTGCGGATCGTCACATAGTGATCGCTTCGCGGGAAACCGCGCTACCCAAAGCCTGAAATATGCAAAATTACTTTGGTGAAATAGCAGGATTGCTCACGGCGGTTTTCTGGACCGTCACCAGCATGGCATTCGAGTCGGCAGGGAAAAAGGTTGGGTCGCTGGCCGTGAACCTCATCCGGCTGGTCATGGCTTTCTTTTTTATTGGCGTTTACAGCTGGATTGCCCGCGGGTTTTTCTTCCCCACCGATGCTACTTTGTTTCAGTGGCAGTGGCTGGCTCTTTCGGGCCTGGTTGGTTTTGTCATTGGCGATCTGCTTCTTTTTCAGGCGTTTGTGGTGGTTGGTGCACGCATTTCCATGCTTATGATGTCGCTGGCTCCGCCCTTTGCAGCATTTGTGGGATGGCTGATGCTGGGTGAAGTGCTCTCCCCAAAAAGCTGGCTGGGAATGGCTATTACAATGGTTGGTATTGTTATCGTGATTTTGAAGCGGGAAAAAACCGAAAAAAATGGTTCCATCGTCAGGAAATTGAAATCCAATTATTCGGTTCCCGGAATTTTACTGGCACTGGGAGGTGCGCTAGGACAGGCGGCAGGCCTCGTTCTCAGTAAAAAAGGAATGGGCAGTTACGATGCCTTCTCCGCTTCGCAAATCAGGGTGCTGACCGGAATCGCCGGATTTGCCATTCTTTTTATTTTCATGAAACGGTGGCCCCGTGTTTGGTCCGCTTTGAAACACGGTTCTGCCATGAAACGTATAACACTCGGAGCTTTTTTTGGCCCTTTTTTGGGGGTTTCCTTTTCACTTTTGGCCGTGCAACACACCGAAACCGGCATTGCGGCAACTCTGATGGCTATTGTTCCGGTACTCATTATTTTGCCCGCAGTAATCATTTTTAAGGAAAAAGTGAACTGGAAAGAGATTTTGGGTGCTGTGGTTACAGTGGGTGGAGTGGCCATGTTTTTTTTGTGAAACTGTGAAATTGAAAAATTGCGAAACTCAGAATTGCCATATTATTGAATTTCTTCAAAAATTGAATCCTTTATGCATTCATGCATTTATGCCTTTCTGCATTAATTCCCTTTCAATTCAGATACTCCCTCAACTCGGCCAGTTTCATTTGCCGGTCCATGGAAAAACTGGTGCTTTCGCGGTCAACTTTTTCCAAAAGGAAATATGCTTTTCTGAAAAAATCCAGTTTTTGCGCTGAATCTTCAGCCAACTCGCCTTGCTCTTTTAAAACAAAGGCAATCATCTCCAGGTGGTTGTTGGTGAATTTTTTTTCCGAAACCAGGTGTTCAAGAAGTGATTCAATACTTTTCTCCTGAATTTTCGTCTCCAACTTCAGATGATTGTAAAAATGGCGGATTTGCTCTTCGGCTTCTTCTTTTTGTCCTTTCTTCCTGAAATTGAATATTTTCTGAATAACATCGAAAAGCATCATCAGTTGCCGCATTAAATAATCGCGTTCTATTCCCATCTTTTCTTTGCGTTTTGTGTTTAAATGTACGGTTAATTTGGAGATTTTCATTTTATGAGCAACAGGTTTGATCATTTTGACGACAGTAATGATTTCAGCGATGACCTTTCGGAGGGAAAAGATTTCTATTTCGAAAATGGTTACAGGGTAATGACTACAGAATATTTAATTCGCCGCGGGTATTGTTGTGCCAACGGATGCAGACATTGTCCTTACTGGCCAAAAGCACAAAAAGGGAATACCAGACTGAAACAATTGTGAATGTTTTTATTAAACCTGTCCGGTTGAAAAGGTTTAATCGTTAAAACACTCTTTTTATTGGTCTGAATGTTTATTTTTGCTGAAAATTATAATTAATGGCAGGAAAAAATCTCCGTATTGTATTTATGGGTACGCCTGGTTTTGCAGTAGCCAGTTTAAAAATGCTTGTTGAAAACGGCTATAACGTGGTGGCGGTAGTTACTGCTCCGGATAAACCTGCCGGCCGGGGAAAAAAACTTACCGAATCTGAAGTCAAAAAATATGCGGTTGAAAAAGGGTTGAAAGTTCTTCAGCCCGAAAAGCTGAAAGACACCGGATTTCTGGAAGAACTAAAATCACTTCAGGCCGATTTGCAGATAGTGGTTGCATTCCGGATGTTGCCTGAAGTGGTTTGGAATATGCCACGGCTCGGAACTTTTAACCTGCATGCTTCATTATTGCCTCAATACCGCGGGGCAGCGCCGCTCAACTGGGCTATTATTAATGGTGAAACCAAAACCGGTGTTACCACTTTTCTGCTCGACCATGAAATTGACACCGGGAAAATTTTATTTCAGCGTGAAACTGAAATCGGAGAAAATGATACAGTGGGCGATATTCACGACCGTTTGATGAAAACCGGCGCAGACCTGGTACTCGAAACAGTGGATTCACTGGCAAAGGGAAATGTAAGTCCCATCCCGCAGTCTGAATTTATTCAGGATGAATCTATAAAACACGCCCCAAGAATTTTTAAGGAAGACTGCAAAATTGACTGGAATAAAAATGTCGGGACTTTAAGGAATCTTATTCGCGGATTATCTCCACATCCGGCTGCCTGGGCAAACCTGGTTCATAGGGAAAGCGGGAGAACAATACCATGTAGATTCTTTTTCGCTCAACCTGTATTTGCAGAGGAAACAGCCAACCCAGGCACAATTGACAGCGATGATGAAACTTATCTGAACGTTGCATGTAACGATGGCTGGCTTGAAATAACCGATTTGCAACTTTCAGGAAAAAAACGGATGAAGGCCTCAGATTTTCTCCGTGGTTTTCGCCAGATTTTTGATTATCGTTTTGAATAGTATTTTTATTTGCCATTCCTGTCACCCTGTCAGTGATATTAACAATCATAGTTAAGTATTGATTTTCAGTTTTTTAATTAAAAATGGCCTGCCGGTAAAATCTTTTCAGATGCAATTTTGTCCTTATATGTCCTGAAAATTCAGGTTATCACCCTTTGGTACAGAATGTGATAACGCACTGTGTCGATTTTTGAAATTCATGTTTAATTATAAAACGTAAAAAACAATGGCAGAACTAAAAGGTAAAATTCTGGCGGGAAAAATCCTGGTTAAACCCATGGAAGCCGAAGAAAAAACACAAAGCGGGATTATCATCCCCGAATCAGCAAAAGAAAAACCACAGCAAGGAACAGTAGTTTTGGTCGGAGCAGACAAAAAAAACGAACCCATGGAAGTAAAAGTGGGTGATGTAGTTTCTTATGGCAAATACTCCGGCACCGAGTTGCATATTGACGGAGAAGATTATTTGCTGATGTCGCAAACCGACGTATTGTACATTGCTTAATTTAAAATTCTAAAAAAGTAAATAAAAATGGCAAAAGAGATTAAATTTAACATTGATGCCCGTGACAAACTGAAATCAGGCGTTGACCAACTCGCTGATACAGTTAAAGTTACATTAGGACCAAAAGGGCGTAATGTAGTTATCGAGAAAAAATTTGGAGCACCACAAATTTCTAAAGACGGTGTAACAGTTGCAAAAGAAATTGAGCTTCCCGATGCTTATGAAAATCTGGGGGCACAAATGGTGAAAGAAGTTGCCTCTAAAACAGGCGACGATGCAGGCGACGGAACAACAACTGCAACCGTTTTGGCACAGTCCATTATTTCTGTTGGCTTGAAAAACGTAACTGCCGGTGCAAATCCTATGGATTTGAAACGCGGTATCGACAAAGCGGTAAATAAAGTTGTAAGCAGCCTTGCAGAACAGGCTCAGACCATTGGCGACGACTACAAAAAAATTGAATCAGTTGCTAAAGTTTCTGCAAACAACGATGACACCATCGGCGCTTTAATTGCCGAGGCTATGAAGAAAGTACACAAGGAAGGTGTTATCACCATCGAAGAATCGAAAGGTACCGATACTTACGTTGACGTAGTGGAAGGAATGCAGTTCGACCGTGGTTACATTTCACCCTATTTTGTAACCGATGCCGAAAAAATGGCTGCTGAGCTGGAAAATCCTTACATTCTTATCCACGACAAGAAAATCAGCACCATGAAAGACCTGCTTCCTGTTCTGGAACAAACCGCACAGGCTGGTCGTCCGTTAATGATTATTTCTGAGGATGTGGATGGTGAAGCACTGGCAACTTTGGTTGTAAACCGTTTGCGCGGTTCACTGAAAGTTTGTGCTGTTAAAGCTCCCGGATTTGGCGATCGCAGAAAAGAAATGCTCGAAGACATTGCCATTTTGACAGGTGGATCAGTAATTTCCGAAGAAAAAGGCATGAAGCTTGAGCAGGCTACCCTCGAAGTGTTGGGTGAGGCTGAAAAAATTACTGTTGACAAAGAAAATACAACCATTGTCAACGGCGCAGGTGAACCGGATAACATCAAAGCACGTGTTTCTCAAATTAAAAGACAAATTGAAACCACTACATCTGATTACGACCGCGAAAAACTGCAGGAACGCCTGGCTAAACTGGCTGGTGGTGTTGCAGTAATTTATGTTGGCGCTGCTTCAGAAGTGGAAATGAAAGAGAAAAAAGACCGTGTTGACGATGCTTTGAGCGCAACACGCGCAGCCGTTGAAGAAGGAATCGTTCCGGGTGGAGGCGTTGCTTACCTGCGCGCTATTCCTGCACTGGAAGAATTGAAAGGTGAAAACGAAGACGAACAAACCGGAATTGAAATTGTAAAACGTGCAATTGAAGAACCATTGCGTCAGATTGTGGTAAATTCAGGAAAAGAAGGCGCAGTTGTTGCACAGAAAGTCAGAGAAGGCAAAAATGATTTTGGATACAATGCCCGCACTGACAAATATGAAAATCTTTATGAAACCGGTGTTATCGACCCGGCAAAAGTAGCTCGTATTGCTCTCGAAAATGCCGCATCAATTGCTGGTATGTTACTTACTACAGAAGCAGTAATTGTTGAGGAAAAAGAAGAAAAATCTGCAATGCCAGCCGGAGGACACGGCGGAATGGGTGGAATGGGCGGAATGATGTAAAAACCGCACAATATAATTTATACCGAAAGCCTTTCCTTTTTTAAGGGAGGGCTTTCTTTTTTGGCATCCCAAATCCTGACGATTGTCAGACCCTGTTTTTTAACATCTTTTCTTTATTCGTAGAATATTGAAAATGAGTTTATTAATTATTGTTTGATTCTCACATCTCTGTTCATTTTAAATGATTAAGTTATCTAACTTTACTCAAACATTTTAAACCACAAATGAAATGAAAACAAATATAAATGAGTTTATTGCAAGCCTCGAACAAAAAACTCCGGGCGAAAAGGAATTTCATCAGGCAGTCGAGGAAGTAATTGGTTCAGTATGGGATTTTTATCAGCAGAATCCGCGTTACCAGCGCGCCAATATTCTTGAGCGAATGATAGAACCCGAGCGTGTAATAATTTTCCGTGTTCCCTGGGTTGACGACAGGGGAGAAGTAAAGGTTAACCGCGGTTACCGCATTGAATTCAACTCCGCATTGGGCCCCTATAAAGGCGGTTTGCGGTTTCACGCCAGTGTAACGTTGAGCATCCTGAAATTTCTGGGATTCGAACAAACTTTTAAAAACAGTTTGACAACATTGCCTATGGGAGGCGGAAAAGGAGGGTCAGACTTCAGTCCCAAAGGAAAATCAGATGGCGAAATTATGCGTTACTGCCAGTCATTTATGTCTGAACTCTACAGGCACATTGGCCCTAATACCGACGTTCCTGCCGGCGATATTGGCGTGGGTGGGCGTGAAGTAGGTTACTTGTTTGGGCAGTATAAAAGATTGAAAAACGAATTCACAGGTGTATTAACCGGCAAAGGACTTGCTTGGGGTGGAAGTCTCATTCGCCCGGAAGCAACCGGTTTTGGTTCAGTCTATTTTGCCCAGCACATGCTAAAACGCCTGGGAATGGATATCGAAGGCCTTACATTCAGCGTGTCAGGATTTGGAAATGTTGCCTGGGGCGCCATTACCAAAATAAACGAAATGGGAGGCAAGGTTGTAACCATTTCAGGTCCTGATGGATATATATATGATCCGAATGGAATAACAGGAGAAAAAGTAGATTATCTGCTTGAATTAAGGGCTTCCAACAACGATGTTGTGGAACCTTATGCCCACGAATTTGGAGCAAAATTCTTTTCAGGAAAACGCCCGTGGGAGGTTCCGGTGAATGCGGCCATGCCATGTGCAACTGAAAACGAAGTTGACCTTGAGGATGCAAAAGAACTGGTAAAAAATGGTGCTTACCTGTTGGCGGAAGCTTCCAATATGGGATGTACTGCCGAAGCCGTGGATTTCCTTTCCAAAAATATAAGTTATGCTCCGGGTAAGGCAGTTAACGCGGGTGGCGTTGCTGTTTCAGGGCTCGAAATGTCACAAAACAGTATGCGGATAAGCTGGCCTCGCGAAGAGGTAGATGCACGGCTGAAAGTTATTATGCAAAATATTCATGAAACCTGTGTAACTTATGGCAAATTAGCTGGTCAGGGCAATAAGGTGGACTATGTAAAAGGCGCCAATATCGGAGGTTTTGTGAAAGTAGCTGACGCCATGCTGGCACAAGGGGTTGTTTAATTTAATAATTACAAGACATTTATAAAGTGTTTTATCCTGAAAAATTTAATCTATTGATAAAATAGGAAATTGCATTAGGATAAAACACTTTTTTACATTTGTCAAAAATTTGATTTTTGACATGCTGATTGATACTCACGCTCATATTTATTCGGAAGAATTTTTGCAGGATGTGGATGAAGTTCTGCAACGTGCTTACGATAACGACGTTAAGAAAATAATTCTTCCCAACATTGATTCCGGTACTGTAAAACGGTTAATCGATTTAAATGATTCCTATCCGCATTTATGTTATCCTCTGATGGGGTTGCATCCCACATCGGTAGCAGCAGATTACAGGGAGGAACTCGAAGCCGTTGAATACTGGCTCGATAAAAGAAAGTTTTACGGTGTGGGTGAAATTGGCATCGATTTGTACTGGGATCGCACATATCTTAATGAGCAACGAGATGCATTCAGGTATCAGATTAAACTCGCAAAATCGCGCCAGTTGCCTGTCGTTATCCATTTGCGCGATTCCTTTGATGAAGTTTTTTCTGTTATTAAAGAAGAACAGGATGGAAATTTAAAAGGAATATTTCATTGCTTTTCGGGAACTGAAACGGAGGCAAAGCAGATAATAGATCAAGGTTTTTTGCTCGGTATCGGAGGGGTGATTACTTTTAAAAACAATGATTTAAAAAATGTAATTGGAAAGGTGGCAATTGAAAACTTGGTCATTGAAACCGATGCACCTTATCTTTCCCCTGTGCCGAAACGTGGAAAACGAAATGAAAGCGCTTACCTTGTTTACGTCGCACAGGCATTGGCGAAAATTTTTGATATTTCGGTGAACGAAGTAGCTGAAGTAACATCTGAAAATGCCAGAAATTTGTTTGGAATTTAATATTTTATGCCTTAGTTATTTCTAAATTTTATGGCTAAAACTGAAGAAAGGAAACCTTCCATATTAATAATTTATACCGGTGGTACAATTGGTATGGTTCAGCGTCCTTACACCGGTACGCTGGCGCCTGTAAAATGGGATCAGATTAAAGAAGAGGTTCCTGAATTAAACAAATTCAATTACCAAATTAAAACCATCACATTTAATCCTGCTCTCGATTCTTCGAATGTTACGCCGGCAATATGGGTGAAAATTGCCAAAACCATAGAAAAAAATTACAACCTGTTTGATGGTTTTGTTGTTCTGCATGGAACCGATACCATGGCCTATACCGCTTCAGCCTTAAGTTACATGTTCGAAAATCTCGACAAGCCGGTTATCCTTACAGGTTCCCAGCTTCCAATCGGAACAGTACGTACAGATGGTAAAGAAAATTTAATTACCGCAGTTGAAATTGCCGCAGCAAAAGAAAATGGAAACTCTTTGGTTCCCGAGGTATGCGTATATTTCGATTTTAAATTGTACCGGGGAAACCGCACTGTAAAACGTGATGCCGACCAGTTCAGTGCATTTCATTCGGTTAATTACCCCGAACTTGCAGTTGCAGGAGTAGATATAAGATTCAGAAAAGAGTTCATTCATTATCCTGAAAATAGAGGAATTTTGAAAGTGAATACACAATTTGATGATCACGTTGTCATTTTAAAAATGTTTCCCGGTATAAATCAAAATGTATTTAGTTCGATTTTAAATGTACCAGGGTTAAGAGGAATTGTGCTGGAAACTTTTGGTTCCGGGAATGTGCCTACCGTAAGGTGGCTTATTAACTGCATCAAACATGCAATAAAAAATGAAATTGTGGTATTGAATGTAACCCAGTGTCAGGGAGGCCGCGTTTCAATGGGCCAATACGAAACTAGCCTTGAATTGCTGAAAGCCGGAGTGGTTTCAGGCATGGATCTGACAACTGAGGCTGCTATTACCAAACTCATGTTTTTGCTGGGGCAGGAACTTCCTGTGGATTTGGTAAAGCAATACCTAAATAAAAACCTTCGCGGGGAAATAAGCAACTGACTTTAATTTTTTCGTATTTTTTTATTATTTTGCGGCACTTTATTTCTGGCGTACCAGAATATCTGGAGAGGTGCAGGAGTGGCTTAACTGGCACGCCTGGAAAGCGTGTGTACTGCAAAACGGTACCGGGGGTTCGAATCCCCCTCTCTCCGCTGAAAGAGAGAAAATGAGTTATTTCGCATACATCTTGAAGAGTGAATACGATGGAACATACTATTATGGTTCCATAAAAAACATGAAAGAGCGATTGAAAACTCACAATTCAGGAAAGAGCAGGTATACCAATGGTCGTAGACCCTGGAAGATTTGTTATTTCGAGGAGTATTCAACCAGAAGTGAGGCTGCTCAAAGAGAAAAGTTCTTTAAAAGTATTGATGGCTTTATTTTTTTGAAAGAAAGAAAATTCATTTAGGGTACCGGGGGTTCTCCCAAAGGGATCGCTTCGCGGGAATCCCCCTCTCTCCGCTGAAAGAGAGAAAATGAGTTATTTCGCATACATTCTGAAAAGAAAAAGTTTTGAAGGTTATTATTTTTTAAGTAATTAAATTTGATTATTTCGAAGGAAAACGTGTTATTTGTTGTTAAAATTTAAGAAATTTACAGAAATTCAAATAAATCAAAAAATCAAGGAGATTATTAATTAAAAATTCAAATTAATTATGAAAAAACTATTCGCGTTAATGGCATTATCTGGAATGCTGTTTTTTATGGCATCAAATGCTGTAGTTGCACAAGATGAAGCAACTGCACCAGCAACACAACAAGAGCAGGTTGATTTAACAGCCGATCCGGTTGAAGAAGCAGCAGCCGCTGCTGAAGCAGGACAATCGCTGCACAGCCAATTGAAACAAAAATTTATTGAAGGTGGCCCAATGTTTATGTCATTTGTATTAATTGCATTAATACTTGGTTTGGCATTTGCCATTGAAAGGGTACTTTACCTGAACCTTGCCACCAGTAATACTAAAAAACTGTTGCTCAATGTTGAACAGGCACTCGATAGCGGCGGTATTGAAGCTGCAAAAGATGTTTGCAGGAAAACACGTGGTCCGGTTGCCAGTATTTTTTACCAGGGGCTTGACCGTTTCGATCACGGAATTGATGTGGTTGAAAAATCAATCATTTCTTATGGTGGTGTTCAGGCCGGCCTTCTTGAAAAAGGGTTAAGCTGGATTGCCCTGTTTATTGCACTTGCACCTATGCTCGGGTTTATGGGAACTGTAATTGGTATGATTGGCGCATTCGATGCCATCGAAGTTGCAGGTGACATTTCTCCCTCACTGGTTGCCGGTGGTATTAAAGTGGCTTTGATTACAACCGTTTCCGGTCTGTTGGTTGCCATTATTTTGCAGATTTTCTACAATTATTGTGTTGCCAAAATTGATAGCATCATCAATAATATGGAAGACGCATCCATCTCATTATTAGATTTATTGGTTAAACATCAGTTGAAAAAATAAGAAATCCATGGAAAAAGTAGGAAAAATTGTAACCATAGTTTTGTGGGGCCTGCTCATTGTTTCTGCGGTTCTTATTGTTTCAATGATGGTCAACATTAGCGAAAATGAGGCCGACCCAACAATGGGAAGTTGGATTAATTCCAACCTAATATGGTCCTATATTTTACTGGCCATCGGCGGAGGAATTGCTGTACTTGCAGCATTTTTCCACATGGCTACTGATATTAGTGCAGCTAAGAAAGGGCTTATTTCAATCGTGTTTCTTGGTGTAGTAGCCCTTGTGTCTTATCTGCTTGCATCCGATGCAATTCCACAGTTTGTTGGAGTTCAGCGGTTTATTAATGACGGTACCCTGACACCTCAGGTGGCAAAAATGGTTGATACCGGATTGTATGCTACATACATTCTTATCGGTTTAGCCATTTTATCTATCCTGTTCTCATCGGTAACCCGGTTATTTAAGTAATTTAAATTGTGGTAAAAAACAGGAAAATTAATTATGGCTAGAAGAATACCTGAAATACCGGCAGCCTCGTTGGCAGATATTGCCTTTATGTTGCTCATCTTTTTCCTGGTAACAACCACGATGGACGTTGACAGCGGTTTGGAAAGAAGGCTTCCACAATGGGTTGATCCGGCAGAATTGGATGAAGACCAGCAAATTAAAGAACGAAATGTTTTTGTTGTGCTGGTAAACCGGAATAACGATTTGTTGGTGGAAGGTGAATATGCCAGGATTGAGAATTTACGCGAAATGGCTAAGGAATTTATGGCAAATCCATATAACGACGAAAGCCTGCCCGAAAAAGAACCCAAACAGTTGCCATACTTCGGGGAAGTTATGGTTACAAAGGGGGTAATTTCGTTGCGTAACGACATGGACACAAAGTACGGAACGTACATCGCTGTGCAAAACGAACTGGTTGCTGCCATTAATGAGCTTAGAGATGAGTTGGGGAAGATTCAATTTGGAAAACCTTATAACGAATTGGACAAAGAACAACAAGATGCTATACGTGAAATATACCCTTCCAGAATTTCGGAAGCTGAACCCAGAAAAAGGTAGGAGGACGTAGATTATGAGTAAATTCAGAAAAAAGGGAGGAAAAGAACTCCCACCCATTTCAACCGCTTCGTTACCTGACATCGTGTTTATGTTGCTGTTCTTTTTTATGGTGAGCACTACCATGCGCGAAGTAACCTACATGGTTCAAATCAGACTGCCTGAGGCAACAGAGTTGAGCAAACTTGAGAAAAAATCGCTCGTAAGTTATATTTATGTTGGAGAACCCTTGTTGCAATACCAGAGAACGTTTGGTGTTGCTCCACGTATCCAGCTAAATGATCAGTTTGCAAATGTCGCTGATATACAGGATTATATTATTGCTGAAAGAGAATCAAGAAACGAAGCCGAAAGGAATATGTTGATTACTTCACTTAAGGTGGATGAAAATACCAATATGGGGATAGTTACAGACATTAAGCAGGAATTGCGAAAATCTGCTGCTTTGCATATAAACTATTCGTCGAGGCAGAGGAGAACCGATAGATAATTTTGAGTCTAAAATAGATTGTTTATAATAAAGGGATGCCTTGTGCATCCCTTTATTATTTTCATTCTTTTATTGAAATTATCAGTACCGTAAATTCTAAACCATAGATCTGGTTAATTTTTTTCTCTTTGTAACTATTTTCGTCTCAGCATCAACAACCGGAAATCCATCACCTGCCCACCAGGAATATCGGTTGCTTTCAGCGTTAAAGTTCCTTCGCCTTTTTTCAGGTGAATTGTTCCTAATTTCAAGGGTATAAAATCTTTCACATACGACTCCATGCGCTCCACACGGTCGTTTTCCATTCCCTGCAAGGGTGAATTATGGGGTTCGGTAATTTTTCCTGTCAGTTTTTCTCCTGCAAAGCTCAATTCAAACACAGCGCCAACATCTTCAGGCGGGCAGGTATAATAAATTTCCACTTCAAAACAGCCATCTGTCAGAACTTCTGCCTCCCATGTAATACTGTCGGAAGTGCTTGTCCAGTTGGTAAAAAAGGAATCGTTGGGAAACCGGTTCGAACGCTGAATATTTCCGTGAGCCATTCCGTCGCGGGCCGGGATTTGAGTGAACGGAAATTCGGGGTGTCCAATGGTGAATGTGCGATCGTCAATTTCGGGCAATTCGCTTAAAACTTCAGTTTCCCAATTTTTTTTAGCCTGCAAAAGGCGGGTTGAGTTTTCAGGGAATTTTTCAGAAACATCCTCGTGTTGACCGGGATCGCTTTCCATATCAAATAGGTTCCCTGAGTTGTCGAGCCTGAATTGCTGGCTGCGCACACTGGTTCTTCCTGCCCAGTGGCTGAATAAAAGCCGTTCGCCCCATTCCGGATTATTTTCTGTTAACAAAGTTTTCAGACTAACACCATCCAATGGTTTTTCGGTTTGAAATTCAATTCCTGTCAAATCGGCCAGTGTCGGCAAAAGATCGATGGCACCCGCAATTTCGCCAATTTTTTTTCCGGGCTGTAAAACGCCTTCCCATTTAATAAACATGGGTACCCGAACACCTCCCTCATCGGTGGACCCTTTTCTTCCTTTCATGCCGCCATTCCACCGCCAGCTATTGGGCCCGTTATCCGAAAGATAAATAATGATGGTATTTTCAGCAAGTTCCAGATCTTCCAGTCTTTCCATAATTCTGCCCACGTTCCAGTCGATGTTTTCGCACATGGCCAGCGCGGCTCTTGTGAAGGGAATATCTTCTGTTTCCGGGTCGCGGTGAAGCATTTCCAGTTCCTTGCTTTCAAACTTGTTCCACCATCTGTCGGGCACCTGCATGGGGCTGTGCGGTGTATTGTAAGCCATGTAAAGAAAGAAGGGTTTGTGTTTGTTTTGCTCCATAAAAGACATTCCACGGTCGGTAAAATCGTCCACCACAAAACCGTTTCCTTTAACTATTTCTCCGTTATGTTCCAGCATCGGACTGAAATAATTTCCCCAGTGGCCGGAACAGAACCCGTAGAAATCGTCGAACCCACGGGCATTGGGATGGTAAGGCGGCTGCATTCCGTTGTGCCATTTTCCATAGGCTGCGGTGGCGTAACCTGCTTTTTTGAAAACATCAGCGATAGTGGTTTCATCCAGATTCAGTCGCTCGCCGCCGGCAGATGTACTGTAAACACCTCCGCGCGGATGGTACCTTCCTGTAAGCAATTCTGCGCGGGTTGGAGAACAAACCGGACTCACATAAAACCGGTCGAATGTAACTCCGGTTTCAGCCAGCCGATCGATGTTGGGCGTTTCGAGGTTGGTGTTTCCCGAAATGCTCAAATCGCCCCAACCCTGGTCATCGGTAAGAATGAGGATGATGTTGGGATGCTCAGCTTTTTCAGATTTGTTGCAGCTGCTGAAAATGGTTATTATAAAAGCCAAAAGGATAAAAAGCCTCGTTTTTGTCATTTAGTTGATTTTAAGAACTTAATGAGCTTTTTAGGATCTTGCCGGTTATCCCAAAAACCTGTAATAATGATATTCGAATGGACCTTTTTATAAAGAATACTTTAATGGCCCAATGAAATGATTCTTGTATTTTTATATTCTGCCTTTTTACCTAAATGAGGATTCGTTTTTAATAGATTCACTCTGCTTCTAATTTTTATACTAAGCTTTTTGGAATAAGAGGTACTTTTATTTCGTTCACTCCAATATTCAAAAACCTGATTTCTTTGTTTTATTGCTGTTGCTGTCCAAATTATTCCTAATCGAACCATTGTTTGTCAAGTTTATCCAGATCAGATTCCGAAACCAGATTTCCATTTTCAATGTCCTGGTCACTCATTTCTAACATCTCAATTTGTTCGGATGTAAGAGATAAAACATTTTTATTCCGGGTAGAAGTAAATATTTTTTCTATGGCCTCCAGAAGTTGCTTATTTTTAGTTACCAGGATTTCGTCAATTAACCGATTTTTTAAATTTTCAATTGCTTCCATAACTTTTTTTTCCGAAATATATGAAAAAAATTACTAAAGTATTTTAACGCATTACCAAGCTATTTTTCCAACTGATTTTCCACCGGTTCAATTCCAGCCAGATGTTCTTCCAGTACTTTCCTGATTTCAGCAATTACCTCTGGATGTTCTTCGGCAATGTTGAATTTTTCCGAAGGATCGATATTCACATTGTAAAGCAAAGGTGTTTCGTGAACAGTTGGCGAATTGGTTATTTCCATTGGCGGATTGGTAATTGGATGAGCCGTTTGACTCCCGTATTCATTTTGCGTAATAAAATGCGCTTTGTAATCGCCTTTGCGTATGGCATAAACCTTTGCGCCCCGGTAATAGAAAACCACATCGCGTTCACTTTTGCCGGTTCCAAACATGAGCGGAGAAATATCATAACCGTCGTAAACACGGTCATTGGGGAGTTCTGTGCCGGATAGTTTGCAGAAAGTGGGAAGTAAATCCATGGTAGTGGCCATGTCCATTACCACTCCTTCTTTTAATTTTCCCGGCCAGCGGAAAACCGTGGGTTCGCGCATTCCCCCTTCAAAGGTTCCGCCTTTGGCGCCACGCAGCAATCCGGCTGTTCCGCCATGTGTTTTAAACGTGTGCCACGGGCCGTTGTCCGAAGTAAAAATAACCAACGTGTTTTCATCGAGGCCTTCCTCCTTAAGTGTTTTCAGAATTTGCCCCACCGACCAGTCGATTTCTTCAATCACATCGCCGTAAAAACCGGCCAGTGAAACATCTTTGAATTCTTCGGAACGAAAAAGTGGTATATGTGGTAGAGAATGGGCCAGGTAAATAAAGAACGGCCCGTCTTTCAGACTTTTAATTTTGGACACCGCTTCTTCGGTATATCGTTTGGTTATGGTGCGCTGATCAGCAGGCCTTTCGATAATATCCTTGTCGCGCAACAGCGGCACATTGTAAGCCTGATACCGTTCATTTTCGGCCAACGTGAAATGATCGGTCCGTTCCACCTTGTCCATATCGTTGGAGTAAGGAATTCCGAAATAACTGTCGAATCCGTGGTCGGTTGGCAGGTGCGGTGATTTGTGCCCAATATGCCATTTCCCGACAGCTGCAGTAGCGTAACCATTTCCTTTCAATGCTTTGGCAATTGTAATTTCGCTCTGGGGTAATCCGCCGTTGGAATCGGGGAACAGTACCCGCCGTTTGTCGCTGCACATGCCCGATCGGATGGGCAGTCTGCCTGTAAGCAATCCGGCACGGCTTGGCGTGCAAACCGGTGCGGCTACATAAAAACTGGTCCATTTTTGTCCTTCCACAGCCATTTTGTCCAAATGGGGTGTTTGGATGGTTGGATGCCCGAAAATGCCCAAATCACCATAACCGAGGTCATCGGCAAAAATGACTATAAAATTGGGTTTTGTCGGACTTTCATTACCGGTATCCGATACACAGGAAGTTTGCTGACCTGCCATTCCAAAAGAAAGCAGGCCGGCAAGGGCAATCGAATTGATTTTGAATCGTTTCATTGTATATTTTTAAATATTAATTCAGTCTTTCTCCTGTCCAGCGATCGAAAGTGTCTGGTGATGGATTTTCCGGGATTTTGTCGTCGAACTTTACAGTCCAGTTATCGAGCAACCTGCGCATTTCATCCAAAGCATTTGCATATTCCGGATTTTCGGCAAGATTGCGAAGCTGGTAAGGATCATTTACCACATCAAACAATTCTTCCGCCGGACGTGGCGCTATAAAACAATCCAACTGATTTTCGTTCAGTTCGCCCGCTTTGTACATTTTAATCATTTTCTGATAGGTGATGCTGCGCACAGCATCGGCTGGCGGGGAGGCATTCAGCTCGGGAAAGGCGTTTCGAATGTAAAGATATTTGTGGTTTCTGACTGCCCTTTCATGCGCCTGGTAATCGTGCCAGTTGTGTTCAGCGGCGATGTAATCCCTGGTTTCGGCAGAATAATTCTCTAAAATTGGCACAAAACTGATTCCCTGGTAAGTTTCGGAAATTCCGGCTCCGGCCAGTTCGCAAAACGTTGGAGCAATGTCGATGGAACTTACCATTGCATCGGAAGTTCCTTTTTTCAGTTTTTCAGGCCAGCGCACAATAAACGGCGTTTTTATACCACTGTCGTACATGCGGGTTTTGGCCCGCGGAAATGGCCGTCCGTTATCGCTCATGTATATTACCAGCGTGTTTTCGTCCACTCCCTGTTTTTTTAGTTCGGCCATTACTTCACCGATATAGCTGTCCATGCGGGAGATTTCGTCGTAATATAGCGCCAAATCTTTTCGTGTGGAATCATTGTCGGGTAAATAAGGTGGTACAATCACATCTTCCGGACGATGTGGTTCGGGAATAGTGTTGGGAAAATAATCGCGGTGCGGATCGAGAGCCGCCAGCCATAAAAAGAAAGGCTTGTCTTTTGGCCTGTTTTGAAGGGCTTCTACCCAGTATTCGCAGCCGCTTGGATGACCGCCATAGATGGTGTCAAATTCTGCCCGTTTTGGCCCGATGTGATATTTTCCCGCTACAGCAGTAAAATATCCGGCTTTTTGCAATTCGCCGGCGAATAACAGCTGGCCGGCTGGAAGGGGCATGTGCAGTTCGGGTGCACCGGTACTGTGCGGATACCTTCCGGTTAAAATGCTGCACCGGCTTGGGCTGCATGAACTGGTTGTGAGAAAAGCATTGTTGAAAACCACACCTTCTTCGGCCAGTTTGTTGATGTTCGGTGTTTTAATGTTTTGGTTTCCATAAGGACCGCAGTCGTTCCAGGCTGCATCATCGGCAATAAAAACGATGAAATTGGGCTGTTCGGGTTTTTCTTCCGGTTTCGGACTTTTGCAGGATGCTACTGTCAATAGAGTGCATGCACCTGCAAGTAAGCTGGTTTTGAAAAAATTCATGCCGCTTTTTTTTGATGTTATTTCAATTAATATCAATTTAAACTTTGAAGGTTCCTGAAATCTTCAAAGTTTATTAAGAACGAAGATCTGTTTACCTGCCGGCCCGGTGGTCGAGGTAAGCTTTCAGGAAATGGTCGTTTAACTCATCACTGTCGCCGTAATATTCGCGTAAATCTTCCAGTCTTTCGTGCAGCATTTTGCGCACATCGGTATAAGCCGGGTCGTCGTAAATGTTTTGCATTTCCATGGGGTCGGTTTCCAAATCGTACATTTCCCACTCGTCAATATCGTAATAAAAATGCATGAGTTTATAGCGGTCGGTAGCCACGCCGTAGTGCCGTTTTACCATGTGTACCGAAGGATATTCGTAATACGTGTAATAAACCGCATCTCGCCACTCGCCAGTTTTGCCGGCTACCAGTTCCCTGAACGATTCTCCCTGCATTTCTTCCGGTATTTCAATACCGGCATAATCGAGGAAAGTTGGGGCAAGGTCGAGGTTTTGCACCAGTTTGTCAATTTTTGTACCCGGTTGAATTTCTTTGGGATAACGAATTAGAAGTGGTGTCCGGAAAGATTCTTCGTACATAAACCGTTTGTCGAACCAGCCGTGCTCGCCCAGGTAAAAGCCCTGGTCGGATGTGTAAATCACGATTGTATTTTCAGCCAAACCGGCTTCATCCAGGTAATCCAGTACTTCGCCAACGCCATCGTCAACCGATTTTATGGTGCGCAGGTAATCTTTAATGTAGCGGTTGAATTTCCACAAGGCGATTTCTTCATCTGAAAGATTCGCATATTTTGCCTTAAAGTCTTCGTTTTTTGGAGTGTAGGCAGCCAGCCAGTCTTCTTTCTGCTGTGGTGTGAACCGCCTGAATTCATTATAAAATCCGGTGCTGTCGCCATACGGATCAACTACCATTTTAAAATCGTGTCCCCACATGGCATGTCCGTGAATTTGCATTTCCTGTTCTTTTGCTGCCCGTCCGCGTCCCTCGTAATCGTCGAAAAAGTTGGCCGGCGGGTCAAAGGTTACATCGTCGTAAAGATCGAGGTATATTGGGGCTGTTTGCCAGTTACGGTGGGGCGCTTTCTGGTGATAAAGCAGACAAAATGGCTTTTCCGGGTCGCGATGGTTTTTCAGCCAGTCGAGGGTGGTTTCGGTAATAATTTCGGTGCAGTGGCCTTCAATGCGGATTCGTTCTCCGTCAATTAAAAAATCGGGATTGTAATAATGCCCCTGGCCGGGTAAAACCATGGAAAAGTCGAATCCCTGCGGAATGCCGTCGAGGTGGATTTTACCAATCATAGCGGTTTGGTAACCGTTGGCCTGCATCAGTTTCGGGAAGTTATCCTGATCCCAGTTGAAAGGCTGTACGTTATCCACTTTCCCGTTTACAAAACTGTGCTTGCCGGTAAGCAAAACAGCCCGGCTTGGGGCACAAATGGAATTGGTTACGCAAGCCCGTGTAAAAATGGCTCCTTCTTTGGCCAGCCGGTCAATGCCGGGGGTTTCATTCAACCCGTAACCATAGGCGCTGACAGCCTGGTAAGCGTGGTCGTCGCTCATAATAAAAAGAATGTTCGGACGCTGTGCTTCCTTCATTTGGGGAGAACAGCCAATCATGCCGGCTCCGGCAGTGAGAAAGGCAATACTGTTTACAAAAAATCGGTTCATAGTTTATTTTTTTAATTTATTTCTCTTCAACTACATCTCCTTCCGGGTGGCCTTCCATTTGATTATTAATAAGCTCCGGCGGAAGGCCATTGGATTGGATGTAAATGGCTGCTTTTTGCGTTTTCTCGCCTGCACTTCTGAAAATATTCTCTTTCAATACCAAATTGCGGGCGGGTGAGTTGATGGAAAATCCGTAACCTCCGTTTATTTTGCCATTGTTTTCAATAACGTTTTTCACAAAGGTATTCCGGTGGGGTGCATTCGATTCCCGTTCTCCCCGCAGGTGCACCCCGTCGCTGCCGTTTTCAAAAATGTGGTTTCCGGTAAAAATCACATCGGTATCTTTGTGCCCGGTGCATATACCAAACCGTCCGTTGTTGTGAAACCGGTTGCTGGTGACCGTACTTTGGTAAACACGCCAGCAGATAAAAAGCCCGTCGTTATCGTTGTGGTGAACGTTGTTGTTTTCGATTACGGTAAAAGGCGAACCCGTTCCCGGGTGCATCCCGGTGTTACCGCTGCCCGAAATTTCGCTGTTGCGGATGGTTACATTTTCGGTGATCTGCCAACTGATTCCTTCGCCATTGAAATCTTTTACATGAACATTATCTACTGTCACTTTTTTCGATTTCAGAATGAGGATTCCAGCGCTGTTGCATCCGTCGGCAAAAAAGTTTTCGGCACGGTTGCCATCGGCAGTGAGGTTTGAAATGAGCACATTTTCTGCTTCAATGACTTCTATAACCGAAGATGCATTGGAAACAAGTCCGTCGCGATCGGAGCGGTAGTCGCGGATGAGGTAGTTGTCAATGTAAATAGTTTCATCCTGAATATCGGTGATGTATGCCGTGGAAACATTCCAGCAGGAACTGTTGTTCTGGTCGGTCACCTGAATTTTCATACCCGGCTCAAACCCGTCGGAATTTTCAACCGTGAGTTTCAGTTCCGCATAATCGGCGTCCACAACAAATCGTGTTTGCACTCCTTTTCCCCGTTTCAAAATGGTTTCTCTGCCTGAGCCAATCAGTTTTACATTCGATTTCATGCGCACCGGAGCGGTAATTTTGTAAAGCCCCGGATTCAGTTTCACTGTTCCGCCGGTTTTTGCTACTGCATCAATCGCATACTGGATGGACTGGTTGTTAAAACCGCAAACATCAGCATCAGCTCCGCCAACTGTTATTTTTTTTTCTGCCAATTTAGGTGAAACGAGTGCATCAACTTTTTTTTCAGATGGTTGGGCGGATAAAAAATGAGTGCCTGCTACGAGGAGGATAATCAGAATCAGGTTTTTCATAATCAGATAAAAATATGAAATTTGTTTAAAACTCATCGTTTTTTGATTGAATTACTTATTATCAAACTTTATAACATAAACCTGCCTGCTGCCCGTATGGGTGGAGTTGAAGCCAATCATGTCGCCGTTTGGGCTCCATCGGCAGTGGATGTCGCAGCGCCAGTGGCCGGTGAATTCTTCGGGCTGCACAAACCTTCCCAAAGGAAGTACCGCTTCGGTTTTCATGTCCATCAGGTAGATTTTTTGTTCCCTCAGTCCACGGCTTGGATAGGTGTCGGTAATCATCCATTTTTCGTCGGGAGAAAAAGCGCCATGGCCGTCGTAATCCAGCAATCCGTTACCCAGGCGTTTGTAATCCTGTTTTCCAATGGTAAACAGCACATGCGCATATTGGTTGGCTTCATAATTGGCGGTAACCATCAGTTCGTCGTCATTCAGCCAGTCGAAGTGCGAACCTTCCCAGCCATCGGGAAAACAACGCAGCAGGTTTGTGCCGTCCCGGTTTACAGTCAGCGAAGTGGTGTTCCGGTGCGGAATGGCCCGCGCCAGCCAGAAAATTTTGCTTCCGCCCCGGCTGAAAAGTGTGTGATTGAAATATTCTATTCCTTCTTCAGGAATTTCCGGAACCAGATTTTTTACCTGTGCAATGGAAACAATCAGTTTCGCTTCCCCGGTTTCCAGGTTAACCAGAAAAAGTCCGTCATCTTCAGGAAACTGTACATTTTCCCTGGCATCCTGACCGTTTCCTCCGTAACCGTAATCGGTGCGGGTAATCCGCAACCGCGCAAAATTGATGCTGACTGCCTCTTTCCCGTTGGGTGAAACCGCGCTGACGGGCCAGGGAATAGTTTTGATCTCTTTTTTGGTGTGCACATTCATTATCACCGAAACAAACCGGCCTTTGCGAAAATCGTTATAAATGATAAGTGAATCCGGCGAAGTTCCCAGCCAGTGGGCCATACAACCCTGCTGAAAATTCCAGGCGCGGGTTTGGGTGAGGGGAATAAATTTTTTGGTTTCCAAATCAACCAGACCGAGTGTTGCCGGATCGTTTTCATCCGGAAGGCGATGTTTGATGTCGGTTTGCAGAATAGTTACGTATCGCTGGTTTGCACTCCACGAGTTGATGCCGTAATAGCTTGCAAACAGGTGCTCCTTTCCATTTTCAGTAATTTGAATGGGATCGGAAGGTTGGGGAAAAGTAATGGTTATGCCCCGGTTATTCTGAGCACTTGTATTTATTGCAGCCATTACGTAGAGAATAACACAGAAAAGCCGGAATGACAGGGTGGTTTTTTGGGGTTGTTCAGCAGAGATGTTGAATGTTGGTGCCATGTTTTTAGTAATTGTTGATTTTTATTTGATCCATTTTTCAAAATCAAAAATAGTTTTTTAAAAGATCAAAATTTAGTTAATTTAGACCTAAATTGTAAAAATTAAAAATCATGATGTCAAAACTGAAAGTATTCCTGCTGATTTTTCTTGGTTCAGCATTTTTTATCCAGGCCCAAACCGATGACGGTGTTTTAAGAATGAATGAATTCAGAAATCCCAAAAAACGTCAGATTATCCAAATACCCGATGTAAATGGCTTTCAAACACTAAAGTGCGATTTGCACATGCACACGGTATTTTCCGACGGGCACGTGTGGCCGGGTGTCAGGGTTCAGGAAGTCTGGCAGGAGGGACTGGATGTGATGGCCATTACCGACCATATTGAATATACGCCCCATTCTGCCGATGTAAAAGTGGACCACAACCGCGCATGGGAGCTGGCAAAGGATTTGGCTGCCGAAAACAACCTGGTTTTTATAAAAGGTACAGAAATTACGCGCAATACGCCACCCGGGCACTTCAATGCATTGTTTATCGGCGATGCTTCGGATTACATTGAAGACCGCGCCAATGAACAGGACAAAGCGGCTGTGAAAAAAGCCGGTGATCAGAATGCCTTTATTTTCTGGAACCATCCCGGGTGGAAAGTGAATTCCATCGAGGGTTCGTATGAGTGGATTGACTTTTTGGAAGAACTTCGGAAAGAAAATATGGTGCACGGAATTGAAGTGTTTAACGGTTTCGGTTTCCACAAAAAGGCCCTCGACTGGTGTGTGGATTATAACCTTACCGTAATGGGCACATCCGATATTCATAATCTTGTTGCACACGACTACAAACTGGGCGATTATGTGCGCCGGTCAATGACCCTTGTTTTTGCCAAAGACCGGACCGAAGCAGCAGTGCGGGAAGCGCTGGAAGCCGGACGAACAGTAGCCTGGGCCAGTAAATACATTGCCGGAAAAGAAGAACATGTGCGCAACCTTTTTAATGCCTGCGTAACAATGGGTAAACCGTTCCATTCCAAAAACGGCAGGGATTATTTTGAAATTCAAAACAACAGCGATTTGTATTTTGAACTGGAACTGAAATCGGGCGACGGTACCATCCAGGTTACACTTTTCCCGCGTACGGCGCAGATGATTACCGCTGCATCAGGACAGGAAAACCTGGAATATGAAGTGGTTACCGCTTTTGTGCGAAGCGACAAAAACCTGGTGGTGAAACTGCCGCTGAAATAAAATTAACTTTTCCTGTAAACTTCCAGCGCAGCAGGAAACGGTTCTAACGCCCGTTCAAAAATACCCAGCGAATAAGCAATGGTGAGGCCGTAGTTGGTGATGGGCACCCCGGCCTGCCGTGCTTTCATAATCCGGGTGAGCATGGCCCGGCGGTTCCACATGCAGGCGCCGCAGTGAATAATCAGTTTGTATTCCGAAATGTTTTCAGGAAAATCGTGCCCCCTGATGTTGTCGATCTCCAGTTTGCCGCCCACATACTGGGTGAGCCAGCGCGGAATTTTTACGGTACCGATGTCTTCGCCAATAGGGTGATGCGAACAGGCTTCGGCAATCAGTACTTTATCTCCGGTTTTCAAATGGTCAATGGACATGGCGCCGCGCACCATTTCAGCGAGGTCGCCCTGGAACCGGGCAAACAGGATGGAAAACGAAGTCAGCGGAATTTCGGGTGGCGTGTCGGCGGCCACTTTTAAAAAGGCCTGCGAATCGGTTACAACCAGTTTGGGCGGTTTGTTCAGCCGCGACAATGCTTCGCGTAGTTCGCGCTCTTTCACTACCATACAAAACGAATCGTTGTCGAGCAAATCGCGGATGCTTTGCACCTGTGGCAGAATGAGCCGTCCTTTGGGCGCTTCCTTGTCGATGGGAACTACCAGGATGGACATCTCGCCAGGGCCCACCAAATCGGCCAGAATGGCCGGCCTTTCAACAAAATCTGCCGGGGCCGTTTTCAGAATAAGCTGGCGCAAATCCGGAATGCCTGTTCCCTCTGTTGCCGAGGTGAACACATACGGCACTTTCACGCTGTCGAGTTGTGAAGTAACATCGGGGTTTTCATCAAAAACATCGGTTTTATTGAAAACCACCAAAAACGGGATGTCCCTGTTTTTGAACTCTTCCATCAGCCGGAGTTCGTACTCGCCCCAGTCTGTAAAATTGGTAACAATCACACCCAAATCGGTGCGATCGAAAACAGCACGGGTTTTGGCCACCCGTTTTTCTCCCAGAGCGCCGGCATCGTCAATTCCTGCGGTATCGATAAACAGGACCGGGCCAAGCGGAAGGAGTTCCATGGGTTTTTCCACCGGGTCGGTAGTAGTTCCGGCCACATCCGAAACAATGGATACATCCTGGTGGGTCAGGGCATTCAATATGCTCGACTTGCCGGCATTGCGCCGGCCAAATATCCCGATATGCAACCGAAAGGTTTTTGGCGCCCTCATTCATTTATTTTTTAAAGGGTGAAATGTACAAATTCGGCAGCGAACTGGCAATGATATGCGGGGAAAAACAATTTGTTTATTCCATTAAACAGAAAATCACACCTTTTTGTATTTTTATTGTTTTTTTTATTGACAATTGCTGCAAATTGTTATAAATTGGTTTGGTATTCATTTGTATTTCAGGAATTCAGTTTCGATATAAAAATTAAAACAGGCGGGTTTTAACAATTAAAAAGGAGATAACAACATGAAACAGCAAATTTACAAAGGTTTGTTTTGGGTGGCTTTTATTGCAATTGGAATAGTCATTTCATCGTGCAGTAAAGATGAAGCCGATGGCTATTATATCCGGTTCAGGGCCAACGGAGAATTGGTTGAATTCAAAAACCAACTGATACTTACTGCAGGATTTGGTCAATCCGGCGATTTGCATACCGGAACCATCAGCGGAGCAAATGATGCGGATTCAAATGTCGGACTTCAGATATACAACAACGCTCCCATTCTGGCGGGAACCTACAGCGGATATGGCGTTTCGGGTGGTGCTGTGGTAGGGGTAATCATCGGGTACAAGGAAAAAAGTTCGGGTGTGTTGTTCAGCTCGGGCGGCGGGCCCAACGTGGATGCCACCGTAGTGATTACCGAAATAACGGAAACTACTGTTAAAGGCACTTTTCACGGAAAAATTATGGCAACCGGGCAGCCCGACATTGTTGTTACCAATGGTTCCTATTTTGTCAGGCGGGCCAATTGATTGGTTGCTACCTGCCCGGCTGTAAATTCAGACGGGGTTGCTGCCCGCTCGGACGAGCCGGTCGGACGGGGTTGCTGTTTTGTCCCGGGAGGAGGTGCGGGTTGGGAAATCGTTAAGTTCAGAGTTTCGGGTTTCGGGTTTTTAAGGATGGCATCCCTTTTTCATTTGGTTTTTTAACGCTGAAGGGTCCGGCAACAGTTTGAAGCTGGAAGGTTCGCCAGGGGAAGGGGTGGGATGCTATCCTTTTTTTGCACTTGTTTGCAGTCAACGGGCAAAAGCCATGGTGTAAAGCCATCTCTCTTTTTCACCGGCGCTTAAGCCCGGTGGTTTGTTGCACTGCCCCTTTTTTGTTGGCTTTAGCGTTTAATTCCTGTTAATGGCTAAAGCCTGTTTTTCCTCGTAGTGTTTCCAATCACCGGGCTTTCCATCGGAATCCCTTCGGGGGAAGCCACGGTGTAAAATGTTGAGGTTATATCGGTGGATAGGTTTTTTTAAGGATGGCATCCCTTTTTCATTTGGTTTTTTAACGCTGACGGGTCCGGCAACAGCCTGAAGCTGGAAGGTTCGCCGGGGGAAGGGGTGGGATGCTATCCTTTTTTTGCACCTGTTTGCAGTCACCGGGCAAAAGCCACGGTGTAAAGCCATCTCTCTTTTTCACCGGCGCTTAAGCCCGGTGGTTTGTTGCACTGCCCCTTTTTTGTTGGCTTTAGCGTTTTTTGCAGTAAAATACAAACTTATCTGATAAAAAATCCCGGCTACGAATTTTCCCCTCCGGTGAGGAGGGGTCTCCGCTATTTGCGGAGGGGGTGGTGTTTTTTTTACTGTTTTAGAATAATAAGAACCACCTTGTCTCCGCCTTACGGCAGATCCACTTCCCGGCTTCCGGGACAGGCTCTCCTTTGCCTTTAGTTCCCCGGCAAGGAGGAGAAATTCGTGCTACATGCCAAATTTTGCAATAAAATATTTTGAAACCGATAAAAAATCCCGGCTACGAATTTTCCCCTCCGGAGAGGAGGAGTCTCCGCTATTTGCGGAGGGGGTGGTGTTTTTTTCTGTTTTAAAATAATAAGAACCACCTCGTCTCCGCCTTACGGCAGATCCACTTTCCGGCTTCCGGGACAGGCTCTCCTTTGCCTTTAGTTCCCCGGCAAGGAGGAGAAATTCGTGCTACATGCCAAATTTTGCAATAAAATATTTTGAAACCGATAGAAAATCCCGGCTGCGAATTTCCCATCCTGACCGTGTCAGGAGGGGTCGACGGGCCGTTGGGGTTAGAAGGCCCGGCGGGAGTGGTAAAAAAAAAGCGCGTTCTGCTTTCGCAGAACACGCCTTTTTTTAAACTTCCCTTGCCGCTGAGGAAGTATGCAGAGACTTTTATTTCCTGTAGATTACTCTTCCGTTGCGTACGCTTTCGCCCAGGGTCACGCGGTAGATGTAGAAACTGCTGACCTCGCTGCCGGGCACAAATTCGGCCTGGTACAGTTCGCCGGCGTTCACCGGCTGGTCGAACACGGTTTTAACCAGGCGGCCGGTCATGTCGAACAGGTCTATACGGCCATGGGTGGTTTCTTCCGAAACAAACTCCATGCGCAGCCTGTCGCTGAACGGGTTTGGATAAACGTTAAACATCGGCAGGTGAACTTCCGGCTCGAGGCTGATTTCAATCTCGGCGGATTTGTTCTTGCCCGGAGGAGTATTCACCTGGTGGATAACGATGGAACCGCCGCCTCTGCCGTTATCGCCAAGGATGGTTGCATCGTTGGAGTTATCATCCGGATCGTTCACTGCATTATCGTACACAATGCCATTATCGCCCCAGATTTTAATACGGAACCTGTCGTATCCGTCACCGCCCTGCATATCGCCGTCAAAGGCTACCAGGCTGAACTTATAGTCGCCTGTTCCGTTGATGGTTCCTTCTCCGCGATACATCGCTTTGTTTCCGGCAATAACAAGTGAGCCCGATTCGTGCAGATTGCTCTTGAAGTTCAGGTTACCGGCCTTGAACTGGAATTCGGTATTTCCATCCACATCCGATCTTCCTTTTTTGTATTTGGCATTAAATCCGAAGTTGGCTTTACCAACAACTGTTGGATCGGCAACCAGTGCCCCTGCCGGAGAGTTAATCCAGCCACCGCCGGTAACAAAACCACCATCAGGATCATAAACCGGCATGTAAGCCACATCTTCATGGCAGCCGTTGCCGGCTTCAGCAGTTATTTTGTAAACATTTACATCAAGGTTGCCCGAGACTGCAACTTGTATTGTTGCTGTACCGGTACCATCTGTTTCTGCCGAATCTTCATATTCATCATCCAGGTAGAAATTCACCAACACCCCTGACACTGCCGGAGAAACCGTAGCACTCAGTGTGACAGATGCTTCGTTTTTATTCACCGGATTACTGCTGGCTGAGGCGTCGATGGTGATGCCGAGCACGGTGATTGTTTGAGTGAATACTGTTGAAGTATTTCCTGATGCATCGGTTGCTATCCACGTATTGGTATAGGTGCCTGCACCATAGTCACCACTCGGAACAAACGCACCTGAAGTTTTGGCAATAGTAGTACCACTGCAATTATCAGTTGCTTCCGGCTCAAGCGCTTGTGCATCTTCAAGATCATTAACCTGGCCACAATAAAAGGTGACATCTAGCGAACCTGCTGAATTGAGCCAGGTCGGGTCGATATTGTCTTCGACGGTCACGGTAGCGGTTGCACTTTCTGAATTGCCGTTCACATCGGTTACGGTGAGTGTGACGGTGTTCGGCCCTACATCAGAGCAGTCGAAATCCTCGACATCCAGTGTCATAGACTGAATGCCGCAGGCGTCTGAAGAATCGTCGTCAATGTCTCCGGGAACAATTGAAGCAGCCCCGCTGCCATCGAGTTGTACGGTAATGTTTTGAGTCACCACAGTTGGAGCCACATTGTCTTCGACTGTTACTGTAGCT
>JAWLCW010000016.1:0-3050 GCA_041686935.1 Mariniphaga sp. | reverse complement strand
GATATCCAGGGACATTGAAGCAATGCCGCAGGCGTCGCTAGAACCGTTGTCAATGTCGCCGGGAACAATTGAAGCAGCCCCGCTGCCATCGAGTTGTACGGTAATGTTTTGAGTCACCACAGTTGGAGCCACATTGTCTTCGACTGTTACTGTAGCTGTTTCTGTATCTGAATTACCGTTTACATCGGTTACGGTTAAAGTCACGATTACCGGAGTTCCCACATCTTCGCAGTCAAACTCATCGATATCCAGGGACATTGAAGCAATGCCGCAGGCGTCGCTAGAACCGTTGTCAATGTCGCCGGGAACAATTGAAGCAGCCCCGCTGCCATCGAGTTGTACAGTGATATCCTGGGTTACTACCACCGGGGCTTCATTGTCTTCGACTGTTACATCGAAGCTGCATGTAGCGGTATTGCCCGAAGCATCGGTAACCGTCCAAACTACAGTTGTTGTCCCTTTATCGAATACGGCTCCTGCCAGTGAAGCAGCACTGTTGTAGTCGTTGCTAATGGCTGAACCTGTGCAGTTGTCTGCAAAAGCGGTCGGGTCAAACTCAGTTCCAACCACTGTGTAATCGCACTCACCTGGGTTGGTATCCCTTGTCTGTTCAGCCACGCATGAAATTGTCGGGTCTTCGTTGTCATCAACGGTAACAATTTGTGTCGCCGTAGCCGTGTTTCCGCTACCATCGGTTACAGCCCATGTAACGGTTGTGTTTCCAAGTGGGAAAGGTTCAACGGCATCGTTTGTCACAGAAGCCACTGAGCAGTTGTCGCCGGTAACCGGAGTACCCAGAATTACTCCTGTTGCAGAGCAAAGACCTGCATCGGCAGAAACAGTTACGTTAGAGGGAGCTGTTATTGTCGGGTCTTCTGTATCCTCTGCATCTACTTCAGGAAAAGCTGTTGAAGTAACATTGCCAGGCATAGTAACCAGAACAAACGTTGTATTGTTACCTTGAGTGGAATAATTATTAGAAGTATAAACATTAGTCTCAAATTCAGCTCCACTAGTAAGGGCTAGATCAAACGAAATTGTTATTGATTCTCCTGTTGCTATTTCATCTGAGTTACTATTTTCCTTAAAACGTAAGGCTGAAGAAGTACTTCCATCAGTAACCCAAGTATTGCCGTCTGTTGCACTAACTGATATGTTAGTAAAATCAGTAGCATCATAGCCAGTTGGGTAAAGTAGTTCAACTGATCGGAACGTTCGTGCGGGATTGCTATTTCCAGGGCCTAAATTTTGTGATACATTAGTTAATAGTAAGTCGTAACTTGTAGAAACGCCAGGGCAAGTACTTGTTGGATTAATTGCAGAAGTATAGTCGTTCCTGCCATCGGTAAAATACGTTTCAGCCCAATTTCCTGAACCATCTGTTGCAATCAGATGGAATTCTTCCCCTAAGTGGTAATCTTCAATAAAGAATTGCACACCGGAGAATTCTCCGTTAGAATCTGTAGTTGCAGTTAATTCATAATAGTCGGGATTAATGACAGTACAGTAAATCGTAATTTCTACTGTTCCGTTTGCTTCCCAGCCGGCACCCGAAATCAGGGCGATTTCGCCGGGGGCATAATCCAGTTTATCAGTCCACACAGTGGCCTGTGCATAGCTCATCACGCTCAGCAGCATCAACAGCGCCGTGAGCGGAACCAAAAGGCTCCATTTTTTTAATTTACGTAAAACAGCTTTTTCCATAATCAATTTTATTTTGGTTTATACTTCAATTTTGATTTCAATTAAAAAGTAAAAAGTACCAGTTGATTTACGGAAGGGTATTTTCAGAAAAGCAGAAAGGGTTTGTTTGTGCTTTTAAGAGGAAGGAAATTTTAGCTTGAATTCATGGGATAAGGTTTAGGGTTTGGCAAAAAGCCGCAAAAGGGCAAACAAATACTGCCGGCAAAAAGCAGTTGGAATGGAAGGGGTGTAATCCATTTAAGAGGTGTTGTTTTGATACAGCAGGTAAAAGTTTTACCATAGGTTCAATTCTTTTTTTGAGTTTATCTGTGGGGCAGGTAGTTAAAACCGTGCCATTTTAAAAAAGTATAACAATTTCAGGCATTTTTTTTAAAAAAGCAAGAGTAAGTTGTCCCATGTTGGGAAAAGTTTTGTCGCAGGGGGAAAAGTTGAGGAGGGGAGCGGGTTCAGAGTTCAGAGTTTAAAGTTCAGAGTTCAAAGTTTAAAGTTTAAAGTTCAAAGTTGCGGGTTGCGGGTTGCGGATTGCAGGTTGCGGGTTAGAGGTTGCAGGTTCCGGGTTGAGAGCACTGTCACCGGGAATTGGTCACTGGGAGGAGGTGTGAGGTGCGGGATGCGGGTTGAGAAAAAGTTAAGTTCAGAGTTTCGGGTTTCGGGTTCCGGGTTGGGGGGCATCTCATCATTCCAGAATAAACAATTTTAATTCCGGCACCCTGGCAAAATCGGAGTCAAAAGTTAAAAGGGGTAAATCGAGATATAAACTTGTTGCTGCTATAATTGCATCGGGGAGTTTGATATTAACTTTTTGCAGTAAATCTTTCGTAATACTTTTTATTCCAGAGACTATGCTAACTCCATTCATCTCTTATTCTTTTTTGGAATTCAAGGGGATCTTCATCCCACATTACTTTTCCCAGGTGTTTTTTTGCATTAAAACGTTTAACAGGCTTTACTTTGTCTAATGCATCTGCTAAATTTTTTGCCGACCGTATTTTTTTAATTTCAGTAGTCATTTTTGCAATTATTTAATGAAACAAAGGTAGTTTTATTCATTGAATTTTAAAACGGGTTTTTGAATGGAGAAATTATCAAATTGAAAAATCGTTTCGGTTGCTGGTCACCTGGAATTGGAGGAGGGTTGCAGGTTACAGGTTGCGGGTTGCGGGTTGCGGGTTGCGGGTTACAGGTTACAGGTTGCAGGTTCCTGGCTGCGGGTTTCGGGTTGAGAGCACTGTCACCGGGAATTGGTCACTGGGAGGAGGGGTTTGCAGGTTGAGTTCCGGGTTTCGGGTCATTGGTCATTGGTCACTGGTCACTTAGTGGTTTGTTTGCGTTTATTCCATCAAGTT
>JAWLCW010000015.1:17282-142451 GCA_041686935.1 Mariniphaga sp. | reverse complement strand
AAAGGGGTCAGCTTCCGCCGGAATGTCAGTCAAATTTTAGACTGAAAACATCCAAATTTAAACCCGAATCCGGGGGGTCAGCTTGCTCCGGATTATCCAACGGCTAAAGCCGGTTTTTATTCTTCACTAAAAACACTTGGTTTTCCTAGGGAATCCTCCAAAGGAGTCTGCCATAGGCATCCCTCCGGGGCTTCCGACCTTTGGGAGAAACCCGGTGCAAAAGATCCGTTTTTTCCGAAATTGCAGAAATATGCAACCAGCCGGAAACTCCGCTAAATCATAACCTTGTTTTTTAATTTCCCTTTTGAAGTAAAAAGTTTTTGTCCATTTCCAAACCAAGGACTTGCTCCCAAAAAAGGTTGAAAATCTTTCAGGTTAATCCTTCTCAATCTCTGTATTTTTAGAATATTCCATTCTCATAGTCGAAGAAAATTGTTATAAGTATTTGTTATTTAGATTTTTACGTTTATTTTGAATAAATCTAAATAAACAAAAGGCTCTTAATTCCTCTTGGTTTCAGAAATTAGTGACAGAGCAAAACCTGTATATTTGGCCGGTTTATAAAATCTAAAAAAATGGCAGTTACAGTTACACGCACGTTTGACATCCTCGACAAATACATTCAGGAATTTCCCCGACCCGATGCGCTGGGCGGAAAAAAGGACGGAGAGTGGTACACATTTTCCACTGAAGAGTATTACAAAAAATCACACCAGTTTGCCCTGGGGTTGCTGGCAATGGGACTGAAAAAAGGCGATAAGGTTGCTACCGTTACCACCAACAGGCCCGAGTGGAATTTTGCCGATATGGGCATGGCCATGACCGGAGTGGTGCATGTGCCGATTTATCCTACTATTGGCGACGACGAGTATAAATACATTCTGGAACATTCGGAATCGAAAATACTGATTGCCGGCGATGCCAAACTTTTTGAAAAGTTGCATCCCATTGTTAAAAGGTTGCCGGAAGTGAAAGATATTTATACGTTTGAGGAAGTGGAAGGAGCCAAAAACTATGAAGAAATTTTAAACCTCGGCGAATCGAAAAGAGCAGAACTGGAAGGAAAGCTGAACGAACTGAAGGCATCTGTTGAACCGGGCGACCTTGCCACTCTTATTTACACTTCAGGAACCACCGGCGTTCCCAAGGGCGTGATGCTTTCGCAGAGCAACCTGGTGTCCAATTTTGTGTCTCATGCAAAAATGCACCATCTGGGCAAAGACCACCGGGTTATCAGTTTTCTGCCGCTGTGTCACGTTTACGAACGCAGTGTAAATTATCATTTCCAGTACAAGGGAATGGGTGTTTATTATGTGGGAAACCTTTCGCAGATTGTTGCTGCAATAAAGGAAATAAAACCACACATGTTTAATTCGGTACCGCGGTTACTGGAGAAAGTTTACGACGGTTTTGTGGCCAAGGGAAAAGAATTGTCGGGCATTAAAAAATCGCTCTATTTCTGGGCGTTACGTTTGACGCGTCATTTTGAATACAACAAAAATTACGGTCCGGTTTTAAAAATGAAAATTAAACTGGCCGATAAACTCATTTATTCCAAGTGGCGCGCAGCACTTGGGAATAATATCGTTTACGTGGTTTCAGGAGGTGCAGCCCTGCAGCCCCGGATTGCAAGGGTTTTGGGCATGGCTGGAATGTTTAATCTGGAGGGTTACGGACTTACTGAAACTTCGCCTGTAATTGCCGTGAACAATCCGGCAACAGGCGAGATGAAGATAGGTACGGTAGGCCCGGTGCTGGAAGGTTTTGAGGTGAAAATTGCTGCTGACGGCGAAATTTTGTGCAAAGGCCCCGGCGTGATGATGGGTTATTACAAAGCGCCGGAACTCACAGCCGAAGTGATCGACGAAAACGGCTGGTTTCATACCGGAGACATTGGTACGTTTGAGGATGGAAAATACCTGAAGATTACCGACCGGAAAAAGGAAATTTTCAAACTTTCGGGTGGAAAATACATTGCCCCGCAGATGATTGAAAACAAACTGAAAACATCCAACCTCATCGAACAGGTAATGGTAATTGGCGCAAATGAAAAATTTGCCAGCGCCCTTATTTCTCCCAACTTTCCATTGTTGCACGACTGGTGTGCAGAGCATAAAATTCATTTTGAGAATAACGAAGAGCTGATTAAAATTCAGGAGGTAATAGAAAAGATTCAGAAAGAAGTTCAAATTATAAACAAAACGCTGGGTTCGCACGAGCAAATAAGTCGCGTTCGGCTGGTTTGCGAAGAATGGACGCCGGCATCCGGTGAATTGTCGCCTACATTGAAACTGCGCCGCAACGTGGTAGCTGTAAAATACCAGCACCTTATTAACGATATTTATTCGGCTGGAAAAAACTGATCAGTTTTAATATCGTGGTGAAAAAATGGTGTTCAAACTAAAATCCTGCAATGGATATTTTCACCATTGCACTTTCAAATTTGTTCCCGCGGAAACCGGTGAAAACACCAATATTTCCGACAAAAAAGAGGCTGTTTAAACTGTAGCCGGCTTCCCGGTAGTTTTTAAAACCTGTTGTGGTGAGGGAATTGAAATGAAAGCTCTCGCTCCAGGTTTTTTGGTTTATAAACGAAAGGTACCGGAGTAAAATATATTCAGTGCGAAATTCTGCCCCCAAATTAAAATAACTTTTATTTGAACTGGCTTCGTAGTCATTCAGCAATTGGAAAGTATGTGTAAACGAGCGGAATGGCACGGCAATTTCAGCAGTTCTGAAATGTTTGAATTGTGAAAAGTGCATTTGACCCGTATTAAAAAAATGTCCGGTGTTTAACTGCCAGTCAATTCCGGCACTGGGCGAAATATTGGCTTGCTGTTGAAAGCTGAAATCGATTTGGCTGAAATCGGAAACCGATGAAAACACGTTTTTTAACCCGTGTTTGAATTGCAGGTTTACCGCATAAAAATCGTTCAGAAAAAGGAATGGCGATTCCTGCAACCAGGGTTTGTTTTGTCTTTTCCGGTAGTTAAGGCCCAAAGCGTAATCAAAACTTTTTTGTTGCTGAAGTGCAGGGTTGTCTGCCGGAAATCCCCCTGGAATATTTGAGGAATATTCCTTTTTGTTGGAAAGAACATACGAAGCATTGTTTTCCAGCGGGTAAAAATGGTTGTAATCTGCCGAGAACAGCATCCGTAAATTTTTACCGGTTCGTTGCGAAACATCCAATTCAAAAAATGAAGTTTCGTAGAGTTTCATGTAATTCTGAGCAAAAAACCACGAGCTAACCGAATTTAACCCCGGATTAATACCCAGTTCTGCGGATTTAAAATCGCGGCTCTCTTTTCCAAACCCAATTTCAATCTGGCTTTTATTCCAAAATATATTGCTGAACCGCGATCTTACTGAGCCGAAAAGGGCTTTTCGGTGAAATGCATATCCCAATTCGGGTGAAATTGAGTAATATTTGCCAGAATCGGGATTCATGCTAAACCGCAATTTTTGTTTGTATTTGTAACCGTCAACTGTATTAAAGTCGAAATTTCCGGGCATAATTAAACCGTCATAACCAAGTTTTTTTAACGAGTCTTTTAAAAAATCGTGGTGACCGCCAATAATTTTTGAAAAAAATGTTTTTCCCTTTGTTTTACCGGTAACCGAATCTTTTTCAACACTTTGTATAGCCATTAGCGAATCGGTTACCTGATAACTCCTTATTTCGGCAGGCGAAAGCGGAATGGTGCGGATGGTGTCCCAAAATTCAGTATCGCGGATTAACGAATCTTTTTTGTCTTCGATGTTATAATTCCCGTATCGGGTTGTGGTAATTGCCGAGTCCAGATATTGTTCTTTCAGTATTTTCCGGTTCAGCCGTGCCGCTTTTTTTACATCGGCATTGGTGAGTTCTTCTTTTGCCAGAATCTGATCCACTTCTTTTCGCAGTTCCACCTCTTTTTCGCCTGCTGGTTTTGCCTTTTCTGCTGCGATTTTATCATCAATCTGGTTGTCTGCCGGGGCAAAATTATTTTCTTCCACCACCGTATATTTTAAAGATGCACCGTAATAAAACTGCCCTTTTAACCCCAGCATCGAAAATTTGCCGTCCATTATATTCGACACCGGCAACCAGTTGTTGTTACCTAAATTTTCAAATTGCTGTTTTATACTGTAATTGAAAAACTTGAACCTGCTGTTAAAATCGAGGTTGTAAATGCACCAGAGTTGGTCAACAATATAAACATATCCCTCAACCAGTTCGTCGCTTTTACGTTTTGGCGTTACTCTAATTTTAAAAACATCGAAATTACCTGCCGTAATAAACCCTTCGTACCTGAAATCGTAATGCCTTAATGCCAGCGGCGCCAGCGGCGAAATTACCTCGTTGGGGCGTTCGTCGTAGAAACTGGCAGTCATCAAACCCATTACCGGTGGCTCGTCGAAACCAATTAACGAACTTTTTTTGCTGATGACTTGCTGGGAGTATTTTTGCGGATAGTCGTAGGTTATTTTGTTTTGCGATTCAATTACATAGGTTACATTCTCCTTTAAAACCTCTTTCAGTTTTTTATCGTTTACCTCTATTTTGTTTTGGTATAATCTGGGGATATTTGAAAATACAAAATTACTTTTTAGGTATAAATCGGCTTCGTAATGTTTTATTTTTTCGCGGTAAAAAGGTGCTTTGGCTATGGCTTTGCGCATAATAAACCAGGCAGGGTCTTCCTTTCCCGGAAATACTTTCACCTCTTTAATTTCAAATTCCTGTAGTTGCATTACAATGTTGATGCTCAGGCTATCGGTGTTCAGATAAACTTCTTTTTCAATCTGCACAAAACCCATCGAACGAATGGTAAAATGGTAATTCCCCCGGGGCAGTTGCAGCCTGAAATAACCTTCCGTGTTGGTAATTGTGCCTTCTTTTGCTTCGGTCACAAAAATAGTGGCGTAGGGAACCGGCTCGTTTTGAGGGCCTGTAATTCTTCCGGTAACAACCTGTGCCGAAGTTTGGTTAGCACAAACCACAGTAATCAGTAGAAAAATAAAGGGCATAAAATAAAATTTTGTTTCCTGTATCATGATTACCTTTTAAAAATGTAATGGGTTGAAGTCAAACAATCAGTTTGTTTCATCCGGCTACGGGTAAAGTAAAAACAAACCGGCTGCCTTTTCCGGGTTCACTTTCTGCCCACAGTTTACCTTTGTTTTTTTCAACAAACTCCTTGCAAAGGATTAGCCCCAAACCTGTACCGGTTTCGTTGGCAGTGCCAGGTTGAGAAACTTTTTCTGTAATGGTAAATAGTTTTTTCAGCGTTTCCGGTTTTATTCCTATTCCGTTATCGGCAACTGAAACTTCAATCTGATCCTCTTTTTTAACCGCATTTATTTGTACATGCCCTCCCGGGCTGGTATATTTTACAGCGTTGGAAATCAGGTTTCTGAAAACAGTAGAAACTGATTTTTCATCGGCAACCACAAATGTATATTCCTCAATGTTTTGATCCAGTGTAATGTTTTTATTTTGGGCGTTGGTTACCAATTGTTCTTTTACCTTTTGTGCAATAACAAAAAGATCGGTTTTTTCAAACCGGTATTCCATTTTTCCGGTTTGAATTTGTGCCCAGCTTAATAATCCTTCCACCAGAGCATAAACATTTGAGACCGATTTTCTCAGCTCGTTAATCATTTTTTTTGTTTGGTCGGGAGGGAATCTATCGAAGTTTTCAGCGAGAAGTTCCGTAATTCCTGCCAGTCCGTTGAACGGACTTTTCAAATCGTGTGCAATGAGAGTGAAAAATTTGTCTTTCCCGGCATTTGCTTTCAGTAATTCTTTTTCCGATTTTTCGAGCCGGGCACTGAGTTTTTTTAATGAAATCCGGCTGCGGGCAATAAAAAACAATATTCCCAGAATAAAAATACCGCTAATGACGAGAATCCTTGTTTTCAGTTTTTGTTGCCGTATTGTAATTTCCTGTATTTCGTTTTGTTGTTTTAGAAACAGGTTTTCCTGGTTTTGCTGTTCGGTAAAGTATCTGACCTGCAGCTCAGTAAATTTGGACATTTTTTCTGTGTTAAACAAGCTGTCATTTAGTATGTTGGCTTCTTTCAGGTATTGAAGTGCAACAGGAATATCTCCTTCTTTTTCAGCAATTTTTGAAAGAATAAAAAGATTATCTTTTTCCAGTGATTTATAATTGTTTTCAACAGACGAATGATAGCTCATTTTAAGGTGTTCCTTTGCCATGCCCAATTCGTCCGTTTCAAAGTAAGTTTTTCCCAGATTGTATTTTGCAATGGCTATTCTGTTTTTGTTGTTAAGCCTGTTAGCATAATCAAGAGACTTTTGAAAATGGAAAAGTGCTGAATCAGGCATATTCATTTTGCTGTACAATTCGCCAAAAAACGATGAAAAAAATGAATTAAAATGGTTTTGGGGGTCTGTTTGAGACAGGTAATCGTATCCGGTATGGTAGCTTGCCAAAGCTGAATCGTAATTTTTTAAGTTTTCGTAACACTGTCCTATATTTGAGTAGGAATAGGCTGCTAAAGTTTTATCGTTCAGGGTATAAGCTGTTTCCAGAGCTTTTTTATGCCACACAAGCGCATCTTTGTACAGGTTCCATTCCTGGTAAATTAATCCTATGTTATTCATAACCCTCGCAACCCCTGTCATATCTTTTATTGCACTTCTGATGCTTAGTGCAACGTGGTAATAATTAAGCGCTTCCAAACTGTTTCCCATCCAGTAATTGGCCACTGCAATGTTGTTGTAAATTTTTCCAAGCCAGGAACTGTCATTCAGTTGTTCAAAAATTTCACCGGAAAGTTGAAAATTTACCAGTGCCTCCGTGTTGTTTCCCAGTTGAAGGTAATATAATCCAATGGTATCCAATATTGCACCCCTTTCCGTTTCATCTTTAACAAACTGAAGCGCACGGGAGTAATAATCAATGGATTTCTCTTTGTCAACCAGATTTGAGATTCTCGCCAACTGGAGAAGGATATTAATTTTTTCGGAATTGACTTCGGTGGATTGTAAAACTTGTTTCAGGCTGTCTTCTTTTGTTTCAAAGGCGGCATCAGAATAGAATGACGGAAGAATAAACAACAACAAAATGAATATCGTTTTCCAGGCAAGCCTTACCGGTTTTTTATAAGTCATAGAATAAACCCCGTTTTTAAGTTTGGCGAAAGTAAAAAAATTTTTCCGTTTAAATTTGTGATTTTTTTCTGGTCTTTGGAATTCAGTGTTTTGCCGGTTACAATTCAGTTCTTTAAATCGGAAGTATGATTGATTCTAAAAATTTTCATAAGATTTTAAACGGATTCTCTGATTTGTATGGCTAGGTTGTTATATTTACAATTTGAAATCTAAACCATTTGTACCATGAAGAAATTTTTTTCGCTGGCAGTATTGATTGCCGTTTTTTTTACTTCCACCTCACAGTCGCTTGTAATTAATGAACATGAATATTTCGAAATGCCGGGGCTGAATGTTATGGTGTTTTACGATATTTATCCCGAAGGCCACCAGGGTGGCATCGGAATTATCCAGAACGGAACCCGTGTGGCAACCAATGGAGACATCAGGCTTGAGCCTACACCGGGACAGTGGCAACCCATTCCCAAGGTGGGCGAACGGCAGGTTTTTCCTGAAACCAATGAAATCAGGGTCAACTGTTCATTTCCTGACGAGAGCCGCCACATGAAAGGATTTAATCCCATTTTTTATCCCGACCTGGAATTCAGTTACGATGTTAGAGTTTTTGGTGAAGGGAAAAATTTCCGGATTGTTGTGGATTTGAATGAACCGCTTCCCGAAGAATGGATTGGAAAAGTGGGATTTAATCTGGAACTTTTTCCGGGCGATCTTTTTGGAAAAACCTGGTATATGGATGGGAAATCAGGGCTTTTTCCTACACAACCAAACGGGCCAATGCAGCAGGATGCAGACGGCAACTGGCAGGCTTACCCGCTGGCTGCCGGAAAAATGCTGACTGTTGCTCCCGACGTGCCTGAACTCACCATGAAAATAACCAGTAAAAAAGAAGAGCTGCAACTTCTCGACGGTAGGTTTTACCATAACAACGGCTGGTTTGTTGTGCGCTCAGAAGTACCGTCGGGCGTTGCAAAAAATGCAATTGAGTGGCTGGTGGAGCCCTCGGTGGTTCCCGATTTTAAACAAAAACCGGTGGTGCATACCAGTCAGGTCGGATATCACATTGATCAACCCAAAGTGGCTACGGTTGAACTGGATAAAGCAGAAACCCGCGTGGATAAAATATCATTGATTCGGTTGTCGGAAAATGGCGGATTTGAAACGGTTAAAACCGGAATGCCGGAAGAGTGGGGCAGGTACCTGCGTTTTAACTATTTTCAGTTTGATTTTTCGGAAGTGAATCAACCGGGATTGTACCAGGTTATTTATGGCGATTACAAAACCGAGCCGTTTAAAATAGATACCGATGTTTACGAACGCCATGTGTGGCAGCCCACGCTGGAATATTTTCTGCCGGTGCAGATGTGCCACATGCGCATTAATGAAGGATACCGCGTTTGGCACGACCTCTGCCACATGGACGACGCCCTTATGGCGCCGGTTGACACCAACCACTTTGATGGCTACGTTCAGGGACCTTCCACTTTAACTGATTTTGAACCGTACGATCAGGTTCCCGGCCTTAATATTGGCGGCTGGCACGATGCCGGTGACTACGATTTGCGTGTGGAATCGCAGTCCGGAACGATATGGACACTGGCTTTGGCTTACGAAGAATTTGGTGTGGACTGGGATATGACAACCATTGATCAGCACAGCCGAATTGTTGAAATACATCTGCCCGACGGGAAACCCGATGTGTTGCAGCAGGTGGAACACGGGGTGCTTTCCATACTGGGAGGCTACCAAAATCTGGGACGGCTTTATCGGGGAATCATTTGCAACCACCTGCGCCAGTATGTTTTGCTGGGCGATGGAGCTGCCATGACCGACGGACTGAAATTTAATCCGGAGCTGGCCGAAAACGAACGCACCGGAACTGAATCGGGTAAACACGACGACCGGTGGGTATTTACGGAAGAACACCCGGGGCACGAATATACGGCCATTCAGGCACTGGCAGCCGCAGCCCGCGTACTGAAAGGATTTAATGATACACTGGCGCAGCAATGTTTGCAGGCCGCTGTAGAGTTGTACGATATGGAACGCGACATGTCAAACCGCTGGGCTTCATCCCGGATAAATGCCGCCGTGGAATTATTTATTACAACAGGTTCTGTCAGGTATAAAAACGATTTGCTGGCAATGGAAGATCAAATCATCAGGAATATCAGCTCAACGGGCTACATGATGGCACGTATTGTTAACAGATGGGAAAACAATGAGTTTCGCCAAAAATTATTGGGTGCTTTTGAATCATTGCAAAATGATTTGGCAGCCCGGCAAAAGGAAAACCCTTTCGGCGTTCCCTACAATATACGTATCTGGGGCGATGGCTGGGGTATTCAGCGGTTGGGAATGCAGCACTATTTTCTGCACAAAAATCTGCCACAGTATTTCGATAACAGTTTATTACTGAATGCTCTGCATTTTATGCTGGGGCATCATCCGGGCGAAAATACGTCTTCTTTTGCTTCTGGAGTGGGTTCGAAATCGCTGCTCGTAGCTTACGGGGTAAATCGTGTTGATTGGTCGTTTACGCCCGGAGGTGTGGCCTCGGGTACCGGAATTATTCGTCCCGATTTTCCTGAACTGAAAGTATGGCCGTTTATGTGGCAGCAAACCGAATATGTAATGGGCGGCGGCGCTACCCATTTTATGTTTTTGGCATTGGCTGCAAATAAGTTGCTGAATGAATAGAACTGGTTTCTGGATAGCATCGCTGAAAAGCGATGCTATCCAGAATTCTTAAAAACAGCCATAAGAATTTGGCTGAAAATAATTTTTCAAATAATTTTACACGAAAATAGTGGAGCGATGCTAAAGAATATAACTTTCAGTGTAGAAGAGAATTTAATTCAAAAAGCCAGGGAAAGAGCCGTTTCTGAAAAAACAACTCTAAATGCTGTTTTCAAGAGATGGTTAAAACAGTATTCCGAAAGAAAAAAGGCAGTCGAGGAATATGACCAGATAATGGAGGAAATGAAACATGTATATCCGGGTAGAAAATTCACAAGGGATGAAATGAATGAGCGATAAGTTTTTTTTAGATACCAATATTTTTGTTTATTCCTTTGATTTGCACCACTCTGGTAAAAGAACGATTTCAGAAAATTTAATAAAAAAGGCGTTAGAAGGAAACGGAGCTATCAGTTTTCAAGTTGTTCAGGAATTTCTTAATGTAGCAACTAAAAAGTTCCAGAGGTCAATGACTTACACGGAGTCAGAAAAGTACCTTTCTAACGTTCTGTTTACACTATGCCATGTTTTCCCAACAGAAGGACTTTATGCACAGGCTCTTGAGATTAATAACCGCTGGAAATTCTCGTTTTACGATTCTTTGATTATTTCCGCGGCGCTTGAAGCAGATTGCAAGGTGCTTTATTCAGAAGATTTGCAACATAACCAGCAAATCAAAGATTTAACAATTGTTAATCCCTACACTTAGAAAAATAACGCCCTGTCCCAGGGAATTCCAATCAGAATCAGCATGAGTGCCAGTCCGAACCAAATGGCGGCAGCGCGGTGTTTTTTCCAGGGCACCTGTAGTTTTTTCGTTTTGGATTTTCCGATATGAACAAAAATCAGGGCAATAAGCATGATTAAAATGTGCTCGACGGCGTAAAACCGCAAATCAGCATTTTTCATAGCCGCTCCGAAATCGGCAAAAGCAATTTTGGTAAACGGGCTTACAAAAGCGTATAAAATGAAACCGACCAAAAACTGAATGTCCATAAAAATGGTCAGAATCAGCCCGGTTATTTTATCGCGTTTGGTCCATTCATTTTTACCGGCCCAGCCAATAAATGCAAAAACCAGCGCTAAAACCAGCGCAATTAAAACCAGCCAGCGAAACATGTTATGGGTGTGTAGTAATCCTGTGTACATTTAAATCAGTTTAAAGTTTCAAGTGAAATGTTTCAAGTTAAACACAGATCGGGCATTTTGGTTTTTAAAATGAATTATTTTTATGATTATCGTATTCTGTACCTAAATTCATTTTTCGATGTTGCTCCAACCAATAAAAGCCTGTCAAACATAGCTTCGCCAAAATATCTTCTGTTGAATTTATAACAGAATTCATTCAGATATCCCTGTAAAAACTTGGGTTTGATGTTGTGGTGAATATCCAGCAGCATTTTTTTGCATTGCTGATAGCAAGGTGTGCCCAAGGTAAAATCTCAATTTTTCGTGTACCTTGATAGGACATCGCCTGCAATCGGCAACTTTTCATACCGCAAAACGTTTACCAGCCATTCTCTCATTTGCTGTTCATTCCGAAAACCACTAAAACTATCGGGGAACCTCTTCCGGACTATTCTTCTTCACCCAAAAATTTCCGATACAAATCAGGCCTCAGTTTTTTGGTGCGTTCAATGGCCTGACGGTGTTTCCAGTCGTCAATCAGTTTGTCGTTGCCACTTAATAAAATTTCCGGAACTTTCATTCCTTTGTATTCGGCCGGGCGGGTGTAAACCGGCGGACTAAGCAAATGATCCTGAAACGAATCGGTTAGGGCGGAGGTTTCATCGGAAAGCACGCCGGGAAGTAACCTTACCACACTATCTGTAATTACTGCCGCAGCCAGTTCACCGCCGGTAAGCACATAATCGCCAATGGAAATTTCTTTGGTAACAAACAAATCGCGCACCCGCTGGTCAACTCCTTTGTAATGGCCGCATAGAATGATGATATTTTTTTTCAGCGAAAGGAAGTTGGCCTCTTTTTGGTCGAAAACTTTACCGTCGGGGGTTGTAAATATGATTTCGTCGTATTTGCGTTCTTTTTTCAAGGTTTCAATGGCTTTTTCAATGGGCTGGATGGCCATAACCATTCCGGCCCCTTTGCTAAACGAGTAATCATCAACCCGGCGGTGTTTGTCATTGGAAAAATTACGTAGGTTGTGCAAATGGATTTCTGCCAGGCCTTTTTCCTGCGCCCGTTTCAAAATAGAGTGGTTGAGCGGACTTTCCAGTATTTCGGGCAAAACGGTTAGGATATCGATACGCATACATACAAAATTTTTGCAAATGTAGCTTTTTTAAAAGAAGGATGATTTAAACCGGAAAATTGAGTGTATAACAAACTTCATTGTATAAAAAGTGAATTTTATTGTGCACCTGACTGGTTACAAATAGAGCTCTTTGCCAATTTCTTTCATCGCTTCGGTAGCACGCGCCTCAATAAAAATATTTGTAAGTGTGTGGGTAAATAGTGATGGTTTAATGTTGATTTCGATGATTTTTGCTCCTGATTTTTTTGCCCTTTCAGGGATTTCGGCAGCCGGCAGAACTTCTGCATTGGTGCCGATAATGAGAAGAAGATCGGCTTTTTGTGCTTCCTCAAGAGAACGTTTTTTTGCAAACCATGGAATCACTTCATTAAAAAAAACCATGTCGGGTTTTAAAATTCCTTTGCAAACAAAGCAGGTAGGTGGAAGGAAGTTCAGATCGGCAAAACTCATGTCATATTCCGAACCGCATTCGGTACAGACCAGTTGTTTGTATGTTCCGTGTAATTCATACACATATTTGCTTCCGGCTTTTTGGTGAAGGTGGTCGATGTTTTGTGTGATTACAGACTCCAGGAAGCTTCGTTTTTCCATTTTAGCCAGAATTTCATGTGCCGCATTCGGTTCTGCATCACCCAGTTTGTCATAAAAAATCTCCTTGATTTTTTTCCATGACTGGAGGGGTTTTTTACGAAAGAAGTCAATTTCAAGAAAAATAGGGTGGGTAGTGTTCCATAGTCCTCCTGCGCCCCTGAAGGGTGGGATGCCGCTTTCAACAGAAACTCCGGCGCCTGTGAAGGCTACCATATATTTCGATTTCCGGATAAGTTTAACAGCTTCGTTGATTTTCCCTATATCCATTTATCTTGTTTATAAAACGCCCGGCAGCATAAATTTTGCTGCCGGGAGTATAAACGTTTTTGTGCATAAAATGTTATTCTTCTGTCAGGTCTTTCCGCACCGTTACTGTACCGTCTTCATTAAATCTGATTTTGAAATTCAGTTTTCTGAAAACCGATATCATAGGTTTATTGTCGCGGGTTGTTTCAGCCATCAAAAGTTTAACATCCCTTATTTTGGCAATTTCCATACAGTATCTGGTCAGGATGAGGCCCAGTTCTTTTTTCTGCCATTTGTCTGTAATCAAAATGGCGTATTCCATCATTTCCAAATCAGGATCGGCAATTAAACGTCCTACACCAATGAGTTTTTTCTTTCCTTCTTCCTCTACTTCAGCAACAATAGCTATTTCCCGGTCGTAATCAATAAAACAGAATTGTGTGGCAACCTCATGCGAATCAAAATAGAAATCGTATCTGAACCGGTGGTAAATCGATTCTTTGGAACAACTGGCCAGCAATTCAAGCCACAACGGTTCATCTTCGGGTTTAATCGGGCGAAGCAATACCGGTGAACCGTCTTTAAGTTCGGAAGTACGAATCAGGCTTTCCGGGTATGGGCGTAAAATCAGGTGAGAGTATTCTTTAACCGGATGTTTCATTACTTCCTCGTCAACCACAATACGGGCATCAAGGGCAATCACATCTTTTGGTGTAACAATCAACGGATTAATATCCAGCTCTTTGATTTCCGGATAGTCGGCAGCAAGGTAAGACATGCGGATAAGCACTTCCACCAGTTTTTCAATATTTTTCCGTGGTGCTCCGCGATAGCCTTCAAGCAACGGATAAATCTGAAGCGATTCGAGCATCTGTTGCGCCAGGCTTTCGTTTAAGGGAGGAAACTCCAGTCGTTTATCCTTAAATAATTCAGCGCTTGTGCCGCCCATTCCAACCAACATAACTGTACCGAATTCCGGATCTTTTTTGGTTCCGACAATCAGCTCAACAGCATCTTTGGTGTCAACCATTATCTGAATGGTAACCCCATCGATTTTGGCGTCGGGGCGTTTTTCTGCTGCGGTTTTCACCATATTCCTGAAAGCTGCCCGCACCATTTCGTCATCCTTCAGATTGAGTGCAACACCTCCAACATCCGATTTGTGGGTAATATCCGGCGAATAGATTTTCATTACTACCGGATATCCCTTTTTGCGCGCAATGGCTACGGCTTCGTCTTCAGTTGCTGCCGGTGCCGGATGTGTTGTGTCAATTCCGTAATCGTTGACCAGCATTTTCGAATCATCCTCATTCAGGATTTTCGCTTTTGGGAAAATTTCTTCCAGGTATTTATGTCTCAGTTCATTTCTGTCATATTGGAACGAAACAGGAACTTCTTTTGGTGTTTCAAACAGCATTTCCAGGTTTTTGGCATAATGTGACAGTGTCATAAAAGCCCGGATTGCCTGCTCAGGAGTTGGATAGTTGGAAATTCCCGACCGGTTGAAAACCTGAATTCCTTCCCGCATGCTTGCTCCTCCCAACCATCCTGCCATAATGGTTTTTGATGTTGACTTTGCCATTTCAGCAATTGCCTCTGCCGTTTCTGTTGGCGCTGTCATCGCTTGCGGAGTCAGCAAAACAAGAACGGCATCCACATTTTTATCTTCCAGAACAATTTCAGTGGCTTTGGCGAAACGTTCTGGAGTTGCATCCCCCAGCACATCAACCGGATTTCCGCGCGACCAGAAAGGTGGAAGGTAGTCGTTGAGTTTCCCCATGGTTTCTTCAGAAAGTTTTACCAGTTTCCCCCCCCACGATATGAGCGAGTCGGTGGCCATAACACCGGGCCCGCCGGCGTTGGTAACTATTGCCAGACGGTTTCCTTTGGGTATGCGTTTACGGCCTACCAGGTCGGTGAAGTCGAAAATGTTTCCGAAATCGTAAACCCTGGCCAATCCGGCTCTTCTGAAAACCGCGTCATAAATGGAATCTTCCGAAGCAAGAGCTCCCGTATGGGAAGCCGCTGCGGCTGCCGATTCGGGGAAACGTCCCGATTTATAAACAATGATTGGTTTTTCGCGTGAAAAGGCACGTGCAGCCGACATAAATGTCCTGACATTTGACAGAGATTCAACATATAACACAATGGATTTGGTGCTTGGATCCTGGCCAAAATAGTCGATTAAATCCCCGAAGTTGACATCCATGGAGTTGCCAATGGAGACAAAGTAGGAGAATCCGATGTGCGATTCATAAGCCCAGTCGAGTACCGAAGTACACAAAGCGCCCGATTGGGAGATGAACGCCACGTGACCTTTTTCAGGCATTCCGTTGGCAAAACTCACATTCATGCTTAAGCCGGGTACCAAAATACCCAGGCAGTTCGGCCCAATCACCCGCATATCGGGAAATTTTGCTTTTTCTGCTTTCACCTGGTCTTCCAGGGCTTTTCCATCTTTGCCGGCTTCTTTAAACCCTGCCGACATGATTATGATTCCGTGAATACCTACTTCACCACACTCGCGAACGATACCTGGTACATGTTTGGCAGCAGTCATAATCACTGCCAGATCCGGCACTTTTGGCAAGCTTTTAACATCGGGATAACATGGAATTCCAAAAACCGCTTCCCGCTTTGGGTTTACCGGGTAAACCACTCCGTTGTAACCGCCGCTTACCAAATTACGCAGGGTAATTCCTCCTACACTGTCAGGGTTATTGGAAACTCCAATTAAAGCTATTCGCTTTGGTTTGAAAATACTGTCTAATTTCTTGATGGCCATTGGTATGTTTATTTAAAAATTGAACGTTGTTTTTTGAATCCTTAAAGGTGCTTGAATTCGCCTATAAAAATCATGAAAAAAAATCATGTAAGAAAATTTTATCTGCTTTGTCATTGATTTAACAATTCAAATTGAAAATGATTTGTTTTCAGATTGTTGTAAAAAAAATCAACTGCAAATTTTGTGATTGTATGTTTAAAAACAATCCTGTAATAACCTGTTTCACAACATTAATTTTAAAAAAGGTCCCATTGAGGCCGATTTTTATAAAAACCGAAACCCGGATATAAACTTAAATCCGGGTTTCGGAGGATAACAACCAAAAAGTTATTTTAAACAAACCTGATCACACAATTACAGATTGTTTTAACCTAAACTATCTGATTGAGGTTTTTACCTGGCCTATTTCTTCATTTTTTAACGCGGCTTTCTCAATGGGTTTGGTTGCCGGTTTTACCAAACCAATGGAAAGGACAGCCACAAAACAGAGGATTCCACAAATGGTAAATGCAAGCGGAAAATTGTTCAAATCGCCCAGCCGGCCTCCCATTACAGGCCCGAAAATACCGCCAACAGCATAGGCCAAAAACACCCAGCCGTAGTTTTGGCCTACGTATTTGGTGCCAAAAGTATCGGCTGTGATGGTTGGGAACAAAGCGAAGTTACCGCCAAAATTGAATCCGATTAAAATGGCAAAAAGGTACAATGTATATTCATTACCGGCCATCCATTGAAAAAGAATTACAAACAATCCCTGTGTTGCCATCATGATAATGATAGAGTTTTTTCTTCCTATTTTATCGCTTATCATGCCCCACAAAATGCGTCCAAGCCCGTTGAACAGCGCAAAAAATACCGCCATGGCGAGTGTGGCTGCTGCACCTGCTGCTTCCGGTGAAACTCCTGCTTTGGTAAGGGCTTCCTGAGGCCAGAGACGCATTAACCCGATGCTCATTAACCCTGCTGCTGCTCCAAATGTGAAAGTAACCAGGATGAGATAAAATTGCGGGGTACGCAGCATTTCGCCGCTGGTAAAATTAATGGTGCCCGCCGAATTTTTCCGGGTTGCCTCAGGCGGCTTGTATCCCTCGGGCTGCCAGCCTTCCGGTGGAAAAACCATCCAGATGCTTCCCACTGAAACAATAACCAGATAAGCAATTCCATAGGCGATAAATGTGCCAGACAGTCCGATATGTGTGAGTAGTTGTCCTCCACCCAAAGGACCAAGTCTGTCGGCAAGGGTCATCCAAATTGTAGCGCCAAAACCGAATCCGGCAACCGCCAGTCCGGTAATCAGTCCTTTTTTATCGGGAAACCAGCGCATGCCAACTGCAATGGGCACTACATAACCCAGGCCAATTCCGCTTCCCCCCAAAATTCCCACAAATAACAAAGTGGTGATGAAATTTTCAGCGCCAAAAAGTCCGGCCAGAATGTACCCCAATCCTAAAACAATTCCTCCTGAAAAAGCAAGCTTTCTTGGTCCGACTTTCGGCATCATTCTTCCGGCAATGACCATAACTATGGCAAAAAGTGCCAACCCTGCCGAAAATACCATTTGGGTTTCAGCTCTGCTCCAGCCAGCTTCCACCAGCAGTTTGGTGTAAACCGACCAAGCATAAATTGCACCCAGCGCAAGCTGAATAAGGATTGCTCCGAGTACAACAAATCCACGGTTAAACGGTTTTTGGTTTTTCATATTTTGGTTTTTTTGATTGAAAATAAAACAAAAAAGACATCTTCGAAACGAAGATGTCTTTTAGATATTAAACTTAACGTTTGACTTCCACTTTGGCGCCGTTAATGATTTCTTCCACAACTCCGGGATCAAGCAGAGTTGAGGTATCGCCCAGGTTGGTGGCATCGCCTTCGCCAATTTTGCGAAGAATACGCCGCATGATTTTTCCCGACCTGGTTTTTGGCAGCCCGCTTACAATCTGAATTTTATCGGGTTTGGCAATCGGGCCGATGAATTTGGTCACAGTTGCCCGAATTTCGTCTTCAATGTGTGTCATCTCCTTATCGGTTAAATCTTCGCATATTACGTAGGCATAAATTCCGGAACCTTTTATTTCATGCGGATATCCTACTACTGCCGATTCAACCACTTTCGGGTGCTGGTTAATGGCGTCTTCCACTTCGGCTGTTCCAATGCGGTGGCCTGAAACGTTGATTACATCGTCAATACGGCCAATAATCCGGTAATACCCTTCTTCGTCGCGTTTGGCGCCGTCGCCCGTGAGGTATAAACCTCTGTAAGCTGAAAAATAGGTCATAAAGCAGCGGTGATGGTCACCGTAAGTTGTACGTAACATGCCCGGCCAGGGAAATTTGATGCAAAGAATACCTTCCACTGCATTTCCTTTTAGTTCATTTCCTTCCGGATCGACCAAAATGGGTTGAACACCCGGAAGCGGCAATGTGGCAAGCGAAGGTTTGGTGGGCGTAATTCCGGCCAAAGGAGTAATCATTATTCCTCCGGTTTCGGTTTGCCACCAGGTGTCCACAATGGGGCATTTCCCTTTTCCAATCATGTCGTGGTACCAGCGCCAGGCTTCTTCGTTTATGGGTTCGCCAACAGTACCAAGAACTTTCAGCGAACTAAGGTCATGTCCTTCAACCCACTGGTCGCCCTGTGCAACCAAAGCACGGATTGCAGTTGGTGCGGTATAAAACTGGTTGACTTTGTATTTGTCCACAATATCCCAGAATCTGCCTGCATCGGGCCAGGTTGGAACTCCTTCAAACATAACTGTAGTTGCTCCTGCAAGCAGAGGGCCGTAAACGATGTAGGAGTGTCCGGTAACCCAGCCAATGTCGGCAGTACACCAGTAAATGTCTCCGTCGCTGTACTGGAACACGTTTTTAAATGTATATTCTGCATAAACCATGTAGCCTGCGGTTGTGTGTACAACTCCCTTTGGTTTTCCGGTCGATCCGGAGGTGTAAAGGATGAACAGCATATCTTCGGCATCCATTACTTCAGCTTTGTTTTCGGTGTCAACACCGGCAATGGCATCGTCCCACCAAATATCACGACCTTCAACCCAATGCACATGTTCTTCATTTGTTCTTTTTAAAACAATGCATTTTTCAACAGTTGGGCAACTTTCCAGCGCTTCGTCTGCAATGTTTTTCAAATGAATGGATTTGGTGCCCCTGAATCCTCCGTCGGATGTGATTAAAAGTTTCGATTTGGCATCGTGAATCCTGTCGGCCAGGGCAGATGCCGAGAACCCGGCAAAAACGATGGAGTGGATAGCTCCAATACGGGCACAGGCAAGCATAGCTATTGCAAGCTCGGGAACCATTGGAAGGTAAATAGCCACCCGGTCGCCTTTTTTCACACCCAGTTTTTTCAGTGCGTTGGCAAATTGTTTTACTTTTTTAAAAAGTTCACCGTAGGTTAATTTTACTGTGGGTTCTTTCGGGTCGTTGGGTTCCCAGATTATAGCCACCTGGTCTTTTCGCATGAACATGTTCCGTTCGAAAATATTTTCGGTAATGTTCAGCTTCCCGTTAACAAACCATTTTACATCGGGGGCTCCCTCTCCTTCAAATTTCCAATCGAGAACGCGGTCCCATTTTTTTTGCCAGTAATAATTTTCTGCAATGTCGCCCCAAAAACCTTCGGGATTGGCAACACTTTCCTGGTACTTTTGAAAATACTCGGCAAGACTGGTTATTTTTTTTACCATAGCTTAGAATTTAAAAAATTTTGAATGATTAATGTTATTACTTCTGTTTTTTCATGCGAAGCAATCAAGCCTTAAACACTCCCGATGAACGTTTTGTTCCGGTTGAAAAACGATCAAAATGATTCGCGTTTATGGTGTCTTCGCATGAATTTTCGAAGTTATAAAGGGAGAAAATGCAATATGGCAAATAAACGTATGGCACGTATTATTTTTTTAGTTTTAAATACCAATATTAAAAAACGCGTGTAAATTACACAAAAAAACAGATTGAAGAAAAGATATTTGTATATTCTATAACACCTGTCCGGTTTGTCAAAAAAAATAAAAAGCATTATGATGTTTCCATCAGTTTTGCCTATCTTCAAAGGTTCTTCCTTAACTTTATTCAAACAGAAGTATTTCATTTATGAACGTTTTAGTAATTAACAGCGGGAGTTCATCTGTCAAGTTTCAATTGTTTCGAATGCCGGAAGAAAAATTGCTGGCTTACGGAAAAGCGGAAAAAAATGAGAACGGACATACCGGGTTTTCATTTCATACCGAAAACCGAAAAATGAATTACAGTTGGAGCGGATATTCCTTTTCAGAAAATTTTAAAAAAATTCTTGAGGAACTGGTCGTCGCCGAAAATGGCTGCATTTCATCATTGCAGGATATTGATGTGATAGGGCACCGGTTAATTCACGGAGGAGAAATTGGCGGTTCAAACAAAGCAGTTGAAATTACACAGGAACTGATAACCTATATGGAGTCATGTATTTCGCTGGCCCCGCTGCATTATCCGGCAAACCTTGAAGGAATCAGCACAATGGGCCGGCTTTTACCCGGCATTTTGCAGGCCGGAGTTTTTGATACGGCATTTCATTATTCCCTGCCACCCAAAGCTTTTTTATACGGCATCCCAATTGAGTGGTACAAAAAACATGGAATCCGAAGACTTGGTTTTCACGGAACATCGCATAAATATGCAACATTGCAGGCATGTAAGCTCGTTGGTTTGAGGCCTGATGAAAGCAAAATTGTTTCATGCCATTTGGGAAACGGCGCTTCGATTGCTGCGGTAAAAAACGGGAATTCGGTTGATACTTCAATGGGATTAACCCCAGTGGAAGGATTGCTTATGGGTACACGCTCAGGAGATATAGATGCGGGAGTTCTGGTTTATCTTCAGCAAAATTATAACCTTACAGTGGATGATACCCAGGAAATTATCAACAAAGAAGGTGGCCTGTTGGGTTTGTCGGGAATTTCGTCTGATTACCGGGCAGTGGAAGCAGCAGCGTTGAATGGAAATCAGGATGCTCAAACTGCCCTCGATGTGTATCACTACCGGGTGAAAAAATACATCGGCGCTTATGCCGCGGCAATGGGCGGCCTCGATTTGCTGGTTTTTACCGGTGGAATTGGTGAGAATAGTTTTTTGGCGAGAAATGAGATTTGCAGTGAATTGAAATTTTTGGGAATTCATCTTTCCGAAAAGCTTAATGAAAAGGAAAATGGGAAAGAGGCTGTTATCAATGAGGAAGGTTCTAATGTTAAGGTGGTAGTGGTTCCGGCCAACGAAGAACTAATGATTGCGCGGGAAGTAGCAGAATGGGCAAAACCGAAAGTTTAAAAACATGTTTTTTACTGAGAAATGTTACCCTATTGTATAAATGATTGTCTTAATTTCGTGAGAAAATCGAACTATGGAAATACGAAAATTTCAGGACCTGCTTGAAGCAGTGAAAAAGCAGCCGAAAAAAAGGCTGGTTACCGTAAACGGTGTTGATGTTAATACATTGGAAGCTTTGGATGAGGCTGTTAAACTTGGACTTGTTTCAGCTATTTTAACCGGATGCAGAGCTAAAATTGAAGAAACCTGCCGGCAATTGAATATCAACATTGGAAATTATGAAATCATCCATACCGACTCGGAACGAGAAGCAACCGAAAAAGCGGTGGAACTGATTCACGATGGAAACGCCGATTTGATAATGAAAGGTTTTGTTTCAACCGATAAGTTCATGAAAGTATTGCTGAAAAAGGAGTTCGGGCTGGTGCCGGCAAAAGGAGTGCTGAGCCACGTCGCAATAATGGAAAATCCGAATTACCACAAAATGCTTATTTTTTCCGATGCCGGCGTAATTCCTTATCCTGATTTGCAGCAAAAAATTTTAATGACGGAGTTCCTGATTAAAACGGCTCAGGCCATGGGAATTGATACGCCAAAAATTGCGGTGATTGCACCTACCGAGCAGATTATTATATCAATTCAGTCGTGTATGGATGGAGCCACCATAGCAAAAATGGCCGAACATGGTCAGATTGAAGGAGCCCTGGTTGACGGACCGATGGCGCTGGATGTGGCTATTAACCGTGAGTCGGCTGTTATTAAAGGATTTACTTCGTCTGTGGCAGGAGACGCCGATTGTCTGTTGTTCCCAAATATTGATGCGGCCAATGTGTTTTACAAAACCAATTCGAAACTGTGTAAGGCCCAAATGGCAGGGATTATTGTCGGCGCAAAAGTTCCGGCAATTGTATCTTCGCGCGGCGACAGCGAAAAAACCAAATTGAATTCCATTGCACTGGCTTCTCTTATGAGCTGAGTAAAAGAAGAACTATGCACCGAATTCTCGCCATAAATCCGGGTTCCACTTCCACTAAATTCGCAGTTTATTTCGGTGAAAAATGTGTGCTGAATAAAACCATCCGGCATTCTATGGATGAACTGATGCGGTACAGAAATGTGGTGGACCAGTTCGATTTTCGAAAGGGATTTATCATTGATGCACTGGTTGAGGAAGGGATTGATGTAGATTCCATAAAAATTATTATTGGTCGGGGCGGATTAACTTATCCGCTTGAATCGGGCGTTTACAACATAAACAACCAAATGCTGAAGCATGCCCGCGAAGGTGTTTTGGGGCAACACGCCAGTAACCTGGGGCCACTGCTTGCCGATTATATCGCACAACAAATTCCCAATGCCAGAGCTTACATTGCCGACCCGGTTGTCACCGATGAGTTGGATGAAGTGGCGAGGCTTGCAGGACATCCCGGTTTTGAAAGACGTTCCATTTTTCATGCCCTGAATCAGAAGGCGACGGCAAGACTGCACGCAACCAAGGTGGGTAAAAAGTACGAAGAACTGAATTTAATTGTGGTTCATTTGGGCGGTGGCATTTCGGTGGGTGCGCATAAAAAGGGCAGGGTAGTAGATGTAAATAATGCATTTGACGGTGAAGGCCCGTTTAGTCCTGAACGTTCCGGGACTTTACCGGTGGGGCAGCTTATTGGCATCTGTTTCAGCGGTAAATACTCTGAAGACCAGGTGAGGAGAATGGTGGTTGGCGAAGGGGGGTATGTAGGTTACCTGGGTACAAACAATGCCAAAGAGGTGGAAGAGCGCGTTGCTGCTGGCGACGAAAAAGCAAGGCTGGTTCAGGAAGCTCTGTTTTATCAGGTTTCGAAAATGATTGGCGAAATGGCTGTTGTACTGGAAGGAAAAATTGATGCCATTCTAATTACCGGTGGGCTGGCATTTAGTCCGAATACTGAAGCATCAATAAAACAGAAGGCTGGTTTTCTTGCTCCGGTTTACACCTATCCCGGCGAAGACGAACTAAAGGCTTTGGCAATGAATGCGCTTCTCGTAGCACGCGGCGAAGTAGAAGTGAAAGAGTACAATCAGGGTTAATTTTCCAACAGGAAGTTTAGGTTGGGATTTGCAAAATCCCAATTCCCCTCTACTTGTTTCGCGTCATTATATATTTTCTGCGCTGATTTAAAATCCTGTAAATCGAGATAGATTTTAATTGCTTTTTCATAAAACGAAAAATCGTAAAGAACCCCCATTAAATAAATATCTGCGGCAGCTTCGGGCTGATTCAGTTTTTCGTAAGCATAACCCAAGTTATCGTACGCAAGGGGATTGTTTGGTTCAAGTTCAAGGTGTTTTTTAAAATAGTCCAGCGCCTGGCTGTAATCTCCTTCCTGGAAATAAAGTATCCCAAGCTGGTTCGTGGTGTAAATGTCTGATGGCTCATTTTCCAGCTTTTCTCTTAATTTTTCTTTGGCTTTGGTTGTTTGATTGCTGTAACCCAATGCCAGAATGAGATTTTTAAAATAGACCGGATCCTGTGGTTTCCTGTTCAATGCATCCTCGTAAAAACCGGCGGCTTTTTCGTAATCGCCCAGTGCAAACCACTCGTTTCCTGTCAGGTTTAAATAAAAATCTGCGAATTCGGGCGAAGTATTTTCAAGTGCGGTGGTAAATGCTTCAATAGCTTCCTGATGTCTGGATTGTTTTTGAAGGATTAACCCCAGGTTTTCCCAGTAAATGTCGTAATTTGGAAATGCATCCAAAGCCATCCGGATATATTTTTCGGCCTCAGCAAAATTGCCGGAATTAAAATAAATCTTTGCAATTTTCTCATTCAATGTCGAATCAGACTTTGCACCTTCGGTGTAAATTTCAAGTGCTTTTTTTTCCTCTCCCAATTCGGTCAGAATGTTTCCGTAACTGGCACAGTTATTTTGCCGGTCAGGGTTTATACGGTAGGCTTTTTCGTAATATTCCAGCGATTTTTGCAGGTTATTTTTGTTGTGGTATATTTTCCCCAAAAAACTGCAAATCAAATCATTTTCAGGTTCAATCCGGTGTGCCTCCAAAAATATTTCTTCAGCTTTATCCCAGTTCCCTTCCTGTTCATAAGCCGCTCCCAAATACTGGATGCTCAACAATTCTTCCGGTTCAATTTCGGGGGTTTTTTTATAGATTTCCAGTGCTTTGTATAAGTATTTCTTAGCTGCCTCCGTATCATTAAAGTTATCCAGAATATTCCATCCCAGTTGAAAATAGTATCTGCCATCTTCCGGGTTTGTTTTTGCCGCTTCAAGCATGGCATTTTCAAATTGTTCTCTTTGTTTCAAATCGAGCCAGGCATTTCCCAGGTTTTCAAAATAGACGGCTTTTGGATTTACATCAATGGCTTTTTTATAGTAATCAATGGCTTTTTCAGATTTGAACTGATTGTAATAAAAAACGCCAAGGCGATTCAGGTAAATGTCTTTATTGAACTTTTCGCGATTTAAGGCTTCCAGATAATTTTGTTTTGCCTTTTCGGTAAACTTCATTTTTTCATAAGCATAACCCAAATTCTCGAAATACAAAGGTAATGGCTTTAGCTGAACTGCCTTTTCAAGCAAATTAACTGCTTCTTCGTGTTTGTCGTTTTTTGACAGAAAAAATGCCAGTTGGTTATAGTATCTCGGAATGTCCGCATCATTTGTATCAAGCGAATTATTCAATGCATACCTGTAATATTCTTCGGCTTCTTTTAAACGGTTCATTTTTTCATAAGCAAGCCCAATATTTTCAAAGTAAATTGGCTTTTGACGGATACGGATTGCATTCAAATAATGGTGAATGGCATTCTCATAAAGCTGCTGATTATGAAAAAATACGCCTAACCGGTTTTCATATTTGTCCTTGTCGAATTGTGCTATTTCCAGGGCCTTGAGGTACCATGATTTTGCTTCAGGATTATTTCCTGCACTTTCATAGGCGTAGCCCAGATTTTCAAAATAAATGGGGTTGGGATCCAGTTCAGTGGCTTTTTGAAGCATTTTAACCGCTTCATCAAATTTTCCGAGGTCGGTTAGCAAAAAACCAAGCCGGTTTAGGTATTTGCCTTTATCCGTATTTGCCTCATTTATAGCTTTATTGTAGTATTCGATAGCCTTTTCAAAATCACCCGACTTTTCATACGCAAGACCAAGATATTCGAGCCTGACCGGATCGTTTGGCGTTAATTCTGTTGATTTTTTGAAATTTTGAACGGCTTTGCCATACTGTTCATTTTTAAAATAAAGTACCCCGGTTTCATGAAAGAAGCTGCTTTCGTAAGCTGGTCCTTTTATTTTCCTTATTTTTTTCAGCAGCGAAATGTTTTGGTCAATGTCCTGATTTTTATCTTGTAAATCGTAAAGGGCGTTTAATCCAAGCTGTTTTTCAGGATCATGTTCCAGTGCAAGGAGGTAGTATTTTTCGGCATTTTTTAAATCCCCCAGTTTGTCATAAGCGGTTCCAAAGTCATTGTAAATAAACGGAAGCCAGGCTTCTCTTTGTTTTTCGCAACGTTTCAGGTTTTCAATTACTGCATTCCAGTTTTCTTTTCGCCTGTTAACGGCTACCATTCCCCAATATCCGTCGAAAGAGTTTTTATCAATACCGATTGCATTTTTAAATGATTTTTCAGATTCGTTCAAATCATTTTTTTCGAGGAAGGAATAGCCCAGGTTAATCCATGCCAGAATTCTTTCGGGCTTGAAATTTAAAGCCTGGTGGTAGTATTGTTCGGCTTTTTCAAAATTCCCGTTTTTTTGATAAACAAAGCCGGCATTGTTTAAGGCGGTATAATAGATTTCGGGCGACAGCTTAAAAATTTTATTCAGCAAATCATCAATTTCGTGCCGGTATTTTTCGAAATAGGCAGGCTGTTCATTAAGTGGCAACAGCCGGTTGTACAAATCAGCTTTTCCCGGATTTTCCCTCAACCCTTCATTGTACCACCCGGCTGCAGTTTCGTATTTGTTTTCGGCTTTGAACATATCCCCAAGCACCAGGTAGTTTTCTGCATCTTTTTTGTCCAGTTCAAGCGCTTTTTGAAGGTGTTGCCGTGCATTTTCAAAGTCTTTCTTTTCAATAAAGTATAAACCAAGAGCACGTTCTGCTTTTGGCGTATCAGGTATTAGTCTGGCAGCTTTTTTTAAATAATGGTTTGCCTTTTCCGCATCCATAAGATGGTAAAGCCAGACTTCGCCCACGAGAATGTTCAGATCGGCATTTACCGTTTTGGATTTTAATTTTTTCTGAATAAAAAACTCAAACAACGGATTTCCCTCAACCCATCTTTCGTCGTTTATGTATTTAAAATGAGAAACAATAAAATCAAATTCGTTTTTGTGTGGTTCTGGAATATCCGGTTTTAATTCAAGCAAAAAGTTGCAGGTTTCGGTGTTCAGTTTTGATAATTCGAGGGCAAAACAAGAAAGCCAGAATTCCCAGCCTTTTTCAGTTCCTTCTTTTTTGTATTTCTTAGCTATTTCATTTGCAATGTTTTGTCGTTCCAATTCCCTGAGCTCTTCCCTGAAATTTTTAATCGTATCAAATTCCGCTTCTGTATCAAGAATTTCACCAAGGTGGAGCAGCAGCCTTTCATCTGTTTTTTTGAAATCCAATTCACCGGATAAAAGCGTTCTTACTTCTTCCAGAATATCGGTTATCTGGTGCATGTTGCAGTCTGCCTGTGCAGCTTTGTAATAACAGTTGGCAATGGCTGTTTTTATATTTTCCTGTTTTTTATCCATTTCTGTGATTTTGTTGCGGATACCTTATGGAATCTGAGTTTCCGTTACTTTGACTTGCCGGGGTGCTTAGTTTGTCGCTGCTCCCGGGTTTGCTAACCAAATCTCTTGAATGACTTAACCGCATTGATGACGGAGAGGCAAGATCAGCCATAATACTGCCCGGCAGATTTAATTCATCCGAATTCAGCACGGTTGATTTACCGGTGAGTTTGTGACCGCAACTGGAACAAATATTATCCAGCGGTGTATATCGGGTTTCGTTCCGGTAATAAGGGCAGCCCGGGTTATTGCAGAATTTAATTGCGATTTCCTTTTTTTGTTCAATTTCAACCGTTTGTGTGCTTTCCTGTTTCAGTTTTAGCGGGAAATCAACATAAGTAAAAAGTACCGGGCTTCCGAAAGCTTTCTGGTTGTATTCGCCCTGCCCGCCTAATTCATACCTTCCGGCTGAAACACAAGTGCCAATGGTTGCTCCGGTTAAAAATTTGTTGTAGAAAGTTTGGGTAAACCGCAGGGCATGGTCTTCCTGTACCGGATTTTGCATGGCAAGAACAAAGGGAATTTGTTTTTCGAGCAATCGGGTTGCAATGCCCGATCGGTTCATATAATCCACAATCCGGCCCCCGTTGCACACCTGCAGAAATACCAGCTTAGGCTCAAGGCGTGAGTTTTTCAGGCAATTTGAAAACCGGATATCAGAAAGCGGAAATTCCCTGAACATTCCACCAAGGCTTTTGTCTTCCTGCGTGAGAATTAAAATCCCGTTTTTGTCTTTTACATAACCGTGTCCAACAAAATGAATAATGTCGGGTTCGAAAGTTGAATCGTGCCTGCCAATTTTTTCTCCCAGTTCATTGTCAAGCGAATAGAGTTCAGACAATCCGGTTTGTCCGTTGTTTAACTCCAGCTGGAATTTATCCTGTTCCGGATTTGGCTGATAAAGGTATTTTATCTGTAATTTCTGGTCGTCGGGGTAGTTCTCCTTAAGCTGCCTGAAATAGCTGAGTAATTCTGCTTTTTTTGTTAACGGTTTGGTTGTGGGATCAGCAATAATCAATAGAATTTTGAGCGGAGGTTCCAGTTCGAACAGTTCTTTTTCACGCGATTCTATAAAAGAGAAGGGGATTTTTCTGTAAAAGTTAATTTTTTTCTGAGTACTGGCTGCCAAAAAAGGTTCGTCCAGAATCATTCCCTTTGCCTTTGGCCTGTAATGCAGGTACTCCCAGGGAAGTATGGCCAAATCGTCAAACTCTTCTTCCAGGTCGAATTCCAGAAAAATGTTGTATGCTTCGGCGCCTTCTTCATCGTGTAAAGCGGTCGAATACCATTCTTCAAATTCAATATTCAGGTTTTCTTTGGTGAAAATAAGGTCGAAGAGTAATTCTCCCAGTGCTTCAAAGTCTTTCCGGTTGAAAACAGATAGCTGGCCCGCTTCAAACTCCATGTCGAGGTATTTTCTCAAAACGCTTACAATGCGTCGGTCGCGCACCTCTTCACTAATGGTTTCAGCATAAAAAAGAGATTTCCGGGTATCGGGCCTCCACCCAACCATGGTTTCATTGTTTCGCTTCAGAAACTTGATATAAAAATTCGACATAACCTTTAAATGGAACTAAAAATTTAAATCACCTGCCGCTTCATTCATAATCTTATCCACAACATCAACTTCGCCAATCCTGATTTTCTCTGCTGCTCCGTCGAGTTTGGTAAGCATATTTACAAAACTTTCGATCTCCGTTTTTTGTTCATTCCAAATCCGGTCAGCCTGTGCTGGGGTTAAGTCGGGGCTCATTTTTATTTCAACTGCCAGTTGCCTCAGTCTTACCCTTAAATTCTCCAACTGGCTTTGATTTAATTCCGACTGGTTTCTGATATATTCATAGATGCTTTTATAGTGTTTGTAAAACGACAGTGTTTCTTCATCTTTGCGGTCGTCGGCAATACCAATTTTAAACAGCACAAAATCATCCTCCCGGTAAGGTTCGGCAGATGCAAGGCTGTCGCCGTAACAAAGCCGTTTGTTTTTTACCCAAAATTTGCTGTGGTCCAGACCGTCACCCTGAATAAGTGCAAAATATCCCGGGCGGAATTCATTTCCTGCCGCCTGCCCAAAATTGTTGTTAATGCCCAGCAGCGGGCTTGTTTGCTCAAATCCAAGCAGTTTGTCAAATCCGTTTAAAACCACCTTGCCAATTTTTATGTAACTGTTCAGGCCCGACGAAAAATCGAGGCTGTTTGAAACATCTTCCACAATGTTCAGAATTTTTTCAATGTTGTTGGTTTCCTTAACCCGGCACAGAATAATACTTAACGAAAGGTTTCCTCCGCGCCACGGATGAACGCCCACAACAGGCGTATTTAAAAACAACATTCCTTTGGGCAATTTCTGTTCGAATTTTTTCAAATGCGACGGGCCTATAATATATGGTATCTCCAGCGATTCACCGTCGTATTTAAAGTTGCACACAGAAAAAACCATGGGAGAAAAATTCTGGTGCCACAGTCTTTGGTACGACAAAAACATCTCATTTACGCTAACCATAAAATAGTGGTGGCGGTCGTTAAAGGGCTGTGAAAACATCCCGGGTTCATCAGTCTGTTCTGCGCTGAATTCGATATAGGCAGGCACAAAGGCGGGCGACTTTTTTACGTTTTCCCATAAATTGTTAAAGAATTGAGATAATGGCATAATTTTCAGAATTAAGTAATTATAAATTTTCAGAACAAGTTAAGATTTTTTTTTTTAAAAAATATAGTTTTTAATTTGGATTTGATTTGTAAATTTTCGTAATTTGTGCAATCGATTGTGAGGTATTGCAAAGAAAAGAGAACGTATTTTCATTATAGCTAAAAGAAACCAACAGTCAGGATGCAAATTTTTTTCCTGGTACATTTAACTGAAATTGGTAAGATATTAAACTATTCTAATAAATAATTAAACCTTCGTATGAAAAAGACCAGTCTAATCTACGATTCACCCCCTCAAAAGATTCCCGATTTTAAATATCTTTTTGTCTTTATTATTTTAATTTTTAACCTAAAAACTGTTTTCATGAAAAAGAAAAATGGAATGAAAAAAGCTATGCGCTTTTTATTGCTATGTTTCCTTTTCGTTGCGGTAAGTTTTGGTGCGTATGCCCAGAAAACTGTAACGGGGGTAGTAGTGGATGAAGGAGGCCAGCCTCTGCCGGGTGTAACTGTTATTATTAAAGGTACAACCACAGGGACGGTCACCGGAATCGACGGAGATTTTTCATTGTCCGGTGTAAACGACAATGCCACGCTGGTTTTCTCATTTGTGGGTATGTTGCCACAGGAAATCTTTGTTGGAACCCAGGCCGTGTTTAATGTAATATTAGTGGCCCAAACCATTGGTTTGGAAGAAGTTGTGGCCATTGGGTATGGTACCCAGAAAAAGGCCAACCTCACAGGTTCAGTGGGTATGGCAACCGCCGAAAGACTGGAAAACCGACCTATTACTTCTGCCGGGCAGGGTTTGCAGGGGGTGATTCCCAACCTGAACATTACCATCAGAAATGGTGACCCTACGCGTACTGCTGATTTTAACGTCAGAGGTTTTGAATCCATTAACGGAGGTGATCCCCTCATTTTAATTGATGGTGTACCCGGAAACATGGACAAACTCAATCCCAACGACATTGAAAGTGTTACTGTGTTGAAAGATGCCGCCGCCGGCGCCGTTTACGGCGCCAGGGCTGCTTTTGGGGTTATTCTGGTGGAAACCAAAAAGGGGAAACCGGGTAAAATGACCGTTACGCTGGCAACCGAGCAGTCAGCCACCGTTCCCATTTCTTTAATTGATCCGGAAAACGATCCGTACAAAGCTGCATTGGCCTGGAACCAGGCTACCATCAGAACAAACGGAAATCCAAGGTACGATGAAGATTATCTGGAAGGATTCCAGCGCTGGAATCAAAATCCCACCTTTGAAAACGAATGGGGAGTTTACCAGGGAGATCTTCGCCGCTATGGTTTTACCGATTATAAAGATATGACCATTGCCAACTGGTCGCACCAGCAGAAATATGATTTGAATATTTCGGGTGCAACGGATAAAGCTTCCTATTACGTTTCTTTCGGATTCCTCGACAAGGAAGGCTGGGCAGAACTTCCCCGCGACAAAAATTACATGTACAAAAGGTACAATGTGCTAATGAAAGGTGATGTTGAAATTACGGATTGGTTAACCATGGACAGCCAGATTAACTGGAGTGCAGAGCACAACGACCAGCCCCACTTTTACAACTGGGATGTAAACATCAATACCGTGGCCAGGGTACAACCCAACCACATGGTAACTTTTCCCGATTTACCCTATTACCTTGAACCAGGCGACCGGGCAAACTATGAACCATACATTGGTAAATATTTTCTGAGCCTGAACGCATTGCCATACTGGGAAGAAGGTGGCCGCGATGTGGAAACCGAACACAGAATGCTGATGAAACAGGGATTCACCCTTACTCCAGTTAAAGGATTGCTCGTTCGTGGAGATTTTTCCTACAGTACCTACCACCGCGAACGACAGGATGTGGCCAGTAAAATTGAGGGAATTCAAAATACCGACCTTGCCAACCTGGAAATGGGAAATGGCTTCAGCGGTGACGACTGGATTCAGAACTGGTCAAACTATAATCAGTATTACGCTATGAATGCGTATGCTGAATACACCTACGAAGAACTGGCCGGCCACTACTTTAAAGCCATGGTTGGGTTCAACCAGGAATGGGGAAGAAACACTTATGTAGGAGCAAGGGCTGCTAACCTGATTACCCCACTGATTACTGATATCAGCGCAACTACAGGCACCCAGCAGACCTATGGCAGCCGGTCGCATCAATCATTGCGTGGTATTTTTTACAGGTTGAATTACAGCTTTAAAGACAGATATTTACTGGAAGCCAACGGTCGGTACGACGGTACTTCCCGTTTTCCGATGGATGATCGTTTTGGGTTCTTCCCATCTGTCTCAGCAGCCTGGAGGCTTTCCAATGAGCCGTTTATGGATGCTGCAAGCAGTTGGCTCGATAACCTTAAGTTAAGAGTCTCTTACGGAACACTTGGAAACCAATTGTTGAGTAATCTTTATCCTTATATTTCAACCATGGGTACAGGCACCTCGCCTTACATGATGTCCTCGGCAGGCCGTATTCCCTATGTTTCTCCAGCAGGTTTGGTAAGCCCCTCTTTAACTTGGGAAACAGTTGCAACCCAAAATATCGGGCTCGATTTTACAGTGCTTAACCAACGGCTGGATGTAGCTATTGACGTGTTTCAGCGCGACACCAAAGACATGCTGATGGATGTGGAATATCCTTCGTTACTGGGTACATCTGCACCGCAGTCCAATGCGGCTGATTTAAGAACTACCGGATGGGAACTGGCCGTTACCTGGCGAGATCGTATCGGACAGGATATCATGTACAGTTTGACACTGGCTTTGGCTGATAACCAGTCGGAAATTACCAAATACGACAACCCAACCGGAGCCTTGTCGGAATGGCGTGAAGGCCAGAAAGTCGGTGAAATCTGGGGTTATGTTACCGAAGGTATTTTTCAGACCGACGAAGAAGTGGCGCAACATGCCGACCAGTCGCGTGTTGGAGCCAACTGGAAGGCGGGTGATATGAAGTACAAAGATTTGAATGGCGATGGCAAAATCGATGCCGGAAGCAGTACCATTGAAGACCCGGGCGACAGACAGATTATCGGAAACTCAACCGAAAGATATACTTTTGGTATCAATCCGAATATTCAGTATAAAGATTTGACATTGAACCTCTTTTTTCAGGGAAGGATGAAACGCGATTACCTCCCGTCAAACGGAAACTGGAACGCCTTTTACCCGTTCAATGCCGGTCATATCGAAAAATGGTACCTGGAGGAAAGCTGGAGCCCTGATAATCCGGATGCTTATTTCGCCGCTCCGCACATCGGTACAAACGATAAAAAGAACATTATTCCGCAATCGCGCTTTGTACAGAATGCAGCTTACATGCGCCTGAAAAACATTACCTTAAGTTACTGGTTGCCTGGTTCTGTTGCGCAAAAAATAGGCATGAGCAGGGCACAAATATATTTATCGGGCATGAACCTGTTCACGTTTACGGGCATGCATAAACCGCTCGATCCGGAACAAACGGCAACGGTTACTCAGGAATATTACTTCGATAAGGTGTATTCACTTGGTGTTAAGGTTACATTCTAATAACGTTAAAAAGAATAAGAAATGAAAAAACATATCATAAAGCTAAGTTTGATAGTTTTGGTCACACTGATATACAGTTGTGAATTAAACAACGATTTTCTGGAAAGGTATCCGCTGGACCGGATTAGCAACGAAACGTTCTGGAATACAGAGAACGACCTGATGGTTTACAACAACCGGATTTACGATCTGGCCCGGAACGATAACGATGTCCCGATTTTAATGGCGCACGACGATGGTTTTGATAGTAACAATCAGAGTCTTTGGTATATTGATGAGTTTTCTGACAATATTGCTCCGCGCCATTCACGCCATGAACGGTATCAGCAAGTGCGTGCCGGAAAACACACGATTCCGACCGGTCCGCAAATGTATGGCTGGCGAGACGGTGGTTGGGCTTTTGTTCGAACAATTAATGTATTCATGGACAATTATAGCAAGGCACTTGATAATGGCGTTACCCAGGCTACCGTAAATAAATATGCAGGAGAAGCCCGTCTTTTCCGCGGCTGGTTTTATGCCGACAAAATTTCAAAATATGGCCGTGCACCCTGGGTTGAACGGGAATTGAACATTGACTCGGAAGAGTTGTATGCCCCATTGAATTCCCGTGAAGAAGTTATGGCTAAGGTATTGGAAGATTTGAATTTTGCTACCCAGTGGTTACCCAACGACTGGGGCGACGGAGGTGCACCGGGCCGGCTTAACCGATGGGCTGCATTGTTGATTAAATCCAGAATTTGCCTGTTCGAGGGAACCTGGAGAAAATACCACGGTGTAGGCTCCGATGCCAACATGTGGCTTCAGGAAGCGGCTTCCGCGGCCAAAGAACTGATGGATAACGGACCTTACGATTTGTATTCAACCGGCGACCCTGAAAACGATTACCAGGCCATGCATAAAATTATGTCCGATTTAACCGGCGTGCCCGAAGTGATGTACTGGAGACGATACCAACTGGGAGTATTCACAAACCACGTTCAAAGTTACCACCGCGGTTATAACGGCGGGGCAACCAAAAGTTATGTGGAAGATGTACTTTGCACCGATGGATTGCCCATTACGCTCTCTGATCAATACCAGGGTGATGCCTCAATTCGGGATGTTTTTGAAAATCGCGATCCCAGGTTACGCCAGACCATTTTACATCCGGATGATGTGGAACGCTGGCAATGGAATCGGAATGACCAGACCCGCACCTACCCGCGTTTGTCAGGTATGGGAGGTATGACTTCTGAAACCGGTTACTCCATTTCCAAGGTTTATGAACCCGTTACAGCACATGCCAGTTATAATGTTTCGGATACTCCAGCCATTATTTTACGGTTTGGGGAAGCGCTTCTGAATTATGCGGAAGCCATGGCCGAATTGGGTACCATTACCCAGGCCGATTTGGATATCAGCATCAACAGGTTGCGCGACCGTGTGGGAATGCCGCACCTTGGTTTGAATCCTCCAATGGATCCACGGTACGCCAACGACGGTGTTTCATCATTACTTGTTGAAATACGCCGCGAACGCCGCATCGAATTGTTTATGGAAGGCTTCCGTTATGATGACCTGAGGCGCTGGAAGCAAGGCAAAAAACTTGAAACTCCTTCATTAGGAATTCGTTTTGATGCTGCCATGAAAGCTGAAATCGATCCCGCCGGTGCTGCAGTGGTTAAAACTACCAAAGTAGGTGGCATTGATTATGTTGATGTTTACCAGGGAACCGACTGGGCAAATCCGGTATTCGACGAAAACAAACACTATTTCTGGCCGATTCCGCTGAGTGCGATTTCGCAAAACCCGGCAATAGAACAAACTCCGGGATGGAATTAAAAAAGGTGGCGATGAAATGATAAGAACCAAAAAGGTTTAGCAGAGAGCATAAGCCGTAATGCGTTGAAAAACGTGTTGCGGCTTTGTTTTCCTGTTTTTTACACCGGCGCTTCAGCCCGGTGATTACGGACATAACAACCGAGAGAAAAAGGCTTCAGCCTTTAATAATGAATTAAACGCTAAAGCTGATCAAAGAGGCAACGTGTCAACCCACCGGGCTAAAGCACCGGTGAAAAAAAGAGCAGTGTTATACCAGTCTTTGAATACTGGTATTTTATTCCGCCACCTTAAAACTGGTTTGTTGAAATTGAAAAACAGTTTATTTTACACCGCGGCTTTAGCCCGGTGATTGAAGAGAACGCAAAGTAAAAAAAGGCTTTTAACCATTAAAACTTGCAGATGAAAACCAAAACCGAAATAAAAATCCAAACCAAATTCAGAAAAAACCTTTTTCTGGTCTTAACCTTTTTCTGTTTTCTTTTTGAAACCGTTGCTGCACAAACGCCTGCAGAAACTGAAAAACTTCTAAAAAGGTTAGATTTATCTGAAAAGGGACTGCAAAAAGTAAAACAATCTATAGATAATCCTGAAAAGGCAGCAGAAGAACTTCTCAACTATTACAAAAAAAGAAATACGGTCAGCCACCCCATCGCCAGAAACTTAAAAGCTTCTTCCAAGGGAAACATTGCCACCGAAAAAGATTTTGAAAAGGCAAACAATGCATTGAAACATATTTTTGTCGGTCAACCTGCCTATCCGCCATACTTTTGTGGCGACGACATCGACTGGGGAACCCGGCCGGTACCCGATAACGAATGGGTATGGCAGTTAAACCGGATGAGTTTCTGGGAAGCCATGGGAAAAGTTTACTGGCACACCGGCGATGAAAAATATGCCAAAGCGTGGGGCGAACAACTGATGGACTGGACCCGGAAAAATCCCAACGATGAAAACCACAAATATGCCTGGCGCTCCATTGAGGCCGGAATCCGCGGTTACCGCTGGACAGGTTTGTTTCAACGGTTTATAGATTCTCCTTCTTTTACTCCCGAAATGCTTGTGGCATTTTTGAATAGCTTTTACGACCATGCCGAATACCTGATGACAAAATATACTACCCGCAGTAACTGGGGTTTGATGGAAGCAGAAGGAATGGCATTTATTGCCATCACTTTTCCGGAATTTAAAAATGCTGAAAAATGGCGCGAAGAAGCTTTTCTCCGGTTAAATAATGAAATTAACATTCAGGTATACCCTGACGGGCACCAGCGCGAGCTGGCCATGGGATACCATTTGGGATGTATCGGCTGGTTTCTCAGAACCTACGAACTGGCCAAAATGAACGGAATCGAAAATGCTTTTCCTGACTCTTATCTCGAACGAATTGAAAAAATGTGCGAGGTTCCAATGAAATTGTGTCTCCCAAATGGAACCAACGTGCAGTTTGGCGATGCCTGGGAAGGAACACCGGGGCAGCATAACAACAGGTTCAGTGAATGGGCGGAGTTTTTTGGAAGGGAAGATTTTTTATATCTGGCTACAGATGGAAAAGAAGGGAAAAAACCTGATTCCACTGCGTATGCGCTTCCAGTTAGCGGACTTTATTCCATGCGAAGTGGTTGGGATGAGGATGCCGTTTGTTTGGTTTTAAAGTGCGGTCCCGACGGTGGCAGTCATAGTCAGCCTGATAATGGAACTTTTAACTTATATGCCGGAGGAAGAAACCTGATGCCGGACGCCGGAAGCTACATTTACAGTGGTAATCCCGAAGGCCGTGCCTGGTTTCGGCAAACCAAAGTGCACCAAACACTTACACTTGATGGTAAAAATTCAAAATACGATCCAACCCTGATTTTATGGCAACCCGGAGACAGTCTCGATATTTTGGTAATTGAAAACAAAAGCTACGAAGATTTGACCCATCGGCGTGCAGTATTTTTTGTAGATAAAAGGTATTTTGTTATTATCGACGAAGCCTTCGGTTCCGCAACCGGCGATGTGGCCGTTCATTTTCAACTGGCTCCGGGTGGGGGAGATGCGGTTTTTAACCGCATCAATAATTCAGCCCAAACCGGTTTTAAAGATGGCTGGAATGTTTTCGTTCAAACTCAACCTCAACCGGGGTTGCAACTGGAAGAAGAGGAAGGCTGGGTTTCTTTTAAATATACTATTAAAGAACCGCGCCCGGCTTTTAAATACCTGGTAGAAAAGGAGGCTGAAAAAAGTAACGTCAGTTTTGTAACCCTCGTAGTTCCATTTGAAAAAGAGGTTCCGGAAATACAAATCACCCGGTCAATAGTGGAACCTGGCAAAATGGAGATTGAAGTTTTAGGAAACGGTGAAAGAAGATTGATTGGCTACAAATTGAATTAAAAGGAACGATTTTACACCGCGGTTTCAGCCCGGTGAATAAGGAGAGTACAAAAAAGAACAGGATTTTGCCGTTAAAGAATTAAACGCTAAAGCTTGTTAATAGGATGAAAAAGCTAAACCACCGGGCTGAAGCACCGGTGAAAAAAAGAGAATTATATTGGAATGTGTGTTTTAAATATAGACAAAGAGAAAAAAATGCTTTTTGCACCGCGGCTTCAGCCCGGTGATTGCGGACAAAACAACAGATAAGATTCGGCTTAAGCCGTTAAAAATAAAACGATATGTCGTATGTAAAAATCGGGATTCATGCAGTTTGGACGGTCAAAAACCGAAAACCAATTCTTGCATCAGAAATAAGGCAGGAAGTATTTGATCATATTCACCAAAACGCTCTTTCCAAAGAAATTCTGATGGAAACTGTAGGCGGACATCATAATCATGTGCATTGCCTTTTTCGGGCGAGGAACAATCAAACGATTGAGAATGTGATGCAGTTGATCAAAGGGGAATCTTCTTATTGGTTTAATAAAAGTGGATTAAGCCGTTTAAAATTGAACTCGCAAAAGGAATATTTTGCAGTAAGTGTAAGTGAATCTCAGGTTGACAAAGTGAAGAATTACATTTTAAGCCAGGAAGAACATCATAAAAAGAAAACCTGGGAAGATGAATACAATGAATTTATTGAGAAATATGGTTTTGTAGTTTTTAAAGACAAAGATTAAACGCTAAAGCCGAAGGAATAAAAACAATATTTTGTATGCCAAGCTAAAGCATGGCGCAAAAAGGAGAGCTTTTTACACCGTGGCTTCAGCCCGGTGACTGGAACCCAGCAACAGAGAAGAAAAGGCTTTAGCCGTTAATACGAATAAAGGAGAAATGATATTTATAACATCTAATACCAATTAAAATGAGAACAAAATTGAATTATTTAATCAATTTAATGTGCATTTTTGCATTAACAGCAACATGTGCAACTGCCGGAAACAACGCTTTTTCATCCAATGATGAAGATATTCCGAAACTCGACAATCCCATGTCAGTTCAATACCTGAAAAAGAACCTGCGAAAATCGGAACCCCGGTTGGTACTTAACGCCGCAACCGAGCGGAATCTCAGAAATAAACTTAAAACCGATCCGGTAATTCAGAATATGTACAAGGCCATTCAGTTGAATGCTGCCGAAATTCAAAACGAACCTTTTCTGGAACGAATTCAGACAGGCCGACGGCTGCTTTCGGTTTCGCGGGAAATGCTGTATCGAATGAACATGCTGGGAATGGTTTACCGAATCGATAAAGACCCGAAAGTTCTGCAACGCATTAACGATGAGGTTGTAGCTGTTTGTAATTTTTCCGACTGGAACCCATCGCATTACCTCGATGTAGCCGAAATGGCGATGGCTGTAGCCATTGCGCTCGACTGGACTGCAGGAAAACTGCCCAAATCAACCATCGAACTGGCAAAAACAGCATTGATTGAAAAAGGTATAAAACCGAGCTGGCCGGAAAATGGCCGCAATCCGGGATGGGCATACGGAACCAATAACTGGAACCAGGTATGCAATGGTGGAATGATAGCCGCTGCAATTGTCATTGCCGAAAAAGACCCGGAGCTGGCTGCCAAAACAATTCACCGGGCGCTTGACGGGTTGCCTCATTCGCTGGTGGAATATATGCCCGACGGGGTTTATCCGGAAGGTTCCACCTATTGGGGTTACGGCACAAGTTTTTCGGTTACCACGGCAGCTATGCTCGAAAGCGCTTTTGGGACCGATTTCGGACACCTTGAATATCCTGGCTTTAAGGAAAGCGCTGTTTTCAGGGTGCTTTGCAATGCACCTTCCGGCTGGTATTATAACTTTGCCGATTGCGGCGACAAACGCAGTGAACAGGGAGACATTACTTTGGCCTGGTTTGGCACCAAAACCGGGAACGCCTCCTTTTTCGAAAAAGAACGATTTTTGATGCCTGCCGAAGAAATGGGAAAATTATCCCGGCTGGCCGGTGCAGCATTGGTTTGGCTTGCTCAGTATGAGGAAAAAGGTTCAGAAAAAATCCCGACTGCCTGGAAAGGCGAAGGTGCTAATCCCATAGTCGTTTTTACAGGAGATGAAAATGATCAGCACAACTATTATTTTGGAGGAAAAGGTGGCCGTGGAATGGTGAACCATGGTAACATGGACGGTGGTTCCTTTATTTTCGAACTGAACGGCGTGCGCTGGTCCATCGACCCGGGAAATCAAAGTTATAACGAGTTGGAAATAACCGGATTCGATTTGTGGGGCCGCTGCCAGAATTGCGAGCGCTGGACACTGCTTACCAAAAACAATTACGGACACAGCACCATTACCATAAACGATTCGCTTCATCGCACCGAAGGGCTGGTTACGTTAACCTATTTTAAAACCGGTAACCGACCAGAAGCTACTTTCGATATGTCAGCCACTCTGGGCGATTTGGTCGCAGGCGCATCCCGAAAATTCGTAAAAGACAGTCCCACTTCGATTTTGATTGAAGATGATATTAAAATCAATGACAAAACAAAAGAGATAAAATGGCACATGTTGACAACTGCCGATGTGGAAATTGTTGATGGCGGCGCAGTTCTAAAACAAGACGGACAAACGTTGAAACTGGAAAACATTTCACATCCTGAGTTGATGGTTTCGGTGGTTTCGCTTTACCCGGCTCCGCTGGAACTCGATAGACAGATTGAAGGACTGAAACGCCTCGAAATCCGTATTCCGGCCTGGACGGTTGAGGGTGGAAAGACGAATATAAGAGTGAAACTTTCAGGAGAGTAATTTGATATGTTGCATTTTGTACCGTTGCTTGATTCTCATATTTTACACCGCGGCTTCCCCTGAAAGGATTCCTTTGGAAAGTCAGGTGATTGCGGGCATAACAACAGAGAAACAGGCCGTTAAGAGAATTAAATGCTAAAGCCAGCCAAAAAGGCAGCGTGCCAAACCACCGGGCTTAAGCACCGGTGAAAAAAAGGAATTACAAGACCTTGAAGGTTTATCAAAGCATCAAGGTCTAAAACAACTTTTAAAATGAAATTTGATATGGCATATTTCCAAAACAAAGCGACCATCATTTTTTCCCTTTTATTGATTGTTTCGTTTTCATTCGCGGGCAATAATCAGGAAAAGGAAGAGTATAAACTGCAAAATCCAATCACGGCAGAATACCTCAAAAAGAACCTGAGAAAACAATCGCCCCGGTTGATTTTGAATAAACAGATTGAAAAAAATCTGAGAAAAAAACTAAAAACTGATCCTCTAATCCAAAACATTTACGAGACTATAAAATTAAATGCCGGTTTAGTTTTGGAAAAGGATTTAATTACGGTTGATATCCCTGACAATCCCAATTCACAAAAAAATCAACTGGGAATTTCGAGGGATTTTTTACGCCGAATGAACATGCTGGCCATGGTTTACCGGATTGAAAAAGATTCAGAAATTTTGCAAAGGATAAATGATGAGGTAATTGCTGCATGTAATTTTCCGACCTGGAATCCACGGCATTTTTTGGATGTAGGCGAAATGTCGCTGGCCGTTGCTTTAGCGCTCGACTGGACTGCCGGCGACCTGCCAAAATCAACCATTGCACTGGCGAAAAAAGTGTTGGTAGAAAAAGGTATCAAACCGGGCTGGCCTGAGGATGGATCAACTCCCGGCTGGGTAAATAATACAAACAACTGGAATCAGGTGTGCAATGCCGGAATGATTGCTGCTTCCATTGTAGTTGCTGAAACTGAACCTGAACTGGCTGCAAAAACCATTTATCGTTCCATTGAAGGTATGAACAATGCCCTGCACGAATATGCACCCGACGGCGCTTACCCGGAAGGCCCTATTTACTGGGGCTACGGAACACAGTTTTCGGTAGTGACCGCCGCCATGTTCGAAAGCGCCTTTGGAACCGATTTTGGCCTGGCAGATTTTCCGGGATTTAAGGAAAGTGCCGTTTATGCCATGTTGACCGTTTCTCCAACGAACCGGTTGTACAGTTATGCCGATTGTAATGAAAATGCAGAAGGATACGGCAACTTCACACTAAGTTGGTTTGCCGCTAAAACCGGAAACAAAACATTTTTAAACGAAAAGTATTTTTTTACACCGCCTGCGCAAATGAAAAGCTTTTCGAGGCTGGCAGCCGCCGGTTTGGTTTGGACCTCTCAGTTTACAGAAACGAAAACAACTCCTCTTCCCACGGCATGGAAAGGTGGAGGGGCCAATCCCATTGTGATATTCACCGGCGGGAATGATGACCCAAGTGGGTTTTATTTTGGCGGGAAAGGTGGCCGTGGAACCGTAAACCATGGTAATATGGATGGCGGCTCATTTATATTTGAACTGAACGGGGTGCGCTGGTCCATCGATCCCGGAAATCAGGGCTACGGTCCGTTGGAAAGAGCCGGTTTCAATTTATGGGCAAGTTGCCAGGAGTGCGATCGCTGGAAACTGCTCACCAAAAATAATTTTGGGCACAGTACCATTTCAGTTAACAATCAGTTGCATGTAGTGGACGGTAAAGCTGAAATCATTCAGTTTAAAGGTGGCGAACAACCAGAGGCTACCATTGATTTGACACCAACTTTTGCAGGTCAGTTGAAAAGCGCAACCCGCAGGTTTGTAAAAGAAAGTCCGGTTTCACTTTTAATAGAAGACGAAATTGAGATTTCAGATGAAACCAGATGGGTAACCTGGCAATTATTAACCCAGGCTGATGCGGAAATAGTTGAAGGTGGAGCAATTCTCCGGCAGGATGGAAAAAGGTTAAAACTGGAAAACCTGTCTAATGCGGGTTTTACAATTTCGGTTATTTCGCTCGATCCGCCGCCACTGGTTTTAGATAAAACCATCGAAAACCTGAAACGCCTGGAATTTCAGGTTCCGGCATGGACGGTTGAAAACGGAAAAACAAGCATTAAAGTAAGGCTTTCAGGAGAGTAGAATAAAATGAATAAGACAGGTTTCCTTTTTTTGTTGCTGATATATTTTGTCCTGGGGTTTTCCCCGGCATCAGCACAAGAGTTAAAAGTTGAAGGACAGTTTTTTACTTTGGATGACGAGCTTTTCGACATGTGGGGAGTGCGTGTTGCCAGCGCCACACAAAAAAATGAATATACCAAAAGTCTCATCAAAAATTTGGATGATTATAAGTCCGAAAGGATCAATACACTTTCAGTGTATTTGCAAGGTTCCAGCGGAGGTTATTCCGATCCGTTTTATGACGGAGGCAGGAAAATTAAAAAAGGGCATTTGAGAAGGCTTAAAAATATTATAGAAGAATGCGAGCAACGTGATATGGTAGTTGTGGTGGGTATTTTTTACCAGCGTTCGGTCAGGAATGAAAGTAACCTAAAAACGGAAACGGAAATCCGGCAAGCTGTGAGAACGATTACTCAACTATTGAAACCTTACAGTAACATCATTATAAACATAGCCAACGAGCAAAATTCGGGTTATTATAAAGATTTTAAAGCTTTCAATTTTAATGAACCTCAAAATATTATTGAACTGTGTAAAGAGGCAAAAGTAACCGATCCCAATCGAATTGTTGGCGCGGGCGGTTATCACGACAGTTCGAATGTTGTAATTGGCAAATCGGAATACGTGGATGTTTTGCTCTTCGATACATTTAGTGGAGATATTGAAAAAGGGCACGACAGTGGTTGGCATTATAACTATTTTAAATCCGAAGGTGTGCCGGAGAAACCCATTGTAAATGTTGAAATTTTTGGTGGCTGGACCGGACAATTTACTCCCCAGGGCGTTTACACACCTGAAGGAAAGGAAATTCACTGGAAAGAAATTGAAGCGGCAAAAAAACAACCGGGTTTATATGTCCATTTTCATTCCAATACCTGGTTTCAGGGAGCCGGACAGGATTTCAGGAATCGTTTTGAATTAGGTGGAATGGGCGCACTGGATGATCCCGGCGTGAGGTGGTATTTTGAAAAAATTATGGAAGGAAATGAGTAAAAATTTAAATTGAATAAAACCAACTGAAAATGAGAATTATAATATTATTCGTCCTGTTCACGGTCTTGGTTTTTGTTTCCTGTTCGCAGGCACAAAATGAGGAAAACATTCCCGAACCTATACTGATTTTTCAATCGGGATTTGAACCGGAATCCAAAGTAATTCCGCGTGGTTCAGATTCCGACATTACTGGAACGGACCTTTCGCTAAATGAAAAAAATGACTGGGTAACCGATTTGGATGAAAACCCGCTGGTTGGAAATTTTAACCTGCAATACCAGGGTGGCGATTCCACACAGCGATTCGCCAAAATTGTCCCGGAGCCTGGAAATCCAGATAATCATGTTTTATGGTTTTGGCTTAACGAACCCAATGTAGGAGGTTCAAAAGGGCGCATCCAGGCCAACATTTACGGCGGCAAAACCGGGCTGAAAGAGTTTTACCAGTCGGTTAGAATTTTCCTGCCGGAAGACATGAAAACGATACGCACTTTTCCGGAAAAAATTCACTGGTTAACCATTGCAGAATTTTGGAACAACATCACCTGGAGCCAGAATGTGCCTTTTGGTTTTCGTATTACACTTGGATTGGGAAAACCGGTTGCCACCGAAAGCGATCTGTATTTTATTCTCGACGGTCAGGATTGCCAGCTTTTTGAAGATGGCAGCCAGAAATACACCACGCTCTGGTCGGAAATCAATCAAAATGTAAAAGTTCCTATCGGGGAATGGTTCACACTGGATTATTATTACAAAGAGGGCGATGCGGAAAATGGCCGGTTTTTTATGATCATTCAGCCGGAAGACGGGAAAAAGGAAGTGATTTTTGATGTTAATCAGTTTACGCACAATTCACACGACCCTAATCCAAACGGGGTAACTGATTTTAATCCGCTGAAATTGTACACCTCGAAAAAACTAATTGATTACATGAAAAGTGAAGGCAAAACATTACAAATTTACTGGGACGATTTTAAACTATGGAAAGACAAGAGGCCGTGAGAGAAGTCTGAAGTCAGAAGTCAGAAGACGGAAGTTGGAAGACCGAAGACGAAACTTTCTTGCACCAATGTCCCCCTGTTAAGGGGACAAGCCCCGGTTTAACGGGGCAGGGGGTAAAAATACCTGTAAGTCGGAAGACCGAAGTCGCATGGCGCAAAAAAGAAAAAGAGAGTTTTGCAGCAGGACTTCAACGCGGAAATTATAAATTGAATTGTTGTAAGTTTTTACACCGCGGCTTCAGCCCGGTGGTTATGAATAAGATAGGAAAATACGGCTTAAGCCATTAATAGTTTTTTAAGAAATTTAAATCAAAAAATCTGATATAATGAACAAACAAAAAACACTGATTTTAAGCTTTTTGCTGTTTGGTTTACTCCATAACGTATTTGCTGATCCTTCCGATTTTGACGTAATAAAAAAACGGGTGTTGCAAACGTTACTGGAATCTTCTGTAAACGATGAAGCTATCCAATCGCTGGTGAATACAATTCAGCAAAACGGCACCTGGCCAGACATTAATTACGAAGATGTTTCACGCGAAGGATTTCAGCACAGCCGGCATTCGGCCAATATGGTTACGCTGGCAAGGGCTTTCAATACCAAATCATCGAAATTTCACAAAAACAAAAAAGTGAAAAATGCCATTGAACTGGCGTTAAAAAACTGGGTGGAAAACGATTACATCTGCGACAACTGGTGGCACAACCAAATTGGCACTCCCAACAACCTGGTTCATTTAATGCTGCTTGTTGGCGATGAACTGCCGAAGGATTTGGTGGAAAAAGCTCAACCAATCATCGGCAGGGCACACATCGATGCGCCAGGCGCGCGTCCGGGTGGCGACCGCATCAAAATTGCGGGAATCCAGGCCAAAAACATGTTATTCCTTGGCGATAACCAAACCTTTGACGAGGTGGTAAAAGTGATTGAAAATGAAATAAAATACGTAGAGTGGATTGGGAGAAAGTTTGGCTATACCTATCGGCTTCATGTTAGCGGATTTGCCAACCGAACTGCCGGCGGACGCGGCATTCAGTACGGAAACAGTTTTCATCACCGCGCTGATGGCGTAAACAACACCCTTTCTTACGGAATTGGGTATGCCGATGCATTCGTAGAATGGGCCGTTTACACTGCAGGTACCAAATATAAATTTGCAGAGGATAGGCTGGAACATCTGGTTGATTATTTCCTTGACGGAATTTGCAAGACCTCTGTTTTTGGTAAATTCCCGGATGTAGGTGCTAAAAACCGCAGTATCAGCCGCCCGGGCACCATGCGGCCATACAATGCCGGAACGGCAGAGAATTTACTGTTAACTACCAATTACCGGAAAAACGAATTGCAGGAAATTGCCGATGTCCGGAATAAAGGAATCAAACCCACTGTTTCACACGCCACTTTTTTCTGGAATACGGAACATTTTTCGTACCAGCGGCCCGACTGGTTTACTTCAGTGAGGATGTATTCCACCCGAACCCATAATATGGAAGAACCATACAACAGCGAAGGATTGCTTAACCATCACCGCGGCGACGGAGCCAATCATATTTCGCGTACCGGCGATGAATATTACGATATTTTTCCGGTATTTGATTACCAAAAAGTGCCGGGAGCAACCATCATGCAAAAAGAAAATTTACCGGCTCCGAACCAGATTCAGAAACTCGGGCAAACCGATTTTGTGGGTGCTGTTACCGATGGAATTTACGGAGCAGTTGCTTTCGATTTTAAAAGTCCGCACGATCCGCTGATTGCACGGAAATCGTGGTTCTTTTTCGATGAAGAATACGTGTGCCTTGGGGCAGGAATTTCCTGCAAACAGCAGCTACCGGTGGCTACAACACTGAATCAGAGTTTGCTTCGGGGCGATGTTGCCCTTTCAGCAGGAAAACAAAAGTCGGTAATTGCAAGAGGTGAAAAACAGTTTGAAAAGGTGGATTGGATTTTTCACGATGGAATCGGGTACGTTTTTCCTGAACCGGCAACAGTAGAATTAATGAACAACAGCGTGACCGGCTCGTGGTGGGATATCAGCAAACAAAGTACAACTTCCAGGGAGGAAGTTAAAATGGATGTATTTAAACTATGGATTGATCACGGTAACCGGCCGTCGGATGAAGCGTATCAATACATTGTGGTTCCGGCAACTTCGCTGGAAAAAATGGAACAAAACAGTTCAAAAAACAACATTGCCGTTCTTGCAAATACTTATGAACTGCAGGCTGCTGTAAATACCAAGCTGGGCGTATGCCAGGCTGTTTTTTACAAGGGCGGGAAAGTGGAAATAACTGAAAATCTGAAACTTGTAAGTGATAATCCGGGAATCGTGATGCTGAAAATGAATAACGGACAAATTACCGAAATTTCAGTGGCTGATCCCAATCGCGAGCTGACCAGGTTCAATCTCTCTGTATCAGTAAAAATTGAAAAAAGCGGAGAAAATTTCAGCACCGTTTGGAAAGCAGGTAAAGGTACAACACATATTTCCATTGAGTTGCCACAGGATAATTATGCAGGAGACAGTGTAACCATTCAATTATAAATTATAGATTATGTTTCAATTAAATAACAAACATAGTTTCATTTCTGCACTTGCTGTTCTTGTTCTTTTTTTAGGAATAGCATGCAATAAGCCAGATACGTCAGGTAGTGATCCTGAAAACATAAAACATCCCAGGATTTTACTTTTCGATGGTGAAGAAGAACAGATTAAGAAAATTGTACAGGAAGATGCCACCTGGAGAAAAATGCATCATGCAATTTTAGATGAATGCAGTAAGATAATCGGGGAGCCCCTGCTGGAAAGGGAAATGACAGGTCGTCGTCTGTTATCCGTATCACGGGAACTGCTTCGCCGGGTTTTTTATCTTTCCTATGCTTACAGGATGACTGGACAGGAAGAATACCTGATTAAGGCGGAAAGTGAAATGCTGGCCATTGCTGATTTTAGCGACTGGAATCCTTCCCATTTTCTCGATGTTGCAGAAATGACAATGGGGATGGCTATTGGCTATGACTGGCTCTTTAGCGGGTTGAAAAAAGAATCAAAAGAAATTATCAAAGAAGCGATATTAAAAAAAGGAATTGAACCTTCTTTTGATTCAGAGTATAACTGGTTTCTTTCAGCCACTCACAACTGGAATCAGGTTTGTAATGCAGGGATGGTGTTCGGTGGATTGGCAATAATGGAAGATTATCCCGAAATTGCAAAGCAGGTAATCGATCGCGCTATGGAAACCATTCATCTGCCAATGGAGGATTATGAACCAGATGGCGCTTATCCTGAAGGATACGGATATTGGAATTATGGAACTTCATTTAACGTTTTGCTTACTAGTGTCCTGGATAAAACTATTCCGGGCTTGTTCGATTATAGCAATCATCCGGGATACCTGAAAACCGGAACTTTTTTGAAATTTATGGTGGGTGTTACCGGCGCCAGTTACAATTGGGGCGATGCCGGTGGTGGAGGAAGCTTGAGTCCGGCTATGTTCTGGTTTGCGCAAAAAAATAGCGATCCGTCCCTATTGTGGGTAGAGAAACAATACCTTGGCCGGAATAATTATTCCCGTTTTACCGGAAATCGTATCTTGCCCGCCATTATGATTTGGGGCAAGAATATACGGATGGAAGATATTACAGAACCAAAGGCAAAACAATTTGTGGGACAGGGAAAGATGCCACTGATGATTTCACGCACCTCCTGGACCAATCCGGATGCAATTTACCTTGGATTCAAGGGGGGTTCACCTTCGGTTAACCACGGACACATGGATATTGGGTCTTTTATTATGGAAGCTGACGGAGTAAGATGGGCGATTGATATGGGAAGCCAAAGTTATGAATCTCTGGAATCAATTGGTATGTCAATATTTGGCACCAGCCAGGATGCAGAACGCTGGACGATACTCCGGCTAAATAATTATATTCATAATACGCTTACCGTTAATGGAGAGCTTCAGCGTGTCAAAGGATATGCCCGTATGGAGAAGCATGGTGATAATCCGGATTTTATGTTTGCAGTTACCGATATGTCAACCGTTTATGAAGGACAACTTGCGCAGGCTTTAAGAGGTGCTGCTATTGTTGACGGGAATTATGTTGTTATAAGAGATGAACTGAAAACGGGTTCGCAAAATGCAAATGTTCGCTGGCAAATGCTCACCGGAGCCGAGGTAGAGATTTCAGGGAAAAACACTGCCACCCTTGTTAAAGATGGTAAACAACTGACATTAAGAGTTGATGCGCCGGAAAATGTGAAATTAACCACCTGGAGTTCGCAGCCCACAACTAATTATGATGCTCCTAATCCGGGAACGATACTGGTAGGATTTGAAACCGGACTTGATTCAGATAAGGAAGTTGTATTACAGGTTTCATTGATACCCTTTTCATCGGAGGATGTTGGTGCAATAAATAAATCACTGGAAAACTGGTAAAATTGTTAAATCGTTATAATATGTTTATTATGAGAAATCTAATCTATTTTTTTGTATTATTTATGGTGGTTGTGTCTTGCACAAAGGCCGACCCAATGCAGGAAGTCATTTCAAAAAGTTTTGATGTCGTTGAACAGCAGGCTGTGGCAATGGCTGAGTATTTAGACGATAAGGAAGGAAGGTTGCCAAGATCGTATGTGATAGAAAAGGATGAAATTATTACGTCTGATTCCAAATGGTGGTGCAGCGGATTTTTCCCCGGTGTGTTGTGGTATCTGTATGAATATACCGGCGATGCAGGGCACCGGACATGGGCTGAAAAATATTCGGCACGGGTAGAGAAGGAAAAGTACAATACGTATGATCACGATATCGGATTTCAGATATACTGCAGCTTTGGCAACGGTTACCGGCTTACTGGCCGCGACGATTACCACGAGGTTTTAAAAGTGGCAGGAAGGAGTGCTTTGGAAAGATACAACCCCGATTTGGGAGTTATCAAATCATGGGATTTTAACCAGCAAATCTGGCAGTACCCGGTTATAATCGACAATATGATGAATCTGGAATTGCTGATGTGGAATTTCCATAATACCGGAGATGAGGTTTTTCAGGATGTAGCGGTTTCACATTCCGATAAAACCCTGGAACACCATTACCGGCCTGATCACAGCTCATACCATGTAGTTTCCTACGATACCCTGACAGGCTTGCCACATATAAAACAAACGCACCAGGGGCATTCTGATGAATCCGTTTGGGCAAGAGGAAATGCCTGGGGGTTATACGGTTATGTAGTGATGTACCGCGAAACTAAACTGCAACGGTTTCTCGACCAGGCCATTGCCATTGCCAACCTGATGATTGACCATCCAAATATGCCGGAAGACGGAATACCATACTGGGATTACCTGGCGCCGGAGATACCGGGTGCATTGAGGGATGCTTCGGCAGGAGCCATCATGGCATCGGCGCTTATTGAATTAAGTACCCAGACTGAAGGCAACCTTAGCCAAAAATACCTGTCGGTGGCCGAAAAACAGCTTACTGCGCTGGCATCGCCCGAATACCTGGCCGAACCCGGTTCCAACGGCTTTTTTGTTTTGAAAAGAAGTGTCGGACATTTACCTGCCAAAAGTGAAGTGGACGTTCCATTAACCTATGCCGATTACTATTTTGTGGAGGCCTTGCTCAGATACAAAACGTTAAAAGGCTGGTGAAAAATGAGAACAAAAGTGCTCCTGTTTGCGATTGCGTTCACTTTAGCGGTTTTCGCCTGCAACAGCAAAAAAGCTGAAATTTCTGGCGTTCGACTCGGTGGCTGGGATTATTCCTGGATGGAACAGGTAAAAGGTGATCTAAAAAACGGAGAAAAGATATTTCTTCCTGCTTTTAATCAATTAATAAAAGATGCGGATAAAGCCCTAGAAGTCGGTGTTTATTCGGTTACATTCAAAAATTTGGTTCCTCCCAGTGGTTCCAAAAACGATTATATGAGTATGGGGCCCTACTGGTGGCCCGACCCTGAAAAACCGGACGGATTGCCCTACATCCGCCGCGATGGGGAAGTCAATCCCGAACGGGATAACCTGGACAGTCCGCAACTGGGGAAAATGATAAATGGTTTGCGAACTTTATCTCTTGCCTGGTTTTTTGCTGAAAAAACGGAATATGCTGAAAAGGCGGCAGAACTGTTAAGGGCTTGGTTTTTAAATCCTGAAACGCTCATGAATCCTCATCTGAATTATGGGCAGGCTATTCCGGGAATTACCGAAGGCCGGTTTATCGGAATTATTGATGGCCGATCATTTGCAGTGTTGGTGGATGCCATTGCACTGCTCGAAACTTCAGGAGTCTTAACCGAAGATGAAAGAACAGGATTAAGAAACTGGTTTGAAGAATATTTTCATTGGCTTACCACAAGTGAGTTTGGTAAAGAAGAAGATAATTACCGGAACAATCATTCGGTGGCTTACGATGTGCAGGCATGTGGTATTGCATATTTCCTTGGAAAAGACGATTATGTGAGGCAAAAAGTGGGAGAAATGACGCATCGCCGGATTGATCCGATGATTGAAGCCGATGGAAGTCAGCCACACGAGTTGATTCGGACCAGGGCCTTTGGTTATTCGGTAAGCAATCTCCGCAATTTTTTCGATGCCGGTGAAATCGGATTGAATGTGGGCATAGATATTTTTAATTACGTCAATCCCAAAGACGCTTCGCTTCAAACGGCCCTTGATTATTTAATCGGGTATATTGGCCGGGAGCAGGACTGGCCCTACGAAGAAATTTCAAACTGGGAAAGAACAGAAAATAATTTGGGTTTACTGGTTCGCCGGGCAGCCCGGATTTACGAAAATGAAACCTATAATAATTTATGGAAAAATACTTTTTACGAACGAGTAAAAAACGACTGGAGATTGCTCGTTGAATCTGAATTGTAACCTGACAGCGTCCGGCAGTTGCCGGACCTGTCAGCGTTTTGTTTTGGAAAAAAACTTTTTAAAATGAAAACAATGAAGTACATTTTATTTTATGTGTTGGCCATTGGATATTTAACAGCCTGTTCTCAATCGGGACCACAAGAGCCGGTTGTTATAGATGAAACCGGGAATACCGAAACCATCGTTCAAACCATAAAAATAGATACTGTTTGGGCCGGACACCCTGTGGGTTTTTGCCTTCTCACACACGGAGAAAGGCAATACATTGCTTATTACAACGCCAACCGGAATATGGTAGTCGGGCAACGCAATCTGAGCGACCCGGAATTCCGTTTACACATTATGCCGGCTACTTCGCGCGAAACACATGGCGGCACTACAACGGTTTTGGGGTGGGACAGCCACAACTCGGTTACGCTCGGAATCGACAAGGAAGGATACATTCATCTTTCGGGGAATATGCACGTACATCCGATAACCTATTTCAGAAGTACCCTTCCAAATGACATTTCCACTTTGGAACAGGAAATGGAAATGGTGGGAACCGATGAAAAAAGGGCCACCTATCCCAAGTTTATGAACGACAGAAACGGTGAACTCATATTTCATTACCGCGACGGCAGCAGTGGATCGGGCAATGAGATTTACAACATTTACAGTACCGAAACCAAAACCTGGAGCAGGCTGCTCGATGCTCCGCTCACCGACGGTCAGGGACTGATGAATGCTTACCAGTCGCAGCCAACATTAATGAAAGACGACTGGTACCACGTGTATTGGGTTTGGCGCGATACGCCTGATTGCGAAACAAACCATGATTTATCGTACATGAAAAGTCCCGACCTGAAAAACTGGTTCAACGCTTTTGGCGAACCGGTTGAATTGCCGGCTACCATCGAAAACAAATCGTTGATTGTGGATCCGGTACCTCCCGGAGGTGGAATCATCAACCTGGCTGCCCGGCTTTGCCTCGATGAAAACAACAAACCGGTTTTTATTTACCACAAGTACGGCGACGACGGTAACCTGCAGCTTTTTGTGGCTCAACTGGATGGAAAGAAATGGGTTTCAAAACAAATTACCGACTGGGATTACCGTTGGGAGTTTTCGGGCAGGGGAAGTATTATTTTCGAAGTTTACCTGAGAGATTTTAAACCGCGCGACGACGGATTTTATGAATTCAGCTACTGGCATGTAAAATACGGAAACGGAACCATTCTGCTTGACAAGAATTTCGATAATGTGGGAAAAGTGCTGAAACCAGAACCTTTTGGTGAAACATTAAAAACGGAAGGCGATTTCCCCGGATTGCAGGTACGTACTGCAGGTGACATTGGTAAATCCGAACAAGATGGAATCCGTTATATGCTGAAATGGGAAACTCTGGCGCATAATCGCGATCGGCCCCGGCCCGAGCCCTGGCCTGAACCCAGCCAATTATATTTATATAAACTGAAAAAAAATTGATAAATCCCGGTCTATTTTTAAATTAGAGGATTTAATTTTTTGTAATGAACCAACTGAAAAAATACTGTCTGTTTGTCTTGATGCTGTTTTTTACTTCCTCAACAGTTTCAATGGCTCAAGTTCAGGTTAATGAAGGAAAAATAGCCGATATTTCTGCATTCTGTTCGGCCCAAAAAGGATTTAACCTGCTCGGTAAATTTGATGTGTCGTGGAGTAACAGCGGTTTTTCGGAAAAAGAATTCATTGTAATTCACGAATTGGGATTTAATTTTGTGCGGCTTCCGCTCGATTTCAGGACTTATACACAGTATGGTAACTGGGACAAATTTGTTGAAGCGGAACTGGTAAAAATTGATAAAGCCGTTGAATGGGGAATAAAATATGATGTACACGTGTGTATCAATCTCCACCGCGCGCCGGGTTATTGCGTGAATTCAACCACCCTTCCGGTCAGCCAGCAGCGGGATTTATGGACCGATTCGGTTGCGCAGACTGCTTTTGTAAATCACTGGAAATTATTTGCCAACCGGTATAAAGATGTTTCACCGGACAAACTAAGTTTTAACCTGGTAAACGAACCCAGCAATGTATCGGAAGAGGCCTATGTGAAAATTATGAAAAAAGCAATTGGTGCCATTCATGAAATATCCCCCGATCGTTTGATTTTTGTTGATGGAATGAATTATGCCCGGGATATTATTCTTTCGCTTAAAGATGAACCAAATGTTGCACAGGCACTTCACAGTTACGATCCGTTTCAACTTACCCATTACAAGGCAGGTTGGGTAAATGGTTCATCCGACTGGCCGGTTCCGCACTGGCCTATGTTGTGGGTTTCAAATTACCTTTACGGGCCGTGGAAAAGCGAATTTAAAAGTCCGCTGGTTTTTCAGGGTAGTTTTTCTGAAGGAGCCGAAATTACAGTTAATGTAAGGCAGGTTTCTGTTGAATCCACATTGCGGATAAAAGCCGGAAATAAGGTAATTTATTCCAGGAAATTTGTTTGCGGGCCTGAATTGGGTAAAGATTTTACGCAGATTGTGGAAACCCAGTGGGGATACCAGAATATTTCTAACAAAGATTTTTCAGTAACCCTTACCGAACCGGTGGAAAGCATCACTTTTGAAAACGCTTCGGGCGACTGGATGACCGTTAATTCCATTACCATTTCACTGAGCGAAAATACAAAAACATATTATTTGTCGGATGGAAGCTGGGGCAAGATGCAGGCTGCTTATATTATAGATGAAGACGGAAACCTGAAAACACAGGACGGAGAAGATTTACTTCCGTTTGAAGATTACCGAAGGAATTTTTCGTTGGCCCGTGAGCATCAAATTCCAATTATGATTCAGGAATTTGGTGTACACAATCAAACCCCTCATAATGTAACCATTGACTTTTTAACTGATTTGAGCCGGTTTTTCCGTGAAAACGAAATGGGATGGGCATTGTGGAACCTGACAGGAAGTTTTGGCATTTTCAACAGTAACAGAACAGATTGCAGTTACGAAACCTATCAGGGATATAAACTTGATCGGGCTATGCTCGATGCACTGACTAAAACAGGAACTGTTTTTTCTCAAAGAATACCTGATTATTTATCATTTCAGGTGTTTCCCTCACCGGCAAAAGATGAAATCTTTTTCTTAAACGAAGGTTTTAATGGAAATACAATACTTCAGATATGGGATTTGACCGGACAACTCCATAAATCATTTTATCGGAATTTAATACCTTCTGAAAAAGTTTACTTAAATATTTCGGATTTAAAATCGGGATTATACATTTTAGCTGTTGGAAACAATGGCAATTTATATTCCCAAAAGATTGTGGTTAAAAAATAAAAAAATGAATTGATATGAACAGAAAAGTTTTTATTCCGCTTTTTACAAGTTTGCTAATTATCTGGTCCGTTGTAGCGGGTCAAAAAAACAGTTCGTCCGCTTTTATAAAAGAAAACGTAAAATTCGCTGCCGAACAGTACAGTTTGCAAACCAGTTTGATTGAGGAAGCCGGCGAAGTGAGAAATCCCAAATCGTTTATTAACGGAGAAATCAAATACATCCGACCACAGGAGTGGACATCCGGTTTTTTCCCCGGAAGTATGTGGTATTTGTTTGAACTGACAGGCGATGAGAAGTGGAAAAGTCTGGGAACAAAATATACCGAAGCCATCGAAGAAGTTAAAAATCTGACCAGTCACCACGATGTGGGATTTATGATTGGGTGCAGTTTTGGCAATGCCCTCCGTTTAACAGGAAACGAAGCTTATAAAGATGTGATAGTTCAGGCAGCCAAATCGCTTTCTACCCGTTACCGGCCTGTGGCGGGAATCATTCAGTCGTGGAATGTTACCGGCGGCTGGCAGGCCGAGCGCGGCTGGGAATGCCCGGTGATTATTGACAATATGATGAACCTGGAACTGCTTTTTGAAGCCACCAGACTGTCCGGCGATTCAACTTTTTATGATATTGCAATAAGTCATGCCGATAAAACCATTGAGCATCATTTTCGTGATGATTACACGACCTGGCATGTTATTGATTACAGCCTCGAGGACGGTTCAATTCGGAACAAACATACTGCCCAGGGATTTTCTCATGAATCAACCTGGGTGCGAGGACAATCGTGGGGAATTTATGGCTACGTTGTTTGTTACCGCGAAACCGGTGATTCCAAATATCTGGATCAGGCTAAAAAAGCTTTTGAAGCCGTGGCCAGCCACATAAATATGCCCGAAGACAAAATTCCTTACTGGGATTACGATGCACCCAATATTCCACATGCCCTGCGCGATGCATCTTCTGCAGCAATCATGGCTTCTGCATTATACGAACTGGCAACATACGAAAACCGGGAATATTACAAAGGTTGGGCCGATGAAATTATGAATAGCCTGGCCAGTCCGGTTTACCGGGCAAAAATCGGTGAAAACGGCAATTTCCTGCTGAAACATTCGGTGGGAAGCATCCCGCACGGTTCCGAAATTGATGTACCGCTCAATTACGCCGATTATTATTTTTTGGAAGCACTAAAACGGAAGAAAGATTTGGAAAAGTAAAAGAAGTTGGAAGTCGGAAGTCGGAAAATGAAAGCAGGAAACTGAAAGATTAAAGCGACAGATATGAAGATGACAAAACTTTCTTGCACCACTGTTCCCCTGTTAAGGGGGACAAGCCCGGTTCACCGGGCAGGGGGTAAGGTATAAAAAGATACAAAGTAGTTGAAGGTTCAATTACCGGTCTGGTTTTATCTGCCGTCCGACTTTGAATCGCAAAATTAAACGGTGATTAAAATATCCAATTATAATGAAAGCAAAAATTTTTACCTTAATTTTTATCTTCCTGATGATTTCAGGAATGATGTTTGCCCAAAAATGGCAGGAAATTATTTCTGTTGAAGATGTCTGCAAAGCCTATCCCAACGAAATGAAAAAAATGCTGGGAGAATTTAATCTCGATTATCCGGGAATGGAAAAAGTAAAAACAGCATGGGAGTCTGGTAATTTAACGGAAGCCTGCAATCAACTGCTCGAATATTACATAAACAGCAACAATGCCCTGTATTTAAGAAAAACACAGCCTGAAAAATCGGGTAGTACAGAAGCCGAAGCCGATACCATTTTAAAAAATGTGTTTGTTATTCAAAATGTACGGGGGCAGGTGCCGTGGGGCGATGACAGTCACCGCGACTGGTATTACAAAGGACCCAACAACGACCGCGAATGGGCCTGGCTATCCAACCGGCACAGCCAGATTAACCACGTTTTCAGTGTGTTTCTGGAAACCGGAAACCCGAAATATGCAGAATACATCGACCTGTTTTTACGCGATTTTATTATAAAAAGTATGCCGTATCCTGCAAAAAAAGGCAGCGAATCAATATGGCGCGGACTGGAAGTAAGTTTTCGGGCGAAGGTATGGTCCCGGATTTTTTATGGCATGTTGAACAGCGAATATTTATCTCCTGCAACCCGGCTTCTGATTTTGAGCAGCCTTCCAGACCATGCTCATTACAACCGCAATTTTCATGGCGGAAACAACTGGCTGACAATGGAAATCTCTGCCCTGGCAACTGTAGCCACCAATTTCTCGGAATACAAAAACGCGGAAGAGTGGATAGACTACTCCATTGGTGCTATGGTTGAAAGCATGAAAGACCAGGTTTATCCCGATGGTGTGCAAACGGAGCTGACTTCGCATTACCACAATGTGTCGTTAAGTAATTTTGAGTTGTTTAAGGAGATCTGCGACCGGGCCAATAAACCGCTGCCTGAATTTTTCAACCAAACCATTGAAGACATGTATTTTTATATTTCCCATGCCGTGCGGCCCGACGGAAACAGGATTTTGAACAACGATGGCGATCGGGGCAGCGACCGTGAACGCATTCTTAAAGGGGCAGAAAAATTCAACAAATCCGATTGGGAATATATTGTCACTAACGGGCAATCGGGTACAAAACCAACTGACGGCCCTTCTTACTTTTTTCCATGGGCAGGCCATCTGATTTCCAGGAACGGTTTCGATGCCGATGCCCACTGGTCGTTTTTCGATATCGGACCCTGGGGAAGCGGGCATCAGCACAACGATAAACTGCACATTTCCATTGCAGCTTACGGGCGCGACCTGCTGGTAGATGCCGGGCGGTTCGCCTACACCGGCGAAGTGGCTGAAAAATTCCGGCCATACGCGCGAGGAAGCCAGAGCCACAACGTACTTCTTATCGATGGAAAAGGGCAGGGCCCCGGACCTTTACTGGCAAAGGAGCCGGTTTCAAAAAATAACTGGCGTATTACTGACGAACACGATTATGCCTGGAATTCATTTGATTCGTTTACCGGGTTGGAAGGAATGTGCGAACACACCCGCCGGCTTTATTACGCCCGCGGCGACTTGTGGGTGGTGGTTGACCAGATAAAAACCGACCGGCCCCGCAAAATCGAAGCACTCTGGCACTGGCACCCGGATTGTGAAGTTGCTGTTGAAGGGAACAAGGTTTTTACCCAAAACGAAAAAGGCAATCTGCAGGTGATTCCGGTTGGTGGCCAGACTTGGAAAATTAACTTTGTTAAAGGGCAGGAAGAACCGGAAATTCAGGGCTGGTACAGCGAAGAATACAACAAATACGAACCCAATATTGCATCCATTTATTCAACAAACATTGAATCGGACAGTAAATTTGTGTGGGTTTTATTCCCTTCAGAAAAAGTGGAAACGGGAATTCAGGCCGAAATCATTTCAGAATCTTCAAATGAAATAAAAATAAAAGTTTGGAACGATAAAAATGATGAATGGATGATTGATGTTCCGCTGGAATAATTGATAATTGTAAAAAGAGAGACTAAATTTAGCCCCAACTTTCAAGTTGGGGATCAAAATAATGAAAGGAAAACCAGGCTTATCTAAGCTCGTTCAAAAAAGAGTGAGTGCTGCATGAGCCGCAAACGGAAAAGTTGATTAAAAGAAATTAATGGTTAAAACCCGGATTTTGGGGCACGTGCAATACACCGGGCTGAAGCGCCGGTTTAATAAAGAGAGGATTTTGCACTGCACTTCAGTGCGGTGATTGGAAATAAAAATTACCAAAAGCTTTAGCATTTAATGATATTCTAAAAAAAGAAAAATGAAAAAAACGATTTTTATTGCTGCCATTTTATTGATCACTTTTATTGCCAAGGGCCAGTCTTTAAACAACACCAGATTCGACGGCTACCGGGGAATCTGGTTTGAGTTGGGACAGAAATATGAGTATGGCGACAAATACTCCGGAGCATTGGGAACCTACACGGCCAAGCATGTTCCGCTGGCCGTTTATTCAAAAGTGGCCGATAAAACATTTTTCGTTTATGGCGGAACAAAGTCCGAAGATGAACGCTACCTGCTTTGTATGATTGGCGAATTCGATCATAAAACCGGCATGGTTTCCAAGCCCACCGTGGTTTACGACAAGCTGGGTGTCAACGATCCGCACGACAATCCTACCATTATGATTGACGGTGAAAATCACATTCAGGTTTTTGTGAGTGGCCGGGGGAGAAACAGGATGGGGTTCAAATTCAGAAGTAAAAAGCCGCTTAATATTGATGAATTTGTGCAAATTACGGAAGAGGAAATGACTTATCCTCAACCGTGGAATACAAAAAACGGGTACCTGCATTTGTTCACAAAATATACCGGAATCAGGCTATTGTATTTTGAATCGAGCCATGACGGAGTTACCTGGACTGAAGATCAACTGCTGGCTGCCATCCCCGTTAATGAAGGGGAACGGTCGGGCCATTATCAGACCAGCGCCTGTTATAACGGTGAAAAGGTGGGCACATTTTTTAACCGCCATCCGGATGGAAATGTGGACAAACGCACCGATGTTTATTATATTGAAACAAGTGATTTGGGACAAACATGGACCGATGTGCAGGGAAATACGCTGGAAATACCATTACTGAAGCGCGACAGTCCGGCGCGTGTTATCGATTACCAGTCGCAGGGAAAAAATGTGTATCTGAAAGATATGGGTTTTGATTCAAATGGAAATCCGGCTTTTCTTTACATTCGCAGTAACGGCCACGAACCCGGTCCGGTGAGCGCTCCGTACGAGTGGTGTATCACGCGGTGGGACGGTAAGAAGTGGCATACTTCTGTTATTGCCGAATCGGATCACAATTACGATATGGGTAGCCTCTACATTTCAGAAAAAGATTGGAAAGTAGTGGGGCCAACTGCTGAAGGCCCTCAGGAATGGGGTGTTGGTGGTGAACTGGAAGTTTGGCAGTCAAAAAACAAGGGCAAAAAATGGAGAAAACAGAAAACACTCACCCAAAACAGTGAGTTCAGCCATGCCTATGTTCGTCGTCCGATTGATTTTAAAGCCCCCTTTTGTTTTTTCTGGTCCGACGGGCATTCACACGAGTTTAGCAAATCACAACTTTTTTTCGGTGATTTTGAAGGAAACATCTGGAGGTTGCCGTATGATATGAAGGAAGATTTTGAAAAACCTGAAAAGTTTTTGATGAAGTAATTTAAAAGTTATTATTATGTACAAATAAAAAAAATTACAAGCAGGCCACCAATAAAAAATGCAGCCTATGAAAAACTACTTGCAAATCTCTGTTTTGGTTTCCGTTTTTTTGTTTTTCAATTGCTCTTCTGATCGAAACAAAAAATCAGAAAAGGTTGAAAACCCTAACATTGTGCTGATTATTTCCGATGACCAAAGCTGGACAGATTACAGTTTTACGGGGCACGAACACATTCAAACACCCCGGATTGACCAACTGGCAGTTCAGGGTTTAACGTTTACACATGGTTATACTACTGCGCCACTTTGCAGTCCGGCACTGGCTTCAATAGCAACGGGCTTGTATCCGCACCAACATGGAATTTTGGGCAACGACCCGGTTTTTACTTCTTCAGAAAGAAGATATTCGAAAGAATGGATGCTGGAGCGAATGAAACATTACCAGCCACTTATTTCAAAATTTGAAGAACTGGAAACCATTGCCGATGTTTTGGGCGAAAACGGATATACCTCTTTGCAAACCGGTAAATGGTGGCCTGGAAATTATGCAAGCGGAGGTTTCGACGAAGGCATGACCCACGGAGACCCTGCCCGCGGCGGCAGGCATGGCGATGAAGGCCTGAAAATAGGACGTGAAGGACTGGATGTGGTTTACCGGTTTATTGATTCTGCTGAGGTGCAAAACAAGCCTTTTTATGTATGGTACGCTCCTTTTTTACCACATACACCACACAATCCGCCCGACAGTCTGAAACAAAAATACCTTCCGCTGGCGCCCACTGAAGCAGTGGCAAACTATTGGGCCATGTGTGAGTGGTTCGATATTACCTGCGGCCAAGTCATTGATTATGTGGAACAAAAAGGACTGACAAAAAATACCTTATTTGTTTTTGTTTGCGACAATGGCTGGATTCAGGACCCGGACAAACCCAATGTTTATGCGCCCCGTTCAAAACGGGAACCTTACGAAATGGGAATCCGCACTCCAATTATTTTTAACTGGAACGGAAAGATAGAACCTGAATTCAACACAAAAAATCCGGTGAGCAGCATTGACATAGCCACCTCCATTTACAGTATTTGCGGAATTGAACCACCTGCCGGTTTGACAGGAATTAATGTGCTCGACAATGTTGCTCTGAATGAACGTAAGACAATTTTTGCCGAAACTTACGCCCACGATTTTTCTACCATCGATTCAAGCCTGTATTACCGCATTGCCATAAATTATCCGTGGAAATTAATTCTGCCGGACAAAACAAATATACCCGAAGCTGAAACAGAGCTTTTTAATATTGAAAAAGACCCGCATGAAAATGAAAACCTTGCCGACAAATATCCGGAGGTTGTGGATGAGTTGAAGAAAAACATTGAGATTTGGTGGAATCAGAATTGATAAACAATAAATTTAAAATAATGCATTCAATAAATTTCAAATTACTTGGTATCCTGTTTTGTACATCAGGACTTGTTTCCGGCAGCAATACCGAAAAAAATGAGGTTCAGGAAAAACCCAACATCATTTTCATTCTTACTGACGATCAGCGCTGGGATGCCTTGGGATATGCCGGCAACAAAATCATTCAAACTCCTGAAATGGATAAGTTGGCGGAGAGCGGGGTATATTTCAGGAATGGCATTGTAACCACGCCCATTTGCTCGGCCAGCCGGGCCAGTATTTTTAGCGGGTTGCACGAACGAACCCATAAATACACTTTTCAAACCGGTCCCATTCGCAAAGAATTTATGGAAGAATCTTATCCGAAACTTATGAAAGATGCTGGTTATTATACCGGTTTTTTTGGAAAATTTGGAGTCAATTATAATGGAAAGCAAGAACTTTTTGATGTGATTGACGATTATGACCGGAACAACCAGTTTCGTGATTACCGCGGTTATTATTATAAAACTTTAGATGGAGATACGGTTCACCTCACGCGATATACTGGTCAACAGGCGTTGGATTTTATTGAGGATGCCCCCGCCGAAATGCCTTTTTGCCTGTCGCTGAGTTTTAGTGCGCCCCATGCCCACGATGGAGCTCCCCTGCAGTATTTCTGGCAGGAGGAACCCGGAAAGTTGTATCAGAATATGGAAATACCCGGCCCGGAACTGGCCGGTGATAATTATTTTCTGGAACAACCGCTGCCTGTGCGCGAGGGGTTTAACCGGCTGCGCTGGACCTGGCGTTTCGATACACCCGAAAAATACCAGCACAGTGTAAAGGGATACTACCGGATGATTTACGGGATTGACCTTGAAATTGCCAAAATCCGTAAAAAGCTCGCTGAAAAAGGGTTGGACGAAAACACAGTTATCATTCTAATGGGTGACAATGGATATTTTCTCGGAGAACGCCAACTGGCCGGCAAATGGCTGATGTATGACAATTCAGTCCGGGTGCCGCTGATTGTTTACGATCCTCGGGTGAAAAAACACAGAGATGTTGATTTAATGGCGCTGAACATTGATGTTCCGGCAACCATGCTCGATTTGGCCGGCGTTCCGATACCGCAATCGTGGCACGGAAAAAGCCTGGTGCCGGTTGTTTCAGGTGCGCAAATATCGCTGGATCGCGACACCATTTTAATCGAACACCTTTGGGAGTTTGAAAACATTCCGCCCAGCGAAGGCGTGCGCACTTCGGAATGGAAATATTTCAGGTATGTAAATGACAAATCATCGGAAGAATTGTACAACCTAAAAAACGATCTGAAAGAAACCAACAACCTCGTTTCCAAACCGGAATATGCCGAAGTGCTGAAAAAACTACGGAACAAACTGGATCGATTAACTGAAGAATATGCCGATCCTTACTCTGGCGTTCCAACAGGTTTGACAGTGGAATACATTCGCGACCCGCGGTTCACAAAAATAATCGACAGCAAACCCGAGTTTAGCTGGGTGGTGCCGAAAGAAGCCGTTATTCAAAAAGGGCATCAAATCCTGGTTTCTTCAACCAAAGAAAACAGCAATAACAATATTGGTGATGTTTGGGATAGTGGAATTGTGCGTGGAAACAAATCTGCCGATGTTGAGTTTGGCGGTGAACCTTTGTCGGAAAACACGGAATATTTATGGAAAGTTCGGATTTTCGATCAGGACAACCGCCTCTCGGAATACTCAGCTCCTCAAAAATTTTTTACCGGGAAGTTTGGCGGTAAACTAACATCACACAACTGGTTTCAGGTAGAACGCATTCAACCCAAAAAAATAGTAAAAAACCCGGACGGCAGTTTCTTTTTCGATTTTGGAAAAGCGGCGTTCGGAACGCTCGAAATCAATTATTCAGCCTTAAATCCGGGAACTTTAACCATTCATTTGGGCGAAAAACTGCTGGATGGTAAAATCGACCGCAATCCGGGTGGAACCATTCGTTACCAGAAAGTTCAACTTGAAGTTTCACCTCAAAAGAAAAAATACCAGATTGAATTGGTGCCGGACAAGCGCAACACCAATGAAATGGCGGTGGCCTTGCCCGATTCCTTTCCGGTGATTTTACCTTTTCGTTATGCGGAAATTGAAGGGGCAAAAAGTTTATCGCAGAACGATGTAACCCAGGTTGCTTATTTTAATTATTTCGAAGAAGAAACAAGCAGTTTTACCAGTTCAGATACCATCCTGAATCAGGTTTGGGAACTTTGTAAATACTCGCAAAAAGCAACATCATTTGCCGGAGTTTATGTGGATGGTGACCGCGAACGGATTCCTTATGAAGCCGACGCCTATCTGAATCAACTGAGTCATTATTCGGTTGACAATGAATACGCGATTGCCAGGAGAACGATTGAGTATTTCATGGATTTTCCCACCTGGCCTACCGAGTGGCAATTGCATGTGGCGCTGATGTTTTACCAGGATTACATGTACACCGGAAACACCGAGCTGATTGAAAAATACTTCGAACCGTTAAAACATAAAACCCTTATGGAACTCGAGGTTCAGGAAGGTTTGATTAGCACACATTCGCCAAAACTCACAGGCGAATTTATGGCAAAACTCGGGTTCGCTGATACCACTCAGCGGGTGCGTGATATTGTGGACTGGCCGCCTGCCCAAAAAGATACCGGATGGAAACTGCCAAAAGACTGGCCTCAGGGCGAGCGCGATGGTTTTGTGTTCAGGCCGGTTAATACGGTCATCAATAGCTTTTATTATATGAATATGGTAATAATGGCTGAATTTGCCGGGTTGCTCAACAAACCCGAAGAAAAGCTGGATTTTGAACTACGGGCGGCTAAAGCAAAAAAAGCCATTAACGAACATTTGTTTGTGAAAGACGGCGGATATTACCGCGATGGAATAGGTACAGACCACGGTTCGGCACATGCCAACATGATGCCGCTGGCGTTTGGTATTGTTCCCGAAGCGCACAAAAAAAGTGTGGCTGCCTATCTGAAAACCCGTGGAATGGGTCCCAGCGTTTACGGCGCCCAATTCCTGATGGAAGCTGTTTACAACGCCGGCGCTGCAGATTATGGCCTCGAACTGATGACCGCCACGCATGACCGCAGTTGGTACAACATGATTAAAGTGGGATCTACCATTACAATGGAAGCCTGGGATATGAAGTACAAACCCAACTCCGACTGGAACCATGCCTGGGGGGCGGCTCCCGCAAACATCATTCCGCGTCATTTGTGGGGAATTCAGCCCAAAACTCCTGGTTTCGAAGAGGTTTCAATAAAACCGCAAATGAGCAGTTTGAAAAACAGTTCAATAAAGGTTCCGACTATTCGTGGCGAAATTAAAGGCGAATACATCCGGGTAAACAACCGTTTAACCCAGTATCAAATTGAATTGCCCGCCAACATGGTTGGAGAATTCAGCGCAGGATTTACTGCTGAAGATGTTGTAACTTTGAATGGTGAATCCGTGAACCTTTCGTTTGGATCGGTTCGTCTGGAACCGGGAAAAAATGAAATTGAGATTCGGATTAATTCTTTCTGAGTTGAAAGCAAATGGCAACCAAAAAAATAAATATGAAACAGCTAAACCTGATTTTACTGACGGCTTTTTTTACGGCAATATCTCTTTTTTCCGGTGCAAAGATTCAGGTTGTAAAACTGGTTTGTGAATACAGGGAGAATCCCGTTGGCATCGACGTGAAAAAGCCGCGGTTAAGCTGGCAGCTTTTATCGGATAGTCAAAATGTAATACAAACGGCTTATGAAATTCGCGTGGCCGACTCGCCGGAAAATCTCACCATAAAAAACAGGCAGATTTGGGCAACCGGGAAAGCTACCGGAAGCCAGTCGGTAAATGTGGAATACCAGGGACCTGAACCTGAATCGATGCAACGTTTTTACTGGCAGGTAAGGGTTTGGGACAATTACGGCAATGTGAGTAACTGGAGTGAACCGGCCTTTTGGGAGATGGGAATTTTGAAACCGGAACAGTGGACGGCATTTTGGATTTCAATGGCAAATGAGGAAGAAACGGAAGGGTCAAAACCGGCTCATTATTACAGAAAAGAATTTCAACTGACCAAAAAGGTGAAATCAGCGCGGATTTATGCGACTTCCAAAGGCACGTATCAGCTTTTTATAAACGGTGAAAAGGTAAGCCACGAATTATTTGCTCCCGGCTGGACGACCTATAACAAACGCCTTCAATACCAAACCTACGATGTTACTTCGATGATACGGCAGAAAAATGCCATCGGAGCAATGGTCGGAGATGGATGGTTCAGGGGAACAATCGCAAGAAATCTGCTGTACGGAGATAAACTGGCTTTGCTTGTGCAGCTTCAAATCATTTACACCGACGGATCATCGGAGATTATAACATCCGATAAAACATGGAAGGTAAGTACAGGGCCAATTCGGGAATCAGATTTATTTAATGGTGAAACCTATGATGCCCGGCTGGAAATGAAAGACTGGAACAGAACGGGTTTTGATGAAAAGGACTGGGAGAATGCAGCCATCGTTAACCATCCGAAAGATATTCTGGTTGCACAAAATGGAGTTCCGGTTAAGGCTATTCAGGAAATAAAACCAGTGAATCTTTTTAAAACCCCAAAAGGTGAAGTTGTTTTCGATTTGGGTCAAAACCTGGTTGGCTGGGTGCGGTTAAAGGTGAACGGAAACAGGGGCGATAAAGTGACCTTAAAATTTGCTGAAGTTCTGGATAAGGATGGAAATTTTTACATAGAAAACCTGCGCGCCGCAAAATGTACCGATACCTACATTCTGAAAGGCGGAGGAGAGGAAGTGTATGAACCGTATTTTACGTTCCACGGATTTCGGTTTGTACAGATTGAAGGTCTGGATAAAATGCCTGAAATGGATCAGGTTACCGGTGTTGTTATTCATTCCGAAATGACACAGACGGGAAAATTCACCTGTTCCGATTCATTAATCAATCAGTTGCAGCACAATATTCAGTGGGGGCAAAAAGGGAACTTTCTGGATGTACCCACAGACTGCCCCCAGCGAGATGAACGTTTGGGCTGGACTGGCGATGCACAGGTGTTTTGCCCAACAGCGGCGTTTAATTACGATGTGGCAGCCTTTTTTACCAAATGGCTGCGCGATTTGGCCGCCGACCAGCTCCCGGATGGAAAAGTGCCGGATGTTGTGCCCGATGTAAGGTTTGGGAGGGGCGGTTCAACGGCCTGGGGCGACGCAGCAGTGATTGTTCCGTGGCAAATGTACCTTGCCTATGGCGATAAACGGATTCTGGAAGAACAGTATGCCAGTATGAAAGGGTGGGTGGATTATATGACTTCCAGAGCCGGCGATGACTTTTTATGGACCGGGGATAACCATTACGGCGACTGGCTGGCTTTTGCAACAACCCGGTCGGATTATCCGGGAGCAACCACCGAAGAAGATTTGATAGCAACCGCTTATTACAGGTATTCAAGTCATTTGCTGGCAGAAATTGCCCGGATAATTGGTAAAGTTGATGACGCAAAAAAATTTGAAGCACTTTCAGAAAATATTAAAAAAGCATTCATCAGCGAATTTGTGACTCCTTCGGGTCGTATGGTTTCGCATACGCAAACAGCTTATTCACTGGCTCTTGCTTTTAACCTGCTCCCAGAAACTTTAGTGCCGGCCGCAGCAAAATATCTGGCAGTTGATGTCAAAAAAATGGGCCATCTTACCACCGGTTTTGTGGGCACGCCATTGCTTTGCAACACCTTGTCTGAACATGGTTACGACGACCTGGCTTTTATGCTTTTAAACCGGAAGGAATACCCGTCGTGGCTCTATCCGGTAACTCAGGGCGCCACAACCATTTGGGAACGCTGGGATGGGCAAAAACCCGACGGTTCGTTTCAAAGTGCCAGTATGAACAGTTTTAACCATTATGCGTATGGTGCAATAGGAGATTGGTTATATTCTTATGTGGCAGGAATTAAAATCGACCCTGAAAATCCGGGGTACAAGCATTTTTTTCTGCAACCTAATCCGGGCGGCGGTTTAACCAATGTAAATGCTGAGTATCATACCATGTATGGAAAAATTAAATCGGAATGGAAAACTGAAGGTGAAAATTTTATTTATGAAATTGAAATTCCGGCAAATACCACAGCAACTCTGATTCTTCCCGGAAAGGAAAATGAACCACTAAAACTGGGTTCAGGAGAATACAGCTTTAGCTACAGTACAAAATGACTATAAAAAGTTCAAACCTGTTCAATATGAATTGTATTAAAATAAATGGATTAAATCATTGAAAATATGGCAAATAAAACTTTAACTAATTTAATCCTCTTAATTTTCCTGGCACTACTGATAACTTCCTGCCGGAACGATGCTGTGAGGATTAAATTGTCTGTTGAGTCAGATGTTCCGCAGGTTATGCTGGGAATCGAAAAATTGCAGGATTTAGCCGAATCCGGGAAAATCAGTTTAGTGAGAAGTAATCCTGATTTTGAAATAATTACTGCAATCAACACCGTTCAACTTCAGCGTGAATCCTTTCAGATCAGTTTAGAAGGGAAAACAGTTTCAGTAAGTGGTGGGGATGCTGCCGGGCTAATGTATGCTTTGTTCGATATCAAAGAACAACTGGAAAGCGGACAAACAACCATTAGTCCAAAAACCGAAAGCCCGCATCTTCCTTTCCGGGCCATTAAATTTAATCTTCCATGGATGTCGTACCGCACAGGTGAAGCGCTGCAACTGCATTCCGAAACGGTTCGCGACACCAGCTTCTGGCACGCATTTCTTGACATGATGGCCGAAAACCGGTTTAACGCGCTCACACTTTGGAGCCAGCACCCGTTTCATTACATGGTAAAAACCGAAAAATACCCTGAAGCCTGCGGTTTTTCCGATGAAGAAATGGCCGGTTGGAAAAAATTCTGGAACTATATTTTCCGGGAGGCAAAAAACAGGGGAATAGAAACCTACATCGTAAACTGGAATATTTTTGTTTCGCCCGAATTTGCAAAGGCGCACGGCGTAGCCGAATACAGTATCAACAATGAATACTTTATCAATCTGGGAGACACCTCTGAAATTGTAAAGGATTACATGCGCGAAAGTGTAAAAGCTGTTATCGATACTTATCCTGATTTAACCGGCCTGGGAATTTCGCATGGCGAAGGAATGGGAGGAATGACACCCGAAGAACGCCAGATATGGATGCTCGAAAGCATTATTCAGGGGGCACGGAATGCATCGCGAAAAATCAAGTTAATCCATCGGATTCCTTTTTCTGCCGATTTGGGGAGTGGTGGTTCAACTTCGGTGGATGTGGAGCGAATGACACGTCGTTCCCTCGATACCCTGAGTTGTTTCATCAGACCCATAATGACCGAACTTAAGTTTAACTGGTCGCATGCCCATTCAACTCCGACGCTGGTAAAAGTACACGGCGGCGAACTGACCGACACCTACTGGAATCCGCTTCCGGAAAACTACAAGCTGGCCTGGATGATGCGAAACGAAGACTTTTTTATGTTGCGATGGGGACAACCGGAGTTTATTCGCAAGCATATTGCCCAAAACGTACAGCCTTATGTAAATGGATATTATGTGGGGTCCGAATGTTATATTCCGGCCAAAGACTTTATTACCGCGCTGGAAGGAACAAGTAATAAATACGCTTTTGAGCGGCAGTGGATGTTTTACAAAAACTGGGGAAGACTGCTATATAACCCCAAAACGCCCGATTCGGTTTTCGAACAGGCTTTTGTAAATAGGTTTCCGGAACATGGGAAAGAATTGTTCGAAGCACAGAAAAAAGTAAGCCGGGTTCCGTTGATTGTGGCTTCTTACTGGAATGCAACCTGGGATTTTACACTTTATTCCGAAGGAATGCTGGCCATGGAAAACAATAAAGTGAAACTTATTTCCCTGGAACAAATGAGTGAAAAGCAACCAATGGAACCGTCGTACATGAGCATTACCGAATTCCTTGAAAATAGCGAAATGCCCGTTGCAGGTAAAATCTCTCCGGTTAAACTGGCCGATTCTCTTGAATTTTTCTGCCTGGCAGCAATAAAAACAATGGATCCGATTGAATCTGCCGGAAATGTTGACCTGCTTTACGAAGTTTCGGACATAAAAGCATGGGCCTCGCTTGGTCTTTATTTTTCAAACAAACTGCGGGCGGCAATCGATTATAAAAAATACCTGAATACCGGAGAAAAAGCATATCATCAAAATGCAATCCAATGGCTTGAAAAAGCCACTGAAAACTGGAGAGAGGTTGTGCAGGTAACTCAACCGGTTTATCAGCCTGTTCCACTAATGCATTTTACACACGACAGGGGTGGGGAGTATTTTCACTGGTCGGTGGTTGAAAAAGAGGTTACGGGCGAACTGGAATGGCTTAAAAATCTGGAATAACATAAAAATTGAATAATGTGAAACAATGTTGTTTGGTTACATTTTATAGAATATTATTTCAAGTACCCTTCGACTACGCTCAGGGTGACGTCAGACTGAGCGTAGTAGTCCCTGTCTGCCGCCAGGCAAGGAAGTCTGGTTTTCTTAAATTAAAAATATTACGAAATGAAACGAGCGTGTAAAAAATTTACACCCGGTGTGATGATTAAAATACATACGAGTTCTCCCGGAGGGATTCCTTCGGAGCAAACTATACCTTAAAAATAAACAATTTTAATAGTATGAAATCTATTTTTCTTCTCTTCTGCATTTCCCTCATTGTCCTGTTTTTAGGCTGCACCCAAAAACCTGTTCCCGAAGGAATTAACACAGTAACTGAACTCAGGCAACTTTTTGTCGATCCGCCTGCTGAATACCGCAGTGCGCCACTTTGGGACTGGAACGAACAGATTTCGGAAGAAGGGATTGATTTTCAGATGAGGGAGTTTCAAAAAGCCGGAATTGGCGGCGTGTTTGTGCATCCGCGGCCGGGTTTGCTTACCGAATACCTTTCTGACGACTGGTTTCATTTGTTCGATTACACGGTTCAGAAAGGAAAAGAGCTGGGAATGAAAGTCTGGATTTACGACGAAAACTCCTACCCATCAGGTTTTGCAGGCGGGCACGTTCCGGTAGAAATGCCTGATTCATATCAGCACGGCACCGGTTTGAGCATGGAAATCCAGCAAAAACTGGATGTTGTTTTTTCGGACACCATTGAAGTGGTGCTGCGCAAAACGGAAGCTGGTTTTGAAAATATTACTGCTGCGGTTGAAACTGAAAACGGAAAGGAAGGAACATTTTATATTTTTAGGAAAACCTATCCCGGAAAATCGCCCTGGTACGGAGGTTTTACTTATGTTGATTTACTTTATCCGGGGGTGACCGAAAAATTCATGGACTTGACAATGACCAAAGGTTACGAAAAAAATCTGGCTGATTTTGGCTCCACTGTTCTGGGCGTTTTTACCGACGAACCCAACCTCGAAGCGGCCATGCCGCGCGGTACAATGCTCCGCTGGACGCCCGATTTGTTTGATGTTTTTCAGCAACGCTGGGGTTACGATTTGAGAGTGAACCTGCCGTCGCTGGTGGAGGAAACCGGCAATTGGAAAAAGGTGCGCCACGATTTTTATGAGCTGTTGGTTGAATTGTTTGTTGACCGCTGGGCCAAACCCTGGTATCAATACTGCGAGGAAAAAAATCTGGACTGGACAGGGCATTACTGGGAACACGGCTGGCCTGAACCTACAGACGGAATGGATGAGGCGGCTTTTTACATCTGGCACCAAATGCCGGGAGTGGATATGCTGGGAAACCGGCTCGATACAGCCGGATTGGGTGGACAATTCGGAAACGACCGTGCCGTGCGTGAATTACTGAGCGCCGCCAATCAGGCCGGAAGAACACGCACACTCAGCGAAACTTATGGCGGCGGCGGCTGGGAAATGACTTTCGAAACCCAGAAACGGCTGGCTGACTGGCAGGGTGTGCTGGGCGTAAACTTTGTAAACCAGCATCTTTCGTATTATTCGTTAAACGGGGTACGTAAATTCGACTACCCACCGTCGTTTTCGTATCACGAACCGTGGTGGGAACACTACAAACTGATGGGTGATTACATCGGCCGCATTTCCATGGCCATGTCGGCAGGACAGCAAATCAATACCACTTTGGTACTTCAGCCCAATACAACTGCGTGGATGTATTTCTCCCGAAGGGATAAAAACCCGGCGATCAACACCATTCGAAACGGTTTCAAAAATTTTGTTTACCGGTTGGAGCAACTTCATGTTGAATACGATTTGGGTTCTGAAAATGTGCTGAAGACCCTGGGAAGTGTTTCAGGCAAAAAGTTGAAGGTGGGCAAACGCGATTATTCGCTGGTGGTGATTCCGGCCGAAATGGAAAATATCGACATCACAACGTTCAATTTGCTGAAAGAATACCTTGAAAACGGTGGAAAAGTTTTGTCGTTTAATCCAAAAATTACGTTGCTTGACGGATCGGAATCAAACGAAATTATTGAACTTGCGGCTAAACATTCTGAAAACTGGCTGGTTTCGGAGAATCTGAAAAACGAAGGCACGCTGAAAATGCTCCGAAACGATAAGTTTGTAATGAACGACCACACCCGGAATGGAATGTTGTACCATCAGCGACGGATTTTGGATGACGGGCAATTGCTGTTTTTTGTGAACTCGCATACCACCAAAAAAGCAGTCGCTGAAATTACTGTGGAAGGAAAATATGTATCGATGCTCGATCCGGTTTCGGGAAAAGTTTTCAGTTATCCTGCCAAAACCGAAAATGGGAAAGTTACGTTTCAGGTTGAACTCAGTCCGGTGGGAAGCGCATTGTTTACAGTAACCAACGAAAAATCTGACGAACCGGAATATAAATCGGTTACCGGAACTGAAACCATTGTTGAAAGTGCCGGCGCCGTCTCGGTTAAACGCGAATCCGACAACATTATGATGGTGAATTACCTTGACCTGAAAACGGCCAAATCGGAGAAAAAGGATGTTTATTTTATGAATGCGCTCATCGGTTTGTTTGAAGAAAATGGCGTTGCAATGGGCAATCCGTGGCAGCACAAAATTCAGTACAAAAAAACCTGGCTCGAAATGGATACATTGTTTAAAGACAATACGTGGTTTGAGGCAAGTTACCATTTTATTATCAATCCGAACCTGGATGCCGGTGCCATACAATCCATACGCGCGGTGGTTGAACGCCCTGAATTGTGGAAAGTGTTTATGAACGGAAACGAAGTAACAAAAACTGAAGGCGTTTACTGGATTGAAAAGGATTTTCCGCAGTTTGCCGTTGGCAGCTTCCTGAAACCGGGGAAAAATACGCTGACCATCAAAGCGCCGCGGATGCACATTTTAGCCGAAGTGATGCCGGTTTATTTGTTAGGCGATTTTCTGGTTCAGCCCACGAAACAGGGATTTGAAATTACCGGAGGAGCAATTGAAACGTTGGGTTACTGGCGTGGTGCGGGATTGCCTTTCTATTCACAAAAAGTGGCTTATTCTCAAAATTTCAACATTTCCGGATTGGAAAAAGCAGTTTATAAAGTGAAATTGCCAAAATGGAAGGGAACGGTAGCCGAAGTGCTTGTAAATGGCCAACCTGCCGGTTTGATAGCCTGGCAGCCCTGCGAGTTGGATGTTACCGGTTTGCTTAAGGAAGGTGAAAACGAAATTACAGTGAAAGTAACCGGCAGCCTGAAAAACACGTTTGGCTTTTTCTATCAGGATAACAATAACTGGATTTTTGGTCCGCACTCCTGGAATTACGCTCCAGAAAAAGCTCCTGCAGGTTCAGAATATTTTCTGATGGATTATGGCCTGATGGAGCCGTTTCAGTTGGTTCGTACAATTTAAATTGCCTCATTATTGTGCAAAAAAGAAAAGTTCTTTTAAAAACAACAGTTTTTTTTTACTGAACTGTTTGGTAGTTGAAAAGGAAGGGCTTGAAAAATTCAGCCGGCTTAAAAATTTGGAATAAACAATACAAACGAATCAAAAAAATAGAATGAGATGAAAAAAATAATGCTTTTTGTTTTGCTGACTAGTTTTACCGTCAGTGGTTTTTCTTACGAAAAACGGGATTTGCTTCAAAGAGAAGCCAAAGAAATGAATTTTGCTCAGTCGCTTTTAAAAGATTTTTCAGACATCGGCTTTCCGGATTACTACAACCGGAATTTTTGGAATAACCTGCCTGAAAATTTGCGGCGGCAGTATATTCAGGATGCAGAAGAATTTCTGGATTACGACTGGCCGGTGGTTAAAGCCACCGATTACCTCGAAATCATTCGCTCGGGAGATCGTAAACAGGAAGTGTATGCGGCACCGCGAGCTGCCCTTGTGGCGCTGGTAATGGGCGAACTGGCAGAAGGGGAAGGCCGGTTTACCGACCAGATTGTGAACGGCGCCTGGTATTACAGCGAACAAACCTGGTGGGGCTGGTCGGCACATCTCACTGCACAAAAGGCGCCACACGGTTTGCCCGATGCCGATGAACCGGTTATCGATCTGGGTGTAGGCGAAATTGCCAATGTTCTTTCCTGGACCTGGTTTTTGTTTAAAGATGAATTCGATAAAATTCATCCGCTTATTGCCAAAAGGCTGAAAGACGAAATCATGAAAAAAGCTGTAACTCCGTATTACGAACGCGACGATTTCTGGTGGCAGGGACTTGATGGCTCACGCCATGTGAACAACTGGAATCCCTGGACGAATCACAACATGCTCACTGCCATTCTGATTTTGGAAGATGATCAGCAGCAGAAAATTAAAGGAGTGCAAAAAGTGGTTCGTTCGCTCGACGAATTTGTAAATGTTTATCCCGATGATGGCGGCTGCGACGAAGGCCCAAGTTACTGGGGCAGGGCAGGGGCATCGCTCTACCAGAGCCTCGATCTGCTGAAACGGGCAACCGGTGGTAAGTACGATGTATATGACAATCAGCTTATCAAAAACATGGGCAATTACATTTACAAAGCCTACATCGATTATCCGTACTTTATAAATTTTGCCGATGCAGATGCCACCACCGGAAGCCGTCCGCAAATTATTTACAGTTACGGAAAAGACATTGGCGATCCTTTAATGCAGAAGTTCGGTGCTTTTCTGGCTGAAAAGCAGGACTGGGGCAAAGAAGCACCCGGCGGAAAAATCGACGAACAGATAATGCAACTGATGCATCTGGAAGAAATTAAAAATGCCGAAACGGAAAATGCACGCATCAGTGATTTTTGGTTGCCGCAAACTGAAGTGGCCGGCGCCCGCGACCAGACAGGTTCTTCCGAAGGTTTCTTTTTTGCAGCCAAAGGCGGCCACAATGCCGAAAGCCACAATCACAACGATTTGGGAACCTGTGTGTTGTACTTCGATGGAAAACCCGCACTCATCGACATTGGCCGCGAAACATACACCGCCAAAACCTTTAGCAGCAGCCGTTACGAAATCTGGACCATGCAAAGCCAGTATCATCAACTACCTAAAATAAACGGGGTGGACCAAATGCAGGGCAGGAATTATGTGGCCACCAATACCAACTTTAAAGCCGATGCAAAAAAAGCGGTGTTCTCAACCGACATTTTCAAAGCCTATCCCGAAGAAGCTGCCGTGAAAAAATGGGTGCGTTCGTATCAACTCGATCGCGGCAAACAGTTTATTGTTCGGGATGATTACGAATTGGAAAAAGTGCTGGACGAGCCCACTACCATTAATTTTGTAACCTACTGCAAAGTATCGGAACAGAAACCGGGCGTTTTGTTGCTGAAAGGCGACGGATTTGACCTGGAAATGGAATACAATACCAAATCCGTTTCACCCAAAATTGAGTTTAACGAAGTGACTGACTCCGGCCTTCGCCGCTACTGGCCCGACGGAATCACCCGGATTGTATTTACGGTAAACAACCCGAAAACAAAGGGAAAAAATGAGATAGTGATAACGGAAGTAAAAAGATAATTGAATTAGGCATTTAATATTCAGGATTTTAACGGCTACAACTTATTTATTTGCATTTTATACAACGGGCTGAGCCACGGTGCAAAAAATTCCATTTTCATACAGCCTGTTTAGTGATGTGCCTTAATTTTCATTTGTTTCAAGTAGCCAATTAAATACATTTATGTGTCTAATTCCGCTCCGATTTTGTGTAAATGAATCTGTCGTGAGCAAATATTTTGGATAGTTGTCATTAATTTTTTCTAGTGCCCCAAACTCACGCTCTACGGTATTTTCATTTGTCATTTGCCATGCCACTTGGTAGTAATCAATTTCGCCTGTTGGATTTTTGCAAACAAAGTCCACTTCAGTATTTCGGGCGGTACCCGTCCATACTTTGTTGCCTCTGCGCAATAATTCCAAATAAACAATATTTTCTAAAATATGACCTCTTTCTGTAATTCTCTCTTTGCCTGCCAACACATATAATAACCCAACATCCACCAAATAATATTTTTCTTGTGTAGCCAACTGTTTTTTTCCTTTCAAGTCGAATCGGTTTACTTTGTAAAATACAAAACTGGTTACCAAATAATCCAAATACTTTTCAACCGTGGCGTGATGTATGTTTTGTCCGTCTTGTTTAAGTGTCTTGGAAATATTCCCTGGTGAAAGTTTATTTCCAATATTAGAAGCCATAAATTTTACAATGTTTGCAAAAGCACGTTTATCGTTTATCTGATGTCGCTGAGTTATGTCTTTTTCGATTATTGTTGTATAAATAGCCTCAAGATATTCGTATATTTTGTCAAAACCACCTTCACGTAATTCGACACCTTTTGGCAATGAAGTTTCGTTTACATAATCAAAAAATAAGGCTTCAAAATTGAGGTACTTGTTACCCATTTCAATATGGCGAGCTTTTAAGTATTCTTTAAAAGAAAATGGCAAAATAGAAATTTCAATGTAACGACCGCTCAATAAAGTTGCCAATTCACTACTCAACAAGAATGCATTTGAACCTGTAATATAAATATCTGTGTTTTCTGTGGCAAAAAGTCCGTCCACTAATTTTTCAAAGAATGGTATGTTTTGAACTTCATCCAAAAAAATATAGTTGGTTTTATCGGATTGCATTTTTTTCTTTATCTCGAAATATATATCGCTCCAGCTTTTGTTCAGGTAATTTTCCGGTAGTTCAAAATTTAAAAATTGCATTTGTCGCTTACCGATGCCCTGTTTTAATAAATGGTCATAGTAAATTTCAAGCAAAGTGCTTTTCCCTGACCTACGCAAACCACTCACAACTTTTATAAGGTCTTTGTCTTTGTACGACAGTAGTTTGTCTATATATTCTTTTCTGTTTATGTAGTTATCCATTGGACAAAGTTATAAATTAAATTATCAAAACTTGCACCAATTGCATTTTTTGATATTTAAGCTAATTCCTGAAGTTTGCTGTTTTACCATTAACCAAAACGATTTATGGCCTGCTCCGCTACTGGCCGGATGGAATTATCCGGATTGTATTTACGGTAAACAACCCGAAAACCAAAGAGAAGAACGAGATCGTGATAACGGAGGCAAAAGATTGAAAAAATAGTCGTGTTTTACCTCTGGTAATTGTGGAATCATTTCTCAGATAATTATTGATTAATCGAAGATTAGTTCTTTTTTGTAATTTTGGCTAATTGATAAAGGAGTTAAAAATGGAAAGAATTGTTATTGAAGTTGATAAGAGAATTGCAAAAGCCTGGCAAAAAGCCTTTGAAAAAAAGAAAAAAGAAATAAAGTTAGTATTTCACTTGCAAAAGAATTGATGGAAACCTCATTGGTTAAAAATGAAAAGGAATATCTGGATTTTTTGTATGAATTGAGAGTTGAAATGGCAGAAAAGGGCCTTACACAACAGGAACTTGATAAAATTTGATATCCGAATGAAAAAAAATAGTAAAGTAGTATTTGGGTTTTATTCTGTAATAATCCTTGTTTTGTTTTCCGCTTGTAATTCTCAGGAAGAAGTTCCTTACATTTCAAATGACGAGCAACAGTTTATCATTGAAAAAGCTACCGGCTACCTCAATAGTTTGCCGGTAACCGTCACAGCAAAAGTGTGTGAACGCAGCGCGGGCGGACCTAACGATTTTTACTCCGAAGGCGACTACTGGTGGCCTAACCCGGAAGATCCCGACGGACCATACATTCAACGCGACGGAGAAACCAATCCTGAAAATTTTGTGGCGCACCGCCTGGCGATGATCCGGCTAAGCCGGATTGTTGGTTTGCAAACATCGGCATGGTTGCTAACCGGTGACGAAAAATTTGCAGAAGCAGTTAGCAATCATTTAAACGCCTGGTTCGTGAATCCTGAAACCCGCATGAATCCCAGCCTGAATTATGCGCAGGCCATTAAAGGCCGGGTTACAGGGCGTGGGATTGGAATCATAGATGCCATTCATTTAATTGAAGTGGCCCGGTCGGTTGAAATTCTGGAACAAAACAAGGCATTGCCGGAAAGTTTGATTTCACCGGTGAAAGATTGGTTTTCGGAATTTGTAATCTGGCTCACCACACATCCTTATGGAATTGACGAGATGAGCACGAAGAACAATCACGCTACCTGCTGGGTGATGCAGGTAGGTGCTTTTGCCCGGCTCACCGGAAATGAGGAAGTGCTGGAATTGTGCCGAAACCGTTTTAAAGAAATATTGTTGCCCGACCAGATGGCTGAAGACGGCTCATTTCCTTTGGAAATCAGGCGTACAAAACCTTACGGATATTCCCTGTTTAACCTCGATGCGTTTATGACTGCTGCCGAAATTTTGTCAGACGAAAACAACAACCTGTACCAATTTTCAACACCCGATGGAAAAAACCTGGAGTTGGGCGCTGAGTTTTTGTATCCGTATGTGAAAGATAAATCGAAATGGCCTTATGAACAAGATGTGATGTACTGGGACGAATGGCCGGTGCGTCACCCGTTTTTGCTGTTTGCCGGAAGAGCTTACAACAAACCGGAGTACATTGATTTATGGAAAACGCTTGATGGCTGCCCCGAAACACAGGAAGTGATAAGGAACCTGCCCATTCGTAATCCGCTGCTTTGGGTTATGGATAACCTCGTTCAATAAAATAAGATGGAAAGAAGGCGGTTTCTGAAAAAATCACTGATTGGCGGAATTTCATACCTGATTCTTCCCTCCTGTCTGCAATCCGGCAAAAATGCCGGTTTCCTTTTGAGTCTCGATGTCGCAACCAAACTATTCGATGGTGAAAAATGCTGGAGCCATCCGCGTGCCGGAATAGTTCCGGGTTTTGGGAAAAACGGGGCGACACGGGTTGTAATGACCATGAACAGTCTCGATTTGGCGGGCAGTGATGTTTTTCGCGGAATGTTCGGATTGGAAACAAGCGATCTGGGTAAAACCTGGACCGAACCGGTGGAATTGGAAACGTTGAAACCACGCTTTGAAATTATTGATGGAGTGGAACGTCCGGTGGCAGTAAGCGATTTCTGGCCCGGATGGCATAAGTCCTCCGAAAAACTACTCGGCACCGGACATACAGTTGTTTACACACCCGACTGGAAAGTGACCAGTCCCCGACCGCGTCATACTTCCTATTCGGTTTACAATGCCGAAACCGGAAACTGGGGCGACTGGAAAAAACTTCAAATGCCTGCTGAGGAAAAGTTTTTCAACTCCGGCGCTGGTTGTGTACAACGTTTTGATTTGGAAGACGGTACAATTTTCCTGCCTGTATATTTTAATCCACCGGGGAAAAATTCACAGGTTACCGTCTGCCTGTGTTCTTTCGACGGAGAAGCACTTCGTTACCTCGAACATGGTTCAGAACTGGAACTAAACGACGACACCCGTGGTTTGGGAGAACCTTCGCTGACGAAATTCAATAATCGTTTTTTCCTGACTATCCGTAACGATAAAAAAGGATTTGTTGCACGCAGTACAGACGGGTTACACTTTGAAAAATATGTGCCGTGGACTTTTGACGACGGCAGTGACCTTGGAAATTACAATACCCAGCAGCATTGGGTTACCCACAGCGAAGGTCTGTTTTTGGTTTACACCCGTCGTGGCGCAAGCAACAACCATGTTTTCCGGCACAGGGCGCCGCTGTTTATGGCACAGGTCGACCCGGAAAAATTATGCGTCATCCGGGATACCGAACAAATTCTGGTTCCGGAACGTGGTGCACGTCTCGGAAATTTCGGAGTGACCGATGTAAGCGAAAATGAAACCTGGGTTACCGTTTCGGAATGGATGCAGCCGCGTGGTGTGGAAAAATACGGATCCGACGGCAGCGTTTTTGTGGCGCGAATTCATTGGAATTCACCGAATAAAAACTTCAGGAGTTAAATTTTCTTTAACTTTATTGCATAATTATTAAAAGTCAATACCATGTGTCGTTATTCATGCAAAAGTACATTTCTGTTAATTTTGGCAGTTGCATTTATTCATTCAGGATTTTCTTTTCCGAATAAAACTCGGCAAAACCAGTCGCAGGAAAAGATGCGTTATCTGGATAGAATTTTTGAGGAAGTTGACATTCAAAAAGATATAAAATTCGCTGAATCGGTAAATGAGAAAGGAGAATTGGAAACACTTAAACTGGATATTTATTCTCCGCAAGGCGATGAAATGGAGAATCGCCCGGTTATTTTATGGATTCATGGCGGTGGCTTCCGGCCGGGAAACGATAAAAGCCAGTCGTACATTGTTGAACTGGCCAAACGGTTTTCCATGAAAGGGTATGTGGGATTGTCCATTGATTACAGGATTCGGGAACAACCAAGGGAAAATCCGGAGGAAACTATTTACGATGCTGTTGAAGATGCCGGAAAAGCCCTCGTCTGGCTTCGTGAAAATGCAGAAGCGTTGAAAATAGATCCTTCAAAAATTATTGTTGCCGGAGGCTCTGCCGGCGGAATTCTGGGTACAAATTTGTGTTTGAATGATAACAATAACATTCCGGGGGTGGAAAAATCAGGAATAATAGTATTTGTTAATCTTTGGGGTAGCCCGTCACCTGAGTGGGGCGAACCGGATGTGGACAAAAACGATCCTCCGGTAATCATCGTACATGGCACAGAAGATAAGTTGGTGGCTTATTCCAATTCGGTAAAATTAAAAGCTGAACTGGACAAAAATAATGTTAAAAATGAACTGGTTACAATACAGGGAGCTGGTCATACTCCGGTTAAACACATGGACGAATTTGAAACCAGCATTGCCCGGTTTCTTTTTGAAAGGATTGGTGAAAATTGAAAAATTTTCCGTTTCTGCCATTTCCGCATACTATTTTACTTGGTTTGTTTTTTGATGAGTTTTTATTTTGGTCAAAATTTGAATAAGAATATTGAAAATGACAGAACAGGAACTCAAAAAAATATATACCGAAATTTGCAGCAATCTGACAGCACGAAGGTTAAAACCGGCGTTTGATATGCTGGGAAAACTTATTTCTGAAAATGGCCTCGGAATATATTACGATGAATATAAAAATCTGGAAGAAACCTACCATTTTATGCTGAAATATACCGTTGAGGGAATTAACGATCCTGAGCGTCAGAAGGTTTATCGTAAACTGATAGTATCGGTTTTTGAACTGGCTGAAAAAATTAATGAAGCTCTTCGGCTCAGGTTTTCTCCTGCCATTGAATATGAAAAAAAGCGACTTTTTAAAAACAATTTTATTGCCAGTTTCTCTGCTTATTTATCCGAACTGGAAGATTTCTACCTTCATGATGAAAATCCGGGAGATGAGGCTGCTTCCCTCGCTGCGGCAAAAGAACATCAGCAAAAAATGCGGAGATTGTTCTATCACATCTGGTTTACCGACAAACTGTCACCTGCCGAAGCCGAACCATTACGCAACTTTATTATGAGCCCGGTTGTATTGCCTGCATACAAATCGTATATGGTTACTGCCCTCATGCTTAGTCTGCAACTCTATTTCGATACCGAAAAATTTACACTTTTATTCAATGCTTACGATTCGGAAGAAATGGAAATTAACCAACGTGCTTTAGTTGGTTTGCTAATGAACCTTTACCGTTACGATGCCCGAATGCCGTTTTATCCTGAAATTACAGGTCGGTTGAAAATAATGAATGAAAATCCGGAATTCAAACGCAACCTCGAGCGGGTAATTATGCAGTTCATCCGCAGCAAAGAAACCGAAAAACTGCAGCAACGCATCCGCGATGAGATACTTCCGGAAATGATAAAAATAAGTCCGAACCTGAAAAACAAAATCAACCTCGACAGTTTAATGGATGAAGGATTTTCAGAAGATAAAAATCCCGACTGGGAAGAGATTTTTAAAGATTCTCCTGGTTTAATGGATAAAATGCAGGAGTTTTCTGAACTTCAGATGGAAGGTGCCGATGTGTTTATGGGGTCGTTTGCCATGCTCAAATCATTTCCATTTTACAGTGAAATGGGAAACTGGTTTATTCCTTTTTTTCCGGGAAATCCGGAAATTGCCAATGCGCTTGACTTTAGCGATGATACAAGCCAGCGACTGATGGAAGCACTTGATAAAGCGCCTGTTTTGTGTAACTCAGACAAGTATTCGTTTTGTTTCAGTATTCAAAGCCTTCCAAAAGAAAACCGTGAGTTTATGGCGCAGGGCATCAATGCAGAAATGGATCAGCTAAAAGAACTGGAGGAAGACGAAGAAATGACTCAGCCCGGGCGAAAGGCGGAATTCATTTCCAACCAGTATATTCAGGATTTGTACAGGTTTTACAAACTTTTTCCGCGCAAAAACGATTTCGAAGATATTTTTACCTGGCGCTTCGACTTTCACAATAAACTGGCATTGGGCGATATTCTGAAGGAAGATCCGAAAGTGCTTCGAAACATTGGAGAATTCTATTTTGCAAGAAACCATTTCGAGGATGCGGCCGAAGTTTTTGAGTACTTGCTCGAACAGGAAAAAAATGGTGAATTGTATCAGAAAATTGCCTACTGTTACCAGAATCTGGGTGATTTCGAAAAAGCGCTGGAAGGTTATTTAAAAGCTGAATTGTATGATATTAACAGGCTGTGGAACCTGAAAAAAATAGCGCTTTGCTACCGGAATCTGAAACAACCCGGCAAGGCACTGGAATATTATCAGGCAGCTGAAAAAATTGATTCGGACAACCTGAGTACCCAGCTCAATATTGGCCATTGCCTGTTGGAATTAAATGAATATGAAAAAGCACTGAAAAGCTATTTTAAGGTGGAATACCTTGCTCCGGGTAACAAAAAAGTGTGGCGACCCATTGCCTGGTGTTCTTTTCTTACCGGAAAAAAAGAACAGGCTAAAAAATATTTAAATCAATTAATTGAAGATGAGCCAAATAAGCATGATTTTATGAATATGGGACACGTAAGTTGGAGTCTGGGAAATCGCATTTCTGCAATTGAATATTATCAAAAATCAATTTCACAAAAAGGTTTTTCCGAAAATGAATTCATCGAAGTTTTCGAAGAAGATCTGCCTCACCTCCTTTCCCAGGGCATCGAAAATGACGATGTACCAATAATGCTCGACCAATTGAGGTATTTTTTGGAAGAAAAATGAAAGTGAAATCTTTTTGTTCAAAAACAGAATCCTTACCAACCTCCGCTGAATCCTTCCTTTAAAGCCTTGTTGTAATTTTTCTGATTAAACTCATAGAGATACGGAGCCTTAAATGCTCCTCCTTTTTTTTGTTCATCCAGTTTGTTTAAAATTTTATACGAAAGAATTTTCCGCTGAAAATTGCGGCGATCAAGGCTTTTTCCTAATATGGTTTCATATAGCTTTTGTAACTCAGGCATGGTAAATTTTTCAGGAAGCAGGTTGTATCCAATGGGTTGGTAACTCAAGTGTAATCGTAATGTTTCCAGTGCTTTATCCAATATTTTCTGATGATCCATCATCAGACTTCCAATATCTTCCAATGTTTTCCATTCGCATTTGTCAGAGAAGAAATCGTGTTGGGGATGTACTTTTTCAAAATCAACAAGCGCATAAAATCCCACCGAAATAAACCGCTGTGAAAACCAAACTGAATTTTCACCTGAACCTGATTTTTCAAGGTCTTTTACAGCAGGATTCGATTTTGAGCGTTTGGGATCGCTAAAAAGATGAAACTGTTGTAAAAATATATTGTTCAGTCCGGTGCGCTCCTTAAGCACACGTTCTGCAGCTTCTTCCAGAGATTCATCCATTTTGACAAAACCACCAGGAAGTGCCCAGGCTTTTGAATATTTCATTCGCAGCAGTAAAACTTTTAGTTGGTTTTGATGAAATCCGAAAATGACGCAATCGAGCGAAATATGAGTGAGAAATTTTTTAAAATCAAAAACTGGCATTTTTTAACTTTTATTATTATGCAAAATAAAGAAATACTTTGGGTTTAAGTATTAATTTGAGATCAATGATCTAACTATGGTTCGCCAAATGTTTGATGGTTTAACGCCAGGCGAAGATATATTTCAATCAGATAAAAAATCTTCCCAGCATTCCGCATATTCCGGATTCAATCCCCGAAGCAGGTCGGCAAATGCCAGCAGCGATTTGCGTGCATCACCGAGTGGATAGTAAAACGCATCCCAGTTTTCGCTGTCTTCACCGTCATGGTTGGGAATAACATACTGAAAGTGATGGGCATCCTGCAACTCACGGAAAGCGCTGGACGCACGTTTTTCAATGTTTTCCAGGTCTTTCTGCGAAAGTTCGCCTTTTTGTTTTCGGGTGCGGCGAAGCAACTTCCGGCGCATCACATCCGTAATAAAGTCCTGCAAAGAGTTAGCCGGTTCTATTGATTTCAGAAACAGGATTTCTTCTTTGGAAACAGGCGACATAAAAACACTTAACCGGTTAATCCCTTCCAGTGCCGGATGTGTTTGCAAAACTCTCCCCACAAAAGGATTTCCTTCAAAAAGTACGTCATTTTTTTTCAGATTTTCTTTTAACTCCTGCAGATCGAGGGCCTGCAAATCGCCGCGCACATCCATCACAACAAAACGCTCCGGCTCTTTCAGTTTTTCAATTTCAGGTCGCGGACGAAAATGATAATCCACGCCATCGGTTTCACCCGGACGGGGAGCCCTGCTGTTGTATAATACAAGTGGCACCATAGCTTTGTGCAACTCAGGATAAAACCTTGCCAGCGCTTTGGCCAGCGGACTTTTACCCACACACGAAGGGCCTGAAAAAATTACAAGACGATTTTTTTGAGCGTTCATTATTCTTGTTTTTTATTTTTTTTGAAATGCAATACAATTATTTTAAATCATGCTTTAAAAACCATTGTTTTTCTTTTTTCAAAATGGACTTAACGGTCAGTTTATAATTTCTGTGTGCTAAATTCCCGATTCTTTTCTTCTTATTTTTATATTCATTGCCCCTCTCACCGGTTTTTCCGAAACCAGGATGAGGTAACCGCCACCTCCGGCGCCGGCCAGTTTCCATGCAAGTACTTCGGGTTTATAACTATCAATCACTTTTTCAATTTCTGAATTCATCATAGCAGGGAAAAGGGTTGTTTGTGCGTAGAATGAATCGAGATAAGCAGCAGCAAACGTTTTTAAATCTTTTTTTAGAATAGCATCCCAGGCTTTTTCGGCCGCTTCGGTAAGTTTTTTTACATTTTCGGTGTTGATGTTGGTGTTTTGGAGTAAGTCGAGGTTCTGTGGTCGGGGCCAAAGCAGCACCATATAAATATGTTCCTCCAGCCAGTCGAGGATGTCATCGTCGTGTACCGATTCAATTTTAAGCGGCCAGAATTCATTATTGTAATAATGGCGTACCAGACCGGGCATACAAATACCAATGGCGTCCTGCGCACCGGAAATGATTTTCGAACCCGGATTGTTTTCAAATTTAAAAAGCATTTCAGCCAACTTCTCCGGTTTACCCAGAGGCAGGCTGTGGGGCCATATTTTTTTTGCAGCATTCCGGGTTGATGTGCTCATGCCGCAGCGTTCGTTATATTCAACAATAGGTTCAAGCGAGAGGGTGATTGCCCAGCCCGGGTAAAATTTTGAAACATAGGGCTGGTCAATCCATGTTCCTGCCAGGTCGATGCGGTAAGGGAGAACGCACATTCCTGAACTGCGGATAGCTGTAGTAGAGCGCGGCGGTAATCCGGCATCGGGAATTCGTTCCAAAACTTTCAGTTCAATGCCCATTACTTCGCAAAGTTGTTTTTTTGCCGGAGAGTATCCGTCTTCATTCACAACAAAAATATCGGGTTGAAGCTTTTGTAAATCGGTTTCAAAGTCCATAATGCCACTTCCAGCATTCACGAAAGCATCTTTTACATGGCGAACAGCTTTTACCATGTACAACCTTTCCTGTTCACTGTTCACTGTGGGGCGACCTTTCAATTCCTCAATGGTTTTATCTGAACCAATACCCACATACAAATCACCATATTGCGAAGCTTCTTTAAAGAAGGCCACATGGCCGCTGTGCAACAAGTCGAAACATCCGGAAACAAATACTTTTTTGTCAGTCATTTTGCGTTTTTTGAAGTCAAAATTCAGTTTGATTCAATTAAAAGCCTAAAATACGAAATGGGATTAAAAAAATGCCGGGGAATTCATTTTTTTCAATACAAAAAATGCCGGCGCTTGCGGAATTTCAACTATTGCACTAACAGAATCTCTTTTGAAGCGACTCATTCCGTTTAGCATAGTAAACCAGGAGTGTATAAAACACAAATGGGAACTACTCTTTTACGAATAGCTCCCATTTCACTTAGGTCAACCGAAGTTTTCCCGAGCGCCAGGCTACTGTTATTGTGGCCGGCTTTGATTCATCTTTGCAGATGAATTTGTTTGCCCTGTACTCTCGGGTTTAGCTTTCTACGGCTAAACTTTTGAGCAGTCCGTTCGGCTTTCCGGATTGCCTTCCCGGACGAAGTGTCTTTCAGTGCTTTTGGCGAATTCCCAAAGGAATTTGTCATTGGCAATTTGCATTTCGTGGTGTGAACCATTCGATGCAGCGCAGTGTGTCTTTTAAAAAAAACCGAAGTTTTAAATGCCTTCCTTTCGGTTGGCGGGCTCCTGCCTGAAGACTCAATCTTGAAAGAACGTCTGGTTCTCTTCCAGTTGATTGAATGAACCGATGGTTTCCAGACTTCCTGGTTCAAACTTCGGCTCCTCTGATGTGCCTTCCCGAAGGAAGGGGAGAAATGGTTCCGGTTTCAGCTAAGAAACGTTCCCCGTTTCCACATTTTTGGAGCTGCCTTTTATCGCTCACCTGGTAAGTTCAAATGTAGGGTAAAACCTTCATTCAAACCAAATATTTTTAGCGCTTTGTATTCACTTTGTATCAACCTGCATTATTAACAATTGTTGATAACTTACAGGAGAGTTGTCAATACTGACTATTCAATCCAGATCCATTGGAATTTTACTTCTTCTTCAGGATTCAAATCCACGTCAATTTCATAAAATCCCTTTTCCGGAAAATGAAGATTACCCAGCCGGTACGATTTAAAATTATCGATTACCCAGTCGGAATTAGGCTCACCTACCGTTTTTCCGGTGGATTCAAATGGATGGTTCAGGACATTATTTGCAGCACTTACACTCAACTTTCCACCCGGCTTTTCTTCCTGAGAACTGTATGAAATATCTACGGTTTTAGTTCCCGGGTCATCTATGTAAATTTTCCATTTCATTTTTTGTGAACGGGACACAGGCAAGTATTCAGGAATGGTACCCCTTCTGCTTTTGGGCTGAATTTCTATATCTTCTTCTGATGGCATCAGGTTACGGGGCGTAAGAGAAAAGCCGCCGTCGGTTGTTTTGGCCACCAGTTTTTGTTCTGTTTGCGGATATTCATCGTATTCCATCACTAAGACCGAAATGTAGGGATCGGGTTCCAAAACAGGCAGTTCAATTTGTGTAAACACTCCTGTATGACTAAAAGTTAGTGTTCTTTTCTGTTTGTCGGCCAGCAGGTAAATTTTTTCCGGTCTGGCGGAAACGCCGGTGATATTGAGCTTTTTGTTTAGCGGCCAGTTGAAAACATGCAGGTAAAGTTTTGTTTTATTTCCCTCTTTTTTGCAGGTAATTTTTCCCCAGTCGTGAAGGTCTTTATCCAGATCGAAGGCCTCCGCACCGTAAATCGATTCACCATTTACGGTTAACCATTTTCCCATTTCGAGCATGCGTTGCGAAATCTCGAAGGGCACATCGCCGTTGGCCCGTGGCCCGATATTCAGCATAAAATTACCGTTAAGGCTTACATTGTTGATGAGCGATTTCAGCAGGGTAGTGGTGGATTTCCATTCGTTATCCGCAGAATGAAATCCCCACGAGTGGGCCACCGTTGCCGGCGACTGCCAGGGAAAATCTTCCTTTTGACTGCCCAGTTGGTTGTCGCCCAGCGTTTTGAAATCTACATCCGGATCTTCCTCTATGGAAAGTCCCAGCCGCGAGTTCACAATGCAGTTGGGTTGCAGTTCCCGGATGAGACCTTTCAACTGCAAAAGTTGTTCTTTTGTAACCACTGTTTCTGAATGGTGAATCCACATATCGAACCAGAACATACCAATTTCGCCGTAACTGGTGAGCAGCTCCCGCACCTGGGGAATCACTTTTTTCTGCCAGTACCGGTCGTATTTTTCCGGTGCAATGCTTGTGATTTCCATGGTATGATCCCAGCCGTATTCATGCTCCCAGTCAATCCAGTGCGAGTAATAAAGCCCCAGTTTTAGTCCGTGTTTTTTGCAGGCTTCGGCCAGCTCTTTTACAATGTCGCGTTTCGGATTGGTAAAATTACCCACATGATAATTGCCAATCTGACTGTTCCACAATCCAAAACCATCATGGTGTTTGGCAGTGATGGTTACATATTTCATCCCCGAGTTTTTAGCCAGGATAACCCACTCTTCAGGGTCTATTTCGTCCCAGTCGAAGCGGTCGAGCAGTGTCAGGTATTCCTCACGGTCAATGCGGTTGCGGTACATAATCCATTCGGCGTAATCATTGTCGTTCCGAAGTTTTTCTCCTTTCCAGAATCCTTCGGCTCCGCTGTAAACGCCCCAGTGGATGAACATGCCAAAACGGGCATCGGTAAACCAGCGGGCCCGCTCGTTGGTTTGGGATTGGGAATATATCGGTGTTGAAAATAATCCCAAAAAAAGAAAGATTAATACTTTGCTGAATTCATTTTTCATTGTTGTTGTTGTTTTTAGTATCAAGACAATGAGTATCAAGTATCAAGACGAAAATGTAGTCCTGATACTTGTGTCGCTAAATCTTGTGTTCGAATTATCATGACAATCTCCCCTTAAAGTCTTCATACGTAAACTCCCGCGCAATTTTCAAGTGGTTGTCTTCGGTCCAGGTGGCAATTACCGGGTGGTTTACACCGTTGAACATGGTGGTTTTTACCATGGTGTAATGAATCATATCCTTAAAAATTACCTGGTCGCCGGGTTTCAGCACTTTTTCAAAATCGTACGCTTCCATAAAATCGCCGGCCAGGCAGCTCACTCCGCCAAGTCGGTAAAGGTATTTGCTTTTTTCCGTGGGTTCGGATGCTCCAATAATTTTCGGGCGGTAGGGCATTTCCAGCGTATCGGGCATGTGGGCGGTAAACGAAACATCGAGGATAGCCGTTTTTATCCCCCTGTGTTCCACCACATCCTGCACAGTGGAAACCAGTACGCCGGTTTCCCACGCAATGGCACTGCCTGGCTCCAGGATGACCTGCACATTGTATTTTTCTTTGAAATTTTGCAAAAGCTGAATCAGATGATTGTGGTCGTATCCTTCGCGGGTCATCAGGTGACCGCCGCCCATGTTTACCCATTTCACCTGATGCAGGTATTTCCCGAACCTTTCCTCCAGGTTTGCCAGTACTTTTTCAAGGCTGAACGAATCGGATTCACACAGCACGTGAAAATGGATGCCTTCGATACCTTCCGGCAGTTCATCGGGAAACTCTTCACTTCCCACACCCAACCGCGAACCCGCTGCACTTGGATTGTACAAATCGATTTCCACATCCGAATATTCCGGGTTTACACGTATTCCGCAGGAGATTTTATGATCAGTCTGTTGCGTTTTCTTAAAATATTTTTCGAACTGACTGAACGAATTGAAAACAATATGGCTGGTATATTCCAGTAATTTATCGAATTCGTTTTCGAAATAAACCGGAGAATACACATGTGCACGGGTTTTCATCTCCTCAAAACAGAGCCGGGCTTCGTTCAGCGAACTGGCTGTAGCGCCTTTCAAATATTGACGCACCACCGGAAATGTACTCCACATGGCAAATCCCTTAAAAGCCAGGATGATTTCAATCCCGGCTTCTTTTTGAACCCTGTCGATGAGTTCCAGATTTTTTCGGAGCAGTTTTTCATCGAGAACAAAAGCCGGCGAAGGAATTTTTGAGTAATCCAAATTTAAAGTATTTAAAGTTCCAAATCAATATCAAACTTTTCATTCCACGGTAATCCGTGTTCGCCGATTTTTTCCATGAACGGATCCGGATCGAAATCTTCCACGTTGAAAACACCTTTGCCGTTCCATTTTCCAGTCAAAACCATCATGGCACCCAGCATGGCCGGAACTCCCGTAGTATAGGAAACAGCCTGCGTGCCGGTTTCTTTGTAAGCTATTTCATGGCTGGCGTTGTTCCAGATGTAATATGTTTTTTCTTTTCCGTCTTTGATGCCTTTAATACGGCAGCCAATGGATGTTTCCCCCGTGTAGTTTTCTCCCAGTTCACCCGGATCGGGGAGTACGTATTTCAGGAACTCCAGCGGTATCACATCCACACCTTTGTATTTAACAGGATCGATTCTTGCCATGCCAATGTTTTGAATCACACGCAGGTGTGTGAGGTATTCCTGGCCAAATGTCATCCAAAAGCGGGCACGCTTCAGTGTAGGGAAATTTTTCACCAGCGATTCCAGCTCTTCGTGGTAAATCAGGTAAGAATCGCGGGGTCCGATGTTGGGATAGTTCAATACCTTTTTTATTTCCTGTGGCTCGGTTTCAACCCATTTTCCGTTTTCCCAGTATTTTCCTTTTTGCGTAATTTCACGGATGTTAATTTCAGGATTGAAGTTGGTGGCAAACGCTTTTCCGTGGTCGCCGGCGTTGCAGTCCACAATGTCGAGGTAATGCAGTTCATCGAAATGATGTTTGGCCGCATAAGCCGTGTAAATGCTGGTAACTCCGGGGTCGAACCCGCAACCGAGCACTGCCATAATTCCTTTTTCCTTGAATTTATCGTGGTAGGCCCACTGCCAGCTGTATTCAAATTTGGCTTCGTCTTTGGGTTCGTAATTCGCTGTATCGAGGTAATTCACGCCAGTTTCCAGGCAGGCGTCCATAATTGGAAGGTCCTGGTAGGGAAGGGCCACGTTAATTACCAGTTCAGGTTTGAACCTGTTAATCAGTTCCACCACTTCGGGTACATTGTCGGCGTTTACCTGCGCGGTTTGTATCCGTCCTTTACCCACTTCGCGGGCAATGGTTTCGCACTTCGACAGGGTGCGGCTTGCCAGCATAATTTCTGAAAAAACTTCCGGGTTGTCGGCACATTTGCTGGCCACAACACGGCCAACTCCACCGGCTCCGATAATTAATACTTTTCTCATTTTATTGTTTATTTTTAAATTAACTTGCAAAAACTCAATGTTTTTTAAACGAATGGTGATATTTTCGCACGCGATACCATTGGTTTAATGTTAGACAAAATAAGCAAATTTTCATGAACAGCACAGCACATAACCCGGAATTTAACCCCAGTGGGGTGGGACTGAAAAACGGGAATTTTATCGGATTACCGTTCACTGAAAAATCTGCCCGTTTGATTTTACTACCTGTACCGTGGGATGTAACGGTTTCTTATGGTGAGGGAACGGCGTTGGGGCCCGAAGCCATTCGGGATGCATCTACTCAACTGGATTTGTTTGATTCTGATGTGGAAGATGCCTGGAAACTTGGAATTTTCATGCAGCCCACAGATCAGGTCGTTCTGAAAAAACGGGATGAACTGCGCCAGCTCGCCTGGCCCTATATTCAATTTCTGGAACAGGGAGGAAATGTTACCGGGGAATTGTCGATGCGGAAAGCGCTGGACGAAATGAATACGGGTTGCAGTGAAATGAATAAATGGGTTTTCAATCAATCAAAAATACTTCTCGCTGCCGGAAAACTGGTTGGAATTGTTGGTGGCGACCACAGTGTTCCGCTTGGATTTATTCAGGCACTCGCTGAAAAATATGAAGAATTTGGGATTTTACAGATCGATGCGCATCTCGATTTGCGTGATAGTTACGAAGGGTTTACCTTTTCACATGCATCCATTTTTAATAATGCATTGAAGGAGAAGTCAGTTTCTAAACTGGTGCAGGTGGGGATTCGCGATTACTGCGAAGAGGAGGTGAAAATAGTGGAAAAAGGAGAAGAACGGATTTCGATTTTTTTCGACCAGGAACTGAAGGAAAACCGTTTCAATGGTAAAAGCTGGAATGTGCAATGTGGAAAAATTGTGGAAGACTTGCCCGAATTGGTTTATGTAAGTTTCGACATCGATGGACTCGACCCGAAACTATGTCCGAATACCGGAACACCGGTGCCCGGTGGGCTCGATTTTCCGGAGGCTGTTTTTCTGCTGAAGAAAGTAGTGGAAAGCGGACGAAAAATCATCGGATTCGATGTGTGTGAAACCGGAAACAACGAATGGGATGCCAATGTGGCGGCACGCATCATCTACAAGCTCTGTAACCTCGCCGGAAGGTCTAACGGGCTTATTTAAAGGGAATAAAAAATTATTGGATAAATGAATTTAAGCGAAATTATCAGAAACCGACGGGCCACACCTCCTAAATTTTTGACTAAAAAAGAGGTAGAAAAAGATTTAATTCTAAATCTTTTGGAAAATGCCAATTGGGCGCCAACACATAAAAATACCGAACCCTGGCGGTTTAATGTTTATCAGGGCGACAGCAAACAGACGCTGGCCAAATCTATATTTGATTTGCTGGAAGAAAAACAAAAAGAGGGCATGGAAGTGAACATGCAAAAAGCAGTTAGTTTCAGAGACAATTTGTTGCATGTTCCAGTGGCTATTGCTCTTGTTATGCAGCGTGATATCGCACAGCGGATTCCTGAGTGGGAAGAGATAGCAGCCGTTTCCATGGCCGTTCAAAATATGTGGCTCACCGCCACTGAAATGGGCCTGGGAGCATTCTGGGCCACTCCGCCATTTTTACCTTTAATACAACCTCTGCTTGAAATACAACCGGGGCAGAAATTGCTCGGCTTCTTTTACGTTGGGCATGTGGCCATGGATTATCCATCGCCCGGCAGAGGTCCGGTTTCCGAAAAAATACAATGGAAATAAAATCAACTCCTGAAATACGAACAGATTTGACTTCAGAATGATGATACAAAAAAAGGAAAAAACTCAGGGAATTTTTCAGCGATTGTTAAACTGGACCGAACGCGCAGGCAATGCCTTGCCACATCCGGCTACGTTATTTGCTTTGTTTGCACTTGGCGCGTTGGTGTTTTCACTGCTGGGCCATTTATTGGGGTGGGAGGTTGTTCACCCGGGTACCAAAGAGATTGTGAGGCCGGTGAACCTCATTTCGCAGGAGGGAATTCATCGCATATTGCTTGAAATGGTGGATAACTACACCGGTTTTGCCCCGCTGGGCATTGTAATGGTAGCCATGCTGGGGATTGGTATTGCTGAAAAAAGCGGGCTTGTACATACCATCATTCGTCTGCTGGTTTTGAATTCGCCGCGGCGCCTTCTTACTTTCGTCATTGTCTTCACAGGAATTATTTCCAATGTGGCTTCCGATATTGGATACGTGCTTTTAATTCCAATGGCAGGAGTGATTTTTCTGGCTGTCGGGCGGCACCCAATTGCCGGTATGGCTGCCGCTTTTGCAGGAGTTTCGGGCGGATTTAGTGCCAACCTGGTGCTGGGAACCATCGATCCGCTGCTGGCCGGACTTTCGGAAGAGGCGGCTCACATTTTGGATTCTTCCTATCACGTAAATCCTACGGCCAACTATTATTTTATGGTGGTTTCAACTTTTGTGATTGCCTTTGCCGGTACTTTTGTAACCGAAAAGCTGGTGGAACCCAGGCTGGGGAAATATACCGGTGACGTTAACGAAGCCGAAAATTCCTTTGAACGGTTATCGAAAATTGAAAAGAAAGGGCTGCTTATGGCAGGTCTGGTTTTTTTGTTCATTTTTGCGGTAACACTTATTGGACTTATTCCCGAAAATGGTTTTTTCAGGGGGACTGACGGTGGTTTTTTAAGCTCGCCTTTAATTAAAGGGGTTGTTGCTATGTTGTTTATTACTGCCGGAGCCATGGGGCTTGCTTACGGTTTTACCACAGGAGTTTTTAAAAGTGATGCCGATGTGATGAAAGGGCTTGCAGGTTCCATGAAAACGTTGGCAACCTACCTCGTACTTGTATTTTTTGCTGCGCAGTTTGTGGCCTATTTCAAATGGAGCAATCTGGGTATAATTTTAGCAGTGAAAGGTGCTAACCTTCTCATGTCGGCAAACATCGGGCTTATTCCCCTGATGATATTGTTTATTTTGTTATCGGCAGCTATTAACATGCTGATGGGAAGCGCCTCGGCCAAATGGGCCATCCTGGCTCCCGTTTTTATTCCCATGTTTATGATTATGGGCTATTCACCCGAGTTATCGCAGGTGGTTTATCGTATTGGCGACAGCGTTACCAATGTTATTTCGCCCATGATGAGCTTTTTTGCACTAATCATTGCGTTTTTCGAGAAATACGATCCCAAAACCGGCATTGGAACCATTGTGGCAGCTATGTTGCCCTATTCCATTGTTTTCCTGTTGCTATGGGTTTTACTGCTGGTTGTTTGGCTTTTACTTGGAATTCCGCTCGGGCCCGGCGCAGGAATACATTATTCGATACCTTCATAAACGTATTGAATTTTTCGGTTTAGTGTTTAAATATGATTTTAAAACCTGGGTTTCTATTTTAGAAATTTCAGCAATGGGAGTTCAAAAAATATGGATTTTGAAAAACTATTTTGTTTTTCCTTATGATATGTAGTTATTTTTTTTTTACATTTACACAACAGAACATTTGTTATAAAATGAATTGTTTTTAAATGAAAATTTAAGTTATCGCCGGATACTTTTTCCCCTAAAAAGAATGCCGCAAAAAACGCACATTTATGATGAAAAAGTTGAGTTTTGAGCTTAAGATTACCCTAACCTACCTTTTGTTTGGGGTTTGCTGGATAATTTTGACAGATATTATGCTGGGTTTTTTTATAAAAGATATTGAGCGACATGCACAATTTCAGTCATTCAAAGGGATAGTTTTTGTTGTGTTAAGTGCGGTTACAATTTATCTTTTATCAAAGAATTATGCGAGACAACAGCTTTTTATTCAAAAACGTCTCCATGAATCTAAAATGAAAGCTGAAGAAAGTGAAAAGTTAAAATCTGCATTTCTGGCAAATATGAGCCATGAAATTCGAACTCCGATGAATGGTATTCTTGGTTTCGTTAAGTTGCTTGATGATCCAACTCTCGAAAATGAGCAACATTCACTTTATGTTAGTTACATTAAAAAAAGCAGCAACAGGCTTTTAGATACCATTAACGATATTATAGAAATTTCCCGAATCGAATCAAAGCAGGCAAAGTTGCAACCGTCAGTTTTTGAATTAAATGAAACAATAAATTATTTGTACGGTTTTTTTAATTCTACTTTGACAGATTAAAAATCTTTAATTTTAATGTGAGTTTATTTTGTTAAAACCATTGAATAATAGTATATTAGATGCATAAAATAACAAAAAAAGACATTTGCAATGGGTAACGGGAAAATACAAATCGAATAAAGAAAAATCAAAATTATGGTAAAACACTGCTCGAGGCGGTATCGCGCCTATCTGCCTATGTGTCAGGATATAATAATTTTTTCAAAAACAAAACCAAGTCGAATTTCGATAAAGTACATTTATACATTGAAGGAAAAGTGACCAGTGAATTAAACAACATTGAACGGATAAGCGAGACGCTTGATACGGAATATCATGCTATGCACCATTTTATCAGCGAATCCAACTGGGATGCACGTGCGGTGATGGACCAAGTGGCACAAGATGTGTCCCAATCGTTGCCCAGGCAAACGCTCACAGGGTTGCTGATCGATGAAAGCGGCTGGGTGAAAAAGGGTGATAAAAGCGTGGGGGTTGGTCATCAATACTGTGGCAATGTGGGCAAAACAGCCAACTCGCAAGTAGCTGTTTATGGTTGCCTGTGCAATGGAAAACATGCTTCGCTGGTGGACTGCCGTTTGTACCTGCCCGCTTCGTGGACAAGCGACAACGAACGGTGCAGGAAAGCAGACATACCCGTTGAAGAAAGGACTTTTAAGACAAAACAAGAACTGGCAGTCGACATCATAAAGCACCAACTGGCGATGGGCATAACCTTTGATTATGTCGGGGCCGACGGGCTATATGGCAACGATGCCGCCTTTGCCCGTGAAATCAACAACATGGGGCTGGTTTATATGCTCGATATCCACTCCGACCAGCAGATATTCCTGGAGGAGCCGGAATTATACCTCCCCGAACGGAAAACGGCCAAAGGCCCTTCGCCCAAGAAGCTAAAGGCCAGCACGGTCTACACCACGGCATGCAAATATATTGGCTCGTTGGAACCTGCCGACTGGAAAGCAATCGACATCAGGCATTCAGCCAAAGGGGTATTGAAAGGGCTCTTCCATTTCAGGACGGTGTACATTTGGGACAAAAACACGAATACAGTGGAAAACAGGCTACTGGTGGTGTCAAAACGAAAAACCAGGAACGGGGAAGAAATCAAATACTCCTTCACCAATGCGTCATTGGGGCAGTACACCGAACAGGCCGTTGCCTACATGCAGGCACAGCGGTTCTTTGTAGAGCACAGTTTCAAGGAGCAGAAGCAAATCCTGGGGATGGACCAATTCCAGACACGCAAATGGCTGCCGTGGCATCACCAAATTGCACTAAACATGATGGTTGGGTGCTTCATGCTTAAAGAAAAACTTTTAAACCAAGACGAAATACCCATCCTCTCGGCAAGGGATATAATGGATTTTCTGTTCTTTAAGTTTTACAAAGAATTGACTGAAGACCGCTTGCTTAGGCAACTAAAGGAACGCCATATAAAACGACAATACGATATAGACCTCTGTTATTCAAAACAATAAATGTGTCAAAGTAGAATTAAACCTGAAACAGAATTAAAAGGAATCAAATTTAATTTGAAAACCAATTTTACAAAGGCCCCCATAGTTTTAAACACGGATAAAATCAAATTGGAATCTATTTTGGTCAATTTTCTGAAAAATGCCATTAAGTTTACCCGGCAGGGCGAAATTGAATTTGGCTGCAAACGTGATGATGATATGTTCACTTTCTATGTTAAGGATACCGGAACAGGAATTCCTGAAAACAGACTGGACGCCATATTTGAACGCTTTACACAAGCCAGTTTAAACAATACTAATCCGTATGAAGGATCAGGGTTGGGACTCTCAATAGCCAAAGCCTATGCAACTTTACTTCAAGGTAATATTCGTGTTGAATCTGAAGTAAATAAAGGAAGTACTTTTTGGTTTTCGTTTAAACCTGAATTGGCAGCAAATCTGTAATTAGTCTTTCCCCCTGAAAAGGTGAAAAAACCCGTGTGCTTTCCTGGCTTTGTTATCGCGGCCTCTTCCTTCAACAATATAGTAATACACACCCGGACTTGCAAACCGTCCATTGAGCCTGCCATCCCAAACTGTTGCCGTGTAGGTTTGATCAAAACCTCTCACATCGCTGCTTTCCCAGAAATGTATGCGTTTTCCCCAGCGGTTAAAGATGGAAATTTTAATGCTTTGCATCGACCAGAATTTCACTACAAACAAATCGTTTACTCCGTCGCCGTTTGGTGTAAAAACATTCGGCACAGCCACAAACGAAGTGTCAACAACAATAAAATCTTCCATATAAGCCGTATCAACGCAAGTAAAAAATTCAGACGTTTTTTTAGATACAAGTTTTACTTTATAAGTTCCTGAGTTTTCATACGTATAAACCGGATTTTCATCATACGCCACAATCATAATGCTGTCAATAGGTTGCTGAGTGGTTTCGCCTTCTCTTTTAATATCGTCGAAGTTTCGGTAAAAAAACCATTCATACAACCCCGGGGTTCCGTTTTCTGATTCGTTGGTAAAATTTACGGTTAACGGCGCTTCACCCTGCATCGGATCAACGGAGAATTTTGCTTTGGTTACAATTGATTCATAAGTCACAACAAATTCTGTTTCGCAACCAAAACGATCATAAACTCTAAATGTATAATCGGTGTTTGTGGTTGGCGGATCAAAAACTTGCGGATCAATTACACTGGCAATTGCTGCCTGGCCTTCTTTCCACTCCACCCGCATATCTCTGAAAATTTCCAGTTCCGAATTGTCGGCTAAATCATAATAAATCATTGGTGAAGAAAGAAATGTCCCGGATAACCGGAACGATTCGCAGTTGGAGTTTATAACTTCAGCCGTGGCTGAAATCCAGTTGTTAAATATCCATGCCCGCTGAAATTCGGTAGTTTCACCCTGAGTTATGGTTACACGGTATCCTCCGGTTTCAAGGGAAGAAATTGTGGATTCAGAGCTTTCTGAACTTTCAGAAAAAAACAATTCGAACGCTGCGGTTTCCGGATTATATTTCTCCCAAAGAAATGTTTTAGTTCCTGTCAGTTCAGTTTGAACCTGCAATGAACCTGTATTTATACCTTCAGACTCGGTGCAGAAAACAAAAATATTATCCGTCTCCGGAAATGTTAAATACTCTGTGTTTATTGTAGCGGCCGAGCCCGGAGCTGATAACTGAGCCTGAGCAACAGCAAGGTTTACAATGAAAAAAAATAAAACGATTAAGGTTATGTTGCCTCTGTTTTTCATATAATTTAACCAATCTTTGAGCTACAATATTAACGTATAATTTTTATTTAATTGTTTTGACTGGCACAAAAATCGGATTTTGCGTTTTCATCAAATCTATTTTGTTGAAAAATGGATGCAGAAAAACAGGAGATTCCCTGAAACAACTTCTATTTTTGTTTTTTTATTTTGAAACAGAAACTGAATGGTTTTGGATTACCTTAAAGAATTGAATAAATCACAGCAGGAAGCCGTGGTTTCAACTGAAGGCCCTGCGCTTATTATTGCAGGGGCAGGTTCCGGGAAAACACGTGTTTTAACCTATCGTATTGCGCATTTGCTGAAACAGGGCGCCCGGCCTTCGACCATTTTAGCCCTCACTTTTACCAACAAAGCTGCACGTGAAATGAAGGAACGTATTGCAGCGGTAGTAGGGGAAAATACTGCCCGTTACCTGTGGATGGGAACTTTTCACTCCATTTTTGCCCGGATTCTTCGTGCCGAGCATGAAACTATCGGATTTCCCTCCAACTTCACCATATTTGATGCAGCCGACAGCAAAAGCCTTTTAAAAACCATTATCAAAAGTTTTCAGCTTGATGATAAAATGTATAAACCGGGAAGTGTTGCCGCACGTATTTCAATGGCAAAAAATAATCTCATAACGCCGGCAGCTTATGCGGAAAATACCGAAATAAGGCTGGCAGATAAGGGAATGAGGATGCCTGCCAATGCAGAGATTTATAAAGAATATATGAAACGTTGCCGCCTTTCAGGTGCTATGGATTTCGATGATTTGCTGTTGAAAACCAACCTGCTTTTTCGCGACCACCCCGAAATTCTGGCCAAATACCAGCAACGTTTCGATTATGTGCTGGTGGATGAATATCAGGATACCAATTTTGCGCAGTACCTTATTGTAAAAAGACTGGCCGCACAACATCAAAACATTTGCGTGGTTGGCGATGATGCCCAAAGTATTTATTCTTTCCGTGGCGCTCGCATTGAAAACATTCTGAACTTTCAATCCGATTATCCAAATCACAAAATTTTCAAACTTGAACAAAATTACCGCTCCACACAAACCATCGTAAATGCTGCCAACAGCATCATAGCAAAAAATAAGCGGCAAATTCCCAAAACTGTTTTTTCTGAAAATGACAGGGGAAAAACCATTAAAGTTATTTCAGCCCTAACCGATAACGAAGAAGGTTTTCTGGTAGCGCAGGAAATTGCAGAAACACAATTGCGCGATCATTATAAAAATCAGGATTACGCCATCCTTTACCGCACCAATGCACAATCAAGGATTTTTGAAGAAGCCCTTAGAAAGCGAAATATTCCATACAAAATTTACGGCGGACTTAGCTTTTATCAGCGCAGGGAAATTAAGGATTTATTGGCTTATTTCCGGTTGGTTATCAATCCCTGGGACAACGAAGCGCTGAAACGAATCATCAATTATCCGGCACGGGGAATTGGTCAGACTACATTGACGAAGCTTGAAACTGCTGCTGTGGAAGCAGAAACTTCAATCTGGAAAATACTTGCAGCACTCCCCGGCGAAAATCCGGCCAGTCTGAATAAGGGAACAACATCAAAAGTTTTAAATTTTGTTGCGCTTATTCAGGAATTTGTTCAAATTGTGAACGACGAAAATGCCTGGGAAGCAGCTAAAACAATTGGTACAAAAACCGGGATTTTAAAAGAGCTCCACAGCGATAAATCTCCCGAAGGACTGAGCAGACATGAGAATATCCAGGAATTATTGAACGGCATTCAGGAATTCAGTATCAATGCATTGGAAGAAGGCCGGCCTCATAAACTTGAAAATTACCTGGAAGATGTTGCGCTTCTCACAGACCAGGATTCTGAAAAAGATGAAGATCGTGATAAAGTAACACTCATGACAGTACATTCGGCCAAAGGGCTGGAATTCAAAAATGTATTTGTGGTTGGACTCGAGGAAAACCTGTTCCCTTCGGCACAGGCTGAGGAAAAAAAGTCGCCCGAGGCTTTGGAAGAAGAACGACGGCTTTTTTACGTGGCACTTACCCGTGCCAAAGAAAATGCGTGGTTCAGTTACGCAAACCAGCGTTATCGCTGGGGAAACCTTGAATTTTGTTCGCCCAGCCGTTTTCTTCTCGAAATGGATGAAAAATACCTCGATGGAATGGTTGAAAATGCCCGGATGAAGCCTGCAACCCGTTCATATTCTTTTGATGAGGAAAAGATTCCGTCGGGATACCGGGCCCAATCGCTGGTTAACAGGCAAAAACAACAACCGCTGCAAAAACCGTGGCGACAGGATATTTTTCGCAGAAAAATGGAGAATCAGCCTGATTCCGTTAGTAGTAAAGCGGAGTTTACCTTCGATGATCCCGATAAAATAGTTCAGGGAATGACGGTTGAACATCAACGCTTTGGAGTTGGAAAGGTTTTGAAAATTGAAGGAATTCCGCCCAATAAAAAAGCTACAGTTTTTTTTCACAATGCCGGTCAAAAACAACTTCTGCTGAAATTTGCCAAACTTAAAATCATAGGTTAAACTATGGATAACAAAAGGTGAAAAATTGCGTATTGTAAAGAAATCATTAGTTTTGCAAATGGAAAAGATATAACCCTCATTTTTCCTGAATATAAAATAGTTGTAAATAATTTATTCAATTTATGGATTACAATACAAAACGAAAAAAACTTCCAATGCCTGAATATGGCAGGAACATTCAAAATATGGTCGATCATTTGTTTACCATTGAAGACAAGGAAAAAAGAAATCATTCTGCGCAGGCTGTTATCGATGTGATGGGAAATCTGTATCCATACTTACGCGACGTAGCTGAATACAAACACAAATTGTGGGATCACATCGCTATAATGTCTGACTTTAAACTCGATATTGATTATCCGTATGAACCGCCATCGCCTGATATCCTTACAGAGAAACCTCGCAGGGTTCCCTATAACCAAAATAATATAAAATTGAGGCACTATGGCCTGATTACTGAAAAACTTATTGATGCGGCTATCGGTATGGAAGGCGAGGAACAGCGCATTTTGATTGAACAAATTGCCAATCAAATGAAAAAACTTTATCTGGCCTGGAATAAGGATTCGGTTGAAGACGAGAAAATTTTTATGGATTTGGAAGAACTTTCCGGTAATAAACTGAAAGCACCCAGAGATATTCAACTGTCTGAAATAAAAATTCAGGCTCCCCAGCCTCAGGGAAAAAAGAAAAAGAAAAAAAAATAAACAAGTAAACCTCAGATGGCAACTTTTCTGGTTGAAGGAGGAAATACACTTCAGGGAACCCTGGAACCCCAGGGTGCAAAAAACGAAGCGCTTCAGGTTATTTGCGCCGTTCTGCTAACCCAAAATGATGTAACTGTTGAAAATGTCCCGGAAATAAGTGACGTACTGAAACTTATCGAAATTCTGAAGGGACTTGGTGTACATGTTGAACGCGTTAAAAAGGGTGTTTTCAATTTTAATGCTTCATCGGTGAATATCGATTATCTTAAAACGGAAGCTTATGCCAGGCAAGCGTCAAGTCTGCGTGGGTCTGTAATGATTATTGGTCCACTTTTAGCCCGTTTTGGACAGGGATTTATACCCCAGCCGGGCGGCGATAAAATTGGCCGCAGAAGAATGGACACCCATTTTGCCGGTTTGCAAAGTTTGGGAGCAAATTTTTATTTCGATGCCCAAAATAAATGGTATTCGGTTGAAGCCAAAAAACTTCGGGGAGCCTACATGTTGCTTGAAGAAGCATCAGTTACAGGTACAGCCAATATTGTAATGGCTGCCGTTTTGGCGGAAGGAACCACAACAATTTACAATGCAGCCTGCGAACCCTACGTTCAGCAATTATGCAAAATGCTGGTTTCAATGGGAGCAAAAATCTCCGGAATTGGTTCCAATTTGCTATCCATCGAGGGTGTTACCTCGTTAAATGGATGCTCGCACAGAATTTTACCCGATATGATAGAAGTGGGCAGTTTTATTGGCCTTGCGGCAATGACTGCTTCTGAAATTACCATTAAAAATGTAGGCATAAAACATTTGGGAATCATCCCTGCTGCTTTCCGCCGATTGGGAATTAAAGTGGAACAACACAACGACGATTTGGTGGTAAAGGACACGGAACATTATGAAATAGAGAATTACATTGACGGTTCTATCATGACCATTTCCGATGCGCCATGGCCGGGACTTACACCCGACCTGCTGAGTGTGTTCCTGGTAGTGGCCACCCAGGCTAAAGGAAGTGTACTTATTCATCAGAAAATGTTTGAAAGCCGCTTGTTTTTCGTGGATAAACTCATCGATATGGGTGCCCAAATCATTCTTTGTGATCCACATCGAGCTACTGTAATAGGGTTAAACCGAGAACATTGCCTTCGGGGAACTAAAATGACAACACCCGATATCAGAGCAGGGATTGCACTTCTGATTGCAGCATTATCAGCCAAAGGAAAAAGTACCATTGAGAATATTGATCAAATAGACAGAGGTTACGAAAATATAGAATCCCGGCTCCGGCAAACAGGGGCAAAAATCACCCGTATATAGAACCTTCAAAGTTCAGAAATGTTATTGTTTAGGATTTTATTTTATTTTTTAACGTTCAATTAAAAACAAGAAATTTTATGAAGAAGTTATTCATTTTTGCTGCCGTAATGATTTTGGGAACAAGTGTATCTTTTAGCCAGCAACTGGGCATAAATATTGGGAATAAAGCTCCGGATTTGATTGGGAAATCTACAAACGGTGAAACGTTCAAACTTTCAGACACTAATGGACAACTTGTACTGCTCGATTTTTGGGCTGGCTGGTGCGGGCCATGCCGTCGTGAAAATCCTATGATAGTTCAGGCTTACAAAAAATATAAGGATAAAGAATTTAACAACGGAAAAGGATTTACCGTTTTCAGTGTCTCGCTCGATCGAACGGAAGACCAATGGAAAAAAGCAATTTCAGATGATAAACTTGAATGGCCATACCACATCAGCGATTTAAAAGGCTGGTATTCGAAACATGCAGCGGTTTATGGCATAAGAAGTATTCCCGATAATTTTTTAATTGATGGAAACGGAGTAATTATTGCGCGCAAACTGCGCGGCCCGGCCCTGGAAGCTACACTTGAAAAACTGACAAAGAAATAACCCTTGAAAATAGCAAATAAGAAATTGTTTGACACAAATTGACATCCGACAAGCAATATGGGTGTCAATTTGTCTTTTACAGGGGCATGGCAAATTTTTTGATTAGGCTTGTTGCAAATTAAATGGAAGAGTTATGTCAGAAAATAAGATGAATAAAAATACCGAAATTCAAAATGAGGATACAGCGAAAGAAACTGCTGAAACAACCGTCCCCAACGGCAACGGAGAACAAATAGACCAGGAAAGTAGCGAATTGGATGATAGTTCTGATAACAATGAGGGAAAAAAGAAAAAAACAAAAAAGGATAAAAAGGAAACCAAAATTGAAGAACTGGAAGAAAAGCTGAAAGATTTGTCAGACAAACATCTGCGATTGCAGGCCGAATTTGACAATTTTCGCAAACGGACTGTCAGGGAAAAGGCGGATTTGATAAAATCAGGAGGGGAATCGGTTCTAACCGGGATTTTACCTGTAATAGACGATTTTGAACGCGCAATACAATCATTAAAGGAAGTGCCGGAAGATGATCCGGGAAAGCAGGGTACCTTGCTTATATACAGCAAGTTCAGAGAATTCCTGAAACAGAATAATGTGAAGGAAATTGATGCACTGCACCACGATTTTGACGTCGATCATCATGAGGCACTTACCAAAATTCCTTCACCGGAAGAAAAACTAAAAGGCAAGGTGGTTGATGTGATACAAAAAGGATACACATTGCATGATAAAGTTATCCGCTATGCCAAAGTAGTGGTGGGAGAATAAACAGAGAACAAAGAAGATGGCAAAAAGAGATTATTACGAAGTACTGGGAGTCAGCAAAGATGCCTCTGCAGATGAGATAAAAAAAGCCTACCGCAAAAAGGCACTCCAATTTCATCCGGATAAAAATCCGGGCGACAAGGAAGCAGAAGAAAAATTTAAAGAGGCGGCAGAAGCTTACGAAGTACTTCGAGATCCAAATAAAAAACAACGTTACGACCAGTTCGGTCATGCCGGAATGGGCGGCGCAGCCGGAGGCGCTGGATTTAGCGGATTTTCAGACATAGAGGATATTTTTTCCGCATTTGGCGATATTTTCGGAGGACACTTTGGCGGGTTCGGTGGTGGTTTTGGAGGCAGCCGAACATACGGTAGCAGCGGTGGCGGCAGACGTGTTACCCGTGGTTCCGACCTCCGGGTTAAGGTAAAACTTACCCTTAACGAAATTCTGAGTGGAACCGAGAAAAAAATAAAAGTAAAAAAATACGTTCAATGTCAGCATTGTAACGGCACCGGCGCTAAAAATGCGTCAGCCTATTCCAATTGCTCTACTTGTCGTGGATCGGGTCGTGTAACTCGTGTGGCAAACACACTGTTAGGCCAGATGCAAACTACTTCTGCTTGTCCAACCTGTCACGGCGAAGGTAAAATTATAACCGATAAATGCAATCATTGTGCCGGAGAAGGCGTTACGCGCGACGAGGAAATTATTCCAATCAAAATTCCTGCAGGAGTGGGAGAGGGAATGCAAATGACAGTTGCCGGAAAGGGAAATGCTGCCCGGCGTGGTGGAATAAACGGCGATTTACTGGTGGTTATTACTGAAGAAGATCACCCAGAACTGTTACGCGATGGCAATAATCTTATTTACAACCTCTTTCTGTCGTTCCCGGAAATAACGCTTGGAACCACCGCCGAAATTCCAACAGTAGAAAGTAAGGTGAAGGTGAAAATTGAACCGGGTACCCAGCCTGAAAAAATTTTACGTCTGAGGGGTAAGGGTTTGCCCGATGTAAACAGCTATGGAAGAGGTGATCTGCTTGTTCGTATTCATGTCTGGATTCCCAAAAAACTGAATGCCGATGAACGGAAAATGCTGGAGAAACTTCTGGAATCTCCTGGTTTCCAGGATGGACCTTCATCTTCCGAAAAAACCTTTTTTGAAAAAATGAAGGATATTTTTTAACCCGAATTACTTCCGATTGTGGACGATGTAACAAAATTGTACAGTTTCCTCGAAAAAGAACTGCTCGAAGAGATCCGTTCCATTGGGGTCAGGAAAATTTTCACGGCAAATGAGCCACTTATCCGGGAAGGACAATTTATTTCAAGTTTCCCGTTGATTATCAATGGAATGATCCGCATATCGCGAACCAATGAAGAAGGGAATGAATTGTTGCTTTACTATTTAAAGGAAAATGAAGTTTGTGCCATGTCGCTTACATGTTGTATGGCCCACCTAACCAGCAATGTAATGGCTGTAGCCGAAATAGAAACTGAGGCATTGATGCTGCCGGTTACTATGCTCGACAAATGGATGTGTGAATACTCTTCGTGGCGTCAGTTTGTAATGCAGACTTTTCAATCCCGGTTTCGGGAATTAGTTGAAACCATTGATTCCATAGCCTTTCTTAAACTCGATGAACGCCTGGTGAAATGTTTTACTGACCGCTACCGGAAATCAGGAAACCCGACATTCAGCGGCACACACCAGGAACTTGCCCTTCAACTCAATACCTCCCGTGAAGTAGTTTCCAGACTTTTAAAAAAACTTGAAAAAGACGGAAAAATTGAATTGTCACGAAATTTTATTGATTTTTCCGGGCTTGTGTGACTTTTATTACAGACCAGTCTTATACTTTCCCTTTTCTTTGTACCGAACAATACAGTTAAAGAGTTCATAACTATTGCTTCATAATTTTTTGGGTTATAAAATCGGTTAGTAGTTGAAGGTTGTTAAACCCTGGTCTGAAGAGTCCGGGGTTTTTTCTTTTGCATTTTTTTATTTCCTTTCTTTACAGAAATAATTTGAATGTCTATACTAACTTTATCAATCAATGAATTTTAACCTGAAAGAACTCGAAAAGCAGTTTCATGCCGACGGATACCGGATGGGGATGACCGCCGCTGAGGGCGGTATTTCAAAAGAAACACTTTTTGCTGCCGTGGAGAATCTTCACCAAATGGTTGACGAACTGGTTGAATTCTTTTCGGAGTTTGCCGGCAGAAATAACCAGAAACCTGCCTGCAAAAAGGGTTGCCACTGGTGCTGTCACCAGCCGGTTTTTGCTCTGTCGTATGAGCTCGATTATCTGAGCTGTTTTTTGGATGAGAATTTTAGTGATCCGCTAAGGAAGGAAATTTCAATACGTGCTGCCGGAAAGCGGAAAAAGCTGAAAAAAATGAAAGGAGATGCGCTGCTCAACTCCAAATTTCCCTGTCCACTGCTTGAAAACGGAAGCTGTTTAGCCTATACAGCCCGTCCGGTGGCTTGCCGCATTTACCTCTCAACAAATCTCGAAAGTTGTCTGCATTTTTACGAAGAACCGGAAAACGAAAAATTATTTCCGGCTTTGCTCCAATTTCCCATGCGTATGGGACGAATGCTGAACGAAGGGTTTAAAGCTGCCCTTAAAGCGAACGGTATAGAAGTTGAGGAATTTCGGATTGAAGAAAAACTCGGTTAACCTTCCTCCAAAACAATTCCTGCCGCTTTGAACTTTTCTTCCAGAATTTCAGGAGAAACAGGCCTGTTGCTGCGGGTGAGTACGGCGGTAATCCGGGCGTCAACCATTAGTTTTTCGTCGGTTTTCCGAATAACCTGCTGTTTGAAAATAATGCGCAGCCTGCCTTGCTTTGCCATTTTTAACCTCACCAGAAAAACATCGCCGGGCCTGAGCGGAAACTTGTAATCCAGTTCTGCCCGAATGACCACTGCATCGATGCCGTCGTTGTGCATTTGGGGAAAACTCAGGCCCACCTTGTACAGAAATTGATGCCGGCAATGTTCCAGATAATTCTGATATACCGAATTGTTTACAATTCCCTGAATGTCACATTCGTAGTCACGTACCTCCAGTTCGGTTTCAAAATGGCAGTCGGGCATTTTCATTTTTATTCATTCACTTTTTTAGGATAGCTGCCAAACACTTTAACCAGAAAACGGTGAAAATTGTGTGGGCCTTTTACCGGGTCGGCAAACATGTAAATGCATTTTTTGTGGATAAGCGGAATTCCAGCCTCTTCAATGATTTTAACCGCCTCGGGTGTGTCTGCCATCAGTTGAATCCATACCATTTCCATTTTTTTATCCGCCGCCTGCCGGGCAACTTCGGCCGAGGTGGATTTGGGTGTTGCCATAAGTAAATGCTTTACGTCTTCGGGCAAATCACTCACCGATTTATAGCACTTAATACCTTGTATTTCTTCTGCGTTCGGATTAACCGGATACAAATCAAAATCTCTTTCATTTAAATCTTTAATCAGAACACCCCCGAATTTTTTCGGGTCGCGGGATGCACCGGCAACAGCCAGTTTTTTGGGTGCCAGGAATTGCTGAATGACATCCAGGCTTACATTTGTTTTTGTCGTCATGGCTAAAAATTTTAAGGTTGTTGAAATGATATAATTTATTACTTCACCAAAAAGTCAAGCAGTTTTTTGTCCTCGAGGTAACCTTCGAGGCGGTCACCGATTTTCACTGGTCCCACACCTGCCGGAGTTCCTGTGTAAATCAGGTCGCCAATTTTTAGGGTCATATATTTGGAAACATGCGAAATGATTTCGTCGAACCCGAAAATCATCAGTCCTGAGTTTCCATCCTGCACGGTTTTGCCGTTTATGTTCAGTTTGAATTTTATGGATTCAGGAACAGGAAAAATGGAAACCGGGAGAAAGGTGCTGCTAATGACGGCTGCCCTGTCGAATGCTTTGGCTTTTTCCCAGGGCAGACCTTTGTTTTTCAGCTCGTTCTGCACATCGCGGGCAGTAAAATCCACTCCAATTCCAATTTCGTCGTAGTACCGGTGGGCAAACCGTGTTTCAATGTTTTTCCCAAGACGGCAAACCCGCAGCACCAGTTCAATTTCGTGGTGCACTTCGTTGGTCCATTCGGGAATATAAAACGGGTCGTTGTTTCGCAGCAGGGCCGAATCGGGTTTCAGAAAAAACACCGGTTCTTCAGGAATTTCATTGTTTAACTCCTGTGCGTGAGCTACATAGTTTCTGCCAATGCAAATAATCTTCATTCCCCAAACTTTAAACTGATTTTATTTCTCCATCATCCGCAGTTTAATCTGCGTGAGCACTTTTTTGGTGTAAAGCGGAAATTCGCTGTTCATAATCCAGCCGAAATAACCGGGTTGTTCCTGCAACACTTTTTCCACCGGAACGCCTTTGTTTTTGCCAAAGTTAAACACTTCCACCCCGTTTTCATCGTAAACAATACGCCCAACAAAATCCACATTGCGGTCGTAGGCTGAAAATTCGCTCAGTTTTTCCACGTCGTTTACGATAGGAGTTGAGCTTTTTCCCCGGTTATCTTCATATTCCACGCCCTGGTAAGTTTCGAGCTGGGCCTGCAAAACTTCGTAGGTGGCTCTGGTATCGGCCAGCGCGCTGTGTGCGTCAATCAGCGGTTTTTTACAGTAAAACAGGTAAGCGGCAGCAAGGGTGCGTTTCTCCATTTTGTGAAAAATAGCCTGCACATCGATAAACTTGCGCTTTTTCATATCAATATCCACATCGGCGCGTAAAAATTCTTCGGCCAGCAGTGGAATGTCGAACCGGTTTGAATTAAATCCGGCCAGGTCGCAACCTTCAATAAATTTAGCCATCTTTTTAGCCACCTCTTTAAAAGTGGGTTCGCTGGCCACATCCTCGTTGGTAATTCCATGCACCCGCGTCGCTTCTTCTGAAATGGGCATTTCAGGATTTACGCGCTGTAAAAGTTCCTCCTCGGTACCATCCAGATGCACTTTGAGCAATGCGATTTCTACAATTCGATCTTTTACTACATCAATTCCTGTTGTTTCGAGGTCGAGGAACACGACCGGATTTTTTAAATTTAACTGCATGTGTTTTATTTTAAAAAGAAAGTGTCCGAAAATCAGTTCCGAAAAATTCGGGGTAAACTGCCTTTAGGGACACCTGGCCTGTTGCTGCACCAAAATAACCAGGCAGAACACAACTTTAGTTTACAAGTTAATCGTTATGCGTTAATCATCATCGGCATCAATAGCATCAGTACGTCTTCTGCTTCTTCGTCTGTCTCAGCGGGTAAAATTAAACCTGCACGCGAAGGATCACTCATTTCCATACGGATATCTCCGGCTGAAATATTGGACAGAATTTCGAGCAGGAAGGTGGATTTGAAACCGATTTCAATTTCTTCTCCGTCGTATTCGCAACTCAGCCGTTCAACAGCCGATATGGAGAAGTCGATATCCTGGGCCGAAACTACCAGTTGATTGTCGTTAATGTTCAGTTTTACCAGATTACTGGCCTGGTTGGAGAATACCGAAACCCTTTTTACGGTGTTATAAAAAGCCAGCCTGTCGATTACCATTTTATTGGGGTTTTCTTTTGGAATTACCGAATTGTAGCTCGGATAATTTCCTTCCACCAGGCGGCATATCAGTTTATAGTTGGTAAGCGTGAACATGGCGTTTTTATTGTCGAATTCCAGTTTCACGTCGTATTCTTCTTTGGGCAACAGGTTACGAAGCAAGCCGGCCGGTTTTTTGGGCAGAATGAAGGATGATTCAAATTCGGAAACGGCATCCGAAGGGCGATACCGTACCAGTTTGTGGGCATCGGATGCTACAAATCCCATGTTTTCAGGAGAAAGCTCCACAAAAATACCGTTCATTACCGGACGAAGTTCATCGTCGGCTGTGGCAAACAATGTTTTCTCAACCCCTTTCAGTAAAACCTTTGGACCTAAAGTCATCGAAGTGGCTTCTTCTTCATTAATCTCCGGAAGCTCCGGAAAATCTTCACCACTCTGTCCTACGATACTGTATTTCCCATTGTCGGAAAAAATTTCCACACCGTAGGTGTCCATATTGATCTGAAAGGTCAGCGGCTGTTCCGGAAACTCCTTTAGTGTGTCAATCAACAACCGGGCGGGAACGGCAATCACACCTTCTCCTTCAGTGTTGTCCAGTTCCATGTGGGTAATTAATGTCGATTCGAGGTCGGAAGCCGTGATGGTCAAATCTGTATCATTCAACTGAAACAGAAAATTGTCCAGAATAGGCATGGTGCTTTTACTGCTGATAACCTTACTGATAGCCGACAGATGGCTCAGTAAATCGGTACTTGAAACAACAAACTTCATAGTTAATATTTTATTTTGTTTTTTTCATTTTACCAGTTAATCATCCGTATTTCAGATTTTAACTGCTGTTTGATTCAGCCATTCATATTAAAGGAAAAATCAGGTAACGAATATACAAACTTTAATCTTTTTCCCGATGCTGAAAAGTTCTATTTTTTAAAGGTTTTATGAACGGGCAAAACGGCGTTTTCTGATTATGTTGTAAATGATACCCCATAAACCTGCCAAACCCAGCGGCAGCAAAACGTTCAGCCATTGCCAGAAAGGCTTTTCCTCGCGCAGACGAACTTTATCCAGCAACCGCATTTTTTGTGTGCGGTTGCGTAACTGCATAATTCCGCTGTCGTCGTTCAGGTAATAAACCGCGTTTAACAGAAATTCCTTGTTACCGAAGGTTTGTCCTGAAACCCGGTCGAACCCCAGTTCCTGAATGCGCGGCGGACTGGTTGAGTAATCCACCTGATTGGTTATCATTCCACCGTCGGCAATAACCACCAATTTTGTCGGGCGGCTTTCGGGCTTAATTTCTGAAAATGGAATTCCCAACGTTTCCAGCATTCGGTTTCTGAAAACGGAAATAAATGTGCCTTCCAGAATTACCCCCACCGGAATAAACGACTGGTTGAAAAGCTCGCGGGCAGGCGGATTGTCAATGTTTTGCAAACTCACTGTGGAAGGCGATTTCACTCTTCGGGCGTAAGGCGAGGTGGACAAAATAATTTCTTTTTGAACTTGAGGATTCCCCGAAATGGTATCGACGGATGAAACAAATTCGGTGAAAACACGATTGAGATTTCGGCTCAGCGGATGATTATCGGATGGAACAAGCAACGGTGAATAATACCAGGGATGCAGCGTAAATTGCGGTGGCATTCCCGGCGGGGCAGTGTTCACACGAAGGCGGGCACATTCAACATCCTGCAGCAGTTCGTAATTGAGGCGCACCCCGTAGCGGAAAAGCTGGTCGTTCAGGTTTAAATCGCGCGGAAAGGCCAGTGTTTGATGGCCTGTTGAAAGACTGTCGAGGCTGACCTGTACCGGATCAACCAGCCAGATTACCTTGCCGCCCTGCATGATATACTGGTCGATAAAAAATTTGTCTTTTTCTGTGAAAGGTTCTTTGGGGTCGGCAACAACCAAAATGTCAACTCCTTCGGGATTTGTTTCCAGTGAATCAGCCAGGATTCGTCGTATCAAAAAATCTTCTGAAAGTGCAGCGGCAAAATCATAAGTTTCGTACCTGTCAGCTTCTCCATGCCCTTCAAGAAAAGCCACGGAAGAACGCCGCGTGCGCATCAATTTCTGAAAGGCATTTACCAGTTCAAATTCCACGCTTTCTGCCGAGTGGTTGAAGTTGGCTTCGTGAGAAAAATCGGGGTTGTATTTCAGAAAGTTCACCGCCGTTTCTTTTCCATCATACCGAATAACAGCACCCGGGAAAATAAGGCGGGTGCTTACGCCCTGGTCGGTTTGCTGCCTGAAACTGGTGGGCTGAATGCCTTTGTCAATCAGGTTACCGATGAACTCTTCCCTTCTTTCTGCATTGCCAATAGCATACGGGTCGGTCATTCTCACACGGATGTTTTCAGGGGAATAAACGTTTAGCACCGCAATTTTTTCCAAAACTTCCTGTTGCAGTTTTCGAAGTCCCGGCTCCAGTTGTCCGGACAGGTAAAATTCCACTTCTACCGGGTGTTCCAGTCCTTTTGCCAGATTCGCGCTAATAGCGGAAAGCGAATAGCGTTTGTCTGCCGTCAGGTCTATCCGGTATAAAAAACTGCCGGAAACTACAAAAACGACCATGAGCAGCAAGGTGATGCCGGCTGAATTCATCCTGAATTTTTTTTGCTTCCAGGTTCCTTTCCGTAAAAAACCTCGCGTGAACCATAAAAACAGAAAAGTCATACCGGCAAAATAAACCGCGTCGCGCATATCGATTACCCCACGCGATGCCGATAAATAGTGGTTGTTGATGCTGAGCCATTCAAAAATCTGTTCCAGCAAAAACGGAATTCCCGAACTGGCAATAAAATCGAAACCAAGGTAAAAAATGAACGAAAGTACCATGGCCAGGATGAAGGAAACAATCTGATTGTCAGTTAGCGAAGAGGCAAAAATGCCAATGGCCACGTAAATGGCAGCCAGAAAAAACAGTCCGAAAAACGAGCCCCACGTGGCGCCGGTGTCTATGCTGCCCACGGGATTTCCCAGCAAATAAACCGAAAGAAAGTAGAGCAGGGTAGGGAGCAGCGAAAAAGTAACCAGTACCATTCCGGCTAAAAATTTGGCAAAAATGAGCTGAAAATCGGAAAGCGGCCGGGTGAGCAAAATTTCGAGGGTGCCAGTACGTTTTTCATCGGCAAAAAAGCGCATGGTAATGGCCGGAACCAGAAACAGGTAAAGCCAGGGAGCCAGAGAAAACAAACCTTCAAGCGTGGCGTATCCGTTATCTGGAATATTGTACGCTCCGGGGAAAACCCACAAAAACAGGCCTGTAACCAACAGAAAGACCAAAATGGCCAGGTAACCAATCAGCGAACCGAAAAATGTTTTTATCTCCTTTTTGAATAAGCTGTACATGGCAGTTTAAAGTTCCGGGTTTAATGTTCAAAGTTCAAAGTTTCAATCATTTTTTTTGCCGCCCGTTTCGAGGTGCCGGGTTCTCCCAATATCTCCATTAAACGGCTGTAATCGGTAGTTATTTTGTCCCGGTAATCCTGTTCATATAACAGGCGGTGCAATTCGTCCCTCACATTTTTAAAAGTCAAATCAACCTGAATGAATTCTTTTAATGCTTCCTTGTTCAGAATCAGGTTGGGCAGTGACGCCCATTTCACTTTCAAAAAGAAATTTTTCATGATAACCTGAACCACACGGCCACCTTCAACCCGGTAAAGAACCGTTTGAGGAACGCCAAACAAAGCCGTTTCGAGAGTGGCAGTTCCCGAAGCCACAAGTGCAGAATGAGCATTATTCAGCAAATCGTAGGTTTGGTTGTAAATTACCGGAATGGGAAATCCCCGCAGGATTTTGTCGTACGATTTTTTGTCAACCGTTGAAACGCCGGCCACCACAAACTGATATTCAGGATAACAGGCGGCTGCTTTTCTCATAATGGGCAGCGTGTTTTTTATTTCCTGTTTCCGGCTGCCCGAAAGCAACGCTACAATGGGACGGTCGTCCAGATTGTTTTTGTCGAGAAATTCCTCTTTCGAAAGCGCTTTTTTTCGGAACGATGCTACTGAATCCATCAGCGGATTGCCCACATAATTTACGTCGATTCCGTGCTTTTTAAAATATTCCGTTTCGAATGGAAGTATGGTAAACAGCTCATCTACATAGGCTTTAATTCTTTTTATCCGGTACTCTTTCCACGCCCACACTTTAGGCGAAATGTAGTAGAAAACCCGCAGTTTGTGCAGTTTGGCAAATTCAGCCATGCGCAGATTAAATCCGGGATAATCAATCAGAATTACAACATCGGGTTGAAATTCAAGCAAATCTTTCTGGCAAAACTTCATGTTCCGGCCAATGGTTTTCAGGTTCAGCACCACATTTACTATTCCCATAAATGCCATTTCGCGGTAGTGTTTTACCAGTGTCCCGCCTTCGTTTTGCATCAGGTCACCGCCGAAATAGCGGAACTGCGCATCCGGGTCGGCTAATTTCAATTCGCGCATCAGGTTTGAGCCATGTAAATCGCCCGATGCTTCTCCGGCTATCAGGTAATACTTCATTTTTTAAAAAGCTCTTGAAATAAGAACGGCCAAAGCGTACAAAATGGTAGCACCCAGCACACCCCGGGCCGACTGATCGTATTTTAAACGAATAAATCCCATAAATACCAGCAGGTTGGCAAACACACACAAGCTGCCCAGTTTTACCAGCGCCTGCAGGTGCCATAAATTTTTTACGTAATTTTCAAACGAAACACCTTTATCGCCAAACCAGTAAACCCCAAAAAACACCAGCACCGGAACCAGAAATCCGGCAAGAAATCCGATGCCCGGCGAATTGAATGGCTTTCTCTTTTTGCGTTGCATCAGAACGTCCAGTTTTTTAGTTCTTCCAGGGTTTTGTAGCAGGTCATGTCAACCGAAACGGGAACCACTGCAACATAGTTGTTTTGCAGAGCATCGATATCGGTTTCGGGAGAACCTTCCTCGAAATTTTTAAAATAGCCCGAAAGCCAGTGGTATTCGCGTCCATGCGGGTCGGTTCGTTTTTCGAACTCTTCCACCCACTTTCCGTGGGTTTGCCTGCACACTTTTATCCCTTTAGGTTTTCCCCTCGGAATGTTCACGTTGAGGCAGGTAAACGGAGGCAGGCCATTGTCGAGCACGCTCTGGAAAACTTTTGCTACAATTATTTTTGCTTTTGAAAAATCGGCATCAGAACTGAAATCGTCGAGTGAAAAGCCCAGCGAAGGCACGCCATGCAAACTTCCTTCGATGGCTGCACCCATGGTTCCGCTGTAAATTACGCTGATGGACGAGTTGGCGCCGTGGTTAATTCCCGAAACCACATAGTCGGGTGTTCGTTCAAAAAGGTTGTTGAAACTCAGCTTTACACTGTCAACCGGTGTGCCATTGCTTTTCCAGGTGGGCACACCGTGAATTTTTTCCACCGGAATGGCACGCAAGGGGTGATCAACCGTAATTCCGCACGCTTTTCCTGACATGGCAACTTCCGAAGAAATTACTACCACCTCGCCAAAAAACTGCATCACCTCCACCAGTTCGCGAAGGCCTTTTGCGTGAATGCCGTCGTCGTTGGTAACTAATATTAAAGGTTTTTCTGTCATAGTCTTTTTCAACAAAAAGCAAAGATAAAATAAAATAGCAGAGGAGGAATCAGTATCTTTCGATTGTTTAATTTTGAAAAAATATGAAGTTTGGAAGAGATGAAAATATTGGCTTAAATCATTCCCCGGTAATTCGTAAGGCAAGTTTTCGTTTTTACGAAGAGTTGAACGACCATTTGCCAAAAATCTGGCGAAAGAAGGATTTTGTATATGAATTTAAAGGGCGGCCGGGCATTAAAAACACCATCCAGGCTATTGGCGTTCCACACGGGGAAGTGGATTTGATTTTGGTGAACGGTGAATCGGTGGGTTTTGATTATCAGATGAAGGGTGGTGAGGAGATTTCGGTTTATCCGCAGTTTGAATCGCTCGATATTTCACCGGTGGTGCGGCTCCGTCCAAAACCATTGCGCGAAACCCGTTTTGTGGTGGATGTGAACCTGGGAAAACTGGCGCAGAAACTTCGGTTGCTTGGTTTTGACACACTGTTCCGAAACGATTTTGAAGACGACGAAATCATTGAAATATCGTTGAACGAAAAGCGCATCATTCTGACACGCGATAAGGGTATTTTAAAACAAAATGCGGTAACACACGGATACTTTATCCGGAATGATGATCCTAAACAGCAATTGACCGAGGTGATTGACCGGTTACAACTTCAAAATTCTTTCCGGCCCTTTTCCCGCTGTTCCAATTGCAATGGCGAACTGGAAGAGGTTTCAAAATCGAAATTAGCTTCCAGGTTGCCCGACGATACGTTGAATTATTACCACGAATTCTGGAAATGCACCGGCTGCGGGAAAATTTACTGGGAGGGTTCGCATTTCGGAAAGATTCTTAACTGGCTGGATGAGTTGAAAAAAGCTTAACTCTTTGATAATTAATTCGAAATGAAAATTCAGAACTAAAATTTCACGAATTTTTTATTCCAGGTTTCATTTTTACCGGTTAAAACAACTATGTAACTGCCAGGTTTCAGATTGCTGATTTCCAATGCACTGTTTCCTTTGCATTTTTTCTCCATCACATGCTGTCCCTGGGCATTAATTATTTTAACTCTGTATTCACTTTCCGGCTGAAAGCGGATATTTAAAATACCTGATGCGGGATTTGGAAAGATTTCCGGAGTGACTGTTTTTATTTCTGTGGCTGAAGTAGTGATGCAATCTTCTGAACTGGAAGCCGGAACAATACCTGTTGTGCCACCAGAACAAACACCGCAAATGTCGTATAAAGCGTTACCATTCAATATGCCGGCGCAATCGTATCGAACCGGCAAAAATCTGGCCATTAGACGAATATAATTAATCTGGTAACCGCAACTGTTTTCGGTAACCGACCATGAATTTAGCGGCCAGGAGGTATTGAAGTCTTTGTATGATTTCTGATCGGGCTGATCTTTGGGAGGTGAAATGGATTCGCCGTAACATCTGGCATTGTTGTTTGAACTTCCGCAACCCGAAGGACAGCAGCCGTCCCAGTCGTAATAAGGATTGGGCCCGCCGGTTAAAAAGCCGGGCGCCGGCCCGTATTGCGATTCGCCGGCCCGGTCCCATTTGGCGCTGCCATCGGTAAACCAGGTATGATAAAATTCATTGACGGAGTTTTCTGCTCCTGAGCCATACATATTTGAAAGATATACCATATTGAAGGGATTAACCCCGTGAAGGTAGTGGAGGTAATTCTCGGCAGCGGCCAGTGCCTCTGCATTGTTCTGGGGATTCAGGTTGTATTGTTCCCAGGCTAAAAACATCAATCCTTTATGCGATTTGGTTGAATTACTTCCCCAGGTATAATCTTTTATATGAGCCAGATAAGGGTCTTTGTGATTTCTGTAGGCTGGAAAATTTTCAGCACCATTCATGGCACTGCGGTATTTGTTCAGGATATTCGATTTTACCGACGACGAAATCCCGTCGAGTGCTGTGTAATAAAGTAAAGTTTCCTGGTTTTTTCTTTCAAAAGGGTAGGCAAAAGTCCATTGCATCAGATGAACCTGCTCATAGTTGCTTTCAAAAAAGTTCTTGTAAACGTCTTCGCCGGTTATTTCATAAAGAAAGGCAGCAGCCTGCATTTTAGCCACAAATCTTCCGTAATCGTCGGTTTCCTGCTGACCGGCAGCCAAACCACTTGTTGAACCTGTGTTGTTTCTGAAAATAATATTTGGGTTTTCATCGGCCCATTTCCAGGCCTTTATTGCACTTTTTTTCAGTGAATCGGAATACTCTTTCATACCCACCGAACGGTAAACTTTGGAGGCAAGAGCAAAAGCGCCTGCGGCATTTAATGTGCCTGATGTATTTGGTCTTCCGTAATACGAGGGTGCAGTTGCGGCAGATGGCGGGCTGGCATGCGCTACTCCCACAACACTTAACATACTTCCGTCGGGTTTTTGCAACCGTAGCAGGTGATCGAGACCCCATTTGGCTTCGTCCAGAATATCGGGAATGTTGTTGCCCGATTCCGGAATGTTGTAATCGTCGCCCCAAACCCCGGGATTTTCGATGAATGCTTTCATGAAATCCACTATGTAACTGGTCGTCCAGCTTGTGTATTTGTTGAAGTCGCCTGCATCGTACCAACCGCCCGAAACATCCCATTCGGTTGAGGCATCATTTTTACTTAAAAAATCGCGGGCTTGTTTGTCCTGCAAATGGCTGGCTCCGTCGGCCCATTCCTCGCAGGCGAAAGGAGGTTGCTTTTCAAACCCTGAACGTTGATAAAAAAAAGTACGCAAGGCATGAAACATGATTTCTTCATAAATATTTTCTTTTATGTCGAATTCGAACGAACGCAAATTGCTGTCAACATCTAAAACGTAATAGGAGCCGGATTCGGTAAATGAAGAAAAATCGAACCACCAGGCTCTGTCGCCTGAAGAACTGTCTGTGGCTCCATTATTCCATGCTGCCGGAGTTCCTGAAAAAACCTGTTCTTTGGTTTCTTTGTTAATCAATGCGTATGTATTTCCGGGAATAAAAACCTCAAGCGAATCGTAACCCACCTGTGGATTTCTGATTACCGCCACTTTTTGCGAAACCGGCCGGTAACCAAACTGGTCAGTGACAATAAATTGTGTGGTTGCCGGTTCTTCCTGAGCTTTAATGTCATTGCAAATTAGGAAAATGGGTACTGTGAAAAGCAGGATTAATCCGGCCCTGGAAAATGTGTAATTCTTTTTCATTGGTAAATAGTTCTTTTACATCGTCAAAAGTAGAAATCATTTTTTCCTGAAAGGGAGATTTATTATAGTGAATAATAACACAAATATGCTTTCGATGCCACATTTCTGCCTGAACAGGATTATTTAAACGAGTATGCAGGAATTTTTAAATTTGTATTTTACCAAAAAATTGGACATGGCCCGTTGGTTTATTATTACAGGAGTTATTTTGATTGTGATTGGGGTGTTGCTTTATCTGGCACCCTGGCTTTTTTCCTGGTTCGGAAAATTGCCGGGCGATATTGGTATTGAAAACAAAAACAGCAAATTCTACTTCCCAATCACAACAATGGTTGTCATAAGTGTAATCCTGACAATTGTAATTAATATTGTAAGGTATCTGGGAAAATGAACTTTCGGATTTGAAAAATGAAATTACCTGATCACCTGTACTTTAACAGCAACAGGTCCTTTTTGTCCTTTTTCCACTTCGAAACTTACAAGGTTTCCTTCACGAATATCTTCGAGTGTGTTGTTTATATGCACAAATACACTTTCCCGGGTTTCCTGGTCGGTGATGAACCCAAAACCTTTTGATGAATTGAAATAGGTAACCGTTCCCTTGCGAATGGGATCAATTTCTTCGAGCGGGCCGCGGGGCACACTCACCTGAATGTCTTCTGCGTTAACTTCTTCCTTTTGATCGGGATCCGGGGGCGTGTCGGTAATGTTGCCATGTTCGTCAACATAAGCAATCATGTCGTCAAGACTGTTGCTTTTGGTGTTTTCTTTACGTGCCTGACGTTTTTTCTCTTTGTCTTTCCGTTTTTTCTCTTTTTTATTACGTACTTCTTTTTTGTTAAATGATTCCTGCGATCTTCCCATGTATTATTTTTTGTAATTTTCCCCAAATTTATTAATAATTATTCTTTTATTGCTCCGACCAGGTAAATTTTTCTTTTAGCAACGATTTTAATTTACACAATCCGGTTCGTCTGATTTGCCTCACACGCTCGGCTGAAAGTCCAAACTCGGTTGCCATATCGTTAAGCGAATGAATAGAGGAGTTATTCAGCCCGAACGAACGCACCAGAATTTCGGCTTCCCTTTGCGAAAGTTTGCTTAATGCACGTTTAACATCGGTTATTAGCGATTCTTCCATTAAATTGCTGTCGGGCGAAGGAATATCTCCGGTTTGAACAACATCATACAGGCTGAAGTCGTTATCCCCTTCGTTCGACAATGGTTTATCAAATGAAACCTGTCGTTTGTTGATATTGTTTGCTGTTTCTACTTCATCGAATGATAAGTCAAGGTGAGTGGCAATTTCATCATTGGTGGGTCTCCGTTCATATTCCTGTTCCAAAACCGGAATGGCTTTTCTGATTTTATTGATGGAAGAGAGGCGGTTCAACGGTAGCCTTACAATTCTTGTCTGTTCTGAAATGGCTTGCATAATTGACTGCCTTATCCACCAAACGGCGTACGAAATGAACTTAAATCCTCTTGTTTCATCAAATTTTTTTGCAGCTTTTACAAGGCCCAGATTTCCTTCGTTTATCAAATCGGGGAAGGATAATCCCTGATTTTGATATTGTTTGGCAACAGAAATAACAAAACGCAGGTTTGCAACAACCAGTTTTTCCAAAGCCTGGTCATCACCAGCTCTGATACGCGATGCCAGTTCCGCTTCTTCTTCGGCAGATACCATAGGGTATTTGCTGATTTCATTAAAATAACGGTTTATTGCATCGTCATCGCGCTGCGTTATTTGTTTTGTGATTTTAAGTTGCCGCATGTAAAAGATTTAATATGATTTAAAAGCATGCGGTAACTAACTAAAGGAAAGCAAGAAAATTAGTAAACAAAGCGCAGGATTTCAAATCTGAAACTTATGCAAATGTAGGCATTTTTTATGGTATAATCTTATTGAAAAATGGCGATTGAGGGGGATTTTGATTAAACAAGCCTTGTCCCTCTGCCATTTGCCATGTTTTCGGGGTTGGTAATGAGCACTTCTTTTACACCATTCCGTTTGGCCCTGAAACCATTGTCGAGTTTGGGAATCATACCGGTATTGATTATTCCTTCCTGCTGGTATTGCTGAAATTTTTTAGTGTCCAGTTCCGGAATAATTGTGCTTTCATCGTCAGGATTTAGTAGTACGCCTTTTTTTTCGAAGCAGTAAAAAAGGTAAACGCTGAAATAGTTTGCCAGCTCTGAGGCCATTGAAGCGGCAATGGTGTCGGCGTTGGTGTTTAAAAGCTGTCCTTTCCCGTCGTGAGTAAGCGGTGCAATAACCGGTACCACATTCTCCCCGATAAGCATTCTCAATTCACTGCTGTTCACATCCACTATGTCACCCACAAAACCGTAATCGATTTCCTGCACCGGCCGTTTACGTGCACTGATGAGGTTCAGATCGGCGCCGGTTAGGCCGATGGCATTGCAGCCGCGAGCTTGCAAACCGGCCACAATTTTTTTGTTGACCAGGCCACCGTAAACCATGGTTACCACATCAAGCATCGACTTTCCCGTAATGCGGCGTCCATCCACCATTTCCGTTTCAATGCCCAGTTTTGCTGCAATTTCGGTGGCGGTGCGGCCTCCTCCATGCACCAGGATTTTATTGCCGGAGAATTTGATGAACTGATCCAGCAGGGCGTTCAGCGATTCGGCATCTTCCACCACTTTCCCGCCAACTTTTATTATCGTTAGTCTATCCATGATTTGATTTAACGTTTAAATTTTCAAAAAGTTTTGCAAAATTGCTGCGCCTACTTTCCCGCTTTTTTCGGGGTGAAACTGGGTGGCGTAAAAGTTGTCTTTTTGCAGCGCGGCGCTGAACGGTTCAATGTAATTGCAGGTTGCGGCCGTGTGTTCGCCCAAACCGGCATAAAAGGAATGCACAAAATAGACATATTCATTCTCAAGCTCTTTGGAAAACAGGTCGCTTTTCAGATTGTAAATGGCATTCCAACCCATGTGCGGAACTTTAGTAACAAATTCTTCTCCGGGTTTTGGAATGAACCGCTTTACTTTTTCGTCGAAAATGCCGAGACAGGTTGTGTCACCTTCTTCGGAGTGCGAACACATGAGCTGGAGTCCCAAACAAATGCCCAAAACCGGTTGTTTTAGGGAAACAATCAATTCATCAAGTTTATGCTTGCGCAGGTATTCCATGGTAGTGCTTGCTTCGCCAACACCCGGAAAAATCACTTTGTCAGCATTCCTGATTTTATCCGGGTCGCCAGTGATTTCTGCATTTACACCCAGCCTGTTCAGCGCATTATTTACCGATTCGATGTTCCCGGCGTTGTATTTTATGATGACGATGTTCATGAGCAGTTCAAAGTTTAAAGTTCAAAGTTCAAAGTTGTGCAATTGTCCAATGACCGGTGACCGATGATTATTTTTCCAACAACAAATCAATCACCTCCACCATCTCATTAAATTCCTCTTCTTTGAAAAGCCGCGTCATGTAAACGATTTTGCCGGAACGGTCGATAATTACGTTTCGGGTAACGCCGGCTCCTTTGGCGGCAAAGGTGTAAAAGATTTTACCTCCGGGATCGAGTGCCAGCGGGTAGGTGATTTCCATGTCGGAAGCAAATTTTTTTACCGTTTTCAGCGGTTCGTCCATGTCGATACCGATAAGGGCAAAGTTGCTGTTGTTCTTGTGTTTCTGCCAGATTTCCTTTTCGATGTGGGGCATTTTCCTGCGGCAAACCCCGCACCAGCTTGCAGTGAACTGCAGCATGACCACTTTCCCTTTTAAATCGTTAGTTGTAATTTTTGTCCCGTCTGTCAGCTTCATTGTAATGTCGGGCATCTGCTGACCAATTTTTACGATGTAGCCGTAGTCTGCAGGGATTTCCTGTGTGGGGATTCCGGTGGGTTGAGCGCTGGTGGTTAAAATGATTCCAAGGAAAAAAATGAATATTGAAAGCAATTTTTTTATCATATCTTGTTCAATTTATTATTTGTATTGCTGAATGAATACAGTAAGAGTATTCCATGCCTTCTTATTTTAGTAACAAATTTTAATGCTTCCATAACTTCTCTTTTTGCAAATTTACCAATTTAACTGCAATTCTATATTTTGAATCTCTTCCATAAAGGAAAACCACTGTTTGAATTTTTATAAATGACAAATGTAAACGATAACATACTATAGCTAATGTTTGATTACTTTTCCAACAAACTGAGTATCATTCTGGTTTAATTCAAGAAAATAAATTCCTGCCGGTATATTTCCAGTATTTATTTCAATATTATTTCCTGAAATATTTTTTTTATGAACTATTGTTTGACCGGAAACTGTCCGGAGTAAAACTTCAGTATTATCAAATTGTATTGTTCCCGAAATTGTTATTTTATCTGTAAAAGGATTTGGGTAATATTTAAGAGAAATGTCGTTTTTAAAATGGTTCATGCCCGTGGTAATGCCATCCAGTTTGATTACATATCCCGAAAAACTGTATTCAGTATCGGCACTGCTTAGTACAGAAGGAATTCCGTTGGGATTAAAATTATACTTCCCGCCGAATTTCCCAACGGAAATTATATTACCTGCCATGTCGGTGGTTATGTCATTTCCGTAACCATAAGAATAGGTCCCGTCGTTTTCAATCCAGTTTATCGGGTGTGCCCAAACAAGATTTCCTTCCGGTGAATATTTGGCAATATATAAACCAATATTCCATTCTTTCCCTGCTGTGAGTTCATAGGTGCTGGTGCCGGGGTCAAAATCAACTGTTCCCGTATAATATCCGGTTATGTATATGTTGTTATTTTCATCGAGATGCAACCCGCCCAATGCTTCATAATCAGGGCCACCAATTTGTTTTACCCACAAAAGTTTTCCCAGCGAATCGAGCTTTTGGATAAATACATCGGTGAAGTTGCCATCTGATGTTAAAAGCGTCTCTTCCTCTGTCGGATTAAAGTCAACTGTGTTCCTAAAATCGAAGGCAAGGATAATATTTCCTTCCGAATCGATTTCAAAAGGTCTTTTTTTGTCTAAGTTGGTATTTATGGCATACCCTCCGGGTTGAATGGCCCACCTGAAATTTGCATTTTTATCGAGTTTAACAAGAAATGCTGCATAGTCATCAGCAGGTTCCAAAACAGAGGTGCCTTCTCCCGGATTAAAATCAGTGGTGGCTTTAAACAAGCCCGAAACATAAACATTATTCTTTGAGTCGGTTCTAATGGTATGTCCTTCAACCCCGCCATCCGGACTGTTAATTTTTTCTGCCCAGATGAATTCACCATCAGCCGATAATTTTAAAATAAAACAACTTACTCTTGCTGTTGAAAGGTTATGCACCCCGGCGCCGGGATTAAAATCTACTGTCCCCTGAAACCATCCGGTAACCAAAACGTTTCCATCGTTATCGGTTATAATTGAGGTTCCTTCATCATCTCCGTCATTATAACCTTCTCCTCCAATTCTGACAGCCCATAAAAAAACTCCTGACGAATCGTATTTTGCTATGTATATATCAGCTCCGCTGTTACTTTCAAGTTCATAATTCCCCTCACCTGGGTTAAAATCAACCGTACTGGAAAAACGTCCTGTAATATAAATGTTACAGTTCTCATCCAAAGTCATGCTGTTGCAAACATCGTTGTATTTTCCTCCAATGTTTTTTGCCCAAATAAGTTGGCCATTGGTGTTAAATTTTGAAATGAATATATCGTCATAACCAAAAGATTCAAGAACCACAGACTCATGCCCCGTATTAAATTCGGCTATGTCTGAAAATTCACCGGCAACAAAAATATTCCCGTCGCTGGCTGTTTTAACTGAAGATGGCGAAATTTCTTCTGAGCAGGTGATGCCCTTTGCCCATTCAAAACCGGTAGTTTGGCTTTTGGCGTTTAAAAAAAACAGAAAGATTAAAGAGGTGGCAAGAGTTATTGATTTCATGATAAAAGGTTTAATTTAATAAAATGTCTTTGTGGGGGCAATTTAACAAATCAGTTAAAATAATTCGATAAAAAGTTTTTAAGAATCATCCTAAATAAGCCTCATTTTTCAATTGAATACCACCGTTCTGTTTTTATACACAAGAATTTTTCGCTGTAAATGTTTGTAAACGGCCTGCGAAAGCACAATTTTTTCCAGGTCGCGGCCTTTACGGATAAGGTTTTGAATGGTATCCACATGGCTGCAACGGGTTACATCCTGCTCGATGATGGGGCCTGCATCCAGTTCTGATGTGACGTAATGGCTGGTGGCGCCAATAATTTTCACCCCGCGTTCGTGGGCGGCATGGTAAGGTTTGGCGCCTGCAAAAGCGGGTAAAAAGGAGTGATGGATGTTGATGATTTTGTTGGGAAAATGGTTTACAAAATCCTGAGAAAGGATTTGCATATAACGCGCCAGCACCACAAAATTGATATTGTGCTTTTTTAGTAGTTCAATCTCTTTTTTCTCCTGTTCATCTTTGTTTTCGCCGGTAACCGGGAAAAAGTGAAAATCGATACCAAAACGGTCGGCAACAGGTTTCAGCAGTTCGTGATTGCTGATGATGAGCGGAATTTTCACATCCCACTCGCCGGCGGTATATCGCGCCAGGATGTCGAACAGGCAGTGCGGCATTTTGGAAACGAACAGCGCCATTCGCGGAATTTCATCGGAAAAATAGAGTCGCCAGTGCATATTCAGCGGCGACCCGATGAGCGTATCGAAATATTCCCCGATTTTCTCTGGCGGAATGGCAAAATCATCCAGTTCCCATTCCACGCGCATGTAAAATATTTTTTCCTGCCGGTCAACGTGCTGGTCGAGGTAAATGATGTTGCCCTTGTTTTTATTCAGGAATTCGGTTACGGTGGCCAGAATTCCTTGTTTGTCCGGGCAGTGAATCAGCAAAATAGCTGTGTTCTTTTTTTCGCGAAGTGGCTTTATCGTCTTCATAGTTTTCCTTTTGTCGATGGCAATTCAAAATTAAATAAATCTCTTTTAATGGCCATTTTTATGGCTTTGGCCAGCGCTTTAAAAATGGCTTCAA
>JAWLCW010000015.1:0-17182 GCA_041686935.1 Mariniphaga sp. | reverse complement strand
TTCATAGTTTTCCTTTTGTCGATGGCAATTCAAAATTAAATAAATCTCTTTTAATGGCCATTTTTATGGCTTTGGCCAGCGCTTTAAAAATGGCTTCAATTTTATGGTGCTCGTTTGTACCTTCAGCTTTGATGTTGAGGTTACACTTTGCAGCATCGGAAAACGATTTGAAAAAGTGAATGAACATTTCGGTGGGCATGTCGCCCACTTTTTCGCGTTTGAATTCAGCATCCCATACCAGCCAGGGCCGTCCGCCAAAATCGATGGCCACCTGTGCCAGGCAATCGTCCATGGGCAGACAAAAGCCGTAACGTTCCATGCCTTTTTTGTTGCCAACGGCTTTTTGAAAAGCTTCACCCAATGCCAGCCCGGTATCTTCAATGGTGTGGTGCTCGTCCACTTCCAAATCGCCTTTTATCGAAATTTCGAGGTCAACGCCCGCATGTCGGCCAATCTGGTTCAGCATGTGGTCGAAAAAGTTCAGTCCGGTAGAAATATTGCAAACGCCGGAACCGTCCAGATTCAACATGACAAAAATGTCGGTTTCTTTGGTGGTGCGTTTCACTTCGGCCGTTCGTTCGGGTGCTGCCACGCAGGCATAAATATCGTCCCAGTCGCTGGTAATCAGGGCGCAATGATCTGCCAGACCAGTTTTTTCAAGCTCTTCGACCAAACTTCCATCGTTAATTAGAATTCCTTTGGCGCCCAGGTTTTTGGCCAGTTCGATGTCGGTTAGCCGGTCGCCAATGACAAAGCTGTTAGGCAAATCGTAATCGCCGTTCATGTATTTTCCCATCAAGCCGGTCCGGGGTTTTCGCGTTGGGGCATTGTCGGCAGGAAAACTTTTGTCGATGAGGATATCGTCGAAAATCACCCCTTCATTTTCAAACGCTTTCAGCATTTTATTCTGTGCCGGCCAGAAGGTTTCTTCCGGGTAGGAATCCGTTCCCAAACCATCCTGATTTGAAACAATGATCAGTTCATAATTCAGATTTTTTTGGATGTTGAAAAGGTTACGGAAAACACCGGGAATAAACTCCAGCTTTTCCAGCGAGTCGATTTGCTCGTCTTCCGGTTCAACAATCAGGGTACCGTCACGGTCTATAAATAATGCTTTTTTCATACCACAGTTTAAAGTTTCGAATTTAAAGTTCAAAGTTCTTCCGAAGGAATGCCTTCGGTAAATGTTACAGGTTTTAAGGAATGGTTATTAAATGAAAGAAATAGCTTAATCATATTAATTCCTTCAGCGCTGTTAATAAGTTCCCGTTTTCCTCAGATTTGCCAATGGTAATTCGCAGGCTGTCCTCACAAAGATGAACTTTGGAGCGGTCGCGTACAATTACGCCATTTTCCTTCAGATATTCGTAAATGCCGTGTGCATCGTGCATTTTTACGAGGATAAAATTGGCATCCGACGGAAAAATTTTCACCACAAAGGGAAAGTTAGAAAGCAGAGTTTTCATTTTTTCGCGTTCGGCTATAAGTAATTTTACCCATTTTTCAACTTTGTCGCGGTTTTCAATCAACTCCAGTGCTTTTTGCTGGGTCAGAATATTCAGGTTATAGGGGTATTTTATTTTGTTGAGAACCGAAACAATTTCGGAGACAGCAAATGCCATTCCCAGCCGGATTCCTGCCATTCCCCAGGCTTTGGAGAATGTTTGCAGAATTACCAGGTTTTGGTATTCATTTAAATTTGGCAGCAACGATTTTCCAGGTGCAAAGTCGATGTAAGCTTCGTCCAGCACTACAATTCCTTCGAAGTTTTTCACCACTTCCAAAACCGCCTCTATACTGAGGCAGTTGCCCGTTGGATTGTTGGGAGAACAGAGAAAAACCAGCTTTGTTTTTTCATCGATAGCGTTCAAGAGTTCTTGGGCATCCAGTTCAAACGTTTCGGTAAGCGATACTTTTTTTACCTCCACATTGTTGATGCCCGCCGCCACCTGGTACATTCCGTAAGTGGGGTCGATGGAGACAACATTGTCTTCACCCGGTTCGCAAAATGCCCGAATGAGCAGGTCGATGGGCTCGTCGCTGCCATTGCCGAGGAAAATCTGTCCGGGCATCACATCTTTCAGCAGGGCAATTTTTCCCTTGAGTTCCCTCTGTAACGGGTCGGGGTAGCGGTTGTAAGGCTGGTTAAACGGATTTTCGTTGGCATCCAGAAAAACCATCGCCTCACCGGAATATTCGTCTCGTGCCGAAGAATAGGGTTGCAGGGTTTTTATGTTTTTACGAAGAAGTTTATCTATGTTCATAAAATTATTGTTTTTCTTTTACCTCATTTTTTATTATCCACTTTTATTTCTTCAGAGCCGTCATTCATCTTATCTCCCAAAATAAATCCTTCATATCAGGATTCACTGAGCGAATTAAATTTAATTTCCACTCTCTGTGCCATTTTTTTAACTGTTTTTCTCTGTCGATTGCCTGCAAAATATCCGGAAAATCCTCATAATAAATCAAATCCTCCAAGTTATACCTTTTTGTAAAAACTGACCCAACTCCATTTTTATGATCTGCTATTCGATTCTTTAAATTACTGGTTACACCAATGTATTAGGTTGTTCTGTTCTTGTTGGACATTATGTAAATGTAACCTTTTTTCATATGTAACTTACTGCTATTTTAGGCAGATCCTGAAACAAGTTCAGGATGACGTTGCCTTGAACAAAGTTATTATTTAATTCTTCTTATCTCCTTCAACCGCAGTGTCACAGCATTTTTATGTGCTTCCAGCTCTTCGGCAGCCGCCATAATTTCAATGGCTGAGCCAATAGATTTTAATCCATTTTCAGTAATCTCCTGAAACGTAATTTTTTTCAAAAAACTGTCGAGGTTGACTCCGCTGTAACTGCGAGCCCAGCCGTTTGTTGGCAAAGTATGGTTGGTTCCCGAGGCATAGTCGCCGGCACTTTCGGGTGTATAATTTCCCAGAAAGACCGAACCTGCATTCATCACTTTTTCAGCCAGTTGGTTGTGATTTTCTGTGGCAAGAATCAGGTGTTCAGGTGCATATTCATTGATTAATTCCACTGTTTCCTGTTCATTTTCCATCACAATCAATACGCTGTTTTCAAGTGATTTTTTTGCAAATTCTTTTCGGGGAAGTTTTTCCAACTGCAGGCTGATTTCGGTTTTCACTTTTTCAACCAACTCCCGGCTGTTTGCAACCAAAACAACCTGACTGTCCGCTCCGTGCTCGGCCTGCGATAACAGGTCGGACGCCACAAAAGCCGGGTTAGAAGTTTCATCTGCTACTACCATCACTTCCGACGGACCGGCAGGCATGTCGATGGCCACTTCATTCATGCTCACGAGTTGTTTGGCCGCAGTTACATATTGGTTTCCCGGTCCGAAAATTTTATAGACTTTTGGCACAGATTCCGTTCCGTAAGCCATGGCGCCAATGGCCTGAACGCCACCCATTTTGAAAACTTTTTTCACCCCGGAATACTTTGCTGCAAACAAAATTGCCGGGTGAATATTTCCGTCTTTCCCCGGTGGGGTGCACAAAATTATTTCTTTGCATCCTGCAATGCGTGCTGGAATGGCCAGCATCAACACCGTTGAAAAGAGCGGGGCAGTTCCTCCGGGAATGTACAATCCAACCTTTTCGATGGCCACCGGTTTTTGCCAGCAGGTAACGCCCGGCATGGTTTTCACTCCGCGGATTTCCGTTTTTTGTGCTGCGTGAAATTTTTCGATGTTTGCAGAAGCCAGTTCGATGGCTTTTTTCAAATCAGATGAAACCTGATTTTCAGCCACAGCTAATTCTTCCTCCGAAACCAGAAATTCCTCCAAATCAACTCCATCAAATTTTTGGGTAAATTTTCGCAAAGTCCGGTCGCCAGATTGTTTTATTTCGTTTAAAACCGATTGAACGGTTTCATACAAACCCGAAACATCCAGCAATGGCCGCTGCAGGATTTGGGGCCAAAGGTTTTTATCAGGATTGAAATAAGTTTTCATACTCTTTGTACTAATTACTATGCACTGATGTCTGCCTAAAATATCATTTTCTCAATCGGCACCACCAGAATTCCTTCGGCGCCGGCTTTTTTCAGCTTGCCAATAATTTCCCAGAAATCGTCTTCGGCAATTACCGAATGCATGGAACTCCAGCCTTCCTGTGCCAGCGGTACCACCGTGGGGCTTTTCATGCCGGGGAGCAAACTCGCTACTTCCTGAATTTTTTCGTTGGGTGTGTTCAGTAAAATGTATTTTTTGCCTTCGGCCCGCTGAACAGACTCAAGCCTGAAAATCAGTTCATCCAGGATTTCCTGCTTTTCCGGCGAGAGGTTCGGTTTGGCAACCAGCACCGCTTCGGAATGTATAACCACTTCCACTTCTTTTAGCCGGTTGCTCACCAGTGTGGAGCCCGAACTTACAATGTCGAAAATGGCATCGGCCAGACCAATTCCCGGTGCAATTTCCACCGAACCACTGATGACATGGATTTCTGCATTTATGTTGTGTTCATTTAAAAACTTTTGCAAAATTTTGGGGTAGGAGGTGGCAATTTTTTTTCCGTTAAAAAATTCCGGTCCGGGGTAATCCATCGATTTAGGAATGGCCAGCGACAACCGGCATTTACTGAATCCCAACCGTTTGGCTATGACTACGTTTTCGCCTTTTTCCAGCATCTCGTTTTCGCCCACAATGCCCACATCGGCCACGCCGTCGGCCACGGTCTGTGGTATGTCATCGTCGCGCAGGAACAACGCTTCTATGGGGAAGTTTCCCGCTTCCGATACCAGTTTTCTCCTTCCGATGGTTAAATCGATTCCCGATTCCTGAATCAGTTTCATGGAATCTTCGTTTAACCTGCCTTTGGTTTGAATGGCAATTTTCAATTTTTTCATATCTTTTTGTCTTTTCAATTTCTCAATTAATTGTGAGAGATCCCGAATCGCTTCGCTCTCGGGATTCGTTCGATAATAAGTTTTTACTTCGCTAATAAACTCGTAAAAACTTTATCTCACGAAAAAGGCCTGCCTTACTGGCAAGCCTCTGGTTCAATATCTTTTAAAAACTACGACAAAACAACCCTGACCTACCAATGTTAGGTTTTGTAATGATGGCCGTGATGTCCCAATCCGTAATTCATACTTAACTTTTCTTTGTGCAATATTAGTGATTAATTTCATTTCACGCAATGCAGCAAAAATATAAAACCAAATGTTAAAAATAATTTTACGCAGTGAAAGGTTGAATTTTAGCTTTTTTCTTTGAAAATAGCAATCGATTGCATATACTTGTATCATGAATTTTAAATAGTAATTCAACCATGAAAAAACTACTTGCTGTAACTCTTACTGTCTTATTTATTGCAGGAACAATAACCGCACAACAGTCTGAAAATGAAAAGTATTTTGAAGATTCCTACATTAAAACAACCATGCGTACTGCCCTCGACTGGCAATTGCAGCATCCGAAACACAAATTGTGGGACTGGACTAATGGTGCTTTTTACGCCGGTGTTTTTGCTGCGTACGAAACGCTGGAAAGCGAAAACATTTACAAGGCTGTTAATGCAATGGGCGAATCCAACAAGTGGAAACCCGGCCCGAGGCTGCACCATGCCGATGACCATGTAATTTGTCAGACTTACATTGATATGTACCGGATTTCCAACGAAAAGAAAATGATTCAACCGTTTATTGAAACGATGGATGAATTTATGGCGACACCTTACGAAACTGGCGGTATCAGAAAAGTTACCTGGTGGTGGTGCGATGCACTGTTTATGGCGCCGCCTGCATTGGTAAAATTAGGGGTCACTTTGAATGATAAAAAATATTTTGAACTAAACGACAAACTTTTTCAGGAATGTTATGACCTGCTTTACGACAAGGATGAGAATTTGTATGCCCGCGATATTCGGTACAAATGGGATGAGCCGGACGTGGAAATAATTAAGGAAGCCAACGGGAAAAAGATTTTTTGGTCGCGCGGAAACGGTTGGGTGATGGGCGGTCTGGTTCGTGTTTTGGAAGAGCTGCCTGAAAACTGGCCAACCCGCGATTTTTATCTTCAGAATTACATGGAAATGGTTGAAAAAATTGTTTTGCTGCAACAGAAAGACGGTTTGTGGCGTGCCAGCCTACTCGACCCAAATTCTTATCCTGGAGGCGAAGCAAGTGGTTCCGGATTTTTTACCTACGCATTGGCCTGGGGGATTAACAATGGAATTCTTGACCAGGATAAATATTTACCGGTGGTTGAAAAAGCCTGGATAGGTTTGAATTCACTGATTCAGCCCGATGGCCGTGTAGGTTGGGTGCAGCCTATTGGCGCCGACCCACGCAAAAATTTCTCAGCCGAGAGCTGGGAAGTTTATGGAACAGGAGCCTATTTGCTGGCCGGCAGCGAAGTGATCAAGCTGGAGAGATAACTTATTTTGTATGTTGAAACAGGGTTGATTCCTTTTTGATTCTTTCCTGTTTCAATTTTTTTGGTTTGCTGCTGTCACTTAATCTGTCTAAAAGCAAGTACATTTTATCGTTGTTTGCTGCAATATGATCCCGCCTGGAAAGGATTTTTTCCATTGTTTGTACATATTTTCCGGAAGGAAGTTTCTCATCTTCAGCAGCTAAAATTTCTGCAATCCCCATTTCTGTCATCTCAAAATGAAATTGCAAACCAAGTACATTGTTTTTGTAGAGATAACCCTGATTTTTGCAAGCCTCCGACCGAAAAAGCGGAATCGCACCATCCGGGAGTTCAAAAGTGTCGCCGTGCCAGAGGAAAACTTTCATTTTATAATCAAAGCCTGCCAGCAAATCTGTTTGATAACTTTCTTTTTCCCGAATTACATCGAACCAACCAATTTCAACTTGCGGGTTTTTGTAAACTTTGGCGCCCAAAATGTTGGCAATCAACTGTGAGCCCAGGCAAATTCCAATTACCGTTTTATTTGCATCAACAGCTTTTTTTATGAATACTTTTTCCTCTTTTAACCAGGGAAATTGATGTTCGTCGTAAATACCCATGGGACCGCCCATAATAATAAGCCAGTCAAATTCGTCTGGGTTAGGAAGTTGTTCACTGTTGTACAGAAGTGTAGAACGCAAATAGTGCCCCCTGTCCCGTGCCCAGTCGCCAATACATCCCACTCCCTCAAAAGGGGCGTGTTCAAAGGCATGAATTCTCAAATTATTTTTCACCTTCTTTTGTGGCTTCAAACGGCATGTCTCCCTCGGGTGTGTTGACCGTTCCTTTCATTTTGTTACCTTCTATGGTTGCTTTAATGGGAATGTAGCTGTATTCTACGCTGATGCTGAATTTCAAAACGCCTTCTTCGTACTTGATGTTTTTCGCCTCTACCTTTGTTCCGTCGGTAAATTTGATTTCGCCGGCCAAAGCTCCTTCTTTCTCCGAAAAAACAATGGACCCTTTGTTGTAACCATAGGGTGCATGAGGACTTTCAAATTTCCACTCGCCTAAAAAATCTTCTTTTACAGGTGCCGCAGTTGCCTGAAAAACAGTTGTGGTGAAAATGACCAGCAGCATTAAAATCAATATTTTTTTCATTTTTTACAGATTTAAGTTTAAGCAGACAAATTTGTCACAGGAATTTGGATTTTCCAAGAAGTTGAATGTAATTTTTCAATCTTCTTTTCTTACCAGCAGGAACTTATTGTTTTCCAGAGCCGAAAATCCCTGGTCGTAGCAGAAATAGTAAACCCTCCCATTGCGGGTTTTGTAAATATGAGTAAAGTGGTTGAAGTTGAACCCCTGTTTTACCATCACATTTTTATAGGTTGTGGTTTTTTCATCGGGATTCAGTTCCTTTAAAATGGAATGGTTCTTTTTTAAAATGCGGTTGATTTTTCGGATATAATTGGTGGTGCTTCCCAGTTTCTGGTTGTTGTATGCATTCCGGCAGGCATCACTGCAAAACTTCTGGTCGGCCCTGCCACGCAGAGGTTCGTTACATTCCAGACATTTTCTGTGTTCCATTTTTATTTCGTTTTGGTTTGATAAACCGCTAATATACAAAAATCTATCCGTTTGCAAACGTTTACAATCGCTTATAACCGGTTACAAATGTTTAATTACCGGCTAACTTTTTAGAGCTGCTTTACCTTTGACGTACAATTTCGTTCTAATTATTAATTTAAAATTTTGAATCATGAATGCATTAAGAAACAGCGTCAGGCTTATCGGTCACCTGGGCGAAAACCCAAAAGTGAGAAAGTTGGACAGTGGAAAAAAAGTTGCTACTTTTTCTATAGCAACCAACGAAATTTACCGCGACAGTAACGGTGAAAAACAATCGGAAACCACCTGGCACCGGCTGGTTGCCTGGGGAAAACAGGCCGATATTGTTGAGAATTACCTGAAAAAAGGTTCGGAAATTGCCGTGGAAGGTAAACTCACCAACAGGTCGTACGACGATAAAAACGGCGAAAAACATTACATCACCGAAGTGGTTGTCAACTCCCTGCTAATGCTCGACAAGAAAAACGGAAACGGATAATAAAAGAAAGTTGCCCGAGAAGTAATCCCTGTAAAACGAAAACAGGCCGGAAATTCCGGCCTGTTTTCGTTTTATTGCGGGGTGTTGTATCCCAATATTTTGAACATGTCTTCCACCGTTTGTTCGGTGCGGTACACATAATCCACAAAGTTACCGGTTTCGTCGCGATCGATGATAACGTGCTTTGGTGCAGGAATGAGGCAGTGTTTGATTCCGCCATACCCGCTGATGGAATCCTGATAGGCACCGGTGTGGAAAAAGCCCAGGTAAAGTGGCTCTTTTTCGCGCGAGGAATACCGTGGCAGCATAATTTGCTGGTTCAGGTCTTCGGAGTTGTAATAATCCGAATGGTCGCAACTGATGCCGCCAATACTCACGCGGGTATATTCGTTGTTCCACTTGTTGATGGGCAGCAAAATGAACTTTTCAAAAATAGACCACGCATCGGGAATGGTATTCATCAAACTGTTGTCGATGATGTACCACAGTTCGGCGTCGTTTTGCTGTTTTTGTTCCAGCACAGAAAAAATGGTGGCGCCGCTTTCGCCTACCGTATATTTTCCAAATTCGGTGTAAATATCAGGTTCTTCAATCCCTTCGGCGTTACATGCATCCTTAATGTTGTTCACAATTTCGCGAATCATGTACTCGTAATCGTATTCAAACCCGAGGTGGCTGCGAATGGGAAATCCGCCGCCCAGGTTGATGGCATTCAGCGTGGGGCATTCTTTTTTCAGTTCGATGTAAAGTTTCACCGATTTCTGGAATTCGCCCCAGTAATACAACGTGTCTTTAATTCCCGAATCCACAAAAAAGTGGAGCATCGATAATTCAATATTTTCTTTATCCTGAATGTAGTTCCGGTAAAACTCCAAAACTTCTGATGACCGAATTCCCAAACGAGAGGTGTAATATGCACTCTGAGGTTCTTCGTCAATGGCTTTGCGGATTCCGATTTTTACTTTTTTGCCATTGGCGTAAGCCAGAATTTTCTTTAATTCATTTTTATTGTCGAGCACAATGGTTGAGTTTTCAAACCCCAAATCGGTGAGGTCGATAATTTTCCGGATGTATTCTTCTGTTTTATACCCGTTGTGTACAATTTTCAAATCTTTTTCGAGTTTCCCCTGATTGTAAAGGTTCAGGATTAAATCGATATCGAACGAAGAGGAAGTTTCCAGGTTCACGTTGTACTGCAGCGCCTTGTTAACTACATGGTGAAAGTGGCTGCATTTAGTGCAGTAACAGTAATGGTATTCACCCTGATAATTTGTGGCTTTCATGGCCCGCCTGAAGAGGTTCCGGGCCTTCTTTATCTGGTCCCCGATGCGTGGCAGATACATGAGCCTGAACGGGGTGCCGTATTTTTCGATGAGGTACTTCAGCGAAACGCCGTAGAAAGTGAGATTACCATCCTGCAGGTCGAATCCTTCCTGCGGAAAATAGTACGATTGTTCGATGAGATCAAGGTATGTATTCTTCATTTTCCCAAACCAGCATAAAAATTATCATTCTGTTTAACGGAGCAAAATAAATACCTTTTTTTCAAAAAACTAAACGATTGGGTTTTTAATGTGGAATTTATCCTGATTATTTTGCATTTGGAGCTAAAATGCCCATTTCAACCTGCCATAAACCGCTTTCCCCAATTCTCCATATTCGGTGCCTTCATTGCCGAAAAACAACTGGCCGGTTGCCATCAGTTCCAAATTATTTCCGAGGGAATATGTTAGTGCCGGGCCCATGAACGAAGAACCATCGGAAGGATTGACCATTCCTGAAAAGCTGCCTGAAAAGAGCGGTGTGAAAGGGTAGGAGAGTTGTCCGAATACATTGCAACGGGCAGGCGACAATTGTTTGGCTGAAATGTTCTGGTCGAAAAATTCGCGTGTGCCGGCTTTTCCGGTAACGCCCAGACTGTTGTATAAAACGGCTGCATGTGCATACAAACTGTTTCTGAAGGTGTAATCGCCCGAAACGGTGGCCACCAGGGCTTCTTTGCTGCCGCTGTTTTTTTCTTTTGGAATGAACCAGGATACTTCTCCGCGAAAACCGCCGCCTTTGATGTCACCCATCCAGCCACCGCCCAAAACAAAGTCTTCAGGCATCCAGCCGCCGATGAACTGAAAATCATACCGGAATTTTGAAAAACGATACCTTCCGGCAAAGGTCGATTCGGTTTTATCCTCCAGGTCAATTCGCTGAAGTTTGTAAACCAGTTCGGCAGAGGATGTAACTCCGGTGTAGTATTGAACTTTCAGCGCGTCGGATCCCGGGCGTTCCTCGTAATCAAAATCGAAATAATCGAAGGTATTGAAAATATCATTGGGATTCCAAACCAGGTTGATACCCCAGTTGACGCGTTGCCGCCCGGCGGTGATTTGCCATTTTCCTTTGGTGAAATCCATCCAGGCACGGTCAATCATGGAATGTAAAAACCATCCCTTGCCGGATGCAACTGTTTTGGATAAATTGAAATAACCTGGGTCGGTATCCACAAAATCTTTGTATAACGGAAATTCGCGCACCAGTTGTCCGCAAAACAGGCGGTTTCTGGCTTCCACCGCAAACGTAAATTCACCGGAGGCATACCATTTGAAATTAAGTCGGTTGTGAATGAGATTCGACGACAAGTGATCGGCATCGATTCCGGGTACCGGGTTTTCAGGCTTGTAATACATGTACAAGTCTTTTACATAGCCGCTGGCCGTGAATTTTTGCAGTTGGGCATTTCCTTCAATATAAATCAGAATGAAAAAAGATAAAATATATTTCAGTCGGTTCATTTTTCGGTTGTTTTGAATCCTCCGGCAAAATCCATAACGCTCATCAGTCCGTATTTCGGATGGTTTCCGGTGGCCACGCCCACCATTCTGAAATTGGAGTTCAGAAGGTTTTTTCGGTGACCGCGGTCGCTCACGCCATCGTCGATGAGCAGATAGATTACAATTTGCTGTGCCGTTTTTGCGCCATAAGCAATATTCTCGGCAATGCGAACTTCCCACTTCCCGTAGCGCTCGATGCGGGCGCGCATGTTGCTGTTATCGCTGCCCTGGTGCCCGGTGCGTCCGGTTTTCGACTGGTCGTTTACATGGTCGCGGGCAGCCAGGGTAAGTCCTTCACTTGGGTAAATGATAGATAGCGGTTGTTGACGTTTCAGGTCGCGCACACATTCGTACAATGCATTCACGCCCTCTTTGGTGAGTAGCGGCTGGTCGCCCGGGTAGTAAAGCAGACGGCGGTCGTATTTTTTTGCCAGCGGTGAGATGTAGTCGTTGGCATACCGTGCAGGATCCGATCGAAGTTTATTGATTTCCAGAATAATCTCTTTTTCCAGCGGTGTAAGGTAACTTGCTTCTGAAGCTGTGTTTAATGTGGAAATTTCCCATCCCGAATGTGCCGGAATATTTGGGACATTTGCCAGGGAAACCTGAAAAAACAGGACGAGCAGAAGTGTTACCATTGTTCTCATTGACTTTAACTTTTTGTGATATCGCTTTTTATTTTTCCGTCTTCGAGCGTAACCACGCGGCGCGCTTTGTTCACCACCCGCTGGTCGTGCGTTGAAAATATAAACGTAATTTTTTCCTCTTTATTAAGTCGCTCCATAATATCGAGCAGGTTTTCCGTCGATTTTGAATCAAGGTTGGCGGTAGGTTCATCAGCCAGCACAAACTTCGGTTTCGAGGCCAGCGCCCTGGCCACAGCCACGCGTTGCTGCTGCCCGCCGGAAAGCTTCGACGGCCGGCGATCCATCATTTCGCCTAACCCAACTGCTTGCAGTAATTCGGTTGCACGTGCTTCACGGTGCGCTTTTTTTGCCCCCTGCAAGTGCATTACAAACTCCACATTTTCTTTGGCGGTAAGTACCGGAATCAGGTTGTAGGCCTGAAATACAAAACCGATGTTATTCATGCGAAAATCGGTTAGCTTTCGCGACGAAAGTTTGTTGATTTCCACCCCGTTGATGGTAACGATTCCTTCCGTGGCATCGTCGAGACCGCCCACCACATTCAGCAACGTGGTTTTCCCGGAACCCGACGGACCCACAATCGCAGTAAATTCGCCTTCCTCGATTGAAAGGTCAACACCATTCACAGCATGTACGGGAACGGAATTGTCCTCGTACGTTTTTTTCAGGTTTTTGATTTCTATAATTTTCATGTTTTTAATGTTATTAAATATAATCTCAATAAATCTGCACAAATCTCATTTTCTTTCTCCCCTCCTTTGGAGGGGCGGGGGAGGCTTTCCTTACTCCGTCCTTGTCGCTTCCGCCGGATTCAGCTTTAACGCCTTCCGGGCCGGCCATACAGCCGAAAGTACGCCGGTTATTATCACCAGAATGCCAATGGTTACCAGTGTCTCTCCCTGAAGGGAAGTGTAGATTTGCGACGCAAAACCGTAGCTTTCCAAACCTTCTGCAAACATGGCGAGGTTTATGGGCCGGGTTTCAAAAAATTTGGTAACCACTGATCCAATTAACATCCCAAGCATTCCGCCGGAAACGGTAAGCAAAACCGATTCCAGTATAATCATGGAAAAAATTCGCCTTTTATTCATGCCCACTGCCATAAGCATCCCGATTTCTTTTATCCGTTCCAGAACCGCCATCAGCATGGTGTTAATGATACCAAAGCAAAGAGCCAGCAATATTATCAGAATGAAAATGTACATGTACTGGTCCATGGAATCGGTAAGCAGCGACATTTCAGGACTTAGCTCTTTCCAGGTTTGCACTTCGTAGTTTTCCGCTATTTTTTGAATGGAAGGTTTAACTGCGGCTGCTTCATTTCCGTTTTCGAGCAAAACTGCAATTTCATGCGCCGAGTTTTCTTCCATTCCCAGTTGAGCCTGCAAATCTTCGAACTTTACAAACAATGTCGATTCATCATAGCTGGTGTTGGTAGTACGATAAATTCCGCTCACCCTATACCCTTTGATGGATAAGTTGCCGTTCCGGTCAACCATTTGCATATTAATTCGCGTTCCTATCCTCAGACGCAACCGTTTGGCCAGTTTTTCGCCCACTAACACAGGCGGCATGCGGCTTTCGTGTTCCAGGTAAGCGCCGTCAATAATTTTTTCCCAAATGTCGGTAACCATTTTTTCCTGTTCGGGAATCACACCAATCAGTTTACCGCCACCGGTTCCATGGGCGGCCATTATAAATGGTTCAGCGATTAACCGTTTACTTGCTGCTACCACTGAATCGAGGGTTCCGATTTTTCCAAGGAATTCATCTGCATTTTCAATTTTGAATGCTATGTCGTTGTTGACCAAAAAATCCGGATCGTGAATCTGCAGGTGGGCCAATTCGGTTTTGGTAGCCGAATCGATGCGCGCATCCACAGCCCCCTGCATAAACGCCATGGTAAACACACCGGCAAACAGACCGAGCGCGATAGCCGCAATCATAATGATACTGCGTAACTTGTTGCGCCAAACGTTTCTCCATGCAATAGACCAAATCATATCTTTTTGTTTAAAGTTTCGAGTTTTTAGTTCTTCCGAAGGAATACCTTCGGCAAAAGTTCCAAGTTTCAAGTTCCGAGTTTCAAGTTTCGAGTTTCACGTTTAAAAGTTTCGTTATACGTCATCGGTCACTGGTCATTAGTTTTTTATTACCAACTTCGAGCTTCCCACTCCGTTTTTCCGCTCCGTGCTTCCCGCTTCCTGCTTCCCACTCCGTGCTTCCCGCTTCTTCTTCACGCCCGCAAAGCTGATGTTATTTTTAGCCGGTAAATGTTGTACACCGGGAAAATGGCAATGAACAGACTGATGAAAAATACCAGAATCATCTGATTATAGAACAGCGAAGGTTGAATAGAAAAGAACATGTAAGGTTCCATACCATATTGTTCTGTAGCACTTGCCATTTCACCCGTTAGCGGAATTGGATTGTTGTAAAACCAGAGGCAAAACAGATAACTTACCATCAACCCGATGGTACAGCCTATAATTCCAATGAAGAGCGTTTCGAACAAAACCACAATGGCCATTTTGCGTTTTTTCATGCCAACAGCATGGATGACTCCAAACTCACGGCGACGCTCTTTTACCATCATCATAATAACGCTGAACATTCCAAAAGCAATAACCAGGTACAATATTGCGAGCATAATAATTCCTCCGGCCCGGTCGCTTTGAATGAGTTGCTCTATTTCGGGCTGCATATCAATCCAGGTAAGTACTGTTTTTTCCGGTGAAAGCAAGTTTCCGATATCGGTTTTGAGGTGGTCCACCTGGTAATGGTCGTCGGTCATCACAACAAGTGAAGTGGACATGCCGTAAGCCGAGTAGAACTCTCGTGCTGTTTCAATTTCCATAAAAACCAGTCGTTTGTCAAATTCGGGGTTGGGATGTGCCATGATGCCTTTTATGGGGAAAAGTCCGTTGGCACTGATTCCCCGAAAACCCTGTCCAATCATTACCAGTGTGTCGCCTACACTCAGATTCAGAAAGTCGGCCAGTCCTTTTCCCAGCACCACACTTTTGTCGTCTGGTTGTAAAAATGAACCCTCATTCATTCTTCCGGAAATGTTTGTAATCCGGTCTTCCGATTCGGGTTCAATGCCGAGCACCATAGCTGGTTTGCTGTGCTGGTGATTGGCAGCCAGTGCAAAAGATTCCAGACGGTGTGAAACCAGGGTTACATCTTCAACACTTTCAATTTTCTTTTTGAGCTCGGGCGAAAATTCCATACTGTTTTCCAGCGTCCGTTCTTCCCAGTAGGCCGAATCCTGAACCTGCAAATAGCCCGAGTAGTACTTAACCACATTGTCGATCATACTTTCATACGACCCTTCCTGCATGGAACGCATCCACGATGCCAGCAGCACACTGAAAATGATGGACGAAACGGCAATAAGGGTCCGCCTTCGGTTTCTCCAGAGGTTACGCCATGCCAGTTTGATGTTTGTTTTCATGTAACAAGGTTTTAATGCATTATTGCATTATTGCATGAATGTTTTTTTAGATTCATGCATTTCTGCTTTTATTCATTTACGCATTTATCTTATTCTCCTCATATTCTGTTGCGAAAAGAACGATTCATCCAAATTCACATTGAACTCGATTTCATCAAAAATCAAAACGGTTTTATGCCCTTCCTTATCCGCCGGAATCATTTCCATGCGCGTAGGCATTTCACGGTCGTCCATAATTTTAATTTCAGAAAGAATTTCGATGTTTACCAGGGTTTCATCCTCGTCGTAAAACTCGGCTTTCAGCCAGTGGTATTCGTTTTTAGAAATCCACATCAGTATTTTTCCCCAAACCACCGGTGCATCTGGTTTTGGAATGAGTTCAATTTTGTAGCAATCGTAACCTTCAACAGGTTCTTCCCCCAGCAGTTTGTGGTAGTAGTCTTTTTCAAATGACGATTCACGCACCAGGTCGTCGTTGGTAAAATCCGAACCCATCCACGACTGCATCATCATCGAAGGCGGAATTTTTATCATCCGTTCGATGGTGGGTACCCAGTTCCACATTTCGTTTTCGCGTTTCAGAAAAACCTGACCCTTTTCTTTCGCCGGAGCGGTAATGTAAATCATGGAATAGTCGTTGCCCAGCGACCAGGTTTTCATGGAAATTTCGCGGCTCCAGTTGGGGCGTTCAATGATCATGGTGGTTTGGCCGCGGCTCGATTCGCCCCTGAATTTTTCATCAGCCTTTCTAATGATTTCTGCAACATCCTGTGTAGCAGCACTGAATGAAAACAGACTTGCAGCGATAAATGTCAAAATTGTTTTCATGGTGAATTATTTAGTTGTTATTAACCTGAAACAGGCTTCTGTAACTTTATCTTCCAGTTGTTTTAGCGGGAAAAATTCGGGTGCGGAAATTACCACCAGAAGCGATCCTTTTACCAGTGAACTGATGACCATCAGATCACCTTCAGGATCTTTGCTTCCCATGGTTTTAATAAATTGATTGAGCATTAGCATAATGGTTTGGGATCGGTCTCCGTATTTTTCCATCATTGATTCGGCAATGTCAGATTGCATTACAATGGCAGAATAAAGCTTCCAGAATTTCCGGTTTTCTCCAACCGCATTAAAACTGTTCCGGATGAAATGCTCAAATTCATCTCGGGATAAAATGCCATCCTGGTTCAAATCGAAATGCGAATAGATGGAATCGAACCCTGTTTTAATGATTTCATCCAGAATTTCCTGTTTGCTTTCGAAATAGTTGTAGGCGAGACCTTTCGATACCCCTGCCTTTTTGGCAACCTTGCTCATGGTTGTGGCGTGGAAACCGTTTTCGGCAAACAGTTCCAGCGCTGTATCCATTATCAGTTGTTTTTTCTGTTTTCTGATTTCATCGTATTGTTCCTGACTTCGAGGCATGGTGTTTTAATTATTAATTTTTTTGACTGAACGGTTGGTCAAATGTAAAATTGATTTTTGAAATCCGGATCGGTTCACGTGTTAATAAATTGTTAAAAATGACTAAACGGTCAGTCAAAGATGATAAAAGTCAGAAAATCGGGAAAAATTACTGGAAAGCGTTTCCTTTTCACTGGCAGAACCTTTATATTTACAGTTTTCAAATCCTAAAATTAATTTTACGATATTATGAATTCCGACAGAAGAAAATTTATCAGGAACTCAGCCCTTGCCACTGCTGCCATCAGCGCTTTTCCAACCATCATGAATGCCTGCGCGTCGCCCGGTGAAAAAGTGA